>CAVBEI010000016.1:0-42713 GCA_963594555.1 Lachnospiraceae bacterium | reverse complement strand
GGTCTACGCCCTCTGCCTTCTTAAATTCATCGATCATCCACTGTGTCACGCGGTTATCGAAGTCATCACCGCCTAGATGTGTATCACCATTAGTAGATAATACCTCAATGACACCATCACCGATCTCGATGATAGATACATCAAAGGTACCGCCGCCTAAATCGTATACCATAATCTTTTGCTCTTTTTCATTGTCTAAGCCATATGCCAATGCAGCAGCGGTCGGCTCGTTGATGATACGCTTTACATCAAGACCTGCGATCTTGCCTGCATCCTTGGTGGCCTGACGCTGTGCATCATTAAAATATGCAGGAACAGTGATGACTGCCTCACTCACAGTCTCTCCTAAGTAGCTCTCTGCATCAGCCTTTAGCTTCTGCAAAATCATAGCTGAAATCTGCTGCGGGCTGTAGCTCTTATCGTCGATCGCTTTCTTGTAATCCGTGCCCATATGTCTCTTGATAGAAGAGATCGTCTTCTCTGCGTTGGTTACTGCCTGACGCTTTGCAGGCTCGCCGACTAAACGCTCGCCGGTCTTTGTAAAAGCAACGATAGACGGTGTCGTTCTGGCACCCTCCTGGTTTGCGATAACGGTAGGCTTGCCACCCTCCATAACTGCTACACAGCTGTTTGTTGTTCCTAAGTCAATACCAATAATCTTGCTCATGATTTTTTCCTCCTATTATATATAAACAAACTATTGTATTACCATACCTATTGTACGACTGCGACCATACTGTGGCGTACGACGCTGTCGCGATACATATAACCCTTTTGCAGCTCCTGCGCTACGATGCCGGATTCGTATTCCTCGCTCTCCACCTGCATCACTGCATTGTGAAGCTGCGGATCGAATTCCTGACCAATCGCCTCGATTGGTGTGACACCAAGCTCCTCAAATACAGTCATCATCTGCTTGTAGGTCTTGTCCATACCCTCCACAAAAGCATCCGATCTTTGCTCCTGTGGTACTGCAGAAAGTCCTCGCTCGAAATTATCTACCACAGGCAGGATCTTTTCAATAATGCTCCTTGCACCAACCTCATACATCTGAGCCTTTTCCTTGTCTGTGCGCTTGCGGAAGTTCTCAAACTCTGCCATCTGCCGCTTCACCTGATCGGTCAGCTCCTCGATGCGTTCCTCGAACTTGTCCTTCTTTTTTTCCTTTTTCTGAAAGGCGCCTTTTTTTGCAGTATCCTTTTTTTCATCCTTTGACGAAGGCTTGTCCGTCTCCTCTGCTTCCTTTGCAGCAGCCTCCTCTGCGGCAGGCTCCTGTTTAGGCGAATCGACTGCTTCCTCCATCGTCTGATCCTTCGGCTCCTTATTTTCCTCTTGTGCCATATTTTTCACCTTCCTTTATGTTTGTCCGGGCGGTTTTTTAAATATGCCGTCCAGCTGCTGCTTTAGTGTCTTTAGATTGTCTACCACATTTTCATAATCCATACGCTTCGGACCGATAATACCGATGGTACCCTTCATGCCCTCGCCCAGCTCATAGGTCGCTGTGACGACACTGCAATCCTTCATCGAATGTACCGGTGATTCATTGCCGATGTATACCTGTATGCCGGTATTTTCTTCATCGCCCAGTGATGTGTTCACCAGATCAGCCAGCTGATTTTTCTCCTCAAAGGCATTAATCAGCTCTTTAGCCTGCCCGGAATCGGTCAGCTCCGGATATTTGAATATATTCGTCGCACCGCTCGTATAGATCTCCAGGTCCTCATCCTCTGATACGGATTCTGCAATCGCATCGAGCACACTGCTGACAATCTCACTATGAATGCCTGCCTGCTCCTTTAGCTTTGCGATCGTCGCCAGGTTTATCTGGCTAAGTGCCAGTCCGCCAAGACTCGTATTCAACAGTAAATTGAGCTTTAAAAGCTGCTCGCCTGTCAGCTCCTCGAGCGCTGTTCGGATGATCTTATTTTTAACAATGTTGCCCTCTAGTACGATGACTGCTAACAGCTGCTCATCATCCACCTTCGAGAGCTGGATAAACTTGAGTCTGCCGTGACGAGCCTGCGGTGCTGTGATCATGGTCGCATAATTGGTATTGCTCGCCAATAGCTTGACCACATTCTTCAAAACCTGCTCCATCTTCTCCGTATGCTCGATGACAAAGCTCTTCATCTCGCTAACCTCACGATCCTTCTCCTCCATGAGGTGATCCACGTAGAAGCGATATCCCTGATCGGAAGGAATCCGGCCAGCCGAGGTATGCGGCTGAATAATGTAGCCTAGCTCCTCGAGGTCTGACATCTCATTTCGGATCGTGGCAGAGCTGAGATTCAAATCTGTATATTTTGAAATCGTCCTTGAACCAACCGGCTCACCGGTCTGCAAGTAGGTCTGTATGATCGCTTTTAGTATCTTTACCTTACGCTCATCCAACTGATCCATCGTTTACATCCTTCTTGTTGTTTGTTATTAGCACTCATCTCAATGGAGTGCTAATCGTTTCTGTAACTAAGATACCACCGCACCCACACATTGTCAACACTTATTTTATTTTATACATCCTTTTTGGCATTCGCCTTTGCCTGAAACCTTTCATTGTGAATAATGAAGCGCTCATGACGGCCACTTCCAACGCTTCCCTTTGCATCCGATATCTCTACCGAAAATACTAACCGGCGTCCATCCACCTCGATCAATTCTGATTCGCAGGTCACCTCCATGCCAAGCGGCGTTGGTGCGCTGTGCTTAATCTCAAGCAGTGTACCTACCGTCCCATCGCCTTCCTCTAATTGCCCTTCCACGCTTTTAAAGCAGGTCTCCTCTAACAGTGCGATCATTGCCGGTGTGGCAAATACATCCAAAGTACCGCTGCCCATCGTCTTTGCAGTATTTTCCTTTGTTACCGTAATTGTTTTTGTTCCTTTTATTCCTGTCTGCAGCATCGCTTATACTCCCTTCTTTTGTTATAACAGTCCAATCTCTACCGCACGATTCACAGCCTGCTGACGATTTTTCACCTGTAGCTTTTTAAAAATACCTGAGCTGTGAAATTTGATGCTTCCCTCTTTTTTTCCAAGCTTGGCTGCCATCTCCTGATATGTCAGCCCCTGAGCTAAAAGCTGCAGCACCTGCTTTTCAGTCGGTGTCAGCGGCTCATAAATATTGTCCTCCGATTGCATATAGTCCGGCAGCTTACGTGCCACCTCCTTTGCCGCAGCTAAAATCTGTTCTGCAAAGTCATCCTCACCATATCGCTTGCGATAGACGGCTAGCATCCGTACCATGTAAATACCTTCATCCGCAAGCAGACGGATGTAGTGATTTTTTCGTGCAATGGCAAGTGAGCGCTCCAGCTCCCTACACATATCCTCCATCGCACCGGCCTTATAGCAGGCGATGGCAGCGAGCATATAGCATTCACATAGGTCCATGTGCCGTTCTCCATCCTTTAATAGCTGAATGAGCTGACTCGAAAGCACAAAGGCTACCATATATTTTCCGGTAAATAAATAACAGCGAATCTTCACCAGATATGCATATATATCACACATGCACATCTGCTCCTGCTCATTAGGTGCGCTGTTTTTAAGCCACTGCTCGACGATCTCACGCTTCCCATCGTAGCAGGCCGCCCATGCCCCAAGGGCATTTAAGCTGCTTTTAACCTCTTCCCAGCCGGCATCCTCCACACGCTCGCGAATCTTTTTTACAAGCGGGGCTGCAGCCTGCATCTGTCCGTTCAGCAGTAGTATCTTCATCTGCAGAGCCATCGCCACAAACAGACACTGGATATTCCTCTGATCCTCCATCAAGGAAATCGTACCTGTCACTAAAAGCAGGGCGTGAAAGCTGTCGTTACACTGATAATACCATTCTGCCAGTGCAATATCATAAATGCCCTCGCCATTTTTCCCATAGAACATCTGCAGGATTTCCTCGATCTGCCTCTTATGCTCCTTTATCCCATCGGTATGCGCAGTAAAATCACGAAATCCGTTTAGTATGCTGGGCCTGCCTGCAGAAAGCGTCAGGCTCTGCACCGCTCCGGCCTGCAGGTGCTGCAGTGTACGCACAATCTGCCAGAAATGCTCCTCGCTTGTATAAGGCATGACAAGCTCTGTGAGGAAACGTATATAATCCCTTCTCGTGATATTCTGCGTCAAGATCGGGTAATTCGTCTCTCCTAACAAGGCAACGAACTCTCGTGCGAGGCCCAGGTCCCCCTCCATGGCTGCAAGCAGCGCACGCGCAGATATCAGTGCAAGGTTTGCATCATCATCCGCATTGTAAGCCTCACTTGGCAGGCTGTAAAAATAGCTCCTGCACGTCCAAAGTGCCTGCATACTAAGCGGATGCAAAAATTCCTCACGCATCACCTCCAAAAGCTTCCCCTGTTTGTCAGCTTTTTTTAAAAGCTCTGTCAGCTCGCTGCACATCCTCGGATAGCTATTCTCTTTTATCGATAGATTTTTCTTCATGTCATTTCATCCCTTTTATGCCAGCAGCGACTGGACGAGCTTGACGCAGTCAGCCGCATCAGAGGAATAGCCATCTGCTCCGATCTCCTCTGCAAAGCTCTCCGTTATACATGCACCGCCGATGATGATCCTGCTGAAGCAGCCGCGTTTTCTCGCTAACTCCACAACCTCCTTCATGCGCATCATGGTCGTTGTCATGAGTGCGGAAAGTCCGATTACCTGTGCGCCTGTATCCATCGCTGTACTCACGATCGTATCGGCAGAAACGTCCTTGCCCAGATCTATCACTCTATAGCCGTAATTTTTCAGCATTAAGACGACCAGATTTTTACCGATATCATGAATATCACCCTCCACCGTCGCAATCACGATAGTAGACGCCTCTTTATTCGCATCATCATGCACGAGCATCGGCTCTAAATATTCGATCGCTGTCTGCATCGCTTCGGCCGATGAGATCAGCTGCGGCAGAAAATACAGCTGTTTTTCAAAACGACTTCCCACCTCATTGATAGCAGGGATCAGGCTGCCATTTATAATGTCATCCGGAGTATTTCCAGCCTTTATGGCTTCCTCTGTTAAGGAGACGATATGCTTTTTATCGCCCTTTAGCACGCCCGTAAAAATCGCATCCTCATTCTCCTTCATAATATCTGTCGAAGCTGCCTTTTTTTCCTTCGGACGCACCATCGCCTCTTTTTCTTCCACGTGCTTTTCATACACCTGCATGCGTTCGATGTAACGAATGTCACTGTCCGCCCTATGCAGCAGCATATCCGATGCAAAGGCCGCATTCATCAAAAGATCCTGTGAGGGATTTGCAATCGCCATGGTCAATCCCTGTTCTATTGCCATGGTCAAAAAGGCTGCATTGACAAACGGGCGGTTTGGCAGTCCAAACGATATATTGGAAAGTCCGCAGATCGTAGCCAGTGAAAGCTCATTTCTGCAATATCGGATCGTATCAAAGCATTCTAATGCCGCATCCTTATTGGCTCCCACCGTTGCGGTCAATCCGTCTACGATAATATCCTCCCCTGTAAATCCAAGTGCATAGGCATGCTTTAATATTTCCCGAACGATCTCTCGCTTTCTCTCTAAGGTTTCAGGAATGCCCTCATCAGAAAGAGGAAGCAAAATAAACATCGCACCGTATTTTGCCACGACAGGAAGCAGTTTTTCTATCTTTAGCGTCTCTAGTGATACGGAATTGACGAGTGCCCGGCCGGGATATCTACGAAGCGCAGCCTCTAGCACCTCTACGCTGCTCGAATCGATACAAAGCGGCAGATTGCAAACTGTCGTAAGCTCCTCGATCGCCGCCAGCATCATCTCCTTTTCATCGATGCCGTTCATACCCATGTTTACATCCAATATCGCTGCACCGTTTTCCTCCTGCTTAGTGGCCATCTGACATACCATATCTAGATTGCCGTCACGAAGCTGCTCCTGCAGTGCTTTTTTTCCGGTTGGATTGATCCGTTCACCCACGACGAGAAAATTACCGTCCAAATCGATCTGCAATACTCCTCGCTCTGTGGCAAGAAGTCGTTTTTTCTCTGTTGAGACCGCAGGGATCGAAAGCCTGGCTAGTGACGTTGCAAGGGCTGCAATGTGTGCCGGTGTCGTACCACAGCATCCGCCAACGATGGAGGCTCCGGCAGCTACGAGAGAAGAGACCGCCTCGGCAAACTCCTCCGGCTGCATGCCATAGACCGTTTTTCCGTTGATGAGCTGCGGCAGGCCGGCATTTGGCTTTACTATGATCGGAATATTTGCTACCTCACGCATCGCCTCTACTGCAGGCAGCATCTCTAATGGTCCACTCGAGCAGTTACAGCCGACAGCATCCACTCCCAGGCTTTGCAGGACGACCATCGCCGTTTTCGCATCCGTTCCATAGAGTGTGCGTCCATCCGATTCATAGGTCAAGGTCGCCATGATCGGAAGCTCACATAGCTCACGAATCGCGATCACAGCCGCACGCGTCTCCTGCAGACTCATCATCGTCTCTACGACAAACAAATCCACGCCTGCTAAAAGCAATGCCTGTGCCTGCTCCTTATAGACAGAAATCAGCGTCTCAAACTCCATATCTCCGATCGGCTCTAGCTGCTTTCCTGTCATCGTAATGTCTCCTGCCACAAAAGCATCACTTCCTGCAACTGCCTTCTTAGAAAGCGCTACCAGCTCACGGTTCATTCTCTCTAATTGATCCGCCAGGCCATATTCCTCTAGCTTGATACGATTCGCCGTAAAGCTGGGCGCATAGACGATATCAGTGCCTGCCTTCACATAGGCTCTCTGCAGATCTATAAGCGTCTTGGGATGCTCATAAATCCACTGCTCCGGACATACACCTGTTGGCATACCTGCCTGCTGCAGATTTGATCCTGTCGCTCCGTCTAAGATCACGATCTTTTTTTCGACCAGTTTCCGAAATGCTTCTCTTGTCATGATAGCTCTCCCTATTGCAGGCCGGATAATATCTCACATATCAATCCGGCGCGGTTAAACGGTGTCATAAAATAATATCCATCTGCCAATTCCTTTAGCTTTTGTACCAGCTCTATCGATATTTCTATCGCCACCTCACCGGCACGCTCCCTTGACATCTGTGGTGTATAACGTTTTAAAATCTCCTCAGGAATCGTAATTCCTGCCATCTCATGATGGATAAACATCGCATTTTTATAACTGACTAACGGCATGATCCCGCAATAGATCTGCGCACGCGTGCCAATTGCTTCTTTTATATATGCGATACGCGAAATATCCTCATCCGAATAGATCGGCTGCGTGAGAAAATATTCACAGCCTGCATCGATCTTTTTTTCCATGCGTCTGATGATTCCGTCCGGGTTTGCGCCATGATAGTTAAGTGCACCGCCCATATGCATTGGATCTGCCGCAAACAATTCGCCGTTCATGTTCTTGATGTATTCCATCAGACGGATCGAATTAAAATCAAAGACGCCTGATACCGTTCCTCTCGCATCTCTCGCCACCGGATCGCCGGTCACGACAAGGAGCTGGCGCACACCGTTTAGATATTCCCCTAACAGCAGGGAACGAAGGCCTATGATATTGCGATCCCTGCAGGTCACATGCGGCATCACAGGAATCCCTATCTCCGACATGACTCGCGCCGCGAGTGCGCCGGCATCCATACGTGCCCGTGCCATCGGCGAATCCGACAGCGTCAAGAGATCTACGCCTGCCTTAGCTAACTGCCCTGCCCCCTTTATAACCTTTGTGATATCACAGTCAAAGGGCGGATCCATCTCGACTATCACAGGCTTTTTCTCCCGTTTTTGTGGTGGTAAAAACATGCGAGTCGCCAGTCCTACTGACTTTTCAGGCGCCACTGATACCACAGCCGCCTCTTTATTTGGCAGCGGCTCGATTTTTTTCTCTCCACGCGGCAGGTCCTTTAGTTCTTCTGCAAGCTTTTGTATATGTCGTGGTGTAGTACCACAGCAGCCACCGATGATATCCACACCAAGAGATGCCAGCAGCACACTTTTTTCCACAAAATAATGCTCGTTTTCTGTATAGATCGTCTTGCCGCGTAGGGAAAGCGGATAGCCGGCATTAGGCAGCACACTAAACCATTTTTTGCAATACATGGGCTGCTGCTGCAGCATCTGCAGCATATGACCGGCCTCTACACCACAGTTGCAGCCATAGGCATCCACAGAAGCCATCGCATCCTTAGCCATGCTCTCGCTGATTCGAAGAAGTGAAAGCCCGGCCCTCGTATATCCGCTTCGATCAAATGTAAACTGCGCCAGTACAAACGCCTCCGGACATTTCCCTTTTATATAAGAAGCTAATGTGCCTAGATACTTATCATCCTGCTGTGATTCAAACACAAATACGTTCGCACCCTGTTCCAGAAAGGCATCGCACATCCTCTCATAATCGGCCAGCACCTCCTCATCGCTTTTCTCATCCTCTTCCACGATTGGTCCAAAATCTGCCGCGATAAAGAGTTCTCCGTCGTACCCGCTCTCTGCACGAAACTGCCTGCAGGCCTCTAGGGCAGCCGCGTAGCCTGCCTTAACAAGCGAAAGCCGCTCATTTTCATCCGGAAAAAAAACCGGACAGAGTGCAAACGTATTAGTACGAAGCAGCCTGGCACCGGCATGCAGATATTCCAGATGAATGGCGCAGATACGTTCCTGATGCCTACCTGATGCCCGCTCTACAAACGGATCGCTCTCCCCGTATTTTTTTTCATAATATGTGCCCATCGCACCGTCTGCGATCAATCGTTTACATGCCAAATATTCCTGTATACTCATATGCCTTATCCTTTTTTGAAAAAAAGCGCAAGACTATCTTGCGCCTTTCTTTTACAACAAAACACCAAATACACCAAAGCTAGCGATCATCATGATCACACCGGCGATCAGTACGCCGCACATCACAGCTGTTACGCTGGATTTAAAATCCATATCCAGAATGCTGGCAGCCAGTGTCCCTGTCCATGCTCCTGTTCCCGGCAGCGGGATCGCGACAAACAGCATCAGCGCCACAAAAAGTCCCCTTCCTGCACTCTCCTGCAGCTTTTTTCCTCCTGCCTCTCCTTTTTTTAGGCACCAGGAAAAGAAGCGTCCTATAAACGGCTTATCTGCGCCCCATGTGAGTACCTTTCTGGCAAACAGATAGATAAAGGGCACCGGCAGCATATTCCCGATAATCGATAAAATATAGCTGGGCACGATTGGAAGTCCTAACCCCTGCGAGATGGGGATCGCCCCACGCAGCTCAATGATCGGAAGCATCGATACAAAAAAAACCCATAAATAATTTTTTAGCATACATACTCCTTTAGGCTAGACAGCAACACATCCATCTGCTCATCTGTTCCGATGGTGACGCGCAGCCGATTATCAATGCGCGGCTTATCAAAATAACGTACATATATCTTCTTTTCCTTCAGCCATAAAAACAGCTCTCTTGCATTCACCTTCGGATGACTGATAAATAGGAAATTGCTCATTGACCTTGGAACCAAAAATCCAAGTGCCAACAGCTCGTCTCTTGTGCGCTCTCTAGTCGCGATGATCTTCTCTATCGTTTCCTTGAAATATGCCTCATCCGATACAGCCGCTACACCGGTCTGTATCGTCAGCCGATCCATCGTATAGGAATTAAACGAATATTTCACATCGTTTAAATAGTGGATCAGCTTCGCACTGCCCAGGGCATAGCCAATCCGTGCGCCTGCCATAGAACGGGATTTTGAAAAGGTCTGTACGATCAGGAGATTGTCATATTTTTCGATAAGCGGCAGCGCACTCACGCCGCCAAAATCTATATATGCCTCATCAATGATGCAGACTGTGTCCCGGTTGTGTGAAACGATATCCTCTATCTCAGAAAGTGGCAGCAAAATTCCTGTCGGTGCATTTGGATTCGGCAGTATCACACCGCCATTTTCCTTATAGTAGTCTTCCTTGCGAATGCATAATCCATCATCTAATGGCTGCACTTCATAGGGTATGTGAAACAAATCCGCCCAAACATCATAAAAGGAATAGGTGATATCCGGAAATAAAATCGGCTTTTCTCCATTAAAAAAGGTTAAAAAGCTCATCGCCAATACATCATCACTTCCTACGCCGACAAATACCTGATCTGCATCTACTCCATAGTAGTCAGCCAGGGCGCGTACCAGATCTCCTGCCGTCGGATCCGGATATAGCCGCAGACTATCTGCAGAAAAATCACGAATCACCTGCTGCACCTTTATCGAAGGCGGATAGGGATTTTCATTTGTATTTAGCTTTATTATGTCTGACTCCTTCGGCTGTTCACCCGGCGTATAGGGTACGACACGCCGAGTATTCTCCTCCCATTTTTGCATGGTTCCTCCTAACACAGTCCCATGTCTGCCGCAAGAAGCGCAAAGGCAGGCATGGAGCGCTCGATTTTCTCATAAGAGGTACAATACGCAATGCGCACAAAGCCGGGGCAGGCAAAGGCAGAGCCCTTGACAAACAAAATATGATGCTTCTTTGCAGCCTGTACGAATTCCTCCTCATCAGCAACAGGAGATTTTACCCATAGATAAAAGGCACCCTGCGGCTTTATGCAGGTAAATCCCAGACGAGTCAGCTCACTGTATAAATATTCCCTATTCTTATCATAGTAAGCCACATCGGTTTTTTCATTTAAGCACTGTGCCACCGCCTTTTGGATCAAAGACGGTGCATTTACAAAGCCCAGCTGTCTATTCGCAATCTCGATGCCGCTTTGCACATCGCCTGCGTCTGTCACCTCATTTGGAATGACGACATAGCCGATACGCTCACCTGGCAGTGAAAGCGATTTACTAAAGGAATAGCCGACCAGTGTATTATGGTAAAAGCCGGTTAAAAACCGCTCCCCTGCTCCGTCATATACGAGCTCACGATACGGCTCGTCGGAGATTAGATACAGCTCATGACCATATTCCTTCTCTTTTTTTGATAAAATCTCACCCAAACGCGTCATTGTCTCATCACTATAGATGACACCGGTGGGATTGTTTGGTGTATTGATGATGACTGCTTTTGTCTTGTCTGTGATCTTTTTCTCAAAATCGTCAAGATCCGGCTGGAAGGTCTCTACATTCGGAGCGACCTCTACGATCACGCCACCGAAATTCCCTGCATATCCCTTATACTCACCAAAATATGGTGCAAAAACGATCACCTCATCGCCCGGATCCAGCAGAGCTTTTAATATAATGTTTAGTCCGCCTGCTGCTCCTACTGTCATGATAATATTTTTAAAGGTAAAATCCGTGCCGAAGCGCTCATTTAGATTGTCCGCTATCGCACCACGCACATCCGGATAACCTGCATTTGCCATATAGCCGTGTAATTCCATGGAATCCATCGTATCCACAGCCTCCTTGATCGCTGCATTCACACGCGCAGGAGCCGGTGTGGCCGGATTACCAAGCGAAAAATCGTATACATTTTCCGCTCCGATCTTTTCTGCAAGCTCCTTGCCCTCATTAAACATCGCGCGAATCACGGAATTGCCCTTCAGCGCAACCTGTATATTTTTTGCTAACATCTCTCATCCTCCCATTGTCTGTATCATTAGAAAAGGCGGATTTACAACCGCAAATCCGCCTATAGTTTAACGCATTTTAATTTTGTTGTAAAGACTAGTCAATCTCTACGATCCATCCCTCGGGTGCCTCAATGCGCCCCATCTGGATACCGGTCAGGGTATCATAGAGCTTCTTTGTCACAGGTCCCATCTCCTCCATGCCACTAGGGAAACAGATCTCTTTGCCGTGGTCGTTGATCTTTCCTACCGGTGAGATCACTGCTGCTGTTCCGCACAGGCCACACTCTGCAAAATCAGCAAGCTCATCAAAGCGAACCGGGCGATGCTCAACCGTCATGCCAAGATACTTCTCTGCCACAACCATCAGTGAGCGGCGTGTAATAGAAGGCAGGATGCTGTCAGACTTGGGTGTTACGAGCTTGCCATCCTTTGTGATAAAGATGAAATTCGCTCCTCCGGTCTCCTCTACGTAGGTTCTGCTGCCGGCATCAAGATACATATTCTCATCAAAGCCCTGCTTGTGAGCATCCACGATAGGATACAGGCTCATGGCGTAGTTTAATCCGGCCTTGATGTGTCCTGTTCCATGCGGTGCTGCACGGTCAAAGTCGCTGACACGAATCGTGATGGGCTTTGCGCCGCCCTTGAAATAAGGTCCTACCGGAGTGCAGAATACGCGGAACTGATACTCATCCGCAGGCTTTACACCGATGACCGGAGAGCTGCCGAACATGTACGGGCGGATATAGAGAGTCGCACCTGAGCCAAAGGGAGGTACATATGCTTCATTGGCATGAACTACTGCCTTTACTGCCTCGATAAAACGATCCTCCGGAAATACCGGCATCTCTAAGCGCTCGCAGGAATCCTTCATACGGCTTGCATTTAAATCAGGGCGAAAGCATACGGTTCTGCCATCCTCGGTGGTGTAGGCCTTTAGACCCTCAAAGCAGGTCTGCGCATACTGAAGAACGCCGGCACACTCACTCATAGTGATGGTCGCCTCGTCTGTCAGCACACCATCATCCCATGCACCGTTTTTATAATTTGAGACATAACGCTTGTCCGTCACCTGATAACCAAAGCCTATGTTTGACCAGTCAATGTTCTTTTTCTCCATAGCTGATTCCTCTTTTCTATATTTAAATAATCTTAAAACAGTTTAGTCCCATCCGCGGTAGCTGTCAAGCTTTGCCCGTAAAAATTAAGTTTATAAGGTTTATACGGCATTACCTGTATAGAGACGATAGTAGGTGCCATGCTCTTGTATCAGCTGCTCATGGCTGCCTCGTTCTATGACGCGCCCCTGCTCTAATACGAGAATACAGTCGCTGTTTCGCACGGTCGATAGCCGATGTGCGATCACAAAGGTCGTGCGTCCCTTCATCAAACGATCCATACCGGATTGTACGATACGCTCCGTTCGTGTATCTATCGAGCTGGTCGCCTCATCCAGAATAAGCACCGGCGGATCTGCCACTGCCGCACGGGCGATCGCAAGCAGCTGCCTTTGTCCCTGTGAAAGAGATGCGCCGTCTCCGGTCAGCATCGTCTGATACCCATGCTCCAAATGTCTGATAAAGCCATCTGCATTGGCCAGCTTTGCTGCAGCTATCACTTCGTCATCTGTCGCATCGAGCTTTCCATAACGTATATTCTCCATCACCGTACCGGTGAAAAGATGTGTATCCTGCAGCACCATACCAAGAGAATGGCGCAGATCTGACTTTTTGATCTTGTTTATGTTGATGCCGTCATAACGGATCTTTCCATCCTGAATATCATAAAACCGGTTGATCAGATTTGTAATAGTAGTCTTTCCGGCTCCTGTCGAACCGACAAAGGCGATCTTTTGTCCCGGCGTTGCGAACAGATCCACCTCATGCAGCACGGTTTTTTCCGGTATATAACCAAAATCTACCGAATCAAATACCACATCACCCTCTAATCGTTTGTATTCTACGCTGCCATCGGCCTGATGCACATGCTTCCAGGCCCAGATACCGGTACGCTCCATGCATTCACTAAGCGTGCCGTTTTCCTCTCTTGCATTAACGAGCGTCACGTAGCCCTCATCCTTTTCCGGCACCTCATCAAGCAGTGCAAAGATACGATCTGCGCCTGCAAGTGCCATCACAACTGCATTTAGCTGCTGGCTCACCTGGTTGATGGGCATATAAAAGCTCTTATTAAAGGTTAAAAAGCTAGCCAGGGAACCAAGCGTAAAGCCAAAGCTGCCCTTCAATGCCAGCACGCCTCCGATCATGGCACAGAGCACATAGCTGACATTACCCAGCTGTGCATTGATCGGTCCCAGCAGGTTTACAAACTGGTTTGCATTATAAGCACTCTCAAAAAGCTGATCATTTAATTTACAAAAATCCTCGTAGGAGACCTTTTCATGGCAGAATACCTTAACGACCTTTTGTCCCTCCATCATTTCCTCGATATAGCCGTTTATCATGCCAAGATCCTTCTGCTGCTGCAAAAAATATCGTCCGCTGAGCCCGGTAGCCTTTTTCGTGGAAAATAATACGATCACCACCATCACCATAGTTAAAATCGTCAGCGGAACACTCAGCATCACCATACTGGCAAATACGCTCACGATCGTAACCGCACTCGACAAAAACTGCGGAAGACTCTGGGATATCATCTGGCGCAGCGTATCGATATCATTCGTATACATACTCATGATATCTCCGTGCGGATGAGAGTCAAAATAGCTCACCGGCAGCTTTTCCATATGAGTGAACATCTCGTTACGCATATGCATCAGTGTGCCCTGGGATACATAGATCATGAGCCTGTTTTGGATAAATACCGCCACGACACCCAGCAGGTAAAAGCCTGCCACACTATAGATCGCATGCAATAATCCGCTAAAATCCGGCTGCGCACTAAGCAGCAGCGGCTTAATGTAGACATCGATCAGATCCTTCATAAACCAGGTTCCCCGCACACTGCAGAGCACATTTGCAAAAATCGCAAGCACCACGAGTATGATATGCACAGGATAAAAATGCATTACATAGCGCATAATACGAAGGAAGCTTGCCATGGGGTGCTCTAGCTTCGGACGCGGTCCTGCGCCTCTTCTGCCGCCTTTAAATTCACGTACCTTTTCCTCTGCCATTATGCTTCACCTGCCTTTTCATCAAAATCTCCGCCGCCACTCGTCTGTGACTCGTAAATATCACGATAGATCTCATTTGTCTCTAACAGTCTCTCATGCGTATCAAAGCCTATGACAGCACCATCCTCCATCACAATGATGCGGTCTGCCTCCTGTACAGAGGAAATTCGCTGCGCGATGATGAGCTTTGTCGTGCCAGGAATCTCCTGGGCAAAGGCACGGCGTATTCTCGCATCAGTCGCCGTATCGACTGCACTCGTACTATCATCCAGTATCAAAATCTTTGGATTTTTCAGCAGTGCCCTCGCGATACATAAGCGCTGCTTCTGACCTCCGGACAGGTTGCTGCCGCCCTGCTCTAAGAAGGTATCATATTTTTGCGGCATGCGTTCGATAAATTCATCAGCACAGGCGAGTCGGCATACCCTTTTACAGTCCTCCTCGCTCGCATTTGCATCGCCCCAGCGCAGGTTTTCATAGATCGTGCCGGAAAAGAGCACATTTTTTTGCAATACGACAGCCACCTCGCCACGCAGTGTATCCAGATCATACGTGCGCACATCCTTGCCGCCGACCGTAACTGACCCCTCCGTCACATCGTAAAGTCTTGAGATCAGATTCACAAGACTCGATTTGGAGCTGCCTGTACCGCCGATGATACCGATCGTCTCTCCTGCCTTAATGGATAGATTGACATCCTTTAGAATCGGATGCTCCTTATCTCCATGATAATCAAAGCTGACATGATCAAAGACGATGCTTCCATCCGCCACATAAAAATCAGGATTCTTATGATTGGTCAGAGTGCTTTTCTCATTGATAACCTCTGATACACGCCGCCCGCTGGCTGCAGACATCGTAACCATGACAAATACCATAGACAGCATCATCAGATTCATCAAAATATTCATGCTGTAGGTCAGCATGCTCATCAAATCTCCGGTTGTTAGGCTGTCTAATACCACAAGTCTTGCGCCGATCCAGGAAATCAAAAGGATGCAGGTATACACCGTAAAGGTCATGATCGGCGAAGTGAGTGAGATCAGCTTCTCTGCGCGCACAAACATGCTGTATACATTTTTGCTGGCATTTGTAAATCGCGTCCTTTCATAATCCTCACGCACGTAAGCCTTTACCACACGGATAGCCGATACGTTTTCCTGCACGCTGGCATTGAGCTCATCATATTTTTCAAACACCTGTGAAAAATATTTGTGCGTCCGTTTCATAATTAAAATCAGTACCGCACCGAGCAAAATGACTGCGATCAAATAAACATTTGCCAGTCTCGGACAGATAATGTAGCTCATGATCATCGCACATATCATACTAAGCGGTGCCCGGATACACATACGAAGTATCATCTGATACGCGTTCTGCAGATTGGTCACATCTGTCGTTAAACGTGTGACGAGCCCCGCCGTTGAAAAACGGTCGATATTTGCAAACGAAAACGTCTGAATATTGGCAAACATCGCCTCCCGCAGATTTTTTGCAAAGCCTGCCGATGCCTTTGCTCCAAAATGTGCACCTCCGAGTCCGCCAAACAGACCGATCAAAGCCATCAGAAGCATCAAGGCTCCTACCATATATATATGATGTAAATCTCCCTTATCTACTCCATCATCGATAATCGATGCCATCAAAAAAGGAATGATCGTCTCCATTAACACCTCGATAATCATGCAAAGAGGCGTCGCGATTGATGCCGCGCGATATTCCTTAATCTGTGCCATTAGCGTCTTTACCATTCAATTACCTCCTTTAATAAAAGTCAAGACTCGCTCGCGATACTTGAAATCTTAACATTCTGCCCGAATTTGTCAATATTATTTCTAGCCGAATTTTTTAATATTTTTCTTGACAAATCTGCCCCCATCGGCTAGTATAAACGAAACGCAAAAGGGGAGTAGTTGCATAGTCCTTCGGCTATGTCCCGGTATTCGTCAGGACGTCTTATTTTAAGACCGGATGCCGGGTAACGAACACTAGTTGATCACTAACGTTAAACAAGACTTTTTGTGCACTTGTTTTTGTGCACAAAAGGTCTTTTTTTGCTCCATTTTTGCCAGGTAAAAGGAGTTTTTTACGAAAGGAGTTTTTTATGAAAGAGGTCTATTTACAACCAAAGGCCGAGCTTACTGACACCTACGACGTTCATGGATTAACCAGTGAACAGGCAGACAGGCGACTCGCAGAGTACGGAGAAAATGTCCTAGAGGAAAAAGGAAAAAAGCACCCCCTTCGAATCTTCTTCGAGCAGTTTGCAGACCTGCTTGTCGTCATCCTGTTGATCGCAGCCACCATATCCATCGTATCAGGAAACCTCGAAAGTACGATCGTCATTCTCGTGGTGCTGCTCTTAAATGCCTTCCTAGGAACCGTGCAAACCGTAAAGGCACAAAAGTCTCTCGATTCCCTAAAGGCACTATCCTCACCAAAGGCCAAGGTCTACCGTGATGGCAGCAAGCTGGAGATCGATTCGAAAAAAATCGTTCCCGGCGATCTGTTAATCCTAGAGGCCGGAGATCTCATCTGCGCAGACGGACGTGTCTTAGAAAGCTATGCTCTGCAGGTCAACGAAAGCTCTCTAACCGGCGAATCCGCCAATGTAGAAAAGCTCGATGTCGACATCAGTGAGGAATGTGCATTAGGCGACCGCATCAATATGGTCTATTCCGGAAGTCTCGTCACCTACGGCAGAGGCACGGTTCTGATCTCAGATACAGGTATGCAGACGCAGATGGGCAAGATCGCTACTCTGATGAATGAGACAGGCGAGAAAAAGACGCCGCTGCAACGCAGTCTCGATGCCTTCAGCAAAAAGCTCGCCGTTATGATCCTAATCATCAGCTGCATCGTATTTGCTCTGCGCATCTATCAGGGCAATCCTATCCTGGATTCTTTGATGTTTGCAGTTGCCCTCGCCGTGGCAGCGATCCCTGAGGCTCTCGGCTCCATCGTCACGATCGTACAAGCCTTCGGCACGCGGAAAATGGCAGCGCAGCGAGCAATCATCAAGGATTTAAAGGCAGTCGAGAGCCTCGGCTGTGTCTCTATCATGTGCTCCGATAAAACCGGTACACTCACGCAAAATAAGATGACCGTAGAAAAAATCTATGCCGATGGACGTTTGTTTGCTCCTGCTGAGCTCTCACCCTCCGATGCTATTGGCCGTCTGTTCTTATACGACTGCGTCCTAAACACAGACGCTACCATCTCAAGCGGCAGTGATATCGGAGATCCCACAGAGACCTGCCTGGTGCATCTTGCAAGTACCTGCGGCTTTTTAAAGGAAGGTGAGAGCGAGGAGCTGATGCGTGGCAGAATCCCCCGTATCGCTGAGCTTCCCTTTGATTCTGACCGCAAGCTAATGAGCAGCAAATATGATATCGACGGGCAATATCTCATATTTACCAAGGGTGCTTTAGATATGCTGCTGCCAAGGACCACACGCATCCAGACACGCGCCGGCATTCGACCTATCACAGCCGAAGACATCGCTATGATCGAGGCACAGAATGCACGCTTTTCCGAGGAAGGTCTTCGCGTGCTCACCTTTGCCTACCGTGAGTCCACCTATGAAGAGGAGCTCACCTTTGAGGGCGAGGATAACTTTATCTTCCTGGGACTTACCGCTATCATCGATCCGCCTCGCGTGGAATCCGCGCGTGCCGTGGCAGATGCAATCTCAGCCGGCATAAAGCCGATCATGATCACCGGCGATCACAAGGTGACAGCCTCTGCGATCGCAAGAAAAATCGGTATTTTCTCCGATGGCGATCTGGCACTTACCGGGCAGGAATTAGATTCCTACTCCGACGAAGAGCTGGATAAGATATTAGACAAGGTATCTGTTTATGCGCGCGTCTCTCCGGAGCACAAGATCCGCATCGTAGATGCCTGGCAGCGCAAGGGCAGAATCGTCGCCATGACAGGAGACGGTGTCAATGATGCGCCGTCCCTTAAAAAAGCCGATATCGGTGTAGCCATGGGCATTACTGGTACCGAGGTATCAAAGGATGCCGCTGCCATGATCCTGGAGGATGATAACTTTGCCACGATGATCAAGGCGGTCTTAAACGGCAGAAATGTCTACCGCAACATCCGAAATGCGATACTGTTTTTGCTCTCCGGCAATTTAGCGGCGATCTTTGTCGTCGTTTACTGCTCGCTGATGGCACTAAGCACTCCCTTTGAGGCAGTGCATCTTTTGTTTATCAATCTGCTCACGGATTCCCTGCCGGCACTCGCCATCGGCATGGAGCCCTCTGATGCAGGACTTTTAAAGCAGCCGCCGCGTGATCCGAAGGAAGGCATTTTAACAAAAGCCGTTGCAGGAAAGCTGGCACTATACGGACTGCTCATCGCTATCGTCACACAGATTGCTTTTTATAACGGTCTATCTGATGGAGCTATGAAGGCAAGCACGATGGCCTTTGCCACGCTGACACTGGCACGCCTCTTCCATGGCTTCTCCTGCCGCAGTGACCGTTCGATTGTGCGTCTCGGTTTAGGCAGCAATCTCTGGTCTGTCGGTGCTTTTGTACTTGGCACACTCTTTTTAGGCCTGGTATTGTTTATACCGTTTTTACAGAAGCTGTTTTTGACCGCACCACTAAACGCCTCAGATATCGGCCTTATCGCCTCCCTTGCATTCCTGCCGACGCTGTTTATTCAGCTTGGCCGCCTACTGCAAAAAAAATAGTGCAAAAAGGAGTCTTGACAATTGTCAAGGCTCCTTTTTTAAAATGTCCACCGTATGTGCTGCGGCTCCAAGCAGCTCCCTTCTCTCACAGGTCGCCAGCTGATAGGCCACAAACTGTTCAAATTCTGCATCCGTCATATGATTTAGCACGTCACGCATATAGCTGGATGGTCCATCCGGTGAAATGAGCTTTATTCGACTGACCGCACAGCCATCGATGATCGCATCGATATCCTCTAGCCGCACATAATCATATAGATGCTCCTTGCCGGAGATCGTATGAAAATCTGCAGTCAGCCGCCCTCCCTCCAGACACTCAGCCAAATGTCCTTCCTTAAAGGCATAGGTCAAAACGCTGTATTCATTCATACAATACGCCACCAGTATCACACCAGCGGGCTTTGTCACTCGAATCGCCTCTGATAGCGCCCTTTTTTTATCCTCGATGCCAAACAGATGATACATCGGGCCAAACAAAAGCGTCACATCAAAGGTGTTATCCGCAAGCTTTTTTAAATGCAGCGCATTGCCCTGCATCGCCTTTACAGTACTGCTCTTTTTCTTTAGGATGCCCAGGTTGTATTTTACTAGCTCCACCGCCGTCACGTCATACCCCTCCTTCGAGAGTGCTACGCTGTAGCGTCCTGTGCCTGCACCGATTTCTAATATACGCACCTTTTCCCGCGGCACCTTAGCCGGGATATAATCATGCACATATTTCATGGAGACGCGGTATTCCACCTGTCCTCGCCGTGATAACAGCCGTTTTTCCTCCGGAAATTTATTGTAATAGGTCTCTAATTCATTCAAAACCGCTTACTCTCCTATTCTATGCCTTCGAAACAGAGCCGAACAAATGCAGCTTTTCTGAAACCACCTGCTTCATTTCGTTGATCTCATACGGGAGCAATTCCATCATCGTTTTTGCGCCGGCAGCAAGTCCTGCCTCGATGCCACGCTTTCCTGCCTTGTCAATATCAGTAAATATGTTGATCTTAGAGATGCCTATACCTACCGCTCTCCTAAAATCATCATCTGATAACCCTGACCCTCCGTGTAATACAAGCGGCAGGTTCGTCTCCGTTGAAATCTGTTTGATCCGCTCAAAATCAAGCTTTGGCGGGAAGGCATAATCACCGTGCGCATTGCCGACTGCTACTGCTAGTGCATCCACACCGGTTTTTTCCACAAATTCCTTTGCCATCCCCGGATCTGTATAATAATCGCTCGGATTTTCCAGCTTTCCTGCTCCTGCATTGTCCCCGACATGACCGAGCTCTCCTTCTACCGTAGCGCCCATCGCATGTGCGATCTTTACCATCTCCGCTACGCGAGCTATATTTTCCTCATAGGAAGCAGTTGAACAATCATACATCACCGAGGTAAAGCCCAGACGAAGTGCCTCCATGCATTTTTCAAAGGTCAGACCATGATCGTAATGTACACAAACCGGGACAGCTGCCTCTCTTGCCATCGGCAGCAGATAGGATGCCACGGTATCTAACGGCGTAGCAGAAAGCAGCACCTCTGCAGTTCCAACGATTACAGGTGCATGCAGCTGTTCTGCCGTTTCTATAATGGCACGCGCCATCTCTACATTCACGGCATTAAAAAATCCAACGCCGTATCCACCCTCCTTTGCACTCGATAACATATGTCTTAAGTTTACCAGCATATGATATTACCCCCTTTATTTTTTTTCATTGTATAACCTTTCCCTGCAAAGTGCAAGAGAGCTCACAGCCGCCTTTTCTGATAGTCGGCAGCCTTTCTGACAAAGGCCTTCGCAAAGGATGGATTTGACGGGTAATACAAATGAGGAAAACCGGCAAAGAGATTTTCCTTCTCTCGAATGCAGAAGTAGCTTTTTTTACTCACAGGCTTTACTGCTACGCAATCCTTCCCATTATCCTCGCTGTCATAATAATGGAACTCATGTCCTCTAATCTCTTCGTTTTCCGGCAGAAAGTAAGCCCTCCTCTCACGCAGCGAAGCATATCCAAAGCGAACGAGCTTACCCCCATAAAAGCATGCACTGTCAAACAGCCCAACCATCGGATATTCCTTCTGATCGCTTGTTTTGATCGTTTTGTGCAAATATAAAAAGCCACCGCATTCTGCCACGATCGGCATACCTAAGGCTGCTGCCTCCTTTATCGCGCTAAGCATCGCTTTGTTTTCACTGAGCTTTTCTGCATATAGCTCCGGATAGCCTCCGCCAAGCAAAAGTCCAGAGCATCCATCAGGTAGATTACTGCCTAGCAGCGGAGAAAAATAACGGATGTCTGCGCCATATGCCTCTAACAGCTCTATATTCTCCTCATAATAAAAGCAAAAGGCATCATCCCTTGCCACAGCAATGATAGGATGAGTACTGCTGAGCGGCTGTGGCTTTCTGATTTGCACCTGCTCTAGCTCCTCTGCCTCTCCTGCAAGTGCTAAAACCCTGTCTAAGGAAACCGACCTTTGCACCTGTGTCGCACTCTGCTGCAGCTGACCTAGCAATTCGCTAAGCTCTCCCGGCAGCATCAGCCCTAAATGCCTGCTTTTTATCTGATGCTCCTTACAATCCGGATAAAATCCCAGCACGTAAAGTCCTAGCTTTTGTTCGATCAGAGGCTTTATAGTCTCATAAAAGCCTGCAGTGATTCGATTTAATATGACACCCCTTATCAAATGCGCTGTATCATAGGATAAAAAGCCTGCAAGCAGCGGAAGAAGCGAAATAGCCATGCCCTTTGCATCTACCACAAGAATGATCGGTGTCTTCGTTACTCTTGCCAGATGATACGAGGAGCCTTCCTCACGCACACCGCCCAGCCCGTCGAATAATCCCATCACACCTTCTACGATAACAAGCTCCTCTTCCCTTCGATTTTTTAAAAACAGCTGTCTCGTCGTCTCATCATCCGTAAAAAAGGTATCTAGATTTTTTGACGGAATACCCAGCACTTTTTTGTGAAACATCGGATCGATATAATCCGGCCCGCATTTATAGGAGACCACCTGTTTTCCTGCATTTTTAAAGGCCTGTAGCAGTGCGCAGGTGATCGTTGTCTTTCCGCTTCCGCTCTTTGGTGCGGCAAGCATGATTCGATCCAGCTTCATGGGCATACTCCCTCACAAAAATCAAAAGCGCATATCCACACCGGATTTTCTGACTGCATCAGATGATATGCTCCTGCCTCCTTTGCGCGGCTCACCTGCAGCTGCACCAGAGCTTCGTTTTCTATCGGATACTCTGATAGTATTTCACAAAGCAATGCAATCGTCTCCAGACTGATTGCATGGATCACAACACGCATATGCGGATTTTTTTTATACAATGCAGATAAAATAGCCCTCATGTTTCCTCCGCTGCCGCCTATCAGCGCATGTGTAAATACAGGCAACTGCTCCATGCCCTCCGGTGCCGTCGCTGCAACGATCTCGATATTATCCAGTGCAAACCTTTTCTTGTTTTCAGCAATTAACTCAAGTGCTTCCTCTTTATGCTCTATGGCAAATACCTGCACATTTTCAGATAATTCTGCCAGCTCTAGAGCTATCGAGCCGCTGCCGCTTCCGATATCTGCGACTACTGCTCCCTCATACAAGCCAAGCTTACAAATACTAACCTCGCGGATCTCCTCCTTTGTCATAGGAACACGTGCCCGCAAAAATTCAGTATCCTTTCTTCCATGCGTCAGCCGGGGTGTATCAGGAGCCGGATTTTTTATACAGCAGATATATAACCCCTCCTCCCTTAGATCCATGCATTCCATAGGGCTAAGCATTTTTATCTGCTGCCCTTCATACGACAGCTGAAAGCCTACGATTACCGTACAGGCATCTAAACCGGCATCCGTTAGTTCTCTCCCTAGTCTATGCACATCAGCCACACCGGACAGAAGTAAAAATGTCTTTGCATTTCTTCTTATCTTTCTCGTCAGACAGGTAAGCTTTTTCCCATGCATACTAAAAATCGCCGCATCCTGATAGGTCTCACCGATTAATGCAGCGAAATAAGATACAGAAGATATCCCCGGCAAGACTCGCAGCTCACATCGCAATGCACCCTCCTGCTGCTGCTGTTTCAAGGCTTGCATAAGGTTTGCTGCACCACTATAAAAGCCGCTGTCTCCGGAGAATAAAATGACCACCTGACAAGGCTCCATAAAGGTCTCCTCCTGCAGCCTTTTCAGATATGGCACGATATCCTCTGCCATATAAATCGGCTCCTTTTTTCGCTTCGGATGATAAGCCTCGATCAGCCTTGGTGCTCCAAGCAGCACATCCGCACCCTCTATAGCAGCTGCCGCTTCCCTTGTCAGGCAATCGCAGCTTCCCATGCCACAGCCTACCAGCGTTACCTCAAGCTTACTATTAGCATGCAGCGATATACCGCACAGCTTTTCTATGCATCTGCATACCTCAGAAAAGCGTAAGCCCTCCTTCTCCTCCTTTGCACCGATCACAAATACCGGAATCCCTTTCTTTTTTGCCGCCATAAGCTTTTCCTCAAAGCCGCCTGCCCTGCCGCTTTGCTTTGTGACGATACACTCGATCCGTAGCTGCGTTAAAAGCGCACTGTTTAATTCCTCGCTAAACGGCCCCTGCATCGCGATCAATTGCTTTCCGGTTAGTCCCTGCCGCATACATTCCTCGATTATCTCTACGGTAGGAAGCACCCTCACATACAGACGCTCCTTTAAGCCTTCCGTCTGAGAATAAACAGAAAGCCCCTTGCTGCCATTCGTAAGTAAAATATTGCCGGGTATATCCTGCAAGGCCCTCGCACATTCCTCGTTATTTGAAAAATAGGTGACATTTTTTTCACCGCTTTCCTCTCCGCATTCTCTGTGCAAACGAAGATAAGGCACCTTTAGTCCCTGCAGTGCAGCTTTTATATTATCAGTCACCTCATAGGCATACGGATGTGTCGCATCGATGACTGCCATAGGCTCATGCTCCTTAAAAAATAAGCGCATCTCCTCTCGGTCCATGCGTCCTGTCTGTACTCGTACAAGCGGATCCTCTTTAAGCAGAGAAGCTCCATATTCACTCGCCACACATATCGTATGGCTTATACCTGCTCTCACCAAACACTCAGAGAGCCTGCGACCCTCCGTTGTCCCTGCAAATAGTAGTAGCTCCTTCAATGTCGTATCCTCTCCTTGTAATCAGTCTCCCATTTAGAATGCGTGATGTGGAATTCCCTATAAATACTGTTGTAAACATCGTTGCCGGTACATCTGCCAGCTCATAAAGCGTACACACGCAGGCCTTACTGCCTGCTCTTGCGATATTTTCCACATAGCCGCACGGCCTATCTGCCTCGATCACGCGAAGCAATATCTCACAGGCTCTCCTTAGATGATCCGGTCTTTTATGGCTCGCCGGATTATAAAGTGCGATAGCAAAATCCGCCTCTGCCGCAGCCATCAGCCTTTTTTCTATTTTCTCCCACGGTGTGAGCAGATCACTCAGGCTGATCACGCAAAAATCATGTCCCAGCGGAGCTCCCAGCATGGCAGCCCCACCAAGCGCTGCCGTCACGCCTGCAATCACAACAAGCTCGACATCAGGATATGCGGCTCCTATCTCATACATCAGAGATGCCAGGCCATATACACCGGCATCTCCGCTGCAGATGAGTGCCACCCGTTTTCCCTCCTCTGCCAGCTCAAAGCAGCGCCTACATCTCTGTAGCTCCTGTTTCATCGGTGTCGTAATAAACTCCTTTCCCACGAAGCGCTCCTTTATCAGCTTCACATAAACCGTATAGCCCACGATGACATCCGCCTGCTCTAATGCCGCTATGGCTTCCCTTGTCATCATCTTCTCGCTTCCAGGTCCGATCCCGACAATATATATTTTTTTCTTCAAAAGGACACCCTCCATATGCGCTCTGCGATCGCAATCGTCATTCCATCGCACGCATGCTTTTTCCACACCAGCTGTGCATCCCTTCCGGCACAAAATAGCGCAGCCCTTTCACATACATTATCCACACCGATGGTTTTCTCTACAAACTCTGAGCCATGTATCTCACCCTCAACAGTGGCTAGCTGCTTTGGCGAAAATGTCAAAAAAGGGATCCCCCGCTCCCTGCTAAAGCACAAGAAACATTCCTCATCTCTTTTTTGTTCTACTGAGGCCAGTGCTGCCACACATTCCTCTGCAATGCCTGCCTGCCTTAATGTGCTCGCGATAAAGTCTGCTACTTTTTTTTGCTCCTTTCCACGTCTCACACCCATACCGATCACATAGGTCCTTGGACGAAGCCACAGCAGAGCCTTTGCAGCTTCCATTGGTTTTTTTGTAATACACACATCTACCGGTTCCTTTGGTGGATAAGGCACATAAAAATAAGGCTCCGGGAATTTACCTTCGCTGCCCAAATGCTCCTTTGCAACAGAAATAGCGATCCGTTCCCCTGCTAAGAGTTTGGCCGAAACCTTCGCAATTCCCTCTTTGTTTACTATCACAAGATCATTTTTCTTTGCAAACAGATCAATCGCAGGTAATTCCTCTAAATCTGTGGCAGTCGTGATCACTGCCGTTGCCAAAAGTGCCTCTGCCAGCCGATCTGCCAGCTCATTGGCTCCGCCCAAATGACCGGATAAAAGCGGGATCACAAATTTGCCCCTCTCATCTAACAAAAGTACCGGCGGATCACTTCGCTTATCCTGCACAAATGGTGCGATCGCCCTCACTGCAATACCACACGCCCCGATAAAGATCAGTGTATTTTTTTCTCTCATCTGCGTGCCTGTCCACGCATTTAATGTCTCTGTAACCTTAAAAAAGCCGTCTGCATCCTCTGTCTGCAGCTTCTGCGAGCACATCGTATAAAGCGTTGTCTTTTCCGTAGGAAAACACTCTGCCACACGCCTAGATAGCAGCATGCCTCGCTGTGTAAAGCTGATTATACTGATATTCATATTTTGTAACCATTCCGCATCTTCACAGTTACGCTGCTTCTATATTCCGTAGAAAAATCCGCTGCATATAATCTGGATTTTGTGTAATGCTGCTGTGCGATCGCTTCTCCCACTAATACAAGCGCCGTCTTTTTGATTCCATGCTCTCTTGCAACACAAGAAAGCGTTCCTACCGTGCATATATACACCTGCTCCTCCGGCCAGCTCACCTTGTATACAAGTGCTGCCGGCGTATCCATATGGTATCCCCCTGCCAGCAGTCTCTCGCACAGCTCCTCTAACATCCCGGCGCTTAAATAAATCGCCATCGTGGCCTGATGCGCTGCCAGGCTCTCGATACTCTCTGTCTTTGGAACAGCGGTTTTTCCTTCCATTCGTGTCAAAATCAGAGTCTGTGAGATACCCGGCAAGGTATATTCCAGCTTAAGCGCAGCCGCTGCGCCAAAGCAAGCACTCACACCGGGGCAGCACTCATAATCGATGCCCAGCCGATCTAGCTCATCCATCTGTTCCCGCACGGCTCCATATATACTCGGATCGCCCGTATGCAGTCGAACTACCTCTTTCTTTTTCTCCCACGCCTGCTGTATCAGTGCGATCACTTCCTCTAGTGTTAAGTGTGCACTGTTATAAATCTCGCATTCTGCATTTGCATAACCCAATAGCTTTGGATTCACCAGCGAGCCTGCATAGATGATCACATCTGCCTGCTGCAATAAACGCATCCCTCTTACCGTGATCAAATCCTCTGCTCCGCTTCCTGCTCCAACAAAGGAAACCATTCTGTCGCCTCCTTACTTTTTGCCAATTCTCCATATTCGTTGGAATATATGATACAATCGATCTTCATGCATCCCTTCGCACGTTTGTTTAGATGCTCATAGACACGCTCACCTACAACATCCATCACCTGCTGTCTCTTACCCGCATCCTCTAACAGACGAAGCGCCTCCTCTGTCGTCACGCAGGATAGTAGCCTTTTCAATCGCTCAGTTTCTACCCCACAGGATATGGCTGCTGCCACCAAAAGCTCCATCCTGCAATCTCCCTCGGAGGAATGCGTATTCATGATACCACCGGATACCTTGATGAGCTTTCCTATATGACCTGTCAAAAGAATACGTTTAAAGCCAAGCTCTACCGCCATATCAATCGTTGCACCAATAAAATTGCTGCATTTTATGCTGCGCTCCAGATCATATCCATACGCTCGCTTCATAAATTCCTGCCCATAATTTCCCGGTGCGATCGCCGCATGATCATACCCCATCGCTCTCCTTTGCGAGAGTTCAACGCGTATCGTATCAAGCAGCGCCTGCGTGCTCATCGGCTCCACGATTCCGCTCGTTCCAAGGATTGAAATACCACCTGTTATGCCAAGCCGCGGATTAAAGGTCTGCCTTGCGATCTCCTCGCCCTGCGGTACCGAAATCTCCACCAGAAGGATACCCTGATAATCAAACAGCTGACATACCGATAGCACCTCGCTTTTTATCATCTCTCTTGGCACATGATTGATCGCGGCTGCTCCGATTGGCTGGTCTAATCCCGGACGGCTGATTCGTCCCACTCCTTTAGCGCCCTCTATCACCACCTGTGGATAGTCTATCCTTCTCTCATCTGTCTTTACATAGGATACTTTGGCCGTGATCCATGCACCGCTTGTAATGTCCGGATCATCTCCGCCATCCTTTTCCACGGCACAGCTTACGCTATCCTGTGATCGCTCGATTGCAAGCAGCCTTGCAGTAAAGGAAATCCCCTTTGGCGTTAAAATCGTGATTTCTTCCTTTCGTCTGCCGGAAAGCAGCATATAGGCCGCTGCCTTTGCAGCAGCTGCTGCACAGCTTCCCGTTGTAAAGCCATAACGCATCCTCTACTCCCCTGCCAGCTCGTAAAGCAGCGCATTGCATATAGCTGCTGCCACGCCGCTTCCACCCTTTCTACCACGATTGATGATATAAGGCACATCTGTTTTTAATAGCAATTCCTTTGCCGCCTCCACATTCACAAAGCCTACCGGCACTCCGATCAAAAAGGCCGGCCGATACGTCCCCTCACACAATAGCTCGTATAGCCGTATAAGTGCAGTCGGTGCATTCCCGATCGCAAAGATGACCGGTTTTTCCCGTTTTGCTGCATATTCCATACTAATCTGTGCACGCGTAACACCACGGCGACGCGCCTCAGCTGCCACCTCCTCTAGTGCCATATAGCAGCAGGCCTCTCCGCCAAAGCGTGCTAATAGCCGTTTATTGATGCCTGCCAGCGCCATATTCGTATCTGTCACGATGTCTGCACCGGATAAAAGGAGCTTCTTTGCTATCGCTACTGCTCCCTTCGAATAGGTCAGCGTCTCGATATAATCAAAATCCGCGCTCGTATGGATGGCTCGCATCGTGATCGCTTCCTGCTCCTTTGGCAGCACGACTCCACGTGCTGCTAATTCCTCCTTAATGATCGCAAAGCTTCTCTTTTCAATCTCCTGCGGCAATACATATTCGATCTCAGACAAGACATTCACCCAGCTTTCTCAGTAATATTTTATTTTCTCTTCGCCGCTTTATGGCGATGCGGTAATACCCCTTCGTTAGCCCCAAAAAATTACTGCAATCGCGTATCAGAATGCCTCGCTTCAGCAAAAGCTCATACAGCGGCTCCTTTGAATACACAAATAAAAAGACTCCCTCTCCAGGAAATACCTTAATGCCCATTTTTTCCAGCTGTTTGGATAAATTAGCCCGTTCTCTTTTTACATACGCAGCCGTTTTGCCTGCAAAATCGTTCTCTTCGATGCAGGCTAACCCTGCTGCTTGTGCAAACACTGATATATTCCACTCCGGCAGCTGCGCCCTTATTTTTTGAAGCAGGCATGCATCCTGACAAATCAGATATCCAAGCCTCACTCCCGGAATCGCATACAGCTTCGTAAAGGCCTCTACCAAAATCACATTTGGATTATTCACACACTCTCCTGCTATAGAGACCTCTCCCTCACAAAACGGCAAAAAGCACTCATCCACTACCACATAAATTCCTCTATCACGACAGACTGCTAACAGCTTCCTTAGAAGCTCCTGCGGAATACACCTGCCTGTTGGATTATTTGGATTGGCCAAAAACACCATATCAATCGTATCATTCAATTGTAAAAGCAGCTCCTCTCCCACTGAAAACTCCTGCTCTTTAGGTAAAAAAAGATATTGTATCTCACAGCCGGCTGCCTGCGCCGCATATTGATAACCGTAAAAGCTTGGAATCGGAAGCAATATTTTTCTCGGCCGCAGGGCATGTACGATTCCCATAAATAGCTCCGAGGCACCATTTCCAAACAGCAACGTTTCCTTTGGCACGCCCACCTGCCTTGCTAATGCCCCCTTTAGCTTATCTGTCTGCGGATCCGGATATTCCCTGACATGCTCTACTGCCCGATGCAGTGCTCTCCTTACCCCGTGCGGCATGCCAAAGGGATTGATATTAACTGAAAAATCCAGTTCTATTTTGTTGTTATAGATGTCTCCGCCATGTACATACGCCACGTTTATCTCTCCCTCTAAAGCAAACAGCGCAAAAGTGCCATCCCACATACACAAAGCAAAGCTAAAAGCCAGGCACTTCGGCTCATCAAGGTATTTGCCCGTATGATATCCGCTCGCTCGATTTCTCTTGCTGCATCTCCGATGTGAGGCTTTTTTACCTTTTTCCCAAAATAGCTGCTATCTCCTCCCAGACGCACCCCTAGTGCACCGGCACAGACCGATTCCGTCTGTGCAGAATTCGGACTCGCATGCTTATCGTGATCGCGTTTATGAATTCGTCTGGCCTCACCACCGTCAAACTCCCTGCCGCTTATATATGCTGCAGCGATCAAAAGCTGCGCACTGATGCGGGAGGGTATGAAATTCATCACATCATCGAGCTTTGCTGCCGCTCTTCCAAAATACAGATACGTCTCATTTTTATAGCCTACCATGGAATCCATCGTATTAACTGCCTTATAAAAAAATCCTAGCACAGGACCTCCTATGGCTGTATAAAGCATCGGAGCTAAAACGCCGTCTGAGGTGTTTTCCGCCACCGTTTCCACAGCCGCACGTATTATCTCCTCTTCTGAGAGCTCCTTCGTATCTCTGCCTACGATATATGAAAGTGCCTCTCTTGCCGCATCGATTCCCTTCTCCTGCAGACAGTGATAGACCCTCATGCTCTCTATGCGCAGACTCTTCGTAGCTAAAATCTGTGCAGTCATGATCGTCTCGACAAAAATACCTACATATGGATGCAGCGCATAGGCTCCGACATACAAACACGCCGATACTAAAAGCGTAGTGACAAGCACGAAAAAAACCATCCAGGCTCCACCGCGCAATTCCATTTTCTCATCCCTTATGGTCTGCTTTCCACGAAGCCTTTTTTCAAGAGAGCTTATCAAGGCACCGATCAGACGAATTGGATGCGGCAGATTATGAGGATCTCCAACGATCAGATCCAACATAAAGCCCAAAATAAAGGCGAGGATATGTGCATTTATTTGATTTTCTGACCAATCCCACATATTACCCGTACCACCTCTTGTGCATCTCTCGCCAGCTCTATCAGCATTCTGCCGGTCAATTCCCGGTATTTTCGTTCAAAGGCATCCATCGGCACGATCCCATTTCCGATCTCATCACAGATGATGATACAATCCTCTGCTTCTGCTAAAAACTGCTCCATTTCCTTTTTTGCTTCTCGTTTCTGTAACAGACATTCCCTCATCCAACACTGCAGCTGATCGATCACTACGGTTTTTTTATGCTCCATTGCCTCTTTTAGCTCCTCTTTACTTGCAAGCCTTCCATCAAAAATACAAAAAGCATCCGGATTCTCTCCTATCACATAGCGTCGTTTTCCCTGGGCTCTTCCGCCAATCACAAGCTTCATCCACTCACCTCATCACCTGAATCACAGCCATACTAAGCATCACTATGCATTCGCATAACAATACAAAATAGCCTGCCGTATCACCGGTAATTCCACCAAATTCTTTTTTCGTACGACCATAATAATAAAAAAATGACGCAAGCACTGCTGCTGTTACGATACCGCCTAATAGCAGCTCCCTCCATAGACAAAATGCCACGCATATGCAGGTCTGCGCAATCAGCGATATCAAAACTATCCTCTCATCTGCTTTTTTTGCAAAGGAATACAGCAATCCCTCCTCCTTTGCCGATGGAAAGGTCACCACCGCAATTCCGCTCAACGCCCGCGAGAGGAAAAATCCGCTGCATGAAAAAAACAACAGATCCATATCCCGAAGCTCTGAAAAAGCCGCCAGATAGACCAGTCCATACACCGCAAAATGTATCACCGCAAACGCCCCGATATGCGGATCCTTTAGAATAGCAAGCTTTTTCTCTCTCGTCTGGCAGGAGGATAGGGCATCCCTTGTATCGAAAAATCCATCTGCATGAAAACCGCCTGTCACAAGCAAAGGAATCGCTGCGCCGATGAAGGTTTTAGATAGTATACCAAGCTCTAAGTAACCTGCAAGCATGCCCCAGCCATAGACCAGACCACCGATTAGTGCCCCGATCCATGGAAAAAAGCAGAGCATATATCTCATATCCTCCTCCTTCCATGCAAATTGCGGTATAGGAATCTGCGAATACATGGAAAAAGCGATGAGCATTGCACGAAAGAAACGCATATTATTCCTCCTTCAACCGTATCGGAATGCCTGCAACGACCTCAATCACCTCATCCGCACGTTCCGCGAGACCTTGATTGATAAGCCCTAATGCCTGAATGTAGCTTACTGTCGCTGCATCATAATTAAGTCCATCCTCAAACACATTGTTAGAAACGATAACTAGATGCCCAAGCAGCTGATGCAGGCGATCGATACCTGCAAGCACACGTTCACTCACTACTATAGTATCTTCCCTTTCGTTTCCTCCAAACATCTCATTTGCCAGCAGATTCGACACACATTCTAAAAGTCCCACGTCATTTTTTGTATCCGGCTGTATTTTTTCTGCAATTGCACTGACATCCACCGGCTGCTCTATTGTAAAAAAGCCCTTGCCCTCCCGCATTTTTTTGTGTCTGCGGACCTTTTTTCGTCCTTCCTCATCACATATCTGCATTGTGGCAATATAATATTTCCTGAAATCACAGAAATGGCTCATCACATACTCTTCTGCATACGCAGACTTGCCGCTTCCGCTTCCACCCAAAATAAGTACCAGCATCTAGGCAAACCTCTCATATTGCTTTAAGCGCATATCCTCAAAGGTGGTATTTCCATGATATATACTCAGTGCCAGCTCAAGCAAGGATAGCATCATGACCGCTCCTGTGCCTTCCCCCAGCGCCATGTCTGCATCGATGGGCGGTGTGAGTGCAAGCTCTCTTGCCAGCAGTGCCGCAGCAGGCTCTCTGCCCTTGTGGGAGGGCAAAAGATAGTCTCTTACTCCTGGAAGCATCCGTTCTGCCAAAAGTGCCGCCACTAAGCTTATGACTCCGTCCAATACAATCGGCAGTCTAACGCAGGCTGCACCGATACATAGCCCACATAGACCGGCTATATCCAGTCCGCCTACTGTTTGCAGTGCCTCTAGGGCATCTGCATGATAGAGATCATATTTTTTTATAGACTCCTTTATCACACTCTGCTTTCTGATAAGACCTGCCGCATCTAAGCCGGCGCCCTTTCCTGTTACCTCTTCTGCGCTTCTTCGCAGCAGTACCGCCGCTAGGGCACTGCTGGTTGTGGTATTTCCGATGCCCAGCTCTCCTGTCGCTAATATCTGATAACCGTCCTCCTTACACGCATAGGCTAGCTCTATTCCTGTCGCTATCGCGCGAATGGCTTCCTCCCTTGTCATGGCCGGCTCCTTTATAAAATTTCTCGTTCCACATCTTATTTTACGCGAAAGCACGCCTTTTATTGACTCTTTTGTATCGATTCCGATATCCACCGGTATGGTATCTGCGCCTATAGCACGAGCCATGCGTCCTACGCAGGAGAGTCCTTTTCCCATCGCTTTTGCCACCGAAGCAGTAACCTCTTGGCTGCTCTGGCTGACACCCTCGTTTACGATTCCATTATCCGCACAAAAGATCACAACCGCCTTCTTTTTAATATCGATATTCTCAGTACCTGTGATCGCTCCGATCTGCGCCACGAAGGACTCAAATATTCCCATTCCGTCTAACGGCTTTGCGATGGTATCCCAGTTTTGCTTTACCCGTTTTCTACAGTTCTCATCCGGCTTTATGATCGAAAGTCCACCCAGCTCTTCTCTCGTATACTCATTCCAGACTGGCTTCTCTAAGCATTCCATAGATCGCCTCCATATTCAGATTGCTGCGCAGCGTATCTGCCAGCAGCTCGTATTGCTTATCCTTAAAGCTCTGCGCATCCATATACGCTCTGTGTTCTAATGAGATGCCCTTCTTTTTAGCTAAAGCCTGCACCATAGCCTCGGCGATCCCTTCCTCATCAAATAGCCCATGCACATAGGAGCCATACACCTCCTTTTGCTTGGCCTTCTTTACAAAGCAGCCACCATCATTAGTTCTACCCATATGGATCTCATAACCGCTAAAGAAAGCGCCGGATAGTACACCAAAAATCCCCTCCAGCCTCTCGATATTGCCGGATACTCTGGCACGTATCTTTTTTGGTGTCAAAACCGTTTGTACGCCAAGCAGCCCCATACCCTCGATTTGTCCGCCTTCCTCTACGCCATTAGGATCGCTGATTTTATTTCCAAGCATCTGATAGCCACCGCATATGCCAAAGATCGGGATATCCTCTGCAGCTTTTTTGATGGCAGCCTCCAGGCCATTCTCACGCATCCATTTTAGATCTGCTATGGTATTTTTACTGCCTGGCAAAAAGATCATATCCGGATGATGCAGGGCATACACGGAATCTACGTATCGCACGCTCACCTCAGGTATTTGCTCAAACACGTGAAAATCCGTAAAGTTAGAGATTCTAGGAAACCGTATGATCGCAAGATCGATCAAGCCCTCCTGCTTTGTACAAAAGCGCTCCGTCTGGCTATCCTCATCATCTAAGGATACCTCAAGATACGGAACACACCCTACGACGGGCAGCTGTATACGTCTCTCCAGCTCCACGATACCCGGCTCTAAAATCGATACATCTCCACGGAATTTATTGATGATCAACCCCTGCACCCGTCTTTTCTCCGATTCCTCGAGCAGCTGCATCGTTCCAAGCAGCTGTGCAAACACACCACCTCTATCAATATCTCCTACGAGAAGCACCGGTGCATCCACTAGCTTCGCCAATCCCATATTTACAATATCCTGCTGCTTTAGATTAATCTCTGCAGGGCTTCCTGCACCCTCGATGACGATGATATCCGCATAGTCAGAGAGCTTTAAAAAGGCAGCCCTTATGTCCGGAAGCAGTCGCTTTTTATAGGCAAAATACTCCCTTGCACTCATATCACAAAGTACCTCACCGTTTACGATCACCTGTGAACCGGTGTGGCTAGTCGGCTTTAAAAGGATTGGATTCATGCACACCATCGGCTCGATGCCACATGCCTCTGCCTGCATGACCTGTGCCCGTCCCATCTCCAGCCCTTCCGTGGTGATATAGGAATTCAGTGCCATATTCTGCGATTTAAACGGTGCCACCCTATATCCATCCTGACTGAAGATCCGACACAAGCCTGCCACCAGAAAGCTCTTCCCGACATTTGACATCGTACCCTGTATCATGATCACCTTTGCCATAGCTCAATATCCTTTTCACATGTCCTCGCATAATCCAAAAGTGCTGCATTATATTGCTCTAACGGGGCAAACGGCTCACTAACACAGATCACCTTTTTGCAACTGCATAATATTTTTTTTGCCTGCATAATATGTGTTTCGCCAACCGGCTCAAAGGCTCTCGCCGAGATCACACATCCTGAGAGCGCACAGGCAACCGGATAATCCAGATCATTTTCATACAAAATACCTGTCGCAAAGGAAACATCTGCCCGCTGTAATCTTCTATAGACACTTCTCATACAGCCTCCACGTGCGATCACAAACACCTGTGGCTCTCCCATCGGTTTCTGCAGCTCCATACTGCCGCTCACCTCATCAAAGCTGCCTGCTGTGATCGAAAAAAGCTCTTTGATATACCCGGGCACAAAAATCTCCTCCGGCGCACCAAAACGCTCCACACGATCTCCCTTGATGCATAAAATCCGATCGGAGATGCGTTCTGCCAGATCAAGCTCGTGAAGCGATACGATAGCCGTAATCCCTTTTTTTCTGCACAGCCTTTGTAGAATGGATAAAAACTCCAGCTTGTATTTTACATCCAGATAGGAGGTCGGCTCATCAAGCAAAAGAAGTGCCGGCTCCTGGCAGAGCCCCTTTGCAAGCAGCACTCTCTGCCGCTGTCCGTCACTAAGCTTTGCAAATTCCCTATCTCGCAGGCCGCTCACCCCAACCAGCTCCATCGCCTCATAAACAACTAGATGATCTGCCTCTGATAGCACGCCAAGACGTCCGGTATACGGAAATCTCCCCATCTCGACCACTTCCTCACAGGTCATAAGCTCGCTGTGAAGCGGATCTGTCAGCACTACTGCCATGCTCCTTGCCAGCTGATTTCTCGAAAAGCCTGCCAGGTCCTGCGCATCCATAAAAAGCACGCCTCCAAGTGGTGCTAACTGCCCGGCAATGCTTTTTAAAACAGTCGTCTTTCCTGCGCCGTTTGGCCCGATCAAGGTCAATATCTCACCCTTTTTTATACCAAAGGTCATCTCCTTGATCAGCTCCTTGCCGTGATAGCCTACGCTAAGTCCCTCTGCACGAAAAAATAAGTCCATATCACGATCCCTTTACCTATCAACCCTTCGTTTTATCATCACCCACAGCACTACAGGAGCACCAAAAACTGCCGTCACCGTACTAATGCTAAGCTCACTTGGTGCCACAACGGTTCTTGCCAACAGATCACAAAACTGGCAAAAGATGCCACCTCCCAGAAAGCACGCCGGTATCATAACAAGCGGTTTATTGCTGCCCAGCAGCTGCTTTACTAAATGCGGTACCGCAATCCCAACAAAGGAAATAGGCCCTGCAAAGGCGACAATACAAGCAGACAGGATGCTCGATAATAACACAAGCATCACGCGAAGCAGCCTGATATCCACGCCCAGATTTTTTGCATACGCTTCTCCCAGTAAATAAGCGCCAAGCGGCTTGGATAAACAAAATATGATCACACACGTCACTGATAGGATGCATGCCACAACGCTCACATTGTCCCAGGTGATTCCGGAAAAGCTCCCCCTAGACCAGTTGTGCAGATTTACTATCTGCGCATCACTGGCAAAGGTTATGAGAAAATCCGTGATCGCAGAGCAGATGTAGCCAATCATAATACCGCATATGATAAGAGCCGACATCTGTTTGATCCAATAGGAAAACACCAACACAATCCCCATAGACAGTAACGCCCCAAAAAAAGCTGCCGCGATCATCGTCCAGGAGCTGACTCGTCTCATACGCTCCAGCAGAAATATCATCACCAGTGCAACCATCATTTTTGCCCCGGAGGAAATACCCAGCACAAACGGGCCTGCGATCGGATTATGAAAAAAGCTCTGCAACAGATAACCGGAGAGCCCTAATGCACCTCCTAAAAGTATCGCCGCAATCGCTCGCGGCATACGAATATCCCACACAATTCTTGCATTGTCAATTTCTATTCCACGAAGTGAGCTTAGGATATCTGATAAAGCTATCGGCACACTCCCGATACATACGCTAAGCGCCAGAAAAACTACGATCCCAAGCAGCAAAAGCAGCAAAGTAATAATGCTCCTTTTTGTTTTTTTCTTTTGCAACGCCACTCCTTCCTATTCCAGGTGAAACAGATAGTGCATCTGACTCTCCTCTTCACCTGTAAGCATCCCGTGAAAATCCTGCATCATATAGCCTATCGACATCGACTGCTGATACATATCATTCGTCGTACACCACACATTTCCTTCCTTTACCGCTTTAAAATCCGCCAAGGCTGCACATTTTTCCAAAAGCTGTGCAAGTGATGAGACACCACCGTCGATCGAGCTGTTGTAGATCAGATAATCCGCCGACTTTGCCTTGTCATAAAATTCCTCCACCTGAAGTGTCATCGTCGAGCGGGCGCTCTCCTCCTCCACAGCATCCGAAAAAATATACTGTCCGCCGGACAGTTCAAGCATTTTCGGTATATAATCGCTAGACTGTCGAATCTGGATGAGGCCGTTTGAGGTGATATAAAAATATGCCACGGTTTTCCCGGTATTTTCTGTCTCGGAAAGCTTGCAGAGTATCTGCTCCTGCTCGTCAAAAACAGCCTGTGCCTCTTTTTCCTTTCCGAGCAAGGCACCGTAAAACTTCACCCATTCCACGCGTCCAAGCGGATGAGCTTCATAGCTCGAATCATCGATGATAACCGGAATGTCGAATTTCTCCAGCATCTCCACGACCTGTGGCGAATGAGTGATCATGCGATTTTCAATCGCAAGCGTACAACCCTGCTGCACCAAAAGCTCGTAATCCGGGGAACTGTATTTACCTGCATATACGAGTTCTCCGCTATCCATCGCTTCCTTTGCCGCCTGGATATACCAGCCCTCCTCCTTTTGCCCTGAAAAACTGATCGTATCAACTGCATCTAGAGAAGCGAACATATCCATCGCGGCAGAGGCCACCAGATACAGCTTCTCTACCGGCTGCTTCACCACGATCACATCCTCCGGCACATCCTTTGGTACAGGCGAATTCTTTGGTACAATCAGCACCTTCGTGTCATCCATCGTGGTAAGCAGACGATAATCCCCATATTCCTCCACCGAAAAATTATTCGCGTAGGATAATTCCATCCTGCCTGTACATTTTAAATCGCTCCAGGCAATCGATAAGTCCTGCTCCTGTTTTTGATCCGCCTTCAGCGTATCCGAGTGCAGCGTGATCGTATAATCGATCTCATGCGGCTTACTCATCGCAACCGTATCAGCCACAACAGAAATCGGCGCATCAAAAACAGAAACAGGAATCTCAAACACTGAGTCCCCTTCAGCATTTACCGGCAGATACTTTTCGCCCTCCACCAGCATGTAGTCATAATTTGGACTGCTCCAGCAGATACGTGCGAGCATAGAGCCCTCCGACACCAAAAGTGTCAGCGGAGAGGCGATAAACGCCTTTCCGCTTCCTCCCGTCAGTGTAGCCTCCACTGTATAGGTTCCATCCTCTAACGCCACGCTCCCTGTATCATTCTCGGTATCCTCAACAGGCGTCGGATTTGACACACTCACCTTATGGTCGTACCATATTCCCTTTGTGCCGATTATGGCCAGATCAAAGTCCTCATCCAGTGCTTCCACCGGCACGTCAAAGCCATAGACCTCCTCGGTTAAGCCATCGTCATAGGTGACAGTATCCACTGTCGGCTGCAGCAAAACCGCACCCTCCTTTTGCGCATCCTTAGCCAGTCCAAGATAGAGATTTACGATATTTTTTGACCCTAAGGTAATGTGGATAGTCATCTGCCCATCCTTTACCGTGAGTGTTCCTTTCCCATCACAGGTTTCATTCACATGAAACATCGAGCTGTCCGTGATAAAATCCGCCTGATAGACTCCATCAGAAATTGTCGCTTTTTCCGTTGCACCGGTGCAGCCGCTCAAAGCAAATACAACCGTCAAAAGCAGACATAAAAAGGCTGCAGTATATTTTTTTATCCTCATTTTTTCCTACCCTACGCTTCGTTTAATCATTAATTGCAGCTGCTGTATGTTCCACATAGATCGTTTGAATCTCTGAGATCTCTCCAAGTCCGTAAACCTGCGTATCTACGCTGTCAAATTTGCCGCTGGCTTTAAACTGGCTCACCCAGGAATCCTCATCCTCTCCTGCCATATCGTTATTTGCATGGTCACCTGCCACGACCATTAACGGACGAAGGATCACTGCTTTATAGCCTGCCTGTGCGATCGTATCGATCAATGCCTCACAGGCGGTCTCCTCCGGTTCACCCTCAACCGTTCCGATATAGACATTCTCATAGCCCAGCTCACTCATCTGTGTCTGCATCTGCGTATAAGAGACCTTTGCAGCATGTGAGGTTCCATGTCCCATAAATACAAATGCAGTGCCACCCTCCTTTGCTGCATCCAAACTATCAAAGCCTGCAGTCTCTACTGCCTCAGCGGTCAAGATTTCTGCTACTGCCTGCTTATCTGAATTTACAGCAGTCACATCTGAGCCAACCTCGCCAAGCAGCGGCTCTGCGATCTTGATACTCTCAAACTGATCGGCGTAAGCCTTGGCAGTCTCTGTTAGTTCATCGTACTCTGCTCCATGCATGAGATGGGTCGGCTGAATAATCAGATTTTTCACACCATTTTCTACGGCGCGCTCCATCGCCTGATCCATGTTATCGATTTTTTCACCATCTCTGGCCTGAATGTGGTTGATGATGATCTGTGCAGTAAAGGCACGGCGCACAGACCAATCCGGATAGGCAGCTGCGATCGCATCCTCGATTCCCTTGATGTCTGCCACACGGCTGTCATTAAAGGAGGTTCCAAAGCTCACTACCAAAATCTCGTTTTCCCCGATCTCATCCTGGTTGCGCGGATCGTCCTTTGAGGCATCTCCCGTGTCTCTGCCAAAATAATCCGGATCTGCCTCTTCACCTTCCACCTGCTGCTTTTGTTCATCCGTCAAAGCGTCCCATGCTTTTTTCGCTGCTTCACACTGCTCGTCCGTCTCATCCGTGCGCTCCTGTACATAGATCGCATCGATGAGTTCTGCGACCTCATCAGCGCTGTTTCCGCAACCACCCATGCATAAGGCCGACATCAAAATCGCCATTCCACCAGCTACTACTTTTCTTTTCATGTTTCCCTCTTTTCTGCAGAAATTCTCTGCGCATGCTGTTTGAATAAAAGCGCGCTAACGGATACAATTTCCAACACAAAAATAAAAACCCTTTTTCATTTGCTGAGAAAGGGTCTGTGCACAAGAAAAAGAGGGCTCGGCTTCAAAAATATGCTCTGTCCATCTTACGTACAGCCAATGACTCGTGGCTTGAAACAATTGTTTCCGTACAGCGATCAGGCAGGTCTCCCGACTCAGAGATCATCGCTTTAGCCATCTTCCCAGTCTCCCAGTGATCTATTGGCCTTGCTCCTTCATTACGGTGACGAGTTCGTACAGGATTCGCACCTGTTTCCCTTTTCACCGGAGTCCGCATATCCTTCAGCGGCTCCGACACCTGATTGCTCTCTATTCAGTTTCTATAAATAATACGTCAGTCAATATATCATACTTTATCCTGTTACGCAATTCCTTTTTACAGCCGGTGCGATCGATACCTCCGGTGCATGATATACGATCAGTGTAGCCTGCAGGGCATGATAGAGATCGGATTTTCCGGGCCATACAGTACCAATCACCTGATTTTTTCGATCCAGCTGATGAAACCATGAGCCTGTGGCATGATCTAGCACACACTCATCCAGATATTGCATAAACGCCTCATAATCCGCCGCGTAGCTCTCCTCTCCACTCACACGGTAAAGTACTGCCGCAGAATTAATCGCCTCCGCTAAGGTCCAGTGCATCCGATCATGCACGATCGGTTTTCCGTCCCAATCCGTGGTATATACTATCCCCGGCGCGCCATCAGTATTCCAGGCATCCCCTATCGCCTGTTTATAAAGCTGACACGCTGCCGCAAAATACATATCCTTCTGTTCCCTCGTCAGCTGTGAGGATAATGCCCACTGCGTGATCAGTCTCGCCCATTCTAAGCCATGTCCCGGCGTAGCTCCATATGGCTTAAACGGATCCTCCGGCTTTTTCTTGTTACAATCCAAATCCGGTGTCCAGTCCTTTTTATAATGCTCCGGAATGCGCCAGTCATTGTCCTTTGCCCAGCCTATCACATGATCGATGATTCTGCCGGCGCGCACACGGTAGCTCTCCTCACCCAGCACATCAGCAGCTGCTAAAAAGGCTTCTACTGTATGCATATTGGCATTTAATCCGCGATAATCGTCTAATACCTGAAATTTTGTATCCCATGTATCACAGGATAGACCGATTTCTTCATCCCAAAACCTCGCATCATATACTTCGAGTGCTTCCTCAAGCAGTTCCTTTGCGCCAGATCTCTCCGCCAAAAGTGCAGAGCAAGCCGCCAAAATCACGAAGGCATGTGCATAGCACTGCTTTTGCGGCAAAATTCCGCCAGCTGCACTTCTCCCGGCATACCAGCCGCCATTTATCTGATCCTTTAGTTCTCCTCGCAATCCTTTTAGTGCAGCATCTGCCAACGCCTCACTACCCTCATGCCCCAAAAAAGAACCTATGCTGTATACGTGCAGCATGCGTGCCGTAATCCATGTCTCTCGCGGCCTATCCTTCCATGGACTTCCATCATCTCCCAGATAATATGCTCCGCCCTCCGGTGACGGAAATGCATGCCCAAAGCAAAGCAGCCTCTCTCCAAGCTCCTGTAAAAACTTCCTGTTTTCCTCTGTATCGATCTGATATTTTTTGTTCATTTATTTACTCCGTTTTACATCTTGTCATGCTCTATACTCAGAATAATTTCCATTATCCTTAAAGTACCATTATCAAAGTTCCGGCACCTATCAAAATGCATCCAATTAAGGATTTTGCGGTAAACTGCTCATGAAGGAACACAAAAGCCAGCACCATAGTAATAACTACGCTTAACTTATCAATCGGAACTACCTTTGATGCATCACCTATCTGCAATGCCTTATAATAGCAAAGCCATGATGCCCCTGTTGCCAGCCCTGAAAGAATCAAAAATATCCAACTTTTCTTGCTAATTTCGGTAATGCCACCTAAGCTATGCGTGATCAAAACCATCCCCCATGCCATAACAACAACCACTACGGTGCGAATTGCAGTTCCCAAATTTGAGTTTACGTTTTCAATACCTACTTTTGCTAAAATTGATGTAAGAGCAGCAAACACCGCAGATAAAACAGCAAATAACCCCCACATATCTTTATTTCCTTATTTAAAATTTTGTTCTCCAGATCTGTGAACTCATCATATAGTTTATCAAAATATAAAAGAAATTGATAGACTTTTTCTTCTGATATTTTTATTCTCAAACAATGGAACAACATTGAAACGGTAGGCTATAATCAAAACGCCCCTGGCTATTTGTATGGCACTTCTCACGGAATGTGGTGCTCGCAAGCAAGGCATCGCCTGCGGTGTCATCGGCCTTGTTTTTATTTTGAGAATTGGTTTCACTTCTGTTCGTCAACCGGCGGAACCATTTCAGCATACTTTTTAAGCATTTCCGGGGTGCTGGTATAGTAGCGTACGTTCTTGTTGATACCGGCGATCTGCACCAT
>CAVBEI010000015.1:0-42947 GCA_963594555.1 Lachnospiraceae bacterium | reverse complement strand
CCGGTGGTTGTATAGCAAAGCTGACAGATAAAAAGAACTGTTTAGGAGGCTTTTACAAATACAAAAAAATGACCTATGCTTGTGTACCCTTGCGGTAGGAGCTCGGAGTTTTCCCGTATTTTTTTTTGAAGGCACGGTTAAAATAGGAGAGATTATCAAAACCTACATCAGATGCGATCGATAGGATTGTCTCATCGGTGCCTAGCAGCAGACGAGCAGCGAGTGTCAGCCTGTAGTTGTTTAAATACGCGTTAAAGGATATCCCCATGGTCTGCTTGAAAAATTTCATAAAATGAGATTCGGAAAAGCCAGCCAGCTGTGCCATCTGTGTGATGCTCATGGGAGAGGAGTAGTTGAGCTCGACGTATTTGATGACGGATTTGAGCTTTTCCATATTTTTTTTCGTTGTATCGAGACGCTGCGCTTTGCAGTGGCAGGTATAGAGTGCAAAAAATAAAATAAAGAGATTGCCTCTGATCGCAAGCGGATAGCCATCCGGAAAATATGAGCAGATCTGATCGTTTCTATCGAGACAGTCACGGACGGAGGTATAGGCGCTGTCGCTTGATTTTAATACTGTCGGACAGGAAAGCTGCAGTGAAAAAAGCGGCTTTAAAAAGAGAGGATAGGTCGTATCTGCACCGCTTGATTCAAGCAGGCTTTCTTCAAAAATGATATTCTCGTATTCCATGACTGCCTCACCATTTGCACGGATCTCATGGAGCTGTCTTGGGAAGATAAGTGCGATATCACCGGCGGCTACCGTGTATTCTGTCAGATCCACACAGATGATGCCGTTACCCTTTTTTACATAAATGAGCTCAATCTCGTCATGCCAATGGAGCGGTACCTGTAAAAAATCAAGCGGAATAGAGCATAGATATGTATTGTATGGAAATTCCGCATCAAAATGCTGCTTTTTCTCGTGAAGCGATTCGTATTCGGGTATGTTCATGGGGATGCATCCTTTCTCTAAGATGATAGGATTGTACTATTGTTTGGTCGAATATTGCAAGCATTTTTAAAAATAAAAAGCATATACTACAAAAAACGATAATTCATAAAGGAGAGCAAACAATGACAGTAAATGAATATGTAAAGAAGCGCTTTGGCCGTTTTATGGATCAGTGCACCTATGAAGAAATTTATGTTGCCCTGTTAGAATATGTAAAGATGGCAGCACAGGAAAAGGAAAAAACCGATGGAAAGAAAAAGCTGTATTATATCTCGGCAGAGTTTTTGATCGGAAAGCTTTTATCGAACAATCTAATCAATCTTGGACTCTATGACGAGGTAAAGCGTGAGCTGGAGGCTTGCGGTAAATCCATCGCAGAGCTTGAGGAGATTGAAACAGAGCCTTCCTTAGGAAACGGTGGACTTGGCCGGCTTGCAGCCTGCTTTTTGGATTCCATCGCAACACTTGGACTGCCGGGAGATGGCGTAGGCTTAAATTATCACTATGGACTGTTTAAGCAGCAGTTTCGTGACAATCTGCAATGTGAGGTACCGAATCCCTGGATAAATGATCGATCCTGGCTGATTCCTACCGATAAGAGCTATGAGATTGAATTTGGCGGCTTCACCTTAAAATCTAAAATGTATGATATCGATGTAGTAGGCTATGAAAATGGAACCAGAAAGCTGCATTTATTTGATGTGGAATCCGTAGATGAGTCTATCGTATCAGGAGATTCCATCGGTTTTGACAAGGCAAATATTGCTAAAAATCTGACACTGTTTTTGTATCCTGATGACAGCGATGATGCAGGCAGACTGCTTCGTGTATACCAGCAGTATTTTATGGTCAGCAATGCGGCACATTTGATCCTAGATGAGGCAGTAGCAAAGGGCTCTACCTTGTATGATCTATATGACTATGCTGTCATTCAGATCAACGATACGCATCCGACGATGGTGATCCCGGAGCTGATCAGACTGCTGCAGGAGCGTGGGCTTACGATGGATGAGGCGATAGAAGTAGTATCTAAAGCCTGTGCCTATACAAATCATACGATTCTCGCAGAGGCGCTCGAAAAATGGCCGATTGCCTTTTTAAAGAAGGCGGTTCCGCAGCTTATGCCGATCATCCGGGAACTGGACGCTCGCGTCAATAAAAAGTGCAGCGATCCTGATGTGGCGATCATCAATGAAAAGGATTGTGTCTGCATGGCGCATATCGATATTCACTACGGCATCAGCGTAAACGGTGTGGCTGCACTTCATACGGAGATTTTGAAAAATACGGAGCTGCACAAGTTCTATGAGCTATATCCGGAAAAATTCAATAATAAGACTAACGGTATCACCTTCCGCCGCTGGCTTTTATACAGTAATCCGGAGCTTAGCAGCCTGATAGAAGAGCTCATAGGATCCGGCTTTAAAAAGGATGCCACAGAGCTTACTAAGCTGGAGCAATTTATGGATGATGAGGCGGTATTAGAGCGGCTGCTTTCCGTAAAGGAGACGCGCAAGGCGATTTTACGTGATTATATGCAGCGTACACAGGGCATTTCATTATCTGAAAAAGCGATCTATGATATTCAGATCAAGCGTCTGCATGAGTATAAGAGACAGCAGCTGAATGCACTCTACGTGATCCATAAGTATTTTGAGATCAAGGAGGGCATTCTTCCGAAGCGTCCTATCACTGTGATCTTTGGTGCAAAGGCCGCACCGGCTTATGTCATCGCAAAGGATATCATTCATCTGATTTTATGCCTGCAGCAGCTGATCGCTTCCGATCCGCTTGTTAGCCAGTATCTGCAGGTTGTGATGGTAGAAAATTACAACGTAACCTTAGCAGAGAAGCTCATTCCTGCCTGTGATATTGATGAGCAGATATCACTTGCTTCTAAGGAGGCTTCCGGCACGAGTAATATGAAGTTTATGCTAAATGGTGCGGTTACGATCGGTACGATGGATGGAGCAAATGTAGAGATCGCACAGCTTGTCGGAGAGGATAATATCTTTATCTTCGGAGAGGATTCAAAGACTGTTATCGATCGCTACGCACGTGCCGATTATGTATCACGTGATTATTATGAGAAGGATCCGGATCTGAAAAAGTGCGTTGATTTTATTGTAGGAGATGAGATGCTTCGCATCGGCGTAAAGGAGAATCTGGAGCGCCTCTATAACGAGCTGTTAAACAAGGACTGGTTTATGACCTTCCCGGATTATGCGGATTATGTAGCGACAAAGGATCGTATTTTTGCAGCCTATGAGGATCGTTTGGGCTGGGCAAAAATGATGCTGAAAAACATCGCAAATGCAGGCTTTTTCTCATCAGACCGTACGATTGAGCAGTATAATCAGGAGATCTGGAAACTGTAATAAAAAAAGCTACTTGACTTCCTTCCGAAAAAAAGCTACATTAAAAAATGTTTGAAGAGGCAAAAGCCTTGGAAGGAGGAAATATGGTTGCTAAGATTTTAGCTTTGATTATTTTCCTTGTGATGTTTGTTATGATTGTCACGGAAAAGATCGAGCGACAGTATGTAACATTGGGCTGCGGTGCTCTGATGCTGATTGTCGTATTCGGTATCTGTATGCGCAGCCCGCAAGCGGTGATCGATACACTCAATGTCCGCAGTATTTTTACGCTTGGTTTTTGGCATACAAGTGCAGAGGCCGGCTCATCTGCGGGTATTAACTGGTCAACGATTATCTTTATCGCAGGTATGATGATCATGGTTGAGGGCATGGGAAAGGCCGGATTTTTCCGCTGGCTGTGCTTAAAGCTTGCGAAGCTGGTAGATTATAAGCCGGTTCGTATCTTTGTCGTATTTATGCTGATGAGTGCGTTCTTGTCCATGTTTATCGATTCCATCACAGTCATTTTGTTTTTGGCGGCGGTTACGATTGAGCTGTGCCAGCTGCTTAAGTGTAACCCGGTACCGATGATTTTAGCGGAGGTATTTTGTGCAAATCTCGGTGGCTCGGCTACGATGTGCGGAGATCCGCCGAATATCATTATCGGAACAGCACTGCATTATTCCTTTATGGACTTTTTGACTAATACCGGTTTGATCGCGGCAATTGGTCTTATAGCTACTGTGATTTATTTTTATCTGTGCTTTCACAAGGAGCTGGCAGCAGAGACCGGTGTGACACCGGAGCATCTGCCGGATCCAAAGGATGCCATCACGGATGCGAAGCTGTTTAAGCTAAGCATTGCGATCTTTGCCCTGGCAGTTGTTTTATTGATTACTCATGCCAGCACCGGACTTACGGTGGCCTTTATAGGTGTATTGGTAGCGATATTGACCTTGATCGTGCATCACTCTGAGATGCTGGATCTGCTGAAGCATATCGATTATAAGACGCTGCTGTTTTTCATCGGACTCTTTATCGTGGTAGGAGGACTCGAGCAGACAGGTGTATTGGAGCTGATCGCAGACGGTATCAGTTATATCTGTGGCTCAAATGCAATGCTTGTAGTGGCAGTCATTCTATGGATTTCTGCTATCGCTAGTGCCTTTGTGGACAATATTCCGTTTGCAGCTACGATGCTTCCGGTGATCCAGACGCTATCACAGCTGCAGGGTATTGACCTGTCTATTTTGGCATGGTCTTTGTCTATGGGTACGGATATCGGTGGCAGTGCAACACCGATCGGAGCATCTGCAAATGTAGTTGGTATTTCCGAAGCGACGCGTTCCGGTTATTCGATCAGCTGGGGCAAATATTGCAGATACTGTGCACCGGCGACTGTTATGGTGGTACTGATCTCCATGATCTGTATTTATGTAAGATACTTTTAAAAGTCAAAAGCGTCGGCAGAATGCCGGCGCTTTTTCTTCCTGATAGCTGCGAAAGGAAAGGATAGATGAAGATTGGATTTATAGGAGCAGGCCGTGTAGGCTGCAGCCTCGGAAAATATATTACTAAAGCAAATAGCAGCCTTACGCTGGCAGGCTACTACAGCAAAAGTATGGCCTCTGCAAGGGATGCAGCTGCTTTTACGGACTCTGTTTGCTTTGAAAGTCTAGGTGAGCTTGCGAGTGCCTGCGATGTGATATCGATCACGACGCCGGATGATAAGATATCTAACGTATGGCAGAGCCTTCGTAATCAGGTGGCTGCAGGAAAGATCGTATTGCATTGCAGCGGAGCGATGTCTTCTGCTATATTTGATGGAGCGGATGAGCTTGGCGTGACAGTAGCCAGTCTGCATCCACTATATGCCATATCAGATCGGTATACATCCTACCTAAAGCTTTCAGAGGCGCTTTTTACAATAGAAGGAAGCGGAACGCACTTTGAAAAATTAAGAGAGGCATTTGCAGACTGTGGGCTGTCCTTACAGGATATTTCTGCAGATGCAAAAACGACGTATCATGCGGCTGCTTCCGTGGCGTCGAATCTCATGATCGGTTTGGTAGAGCTATCGGTTGAGCAGCTAGAGGCTTGTGGCTTTGAGCGGGAGAGGGCACTAGAGGCACTCGCTCCTCTGATGCGTGGTAATTTAGACGCTGCTCTGACAATGGATACTACAGCTGCCCTGACAGGACCTGCGGAACGCGCGGATGAGCGCACAGTACAAAAGCATTTGGATGTATTAAGCGGTGAGGACAAAGAGATCTATCGACTGCTTACAAAAAAGCTGCTTACGATCGCAAAACGCAAAAATCCTAAGCGGGACTATACCGTATTAGAGGAGCTGATCAGGTGATGCGTCTTTTGATAAAGTGATACCCCGGATAATAGTCTGGGGTACTTTTTTGTCTATCATGCACAAAAAAATGGCGTTAAACTTGTTGATTTGGCATATTGCGGAAACGTTACCAGAATGCTATCATTTATTCAACGGAACCGTTACCGGCAACATTACCGAGAACGCTACCGGAACTTGTAAGGACACATTAAGGTGTCAAATCATTTACAACAAAATGGAGGACAAAAAATGAAGAAGAAACTGGTGAGTGCACTTTTGTGCATGGCAATGGTTGCTACCACCTTCGTGGGCTGTGGCCAGAGCACTGAGGAGACAGCAACGACTGAGACTACCGAGGATACCGCAGAAGCTACAGAGGATGCAGCAGAAGCTACAGATGATGCGGCAGAGACAGCCGGTACCGGCAAGGTTTACTACTTAAACTTCAAGCCTGAGCAGGCAGATGCATGGGTAGATTTAGCAGCAAAGTACACAGAGGAGACCGGTGTAGAGGTTACTGTTGAGACAGCAGCATCCGGAACCTATGAGCAGACCTTGAAGTCAGAGATGGCTAAGACCGATGCTCCGACTCTGTTCCAGGTAAACGGACCGGTTGGTTTAGCTTCCTGGAAGGATTATTGCTATGATCTGTCCGGCAGCGAGATTTATAACCAGGTTAAGAGCGATGACTTCGTATTAAAGAACGGCGATGAAGTAGCTGGTATTGCATATGTTATCGAGACCTATGGTATCATCTATAACACAACATTGATGAGCGAGTATTGCCAGACTGAGGGAGCAGTTGTTTCTTCCGCAGAGGAGATCAATAACTTTGAGACCTTAAAGGCAGTAGCAGATGATATTCAGGCAAAGAAGGATGAGCTTGGCATTTTAGGTGCATTTACCTCAGCAGGTATGGATTCTTCTTCTGACTGGAGATTCAAGACTCACTTAGCAAACCTTCCGATCTACTATGAGTATCAGGATAAGGGAATCGGCTCTACCGATGCAATTGAGGGAACCTACTTAGATAACTACAAGCAGATTTGGGATCTCTACATCACAGATTCTACCTGCGAGCCTACCATGATCTCTTCTAAGACCGGTGAGGATGCAGCAGCTGAGTTCGCTATGGGTGATGCAGTATTCTATCAGAACGGAACATGGGCATACGCAGATTGCACCTCTGAGGGTCTTGGCGATGAGGAGCTGGGCATGCTGCCGATCTACATCGGAGCTGACGGTGAGGAAAACCAGGGCTTATGTACAGGTTCTGAGAACTATTGGTGTGTAAATAAGAACGCTTCTGAGGAAGATATTCAGGCAACCCTTGACTTCTTGGCATGGTGCATCACTTCTGATACCGGACGCGATGCGATCGCAAACACCATGGGCTTCTTGACACCTTTCTCAAGCTTTGATGATGGTTATATGCCTGCTAACCCGTTGGTAGCAGTAGCAGACGGCTACATCGCTGATGGCAAGACCTCTGTTTCATGGAACTTCTCATCAATCCCTTCAGAGACCTGGAAGGATGGCGTAGGTGCAGCATTGACTGAGTACGCACAGGGTACCGGCGACTGGGCTGCAGTTGAGGATGCGTTTGTGAATGGATGGGCTACTGAGTATGCAGCAGCAAATGCACAGTAAATAATTGACAAATAAAAATGGGCGGTTTATTAACCGCCCGTTTTTGTTAAAAAAGGGAGTGAACCAGAATATGAACACAAAATCCATGAAAAAATATGCGCCGATTTTTGTACTTCCTACGTTTGCAGCGTTTTTAATCGGCTTTATCATCCCGTTTATCATGGGAATTTACCTGTCCTTTTGTAAATTTACGACAGTTACAGATGCAAAGCTGGTAGGCTTTAGCAACTATGTGAAGGTCTTTACGGATCCGACCTTTGTACATGCACTTTGGTATACGGCATTATTTACCGTTGTATCCGTCATCACGATCAATTTATTCGCTTTTACGATCGCGATGCTTCTTACGAAAGCAATGAGAGGTACGAATATATTCCGAACCGTTTTCTTCATGCCAAACTTGATCGGTGGAATCGTATTAGGTTATATCTGGCAGCTGATCATAAACGGTGTCCTGTTATATTACGACCGTACATTAACATATAGCGCCACCTACGGCTTCTGGGGCTTGGTTATACTTATGAACTGGCAGCAGATCGGTTATATGATGATCATCTACATCGCCGGTATCCAGAATATCCCCGGAGAGCTCATTGAGGCAGCGCGCATCGATGGAGCCAGCAAGTGGCAGGTGCTTCGCAATGTGACGATACCGATGCTAATGCCGTCCATTACGATCTGCAGCTTCCTGACATTAACAAACGGCTTTAAGCTATTTGATCAGAATATGGCATTGACCGGCGGTGCACCGAGTGAGAAGTCACAGATGCTCGCACTCAATATCTTTGACACCTTCTATGGCAGAACCGGTTGGGAGGGTGTCGGCCAGGCAAAGGCTGTCATCTTCTTTATCCTGGTAGCAGCCATCGCGTTGATCCAGCTGCGTGCAACCAGAAGTAAGGAGGTCGAGCAATAATGAAGAAAAAAGAAAAAATCACATTTGGAACTATCTTTTTTGCCATCTTGAGTGTGGCGTGGGTATTCCCGATACTTGTGGTGCTTGTCAATTCCTTTAAGAAAAAGACATACATCAGCAGAGAACCCTTTTCCATTCCGAGTGGACGCGCCTTTGTAGGGCTGTCTAATTATAAGAGCGGTATCGAGAAGATCGATTTCTTTAGCTCCTTTGGTTATTCACTCTGGATTACGGTTGCCTCTGTGGCGGTGATCATCCTGTTCACCTCTATGTGTGCATGGTATGTCACCCGTGTAAAAAATAAACGGACCAGCGTATTGTATTATTTGTTTATCTTTTCCATGATCGTTCCGTTCCAGATGGTTATGTTTACCTTATCAAAGCTTGCGGATATGCTTCATATGGGAAATCCTTTGGGAATCGTGATCGTATACTTAGGCTTTGGTGCAGGTCTTGCGGTATTTATGTTCTGCGGCTTTGTGAAATCCATTCCGCTTGAGATCGAGGAGGCAGCGATGATCGATGGCTGCAATCCGTTAGAGATTTATTTTCAGGTGGTGCTTCCGGTGTTGAAGCCGACCTGTATTTCCGTAGCGATCCTAGAGACCATGTGGATCTGGAATGATTACCTGCTTCCGTATCTGGTGCTTGATATTACAAAGTACAAGACGATTCCGATCGCTATTCAGTATTTGAAGGGTGGTTACGGCTCTATCGATATGGGCGCGATGATGGCGATGCTCGTGCTTGCGATCATCCCGATCGTAATATTTTATATGTTCTGCCAGAAATATATTATTGATGGCGTTGTGGCAGGCGCTGTAAAGGGTTAAGAGGAGATTAGAGAAATGGCAAGAAGCAGCGGTATCTTATTACCGGTGAGTGCACTTCCCGGTAAATACGGCATTGGATGCTTTTCAAAGGAAGCATATGCATTTGTGGATTTTTTGGAGGCGGCAGGACAAAAGCTCTGGCAGATTCTTCCGCTCGGACAGACAAGCTATGGAGATTCTCCATACCAGTCCTTTTCCACCTTTGCTGGTAATCCGTATTTTATCAGCTTAGAGGCGTTGATCGAGGAAGGTGTGCTGGACATAGAAACGTGCGAGCAATTAGATTTTGGAGATGATGAGACGAGCATCGACTATGGAAAGATGTATGAGTCACGTTATATCGCCTTGCGAAAAGCATTTGAAAATACGGATCTGAGTGAGGATGCAGCATATAAGGATTTTTGCAGGGAAAACAGCTTTTGGTTGGAGGATTATGCTCTGTATATGGCTATCAAGGCAGATCATGATGCAAAAAGCTGGAGCGAGTGGGAGGACGATATCCGCCTGCGAAGACCAAAGGCTATGGCTGCCTACAACGAAAGGCTCTCAGAGGATATCGCCTTTTATCGATATTTGCAATATCAGTTTGATAAGCAATGGACGAAATTAAAGGACTATGCAAATGCAAAGGGCATAAAGATTATCGGAGATCTGCCGATCTATGTTGCATTTGACAGTGCAGATGCCTGGGCGAATCCCTCGCTGTTTCAGTTTGATGAGGACTGTATGCCAATTGCCGTGGCAGGCTGCCCGCCGGACGGCTTTGCGACGACAGGTCAGCTTTGGGGCAACCCACTATATGATTGGAAGGCACATAAGGCACAAAATTATGAGTGGTGGATCAAGCGTATGGAGATGTGCTACAAGCTATATGATATTTTGCGCATCGATCATTTCAGAGGATTTGACTCCTACTATGCGATTCCTGCATCAGCACCGACAGCAGAGTATGGTGAATGGGAAAAAGGACCCGGATACGAGCTGTTTGAGGAGATGGAAAAGCGTCTTGGAAGACGGGATGTTATTGTGGAGGATTTGGGCTTTATCACAGATTCAGTACGGGAGCTGGTAGCAAAAACCGGCTGGCCGAATATGAAGGTACTGGAGTTTGCTTTTGATTCACGGGATGAGTCCGGCGGAAATGATTATATTCCATATGTGTATAATAAAAATTGTGTCGTTTATACCGGCACACATGACAACGAGACGTTGTATGGATGGTTGGATACAATCAGCAAGGATGATCGCGCGATGGTAGAGACCTATCTGGATAAAAAAGGAGCCGACAGGAAGCAACTGGTTCACTCCCTGGTTGCTCTGGCATTATCGTCGGTCGCAAATCGATGCGTGATTCCTATGCAGGATTATCTTTGCCTGGGAAATGAGGCTCGTATGAACGAGCCTTCCACCCTTGGCAAAAACTGGAAATGGCGCATGAAAGGGAATGCAATAACAGATGCACTCGCAAAGGATATTTACGAATTGAGTGTGGTTTATGGCAGAACAAGGCGAAAAAAGGTTATAAATAAGACACCGGAAAAAAAGAAAAAGGCAGTAAAAAAATAGGAATAAGGAATAGGGCAGCTGTAACGGTTGCCCTTTTTTTGTTCCTGTGGTATATTCTAGTAGGCGAAAATTACCATGTTACATGGTTTTATATAGTATAGGATCGGAGTTTATAATGGCAGAGCTAACGATAAAGGATGTAGCACGCATCTGTGGAGTTGGTGTAAGTACGGTATCGCGTGCGATCAACAATCATCCGGATATTAATCCGGAGACCAAGGAAAAGATTCTTCGCGTCATCGAGGAGAATCATTATATTCCAAACAACAGCGCGCGCAATTTAAAACGCACGGAGAGCAATTCGATCGCGATCTTAATAAAAGGTATTGACAACCCGTTTTTCCTTGCAATGTTTAAGGTGTTCGAGCAGGAGCTAAGCTCCTTGGATTATACGATCACGCTGCAGCGTGTTCAGCAGGAGGAGGATGAGCTGGAGGTTGCGGCAGAGCTGGTAAAGGAAAAGCGTCTACGAGGTATTATTTTCCTGGGCGGACGTGTTGATCGTGAGGCGAAGGATTTTCGCACGCTTTCGGTTCCGTATGTTTTGTGTACGTTTGCACCTGACAAGTCGCTTTTGACACCGGAGGTGAATTATGTATCGATCGATGATGAGGAGGAGAGCTATCGCATAGTGGATTATCTGTGCAGCCTCGGACATAAAAAGATAGCTATCATCCGGCCGATATATGCAGATCGTGGCATTGGACGGACACGTTACAGCGGCTATTTGCGGGCATTAAAAAAGCATGGTATTGAATTGGATCCTTCTCTCGTGCTGTATATGAAGGATGATATAGAAGCCTATACACCGGCGAACGGCTATGCCGTGACAAAGGAGCTGCTGGATTCCGGCAGGGAGTTTAGTGCACTCTTTACGATATCGGATACGACTGCTATCGGCGCCTGCAAGGCTATCCTGGAGGCAGGGAAGCGTGTGCCGGAGGATTATTCGGTAGTGGGCTTTGACGGAATCGATATGGCGCTTTACTATCATCCGTCACTTACGACGATTTCCCAGCCGAAGGAGGAGATGGCGCGTGCATCGATCAAGATGCTGCTCGATCTCATCGAGGAGAAGCCTGTAAAAAGCAATCAGCTGATATTCCCGGCACAGCTTCATCCGGGGGAATCTACACAAAAGATGGAAGTATAGTAACAGGGTAACAGAAAAGAGAAATACAGGTGGTACTTATGAAGGAATTTGTGAAGAGACATCGGATACTTACAGCAGTGGCGGCAGTGACGCTGCTGCTTTTGCTTGCACTGCTTGGGGTATTTTATGCAGGCGCCAGATATTATCAGACGCATTTTTTTCCTGGAACGGTGCTAAGCGGAGTGAATGTATCGAAGCTTACCGCAGAGGAAGCGACGGATAAGGTGGAGAGCTTTGTATCGGATTATCTGTTGACGATTACCTGCAGAGAAGATCAGACGTATCAGATCACAGGACCTTCGATAGGATATGCTTACGTACCAAACGGTGAGATAGAGATGCTTCTCGATGCACAGGATGAATATGACTGGATTCATCAGCAAAAGACAAAAAAGGAGACAGATATCACACTGGATACGACCTTTGATGAGTCACTGCTAAAGGAGGAGCTTTCATCACTTCCATTTATGCAAACGCAAAATATGGTCACACCGGAGGATGCAAAAATCGAATGGGTGGAGGATGGTTATGAGCTGGTGCCTGAGGTGATGGGTACTTTGCTTGAGTTTGATACGGTTTTTTCACATATAAAGCAGGCAGTTACGGAAGGAAGGACAACGACAGATGTGCTGGATTTATATGAAAATCCAACGATTTACAGCACTGATGCTAAGCTAAACGCCTGCATGGATACGATTGAAAAATATTTCGGCTCCAGCATTACTTATACGTTCGGAAAGCAGGAGCCCTTCGAGCTGACGAATGAGGTTATTCAATCATGGCTTACGGTGGAGGATGACTATACTGTGAGCGTAGATGATGAAAAGGTGACAAATTTTGTACAGAGTATGGCATCTACCTATAACACCTATGGAGATGTGCGTGAGTTTAAGACGACGTTTGGCGATAAGCTAAAGATTGGCGGCGGAGATTATGGCTGGATCATAAACAAGGCAAAGGAAAAGGAGCAGATCTATGAGGATCTGGCTAGCGGTGGTCATATCGAGCGTGAACCGGTCTATGAGCAGACGGCAAAGCGGCATGGAACAAATGACATCGGCACGACCTATGTAGAGATCGATTATACAAATCAGCATCTGTGGTATTACGAGGACGGAGAACTGATGCTTGATACGGATATCGTATCCGGTAATCTGAATCGAAAAAATGGTTCGCCGGATGGCTTATTTAAGATCGTTTATAAGCAGCAGAATGCGACGTTAGTCGGAGAAGGGTATTCCTCGCCGGTGAATTATTTTATGCCCTTTGCATATAATGTGGGTATTCATGATGCGTCCTGGAGAAGCAGCTTTGGTGATGAGATTTATTTGAGAAACGGCTCGCATGGCTGTATCAATGTGCCAAAGGAAGCGGCAGAGAAGCTATATGGGATGCTCGATGTCGGAACTCCTGTCATAGCATATTACCGCGAGGCGGTCTCACTGACTGCAGAGAATGCGCGGATATCGAACGCATACTCTTATGTCAGTGAGGAAAAATTGAAAAATAATCGTTAGAATAATCCGGTAATCCGGCCGTCTGCAGTAACATCAATACCGTAGGCGGCCGGTGTCTTTCCTAGTCCGGGCATCGTCATGATCGCTCCGGTGATCGCTACGACAAAGCCTGCGCCGGCATTCACATAGACGTCACGCACATTGATGGTAAAGCCCTGCGGTCTGCCAAGCTTTTTTTGATCATCCGAGAGCGAATATTGAGTCTTTGCGATGCAGACAGGCAGCTTGCCAAAGCCAAGCTCTGTAAGCTTCTTTAACGTACGTGCGGCTGCGGGTGCATAGGTGACACCGTCTGCACCGTAGATTTCGGTTGCGATAGTTTCGATTTTTTTATCTAACGGCAGCTCATCTTCATAGAGCGGTGCAAAATCAGATTTCTTTTCATCTAATGTAGCTAATACCTTCTCTGCTAAGGCAACACCGCCTTCGGCACCCTTTTCCCAAACCTCAGATAGGGCAAATTCACAGCCTCTGGCTTCACAAAAATCCTTTACAAATTCATATTCGGCCTGCGTATCCGTGACGAAGGAATTTAGCGTAACGACGATCGGAACAGAGTATTTTTGCAGATTTTCGATATGCTTTTCCAGGTTGCAGATGCCTGCCCTTAAGGCGTCTAAATTCTCGGCTGCAAGCTCTGCTTTTGCTACTCCGCCGTTATATTTGAGTGCACGGATAGTAGCTACGAGCACAACAGCATCCGGCTTTAGTCCTGCCATGCGGCATTTGATATCAAAGAATTTTTCTGCACCGAGATCTGCGCCAAAGCCTGCCTCGGTTACGACGATGTCTGCCAGCTTTAGAGCGGCCTTTGTGGCACGCACGCTGTTGCAGCCGTGGGCGATATTAGCGAAGGGACCGCCGTGTACGAGTGCACCGGTATGGGTTAGTGTCTGGATGAGATTGGGCTTTATGGCATCCTTTAGGAGAGCGGCCATGGCACCGACTGCCTGCAGCTGACCGGCTGTCACGGGATTGCCGTCGTAGTCATAGGCTACGATGATTTTTGACAGGCGCTCCTTTAAATCTGCCATATTCTCTGCCAGACATAGGATAGCCATGATCTCTGTGGCAACAGTGATGACGAAATGATCCTCACGCACGAAGCCGTCTGTTTTTGCACCGAGTCCTACAACGATATTTCGAAGCACTCGGTCATTCATATCAAGACAGCGCTTCCAGGTGATGGTGCGGGTATCGATGCGAAGCTCATTGCCCTGCTGGATGTGATTGTCAAGTAGTGCTGCCAGCAGATTGTTTGCGGAGGTAATGGCATGGAAATCTCCGGTAAAATGAAGATTTAGATCCTCCATCGGAACGACCTGTGCATAGCCGCCGCCTGCGGCACCACCCTTTATGCCAAAGCAAGGACCGAGGGAGGGCTCTCGAAGTGCAAGCAGAGCTTTTTTTCCAAGATAGCCAAAGGCCTCACCCAGTCCGACGCTGGTGGTGGTCTTTCCCTCTCCGGCGGGTGTGGGATTGATCGCAGTCACTAAAACGAGCTTTCCATCCGGCTTGTCTTGTATTCTGGTAAGCAGCTCATCGGATAGCTTGGCCTTGTATTTTCCGTAGAGCTCCAGCTCATCCTCGGAAATATCATAGGCTGCGGCCACATCCTTGATGTGATACATCTGCGCTTCCTGTGCAATCTCAATATCTGTTTTCATATAATTTCCTCCTCTTTTTAGAATAGAAAAGGCAGCCTCTCAAACCCTTTGAAAAGCTGCCCAGACGGTCGGCGTTTATGTGCAGACAGCCACACGGTGTTTATTCACCTATCCGTCAGCGACTATCTATACATAGGAATAGCATATTTCACGCGGCTCTGTCAAGCGTAAAATAAAAGACGCGGTTGAAATTCGATATTTGGTATGTCATAATAAAATCTGTGTAGCCATTTGGCGAAACCTATAGTGACAAAGGATAAGGATATGAGAGAAAAAATAGTTTTGATCGATGGGCACAGCATTTTAAATCGCGCCTTTTACGGCATTCCGGATCTGACGAATGCGGCAGGCGTGCATACGAATGCGGTGTATGGATTTTTAAATATATTATTCAAGATACTAGAGGAGGAAAAGCCACAGTACCTGACAGTGGCTTTTGATGTGAGTGCACCGACGTTTCGCCACCGGATGTATGAGGAGTACAAGGGCACCCGTAAGCCGATGGCACCGGAATTAAAGGAGCAGGTACCGCTGATAAAGCAGATGCTTAGTGCCATGGGTGTGTGTATCATCGAGCAGGCAGGGCTAGAGGCTGATGATTTGCTTGGCACTATCAGTGTAATAGCAGAGCGGGAAGGCTTAGACGTATCGATTGTATCCGGTGATCGGGATCTTTTGCAGCTGGCCACACAACAGGTACGCATTCGCATCCCGAAGACAAAAAAGACCGGAACACAGATCGAGGATTATTATGCGGCGGATGTATATGAGAGATATTCTGTCACACCGAAGGAGTTTATCGATGTAAAGGCTCTGATGGGCGATGCATCGGATAATATCCCGGGTGTACCGGGAATCGGAGAAAAGGGTGCGACGAAGCTGATAAGCGAATATCACAGCATCGAGTCTGCCTATGAGCATGTGGATGAGCTCACACCGACGCGTGTGCGAGAGGCATTGCGGGCACATTTCGACCTGGCAGTGATGAGCAAGGAGCTAGCGACGATTAAGCTGGATTGCGATATTGATTATTCGCTCACAGCCGCCAGGCTTGGAAATCTGTATACACCACAGGCATATGCACTGTGCACAGAGCTTGAATTTAAGGCCTTGCTATCACGCTTTTCACAGGTAGATAAGCTGCCACAGGAGACAAAAAAGACCATCGGACTGCAGGAGATTTCTTCCCCTGAAGAGACAAGAGCTATCCTGACAAAAAAGAATACACCGGCAGCTTTTTTATTATTTCCTGAGGAGAATGAACCGGTTGGCTGTGCCTTTTATGAGGGAGAGGATGTGGCATATCTGTTTACGATGGAGCAGACGCAGCTTTTGTCTCTTTTGCGGGAATGCATTGATAGTGGACGTAAATTTCGCACAATCGGACTAAAGGAGCAGCTAAAGCAGCTGTATTCGCACGATTATTCGTCCTATCATAGTGAGAGCATCGATGATGTAGAGCTGATGGCGTATCTTTTGCATCCCTTGTGGCATGAATATCCGTATGAAAAGCTGGCAAGAGAGTATTTGAGCGTTCTATATCCGAGTAAAACAGATGTGATCGGAAAGAAAAGGATATCGGAGGCTTTGACGGAGCCTTCCTTGCGTGAGGGCCTCCTGCAATGGATCGCTGCCGGAGTAAAAACCATCTTTGATGTGTATGAGCCGATGAGGGTTTTGCTAGAGCAGCAGGGAATGTGGCGGCTATATGAAGAGATTGAGCGACCGCTAACAGCAGTGCTTGCTGATATGGAATGCACCGGTATCTACGTGGATGCGGATGCACTGCGTGAATATGGAGATCGGCTTCGTGCGCGCATTGGAGAATTAGAAGAGGAGATATATCAGGATGCTGGGGAGACCTTTAACATAAATTCACCAAAGCAGCTGGGCGTGATCTTATTTGAAAAGCTTTGTATGCCCTATGCAAAGAAGACAAAGACCGGCTATTCTACGGCGGCTGATGTGCTGGAAAAGCTGGCAGCGGACTATCCGATCGTTGCAAAAATATTAGAATATAGACAGCTTTCAAAGCTTTGCTCGACCTATGCAGTCGGACTACTCGATTGTATCGGTTCAGACGGTAGGATTCACACCTCGTTTCAGCAGACAGTCACTGCGACCGGACGACTGAGCTCTACAGAGCCGAACCTTCAAAATATTCCGATCCGCATGGAGCTTGGGCGACTGATTCGAAAGGTATTTTTGCCGGCAGAGGGGCAGATCTTTGTGGATGCGGATTATTCGCAGATCGAGCTTAGAGTACTGGCACATATGTCAGGTGATCAGACCTTGATCGAGGCCTACAGACAGGCACAGGATATTCACAGGATCACAGCCTCACAGGTATTTCATGTTCCGTTTGAGGAGGTGACTCCTCTGCAGCGTAGGAATGCAAAGGCAGTGAATTTTGGTATCGTATATGGTATCAGCTCCTTTGGACTTGGAGAGGATTTAGGGATCAGTCGAAAGGAAGCCGCAGAGTATATCAAGCAATATTTTGCCACTTATCCGAAGATTAAGGAATTTTTGGATCAGATGGTGGAGAATGCCAAAAAGGATGGATATGCCAAGACACTTTTCGGAAGAAGAAGGCCGATTCCTGAGCTATCCTCGAGTAATTTTATGCAGCGCTCCTTTGGAGAGCGTGTGGCGATGAATTCGCCGATTCAGGGAACCGCTGCAGATATTATCAAGCTTGCCATGCTTCATGTGCATAAAAGACTTTTGGCGGAGGGCTTATCCTCTAAGCTGGTGCTTCAGGTGCATGATGAATTATTGATAGAGACAAGGCTGGATGAAAGGGAACAGGTGGAGCGTATTTTATCGGAGGAGATGAGAAAAGCGGCGTCTCTTGCGGTGGCTCTTGAGATTGATATGCATGCCGGAGCTAACTGGTATGAAGCAAAATAGAGGTTTGACATGAAATTTATCGGATTAACCGGCGGAGTCGGAGCCGGAAAAACAACGGTATTAAAGGCGCTTGCTCAGATGGCACAGGTGCGTGTTTTGATCGCGGATGAGATTGCACATGAGCTTATGGAGCCTGGGAATAGCTGCTACAGGAGCCTGCATGAAATATTTTCCATGGAGGATATATGGCGATCGGACGGATGCATCGATAGGGCGGCGCTTGCAAAGCTATTGTTTTCTGATGAAAAAAAACGGGAACAGCTCAATGCCATTGTACATCCCGCTGTAAAGCAGTTTATCATAAATGAAGTGGAAAGGGAGCGCGCCATAGGAGAGAGGGAGCTTGTGATCTTAGAGGCGGCGCTTTTGATCGAGGAGCATTATGATGCGATCTGCGATGAGCTATGGTATGTTTTTGCATCAAAGGAGACGAGAGAGAGGCGGCTGATTGAGCAGCGGGGTTACAGCAAGGAAAAGGTGGAGCAGATCTTTGCCGCGCAGCTATCAGAAGAGGAATACCGGGCTCATTGTGCTAGGGTAATAGATAACGACGGCGATTTGACGCACGTCATAGAACAGCTGACGCAGCTTTTGGCAAATAAGGAGAAGTGAGATGGACACACAGACAGCAGAACAGCAGGGACTGGTATTTGGCCTGGATATCGGCACGCGAAATGTCGTAGGAACGGTTGGCTACCGGGATGAGGATGCGATCTTTCATGTGGTTGCACAATATAGCCTAGAGCATTCAACGCGTTCTATGATCGACGGGCAGATACATGATATCAAAAAGGTCGGGAAGACGATACAGCTCGTAAAGGATCACCTAGAGGAGATCATCGAGCAGCCATTGACAGAGGTGTGTATCGCGGCGGCAGGCCGTGTATTAAAGACTGTGACGACTCATGTGGAGTATGAATATCCGGAGGAGACGGTTGTCACGGATGAGATGATCCATACCTTAGAGCTGCTTGGTGTGGAGCAGGCACAAAATCAGCTTCGTGAAAAAAATGATACGAAATACCGCTTTTATTGCGTTGGCTATTCGGTTGTAAAATATTATATCAATGATGAGATATATTCAAATCTGGAGGGGCATAAGGCAGAGGTGATTTCAGCAGATGTCATCGTCACCTTTTTGCCGGAGGATGTCATTGACGGCTTGTATGCGGCTGTGGCGATCGCAGGCCTTGAGGTGGCGAATCTGACACTAGAGCCGATCGCTGCCATCAATGTGGCGATTCCGGAGCATTTTCGCATGTTAAATATTGCCCTGGTGGATGTGGGCGCAGGCACGTCTGATATATGTATCACAAAGGACGGAAGCATTATAGCCTACGGCATGATTCCCTTTGCGGGAGATGAGATAACAGAGGTGATCGTACAGCATTATCTCGTGGATTTTCAGATGGCAGAGCATATCAAGCTTTCCTCTACAGTGGATGAGGAGGTAGAGTTTGAGGATATCATGAGTATCACGCATCGCGTGCCGGCAGAGGAGGTCTGGGAGCTGATTGCTCCTGTCGTAAAAAAGATAGCAGACGCAGTGGCAGCAAAAATCATCGAGCTAAACGGGGACAAGAGTGTCAGTGCTACGTTTGTCGTTGGTGGCGGTGGCAAGGTGCATGGCTTTGTGGAGAATCTGGCAAAGGAATTAAAGCTTCTTCCGGAGCGTGTGGCACTGCGTGGTCAGGAGGTATTAAAGGAAATCGATTTTATGCAGCCGGAGATTAAAAAGGATCCACTGATCGTTACGCCGGTTGGTATATGCCTAAATTATTATGATCAAAAGAATAACTTCATCATGGTGCGCTTTAACGGGGAGAGGATCAAGCTATACGACAACAATCGACTGACGATAGTAGATGCTGCCCTGCAGGCGAATTTTCCGAATGAGTATCTGTTCCCGCGCAGAGGAGCGGCGATCAATTTTACTGTAAATGGCAAGCAGCGCATGATCCGCGGGGATGCAGGAGAATCCTCATCGGTACGTCTAAACGGCCGTGAGGTAAATATCAATACACCACTGGAGCCAAACTGTGAGATCGAGATCATACCGTCAACAGTTGGGGAAAATGCGAGCTATACAATAGAACGGCTCGAGGAATATACTTCTGCGACGATCACCTTTGAGGTGAATCAAAAATCTGTGACCTGTCCTAGGTTTGTGCTTGTAAATGGACAGCTGCAGCCACCTACCTATGAACTGCAGGATAACGATCAGGTGGAGATCTGCAACTACTATACGGTTGCTCAGCTGGCGGAATTTATGGATGTGGAGTTGGACCAGGATAGGGAGGTGCTTGTTAATAACCGTGTGGAGACGATGGATGCACAGATATATGAAAACTTCAGTGTAGACTGGACGACGCTTAGCTATCGAACCGCAGAAGAAGAGCAAGAGGAGATGCCGCAGCCATTTGACTGTACTGTTTTTGTAAACGGTGAGGAGCTTGTGCTGCAGGGCAAGAGTGAGTATGCCTTTATAGATGTATTTGATTATATTGATTTTGATCTGTCTGATTCGAGAGGACGCGCTATAGTCACACAGGTCAATGACAAAAATGCATATTATACGCAGAGCCTACAGGAGAATGATCGCATCATCATTCGCTGGGAGGAAAAGCGATGAGACTGTGTACTATCGCAAGCGGAAGCAGCGGAAATTGTATTTTGGTCGGCTCAGAGCATACACATGTATTGATCGATGCAGGTATCAGCGGCAAGCGGATTCGAGAAGGATTAGCAGACTTTGATGTAACAGAGCAGGATGTGAGCGGGATTTTTATCACGCATGAGCATATGGATCACATTCAGGGGCTTGGCGTGATGGCAAGACGCTGTGGTCTGCCGATTTTTTGTACCGAGCGTACGAAGCAGGCAATTCTTGCCAATAGCTCACTAGGAAGCATAGATGCCGGACTGTTTCATGTACTTTTTAAGGATGAGCCGATGATGCTTGGCGATTTGTCTGTTGAGCCGATTGCCATCTCGCATGATGCTGCAGATCCGGTGATGTATATACTTCGAAATGGTGATAAAGCTGCGGCCGTAGTGACGGACCTTGGCAGGTACGATCAATATTTGATAGACAAATTGCAGGGCATTCATGTATTATTGTTAGAGGCTAATCACGATGTGCGTATGGTGGAGAGCGGCAGCTACCCGTATTCACTAAAGCAGCGCATCCTAGGTGAGAGAGGTCATCTCTCTAACGAGAGCGCGGGAAGATTTTTAAACGAACTATTGCATGATGAGTTTCAGGCGGTTATGCTTGGACATCTCTCAAAGGAGAATAATTACGAGGAGCTGGCCTATGAGACGGTGCGCCTAGAGGTGACGCTGTCAGATAATAAATATCAGGCATCAGATTTTCCGATGTATGTTGCAAAACGCGATGTTCCTTCGCAGGAGCTTACATTTTAAATTAGAGGATTTGGAGGGAGAAAAAATGGAGCATTCAGAAAACAGGACGATCATCACGGTACTAGGGCATGATACGGTAGGCATTATTGCAAAGGTATGTACCTATCTGGCAGAAAATGGCATCAATGTCCTTGATATTTCGCAGACGATCGTATCCGGCTATTTTAACATGATGATGATCGTGGACATGACAGCTGCGAAAGTTCCTTTTGCAGATTGCGCGGCGGCACTAGATGAGATTGGTCAGTCGCTTGGCGTGGCGATCAAATGCCAGAAGGAAGAGATTTTTGAAAAAATGCACCGCATTTAAGGATGGGAGAAGGTCATGATAAACATTTGGGAGGTCGAAGAGACCAATAAGATGATCGAGCAGGAGAATTTGGATGTCCGCACGATCACACTTGGCATCAGTTTAATGGACTGTATCACGTCAGATCTAGAGCAGCTGAACAAAAATATTTATGAAAAGATTACGACAACGGCAAAGAAGCTGGTAGCAGTCGGCGAGGAGATTGAACGGGAATATTGTATTCCGATCGTAAACAAACGAATTTCCGTGACACCTATTGGCTTAATAGGAGCCTCTGCCTGCAAGAGCACAGAGGATTTTGTCACGATTGCAAGGACACTGGATGCTGCGGCAAAAACAGTCGGCATCAATTTCCTGGGAGGCTATTCTGCTCTGGTTGGCAAGGGCATGACAGCCGGGGAGGAGCTTTTGATCCGTTCGATTCCACAGGCACTTGCACAGACTGATCTGGTGTGTGCATCTGTGAACGTCGGCTCAACAAAGACCGGTATTAATATGGACGCGGTTCGTTTAATGGGTGAGATGATCACAGAGACTGCAGAGCTTACAAGAGATGCAGCGGTCAACGGTTGTGCAAAGCTGGTTGTATTTTGCAATGCACCGGATGACAATCCGTTTATGGCTGGTGCATTTCACGGCGTAACAGAGGCAGATGCTATTATAAATGTCGGTGTCAGCGGACCGGGTGTGATGAGAAAGGCATTAGAGAGTGTGCGCGGAGCAGATTTTGAGACGCTATGCGAGACGATTAAAAAGACTGCCTTTAAGATTACCCGTGTAGGACAGCTGGTGGCGCAGGAGGCTTCAAGACGCCTGGATATTCCATTTGGCATTATTGATCTATCCTTAGCTCCGACTCCTGCTGTGGGAGATAGTGTGGCGGATATTTTAACAGAGATTGGTCTGGAGTATGCTGGTGCACCCGGTACGACAGCAGCACTCGCCATGCTGAATGATCAGGTGAAAAAGGGCGGCGTGATGGCTTCCTCTTATGTGGGAGGACTCTCAGGAGCATTTATTCCTGTCAGCGAGGATCAGGGCATGATAAATGCTGTTAGCGCAGGCGCACTCACGTTAGAAAAGCTAGAGGCGATGACCTGTGTCTGCTCTGTCGGACTCGATATGATAGCAATTCCGGGAGATACAAAGCCTACAACTATAGCAGGCATGATCGCAGATGAGATGGCGATTGGTATGATAAACCAAAAGACTACCGCAGCCAGACTAATTCCTTGTCCCGGAAAGCAAGTGGGCGATCGCGTGGAATTTGGCGGTTTACTGGGCTTTGCTCCGGTGATGCCTGTTAATTCGTATTCGTGTGATGCATTTGTGAACCGAACCGGACGCATTCCGGCACCGATTCATTCATTTAAAAACTAAGAAGGAGGCAGCTATGCAGATTGAGGCATTGAGCAGTAAACTATCGGAGAACACATATCCAGGCAGAGGAATCGTCCTTGGGAGATCTGCGGACGGGAAATATGCGGTGAGCGCATATTTTATCATGGGACGCAGTGAGAATAGCAGAAACCGTGTATTTGTAACAGATGGTGATGGCATCCGCACACAGGCCTTTGATCCTAAAAAGCTAGAGGATCCGAGCCTGATCATCTATGCTCCGGTGCGTGTGCTAGGCAATAAGACCATCGTGACAAATGGTGACCAGACGGATACAGTCTATGAGCTGATGGATAAGCAGCAGACGTTTGAACAGTCACTGCGAACGAGAGAGTTTGAGCCGGACGGACCAAACTACACACCACGTATTTCCGGGATTATGCATGTGGAAAACGGTAGCTACAACTATGCCATGTCTATTTTAAAGAGCAACAATGGGGATCCGGATAGCTGCAACCGCTACAGCTTTGCATATGAGAATCCAAAGGCTGGGGAGGGACGCTTTATCCATACCTATATGGGTGACGGCAATCCGCTGCCAAGCTTTGAGGGAGAACCGGAATGGGTGAAGATCGAAGGAAATATCGATGAATTCACACAGATGATCTGGGATAGCCTAAATGAAGAGAATAAGGTATCGTTGTTTGTCAGATATATTGATATCGCAACCGGAGCCTATGAGACTCGTATTGTAAATAAAAATTGTTAGACGATGATAAAGGAGCGTGTGATTATGAACGAACTGGAACTGAAATACGGCTGTAATCCTAATCAAAAGCCGTCGCGTATTTTTATGGAGGATGGCTCAGACCTTCCGATCACGGTCTTAAACGGCAAGCCGGGCTATATCAATTTTCTCGATGCCTTTAACGGCTGGCAGCTGGTAAAGGAATTAAAGCGTGCCACCGGACTGCCGGCAGCGACCTCCTTTAAGCATGTATCACCGGCGGGTGCAGCAGTCGGTCAGCCACTGAGTGACATCGAACGAAGGATCTACTGGGTAGATGATATGGATATCGAGTTTACACCGCTGGCAAATGCCTATGCGAGAGCCAGAGGAGCGGATCGTATGTCTTCCTTTGGGGATTTTATCGCTTTATCGGATGTGTGTGATGTGGCGACGGCTTCTATCATCAAAAGAGAGGTATCAGACGGCGTGATCGCACCGGGCTATGAGCCTAAGGCCTTAGAGATATTAAAGGCAAAGAAAAAAGGAAATTATAACGTCATTCAGATCGATGCAGACTATGAGCCAAAGCCTTTAGAGCGCAAGGAGGTATATGGCATCAGCTTTGAGCAGGGTAGAAATGAGTTAGTCATAGGTGATGACTTTTTCTCAAATATCGTGACGGAGAACAAGGTTCTTACAGAGCAGGCAAAGATCGATCTGGCGATTGCGATGATCACACTGAAATATACGCAGTCCAATTCTGTCTGCTATGTCAAGGGCGGACAGGCGATCGGCATCGGTGCCGGACAGCAGTCTCGCATTCACTGCACGAGACTGGCCGGACAAAAGGCAGATAACTGGTGGCTGCGTCAGAATCCGAAGGTATTAAAGCTGCCGTTTAAGGACTCCATCGGACGGGCAGATCGTGATAACGCAATCGATCTGTATATCGGTGATGAGTATATGGATATTCTATCTGATGGCGCATGGGAAAATACCTTTACAAAAAAGCCGGATGTGTTTACGGCAGAGGAAAAGAGAGCCTGGCTCGATCAAAATACAGACGTATCTCTCGGCTCAGATGCATTTTTCCCGTTTGGCGATAATATCGAGCGCGCGCACAAGAGCGGCGTGAAGTATGTGGCACAGCCGGGCGGTTCGATCCGTGATGATCATGTGATCGCCACATGTAACAAATATGATATGGTGATGAGCTTTACAGGCATTCGTCTGTTCCATCATTAAAGCGGAGTGGATGATTCATGTATGAACTATTAAAGGAAGACGGGAGAGCCAAGCGCGCAGTTTTGCATACGGTGCATGGCGATATCCAAACACCGGTATTTATGAATGTCGGTACGGCTGGCGCGATAAAGGGCGCAGTATCTACCGAGGATTTAAAGCAGCTAAAGACGCAGGTACAGCTATCGAATACGTATCATCTGCATGTGCGCACCGGTGATGAGGTGATAAAGGAGCTTGGCGGACTGCATAGGTTTATGGTATGGGATCGACCGATCTTGACGGATAGTGGCGGCTTTCAGGTGTTTTCTCTGGCAGGTCTTCGTAAGATCAAGGAAGAGGGCGTGCATTTTCATTCTCACGTGGATGGACGAAAAATCTTCATGGGACCTGAGGAGAGCATACAGATACAGTCCAATCTTGGCTCGACGATCGCCATGGCGTTTGATGAATGCCCACCGGCATTGGCGCAGCGTGATTATGTAGAGGCCTCTGTGGCGCGCACGAGCCGATGGCTAGAGCGCTGCAAGCGTAAGCTGACAGAGCTAAACGGCAGAGAGGATACGATCAACAAACAGCAGCTGCTTTTTGGGATCAATCAGGGCGCGATCTACGATGATATCCGAATCGATCATGCAAAGCAGATTACTAGTTTGGAGCTGGACGGATATGCAATCGGTGGATTGGCAGTCGGGGAAAGCCATGAGCAGATGTATCACATACTCGATGTAACTGTTCCTAATCTGCCGCGAAAAAAGCCTACCTATCTGATGGGCGTCGGTACGCCGGCTAACATTTTAGAGGGTGTAGCGCGCGGCGTGGACTTTTTTGATTGTGTATATCCGACCAGAAACGGTCGACATGGACACGCCTATACAAAAGAGGGCAGGATCAATCTTTTAAACCGGCAGTTTGAGAAGGATATGCGTCCGATCGAGGAGGGCTGTCATTGCCCGGCATGCCAGAAGTATTCGAGAGCCTATATCAGACATCTGCTAAAGGCAAAGGAGATGCTGGGAATGCGTTTTTTAGTGATGCACAATCTCTATTTTTACAATAACATGATGGAAGAGATTCGTGATGCCATCGATGATGGACGCTTTTTATCCTACAAGGAAGAGACTCTTTACGGATTTCGACAGAGAGAGGGATGAAAGTTTTTCTTGATGTTACAGGGACTTTAATGTATTATTATCCTTAGCGATTTTTTTGAATGATATTAAATATTAGGAGGAAGCAAAGATGATTTTAGCAACACAGACAGGCGGCGCAATCGGAATGGTTATTTGGATTGTTGTTTTGGTCGCATTTATGTACTTTTTCATGATTCGTCCCCAGAAGAAGGAGCAGCAGCAAAAGAACGCGATGCTGCAGTCTATAGAGATCGGTGATACCGTATTGACGACCAGCGGCTTTTACGGAACGATCATTGATTTATCTGAGGACACTGTAATCATCGAGTTTGGCAATAACAAAAACTGCCGTATCCCGATGCAGCGTGCAGCCATCTCTGCGATCGAGAAGCCTGAGGATGCAGCCAAGGCTGTTGAGGAAAAGGACAAAAAGGAGAAAAAATAAGCAAGTTCATAAGGCAGGGGGCGTATACGAGATTTCGGGTATACGCCTTGTCTGTATCTAAGCGAAAGGAAAAAATATGAATTATCAGGTAGGTGTGATCGCCGGTGATGGTATCGGACCGGAGATCGTAGCAGAAGCAAAAAAGGTATTAGATACGGTAGGAAAGAGGTTTGGGCACAGCTTTGACTACACCGAGATTTTGATGGGTGGCTGTTCCATTGATGCGACAGGAGTTCCTTTGACCGATGAGGCCATTGCTTGTGCAAAGGCATCGGATGCGGTTTTAATGGGTTCCATCGGAGGCAACACAGCGACCTCTCCGTGGTATAAGCTTCCGCCGGAATTGCGCCCGGAGGCAGGACTTTTAAAGCTGAGAAAATCCCTGAATTTATTTGCTAATCTTCGCCCGGCTTATCTGTACCCGGAGCTAAAGGAAGCATGCCCCCTGCGGGAGGATATCATCGGTGATGGCTTTGATATGATGATCATGCGTGAGCTGACCGGAGGACTCTATTTCGGAGACCGTCTGACAGAAGAGCGGGATGGTGTACTGACTGCTGTCGATACGCTAACCTACAATGAAAACGAGATTCGACGCATCGCGATCAGAGGCTTTGATATCGCCATGAAGCGGCAAAAAAAGGTGACGAGCGTGGATAAGGCGAATGTGCTGGATTCTTCGAGACTCTGGAGAAAAATCGTCGAGGAGGTCGCAGCGGATTATCCGTCTGTTACATATGAGCATATGCTTGTAGACAACTGTGCGATGCAGCTTGTGAAAGATCCAAAGCAGTTTGATGTGATATTAACAGAGAATATGTTCGGTGATATTTTATCGGATGAGGCCAGCATGGTGACCGGATCGATCGGTATGCTCTCCTCCGCCAGCTTAAATGATACGAAGTTTGGTCTATATGAGCCAAGCGGTGGCTCAGCACCGGATATCGCAGGACTTGGCATCGCCAATCCGATTGCGACGATTCTTAGTGCAGCGATGATGCTTCGCTATAGTTTTGATTTGGACGCAGAGGCAGATGCGATCGAAAACGCGGTCAAGCAGGTATTAAAGGATGGCTTCCGTACTATCGATATCATGCCACAGCAGGAAGATAAAAAGGCATTAGTGACACAGGTAGGAACCGTTCGTATGGGCGATTTGATCTGTGAACGCATATAAAACGGATAACAAGGGATTAACCAGGATAGAAAAGAGGACAGATTATGATTAGTGATCATGCACGTGCCGGTATGCAGCAGGCACCGGCGAGAAGCTTGTTTAATGCACTTGGATTTACGGCAGAGGAGTTAAAAAAGCCGATGGTAGGAATCGTCAGCTCCTATAATGAGATCGTGCCGGGACATATGAATATCGATAAGATCGTGGATGCGGTAAAGCTCGGCGTCGCAGAGGCGGGCGGTGTGCCGGTTGTATTTCCGGCGATCGCAGTCTGTGACGGAATCGCCATGGGTCATGTGGGCATGAAATATTCTCTCGTGACGCGAGATCTGATAGCGGATTCTACAGAGTGTATGGCTATTGCACATCAGTTTGATGCACTGGTTATGGTGCCAAACTGTGATAAAAATGTGCCTGGTCTTCTCATGGCAGCCGCACGACTGAATATTCCGACCGTATTTGTATCCGGAGGACCGATGTTAGCCGGACATGTCATGGGTCAAAAGAGAAGTCTTTCCTCTATGTTTGAGGCAGTGGGCAGCTACGCAGCAGGTACAATGAGCGAGGATGATGTGACTGAGTTTGAGAATAAGGTATGTCCGACCTGCGGGTCCTGCTCCGGTATGTATACGGCAAACTCTATGAACTGTCTGACGGAGGCACTTGGCATGGGATTATCCGGAAACGGTACGATCCCGGCTGTTTATTCGGAGCGCATCAAGCTGGCAAAGCACGCCGGAATGGCTGTCATGGAGCTGTGGCGCAAAAATATCTGTCCGCGTGATATCATGACAAAGGAGTCGATCATCAATGCATTGACCGTAGATATGGCACTGGGTTGTTCTACAAACAGCATGCTGCATCTGCCGGCCATCGCACACGAGATAGGTTTTGATTTTGATATTTCCTATGCGAATCCTATCAGCGAAAAGACACCAAACCTGTGTCATCTGGCACCGGCAGGTCCTACATATATGGAGGATTTAAACGAGGCAGGCGGCGTATATGCAGTGATGAAGGAGCTGGCAGATATCGGACTGCTCAATACCGACTGCATGACTGTTACAGGCCAAACGATCGGTGAGAATATTAAAAATGCGGTCAATAAGAATCCTGAGGTGATCCGCACAGTAGACAATCCCTACAGCAAAACCGGAGGCCTTGCGGTTCTAAAGGGAAATCTCGCTCCTGACGGATCGGTTGTAAAGCGTTCTGCAGTCGTAGAGGAGATGCTAGTCCATGAAGGACCGGCGCGTGTCTTTGACTGTGAGGAGGATGCGATCGCAGCGATCAAGGGTGGAAAAATAGTAGAGGGGGATGTCGTTGTCATCCGCTACGAAGGACCAAAAGGCGGCCCCGGCATGAGAGAGATGCTAAATCCCACCTCAGCCATTGCAGGCATGGGACTTGGCTCATCGGTAGCGCTGATCACAGATGGACGTTTTTCGGGCGCGAGCCGTGGTGCTTCCATCGGACATGTATCACCGGAGGCTGCTGTTGGAGGCCCGATCGCATTTGTTGAGGAGGGTGATATCATTAGCATCAATATTCCGGAAATGACATTAGAGCTTAAGGTATCTGATGAAGTATTGGAGGAGCGCAAGGCAAAGTGGCAGCCTAGAGAACCGAAGGTGACGAGTGGTTATCTGGCACGCTACGCAAAGATGGTTACCTCCGGAAACAGAGGAGCGATATTAGAAATAAAGTAACTATTCAGAACAGCCAGAAGCATTTGCTGCTGAGGGCGTATGAAAGTGATTCAGGAGTGCAAAATCCCATCGGCAAAGCCGATTTTACATGGATTTTGCATCGTAACTGTGAATGTACTGAACAGTTACGAAATAAAGTAATATAAGGATAGAGGGGAATAAACATGCAGCTTTCAGGCGCAGAGATCATCATAGAATGTCTAAAGGAGCAGGGTGTAGATACCGTATTTGGTTATCCCGGCGGAGCTATATTAAACGTTTATGATGAATTATACAAACACAGCGATGAGATCAGACATGTGCTGACCTCACACGAACAGGGCGCAGCGCATGCGGCGGATGGCTATGCCAGAAGCACCGGAAGAGTCGGTGTATGTCTGGCTACGTCAGGACCGGGTGCGACCAATTTAGTCACAGGTATCGCAACGGCGTATATGGATTCTGTTCCGATCGTGGCGATCACCTGCAACGTAGGTGTCTCCTTGCTAGGCAAGGATAGCTTCCAGGAGATCGATATCGCAGGTATCACGATGCCGATCACCAAGCATAATTTTATCGTCAAGGATGTGACAAAATTAGCAGATACGATCCGTCGTGCATTTAAGATTGCAAAAAAGGGAAGACCAGGTCCGGTACTTGTGGATGTGACAAAGGATGTCACGGCAAACAAGACAGAATATGAGGCTATCTTTATTGAGCAGATGCCGCGTAGTGCACATCCGATCTCGGAAACGGAGCTTTCTCAGGCACTTGCGCTGATTAAAAAAGCAAAAAAGCCATATGTGTTTGTCGGTGGCGGAGCCGTCATTTCCGGAGCAAAAAAGGAGCTTAAGGAGTTTGTATCACGTCTGCAGTCACCTGTGTGTGATTCACTCATGGGCAAGGGTGCCTTTGACGGAACAGATCCTTTTTATACCGGTATGCTGGGCATGCATGGTACAAAGGCATCGAATTTCGGCGTTAGCGAGTGTGATCTTCTCGTTGTTGTAGGAGCCAGATTTTCGGATCGTGTCATTGGAAATGCCAGCAAGTTTGCCAGAAAGGCAAAGATCGTACAGATTGATATCGATCCGGCAGAGGTAAATAAAAATATTGTCGTGACAGCGAGTGTGATCGGAGATGCAGCCGAGGTACTATCGCGCATGAATGAGTGTCTCGAGCAGCAGCAGCACGATGAGTGGCTTGCCCATATTGCCGAGTTAAAGGAGAAATATCCGCTCAGCTACCAAAGTGAAGGACTAAGCGGTCCGTATATGATGGAGCAGATTTATGAGCAGACTGCAGGAGATGCCATCATCGTCACAGAGGTCGGACAGCATCAGATGTGGGCGGCTCAGTATTATAAATACAAAAATCCACGCACATTGCTGACATCCGGTGGACTTGGCACGATGGGATATGGACTTGGAGCCGCCATTGGTGCACAGATTGCCAATCCTGATAAGCAGGTCATAAATTTTGCAGGTGATGGCTGCTTTCGTATGAATATGAATGAGATTGCTACCGCAGCACGGGAGAGACTGCCGCTCATTGAAATCATTGTAAACAATCATGTGCTCGGTATGGTGCGGCAGTGGCAGGATCTGTTTTACAGCAAGCATTATTCGGCAACTGTCCTAGATGACGGTGTGGATTATGTAAAATTAGCAGAAGCCATGAGTGCAAAAGGATATCGCGCGATAGATCGCGCTTCATTTAATGAGGCACTGTCGAGTGCTTTAAAGGAAAAGGGCCCTGTCGTAATCGATGCGATCATAGACTGCGATGATAAGGTATGGCCTATGGTAGCACCCGGAGCACCGATTAGTGAGGCATTCACAGACGAGGATCTGAAAAATAAAACAAAGCTGTGAAGATAGAAAACAGCTACAAAATAAACGAACATAAATAAGGAGGAATATAAAAATGAGCAGAGTATATAATTTTTCTGCGGGACCGGCAGTATTGCCAGAGGAGGTATTAAAGGAAGCAGCAGAGGAGATGCTCGATTATAAGGGCTGCGGCATGTCTGTCATGGAGATGTCACATCGTTCTAAGATGTATGATCAGATCATTAAGGAAGCCGAGGCTGATATCAGAGAGCTGATGAACATTCCGGACAACTACAAGGTGCTTTTTTTACAAGGCGGCGCATCGCAGCAGTTCGCAGCGGTTCCGATGAATTTGATGAAAAATAAAAAGGCAGGATATATCATCACCGGACAGTGGGCAAAGAAGGCATTCCAGGAGGCAAAGCTCTATGGAGAGACTGTTGAGCTTGCATCCTCTGCAGATCAGACCTTTTCCTATATCCCGGATTGCTCAGATCTGCCGATCACTGACGATATGGATTATGTCTATATTTGCGAGAATAATACCATCTATGGTACAAAATATAAGACGCTTCCGAATACAAAGGGCGTAGATCTCGTCGCAGATGTATCCTCCTGCTTTTTATCTGAGCCTGTGGATGTGACCAAATATGGCATCATCTATGGCGGCGTGCAAAAAAATGTCGGACCGGCAGGTGTCGTGATCGTCATTATCAGAGAGGATTTGATCCGTGATGACGTGCTGCCCGGCACACCGACCATGCTAAAATACAAGACACAGGCAGACAACGACAGCTTGTACAATACACCGCCCTGCTATGGCATCTATATCTGCGGCAAGGTGTTCAAGTGGATTAAGAAAATGGGCGGTCTGCAGGCGATGAAGGAGCACAACGAGAAAAAGGCAAAGCTTTTGTATGATTTTCTGGATGAGAGTAAGCTGTTTAAGGGTACGGTTCGTAAGGAAGACCGTTCTCTCATGAATGTTCCGTTTGTCACAGGAAACGAAGAGCTAGACGCAAAGTTTGTCGCAGAGGCAAAGGCAGCCGGCTTTGAAAACCTGAAGGGACACCGAACTGTCGGCGGTATGCGTGCATCCATCTACAATGCAATGCCTATCGAGGGCGTAGAGAAGCTCGTAGCGTTTATGAAGAAGTTTGAAGAGGAGAATGCGTAAATGTATAATTATACATGTTTAAATCCGATTGCAGGTGTCGGATTAGATCTGTTAAGTGACGATTATAAAAAAGTAGATACCGTAGAGGAGGCACAGGCTGTACTGGTGCGTTCCGCATCCATGCATGAGATGGAGCTTCCGGATAGCTTAGAGGCAGTAGCCAGAGCCGGAGCCGGTGTGAACAATATTCCGCTTGATGCGTGCGCACAAAAAGGAATTGTCGTATTTAATACGCCGGGTGCGAATGCAAATGGTGTCAAGGAGCTGGTATTTGCCGGTATGCTGCTTGCAGCCAGAGATGTGATAGGCGGAATCAACTGGTGTGCATCCGAAGCAGGAAATGCTGATATCGCAAAGCTTGCTGAAAAGCAAAAGAAAAACTATGCAGGAACGGAACTTGCAGGCAAAAAGCTAGGTGTCATCGGACTTGGTGCAATAGGCATTAAGGTAGCAAATACTGCCAGACATTTTGGCATGGAGGTATATGGCTACGATCCTTTTATCTCTGTCAATGCCGCATGGAGCCTATCCCGTGATGTTAAGCACATCAATGATGTGGAGACGATCTATAAGGAATGTGATTACATTACTATTCATGTGCCGCTTTTAGACAGCACAAAGAAGATGATCAGTGCAGAAGCGATCGCTATGATGAAGCCGACTGCTGTTGTCCTAAATTACGCGCGTGATCTTTTGGTAGATGAGGAAGCGATGGTACAGGCCATTGCAGAGGGCAGGGTGCGTAAATATGTATCCGATTTCCCGAATCCGACAACAGTCGGAGCAAAGGGCTGCATCGTGAGCCCGCACCTTGGAGCATCCACCGAGGAATCCGAGGATAATTGTGCGGTGATGGCAGTAAAGGAGATCCGCGATTACATGGAAAACGGAAATATCATCAATTCCGTCAACTATCCGAAGTGTGACATGGGTGTGTGTGAGACTACCGGCCGTGTGGCAATCCTTCATAAAAACGCAAAGGGTGCCATCGGAAGCTTTACCGCGATTTTGGCAGATGCCGGTGTGAATATCGATAATATGTCAAACAAGAGCAAGGGTGATTATGCATACACGATGATGGATGTGGACGCATCGGTAGCCGGTGAGGTTGCGGATAAGCTCGCTGCTTTACCCGGTGTATTCAAGGTAAGGGTGATTAAATAATGGCAAATATCAGACCATTTCGGGCGATTCGTCCGACAAAGAGCAAGGCAGCATCAATCGCTGCCCTGCCTTATGATGTATACAACAGACAGGAAGCAAAGGAAGTCGTGCGTGACAATCCTGATTCCTTTTTAAATATCGACCGTGCGGAGACACAGTTTGATGATTCCGTGGATACATATGCGGAGTGCGTGTACCAAAAGGCACATGATCTGCTCTGGGAAAAGGTGGAAAAAAAGGATCTAATCCGAGAGGAGAGTCCCTGCTATTATATTTATGAGCTGACTATGGAGGGACGCACACAGACAGGTATTGTAGCCTGTGCATCCATCGATGACTATGAAAACCAGGTCATAAAAAAGCATGAAAATACGCGTGCCGATAAGGAAGCAGACCGTATTCACCATGTTGACAGCTGCAATGCCCAGACAGGCCCGATATTTTTGGCGTATCGCGCGAATGCTGTGCTGAGAGATATCGTTGCAGGCTGCAAATTGACCGATGCGGTATATGATTTTACTGCTGACGATGGAATCCGTCACAGAGTGTGGGTGATTTCTGATGCGGCTCTTATCGATACGATTCAAAAGACCTTTGCAGGCATTGCAGAGATTTACATAGCAGACGGACATCATCGTGCGGCTTCTGCTGTGAAGGTCGGCCTGAAGCGAAGAGAAAAGCATCCAAATTACGATGGAAGCGAAGAATTCAACTACTTTTTATCTGTGCTATTTCCTGATGAAGAGCTTATGATCATGGATTATAACCGTGTGGTAAAGGACTTAAACGGTCTCACAAAGGAAGCCTTTTTAGAAAAGATGCATCAGATTTTTGATGTTACAGAGGTAGACAAAGAGCATAGAAGGCCGACAAAAAAGGGTGATTTTTCTATGTATTTGGATAAACAGTGGTATTCTTGTACGATTCGAGAGGATGATCGAAGTGTTGACCCTGTGGAAGGGCTTGACGTATCACTCTTGCAGAAACTTTTGTTAGCTCCTGTGCTGGGTATCGGTGATCCAAAGACGGATAAACGCATTGACTTTGTTGGTGGTATTCGTGGACTAGGTGAGCTTGAAAGACGCTGTGGTGAGACGGGAGATTGCACTGTAGCCTTTGCTATGTATGCAACAGATATTAGCGAGCTGTTTGCAGTGGCGGATGCAGGACTTTTAATGCCGCCGAAATCTACCTGGTTTGAGCCGAAGCTTCGCAGCGGCTTGTTTATTCATGAGATTTAAGGAGAACTGATATGCAGACGGATAAGGAACTATCGATGCTAGGCGAGTATATCAGTCAGGCCATGCCAGCCATGCTTGATCTTGCATGCTCAGTAGTTGGCGCCATCATCGTCTATCTGATCGGTGTTCGCCTGATTCGTTTTTTCCGTAAGATTCTAAAGGGGCTGCTTCAGAAAAAAGGCATCGATGCAGGGGTCTGTCAGTTTTTAGATGCCATTGCAAAGTTTGCGGGATATTTTATACTGATTTTGATCATATTGGGATTTTTTGGGATCACTACGGCATCAGTGGTGGCAGTGTTAGGATCTGCAGGCCTGACGCTTGGACTTGCTTTGCAGGGAAGTCTGTCTAATTTTGCCGGTGGAGTATTGATCTTGATCTTAAAGCCCTTTGTGGTCGGTGATTATATCATCGAGGGAACAGGCGGCAATGAAGGCTATGTACACGAGATCTCTGTTTTTTATACGACACTTCGCACGTATGACGAGACGCTGGTTGTGATTCCAAACGGAACACTCGCCAACAATAGCATGACAAATTTAAGCAAGAGTGGTGCCAGACGAGTCGGAGTATCCGTGGATGTTGCATATGATGCGGATATTACCAAGGCAAAGGAGCTTTTGATGCAGATTGCGCTTTCCTCTGAGCTGCGTATGAAGGAGCGCATGCCGCAGGTGATAGTATCAGAGCTTGCAGAGAGCAGCGTGCGTATAAAGGTTCATGTCTGGAGCACACCGAAGGATTATTGGGATGAGATCTGGCAGTTAAACGAACAGATCAAGTTAAAGTTTGACGAGGCAGGAATCGAGATTGCCTTCCCGCAATTAGATGTGCATGTTCGATAAGAAAAAGTCTTTTTTGATGAAAAGAATTGACAAAATTACTAAAATGTGTTAAGTTGAACTCGACGTTGAAAAAGCTGCACCAGTGAGGGGTAGAGTTTCAAGTAATACTAATTGATTTCAGGAGGAAGTATTTATGCAGCAGGGAACTGTAAAATGGTTTAATGCAAAAAAAGGCTACGGATTTATTTCTGATGAAGCCGGCAACGAAGTATTTGTTCATTTTTCAGCATTGAATATGGACGGCTTCAAGGAATTGAAGGATGGCGAGCGCGTAGAGTTCGAAGTTGTTGAAGGTGAAAAGGGACCTCAGGCAGCGAACGTTACCAGAATCTAACTCGTCACAATATTTTGTTTTTGCACACCAAAACAGCCATTTCGTAAAAGGAGTGGCTGTTTTTTCTTTTTTTTACAGAGGTAGTGTGTTATATTAGTGAGAGAAAAAAGAGCGGAGGATTTTGGAATTGAACAGTACAAACATTTCACAGCTTGATGCATACGAGGTGATCTCTGAGAAGGAATTGACAGATCTTGGCTCGAAGGGAACACTGCTTCGTCACAAAAAAAGTGGTGCGAGACTGGCACTGGTAGAAAATGATGACGAGAACAAGGTGTTTTATATTGCGTTTCGTACTCCGGTGGATGATTCAACCGGTGTGCCGCATATCATAGAGCATACGGTGCTTTGCGGATCGGATGCCTTTCCGGTAAAGGATCCTTTTATAGAGCTTGCAAAGGGCTCACTGAATACCTTTTTAAATGCGATGACTTATCCGGACAAGACGGTTTATCCGGTTGCCAGCTGCAATGACAAGGATTTTCAGAATCTGATGCATGTCTATTTTGACGCGGTATTCCATCCGAATATTTATAAATACAAAGAGATCTTCATGCAGGAGGGCTGGCATTACGAGCTAGAGGATGTGGATGAGCCCATCACGCTAAATGGTGTTGTGTACAACGAGATGAAGGGCGCTTTTTCTTCTCCGGAGGGTGTGCTCGACCGTGTGATATTGAATTCCTTATTTCCTGATACGACCTATGCGAATGAATCAGGAGGAGATCCGCAGGTGATTCCGGAGCTTACCTATGAGCAGTATCTCGATTTTCACAGACGCTATTATCATCCGTCCAATTCCTATATTTATCTGTATGGTGATATGGATATGTCTGAGAAGCTGCGCTGGATCGATGAGAATTATTTATCACATTATACATATCAGCCGGTGGATTCTGTTATCAAGCGTCAGGCAGGCTTTTCGGCACCGGCTATGCTTGTGCGGGATTATCCGGTGGCGAGTGGTGAGCCGCTAGAGGATAATACATATCTGGCGTATAATCTGGTGATCGATACAGCACTTAATAAAGAGCTTTATCTGGCGTTTGATATATTAGAGTATGCGCTGCTTGACGCACCCGGTGCACCGGTTAAGCAGGCCTTGCTCGATGCAGGTATCGGAAAGGATATATCAGGCTCTTATGACAGCTCCACGTATCAGCCGATTTTTTCAATTGTAGCTAAAAATGCAAATAGCAGTGATAGTGAGCGGTTTGTATCGATCATTCGAAAGATGCTGCAGAGGCTTGTGAGAGAGGGCATTGATAGCAAATCCCTTTTGGCATCTATTAACAGCAGTGAATTTAAATATCGGGAGGCAGATTTTGGCTCCTATCCGAAGGGACTCATTTATGGCCTTCAATGTATGGACAGCTGGCTGTATGACGAGTCTGAACCGTTTATGCATATTGAGGCAGGTGAGACCTTCGCATTTTTACGCGCACAGGCAGAGCAAAAGACAGGTTATTTTGAGAAGCTTGTGCAGGAGTGGCTATTAGACAATACACATGCATCGATCATTACTGTTAATCCGAAGCGTGGTCTGACTGCAGAGCGTGACAGAGAACTAGAGAGTAAGCTCTCCGCCTACAAGGCATCTCTTAGTAAACAGGAGCTAGAGCAGCTGGTAGAGGATACAAAAAGCCTAAAGGAATATCAGTCCAAGCCATCACCGAAGGAGGATCTGGAAAAGATTCCGCTTTTGACGCGTGCGGATATGAAGCGTGAGGCTGCTTTGTTTTACAATGAAGCATGTGAGATGGCAGGTATTCCGGTTATCTGTCATGATGTGCTGACACATGGCATTTATTACATCGATCTGATGTTTGATCTGAAGTATATAGATGAGGAGGATCTGCCGTATGTCGGTATCTTAAAGGCAGTGCTTGGATTTATGGATACGACGCACTACGGATACCGCGAGCTTTCAAATGAGATCGATCTGTCAACAGGAGGGATTTCATCCTCTACGAATATCTACAGAAATGCCAATGATGATACGAAGTGGGATGTGCGTTATGAGCTGAGTATTAAGGTGTTAGAGCCAAAGCTATCACGCGGTATGGAGCTTGTAAGAGAGATTTTATCAGGCACAGATCTATCCGACGGCAAACGGCTGCATGAGATTTTATCACGGATGAAATCGAGACTGGAAGCGACGATGACATCATCAGGACATGCTGTATCTGCGATGCGTTCTTTGTCATATTTTTCCGTATTGGGTGCCTTTGGAGATGCTACGGCAGGTGTGAAATTGTATCGTTTGGTTTCTGAGCTGGAGCGTAATTTTGATGCAAGGGAGGAGCAGCTAAAGAAACGTCTGCGTACTCTGATCGAAAAAATATTTGTGCGCGATGGATTGCTCGTCAGCGAGACGATTGAAGCATCAAAAAGGGATGCGCTTGAGCCGGAATTAGAAAAGCTGTGTGCGATTTTACCGGAGCATAGAAATGAGCATAGAAAGCAGGATACGCAGCTTAGCTTTACCTTCCAAAAGAAAAATGAGGGCTTTAAGGATGCGGCACAGATTCAGTATGTATCCAGAAGCGGAAACTTTAAGCAGGCAGGCTATAGCTACAGCGGAGCACTTCAGATTTTGAAGGTTATCCTAAACTACGAATATTTATGGCAAAACATCCGTGTGCTGGGTGGAGCTTATGGCTGCTCAAGTGTATTTTCAAGAAGCGGAGACTGTTATTTTTCCTCTTACAGAGATCCGAATCTGCGTGCGACGAATGAGATTTACGAGGGCATTCCGGCGTATTTACATGATTTTGATGTGGATGAGCGTGACATGACAAAATTTATTATCGGAACGATCAGTGCACTCGATACACCGCCCACTCCATCGTCTAAGGGCTCGCGTTCGATGAGTGCGTATCTGAGCGGACTTACACAGGAGATGGTACAAAAGAGCCGTGATGAGGTATTAGATGCGACACCTTCGGATATTCGGGCGTTAGAGCCACTCGTAAAGAGCGTGCTATCCTGTGATTGCTTGTGTGTGATAGGAAACGAGGAAGCGATTGAAAAGGAACGAGAATTATTTATACAGGTGGAGGATTTGTTTTCATGAACCGGACAAAGGAAGCATTAAAATCAGGCTTTGTGACGATCATCGGCAGACCAAATGTCGGTAAATCCACGCTGATGAATTATCTGATCGGACAAAAAATCGCAATCACATCGAACAAGCCGCAGACAACGCGTAACAGGATCCAAACCGTTTATACAGATCCAAGCCGCGGACAGGTCGTATTTTTGGATACGCCCGGTATTCACAAGGCAAAAAATAAGCTTGGTGAGTACATGGTAAATGTGGCGGAGCATACGCTGCGTGAGGTGGATTTGATTCTCTGGCTGGTGGAACCGTCTAATTTCATCGGAGCCGGTGAACAGCATATCGCAGAGATTTTGAAAAATGTGAAGACACCGGTGATTTTGATCATCAACAAGATCGATACGGTGGAGAAAAAGGAGCAGCTGCTTAAATATATCGATACGTATCGAAAGCTGTATGATTTTGCAGAGATCATTCCTGCCTGTGCATTGCGCGGGCAGGGTATGGAGGATGTGAGGGATACCATCTTTCAATATTTGCCGTATGGACCGATGTTTTACGACGAGGATACGATCACAGACCAGCCGGAGCGCGCGATTGTAGCAGAGCTGATACGTGAAAAGGCACTGCATGCCCTAAGCGATGAGATACCGCACGGAATTGCCGTTACGATTGAGCGGATGAGAGACCGTGTGGGAGGCGAGCTTGTCGATATCGATGCTACCATCATATGTGAGCGGGATTCTCACAAGGGTATCATCATCGGAAAGGGTGGCAGCATGCTTAAAAAAATAGGAACAAATGCCCGCTATGAGATAGAACGTCTCTTAGACTGCAAGGTGAATTTAAAGCTTTGGGTAAAGGTGAAAAAGGATTGGAGAGACAGTGATATCCTGCTAAAAAATTTCGGCTACAAGGAAGAGAGCGAGTCTTGAATTGCTGAGTTTTAAATTGGTATTAGATTGATAAAAGAAGGGTTGGCACATGGGAGGGACTATTGTGCTTTGCGGCATCGTACTGAAGGCGGCGCCGGTTGGAGAATATGATAAGCGTCTTATCGTGCTCACTGGTGAACGTGGGAAGATCACAGTGTTTGTACGTGGAGCACGACGCGTTAACAGTGCATTTTTAGCATCGACAAATCCTTTCGCGTACGGAGAGTTCGAGCTGTTCGAAGGGAAGAATTCCTATACTGCCTGCAAAATCAGCATCAGACATTATTTTCGTGAGCTAAGTGAGGATATCGAGACAGCCTACTACGGCTTTTATTTTTTGGAGCTGGCAGATTATTATGCAGTAGAGAATCTCGAAGCAAGAGACCTATGTAATTTGCTATATCTTTCGCTTAAGGCATTATCAAGGCCTGCTCTATCAAACCGCTTAGTTCGACGGATAACAGAGCTTCGCATGCTTGTGATATCAGGGGAATATCCGAATATGTCTGTTTGCACCTGCTGTGGAAGAAGGGAGAGGCTGCATGCTTTTTTACCTACGAACTGCGGCATGCTCTGTGATGAATGCAGCAAAAAAATGGGACGCGTCATAGCAATATCTGATTCCACGCTGTATACGATGCGCTTTATTATGAGCGAGCCTCTCGGTAAGCTATTTAGCTTTACGGTTACGGATGAGGTTTTGCATTGCTTAGAGGAGATCCTTGATTTTTGCATGAAGCGTTATACGGATCGGGAGTTTCATTCCTTAAGCCTGCTTGATACTTTTTGTTGAAATAGAGTGTGAAAAATAGTATAATACCATGGATTATTTGATATATAGGAGGATAGAAGATGAAACGAACGATACGCATTGCCTTGCTGTTTGGAATGCTTGCGGCGATGCTTAGCGGCTGCGGAAAGGAGTTTTCTCCTGACACGGATACGGTATATGTGCAAAAGAAGGGTACCATAAAGGGAGCAAACGTCGCAGCCTTTGACAAGGAATATTATGATGAGAGTGAGCTTGAGCAATTCATCACTGATACGGTGGATACCTATGTGACGCAGTCAGGGGAAGGAACTGTTTCGGTGAGTGAATTTGCGGTAGAGGAAGGTATCGCACATGTTTATCTGGATTATGCGTCTGCCGAGGATTATGCAGAATTTAACGGTGTAGATTTTTACGTTGGAACCGTGCTTGATGCGAGAGCTGATGGATATGAGATTTTGGATGACTTTACTCCGGTGACGGATAGGGATACCACGTGGGATGCGCAGGATAACAAGATCGTTATCGTTGGACAAGAGACGCAGGTGCGTGTGGATGGAACGATTTTGTTTGCTTCACCAAATGTGAATGTTACGGAAAAAAATATAGCGGATGTGACCTTTGACCTACTCGATGAAGAGGCCACGCCGGGTTATATTGTATACAAATAAAGGAGAAAAAGACATGGAAAAGACAATGGAAAAGATCGTTGCATTGGCAAAAGCGAGAGGCTTTGTATATCCCGGTTCAGAGATATACGGAGGTCTGGCAAACACCTGGGATTATGGTAATCTTGGCGTTGAGCTGAAAAACAACGTGAAAAAAGCATGGTGGCAAAAGTTTGTACAGGAGAATCCCTACAACGTAGGTGTGGATTGCGCGATTTTGATGAATCCCCAGACATGGGTGGCTTCCGGCCATCTCGGCGGATTTTCAGATCCCTTGATGGATTGTAAGGAATGTCATGAACGCTTCCGTGCGGATAAGCTGATTGAAGATTTCGCTGAGGAAAACGGCATCACCTTAGAGGATTCAGTAGACGGATGGTCACAGGAGAAAATGGTTGGATTTATCGAGGAGCATGCTGTAGCTTGTCCGTCCTGCGGCAAGCATAATTTTACTGATATTCGTCAGTTCAATCTGATGTTTAAGACCTTCCAGGGTGTGACAGAGGATGCGAAAAACACTGTATATCTTCGTCCGGAGACAGCACAGGGTATTTTCGTGAATTTCAAAAATGTACAGCGAACCTCCAGAAAGAAGGTACCGTTTGGTATCGCACAGATCGGAAAGTCCTTCCGAAATGAGATCACACCGGGTAACTTCACCTTCCGTACGAGAGAATTTGAGCAGATGGAGCTTGAGTTTTTCTGCGAGCCTGGCACGGATCTGGAGTGGTTTAACTATTGGAGAAGCTTTTGTCGTGACTGGCTGCTTAGCCTTGGCATGAAGGAGGAGGAGCTGCGCCTTCGTGATCATGATCCGGCAGAGCTTGCCTTCTACAGCAAGGCAACGACAGATTTTGAGTTCTTATTCCCGTTTGGCTGGGGAGAGCTGTGGGGTATTGCAGATCGTACCGATTATGACCTGACACAGCACCAGAATACCTCCGGTCAGGATATGAGCTATTTTGATGATTCTAAAAATGAAAAATACATTCCGTATGTTATCGAACCCTCACTTGGTGCAGACCGTGTGGTATTAGCTTTCCTTTGCGCAGCCTATGATGAGGAAAATATCGGCACCGAGGAAAAGCCTGATATGCGTACGGTACTTCATTTCCATCCGGCTCTTGCTCCGGTTAAGATCGGTGTGCTGCCGCTGTCAAAGAAATTAAATGAGGGGGCAGAACGGGTATTTGCACAGCTCTCAAGGAAGTATAACTGCGAGTTTGATGACCGTGGAAACATCGGAAAGCGTTACCGCAGACAGGATGAGATCGGTACTCCGTTTTGTGTGACCTATGATTTTGAGTCCGAGGAGGATCATGCGGTGACCGTTCGCTTCCGTGATTCTATGGAGCAGGAGCGTGTGAAGATCGATGAGCTGGATGCATATTTTGCAGACAAGTTTACATTTTAACGGTTGCCTTTTGAAAAAATTATGCTATGATAGATATGTGCGCGCAAATTAAGGCGCGTCAAGCAAGTCTTTAATTTTATCACACTCAATATTTTTTAGGAGGAATTGCAAAATGGCAAACAAGTGGGTATATACCTTCAAAGAAGG
>CAVBEI010000014.1:0-45749 GCA_963594555.1 Lachnospiraceae bacterium | reverse complement strand
CTCTTTGTCTGCGGCTCTACATAGTAGTTGACGTAATCAGCAGCATTTTTTTTATATACACCCGCTGCAGCGGTGGGGTATTTTACACTTGAGTTTCCAGTTGCTGCTGTATAGGTCTTATACGACTCATTCGTGCCGTCAGTATATATATAGCCTTCAGGCAGTGCTGACTGTACCACTGTAAAGGTTGAATTTTCACTTTCTGGAGCTTCAGGCGTAGGTGCATACGTTTCGGTTTTATTCCAATCTTCTATTGAAATAATATATGTGATTGTGTTATCGTTTACTGTGCTTGCATGAGAAACATACCATCCCGTGGTTGCAATCAAATCTTTATTATCATTGCCTTTATAACAATAAGAATCAGCAAGCGGCTGATATGTACATTCTGTACCCTTTTCTAAAAATAAAAAGGACATACCAGATGTAGTCTTACTGCTTATATATTTCTCAGCCTCACCCTTACTAACCCCAGTCTTCTTAAAGGTCTTTCCGCCATCATCTGTCGTCCACTCATTCGTAGCCTTTACAACATCGAAGGTTCGTTCTTCTAATGTCTTCGTTTCATTATCATTACCACCTTTTCCAAGCGTTCCATCTTCGTTCAGAACAGTATATTTACCCTTTACTTCCTTTACTTCTCCTTCATAACAAGTTTTAACATGCCCACCATCTATAGCACGATATCCCTCTAACGGTGTATTAGACTTTTCAGATTCTTTTTCTACTGATTTATCCGAGGCATATGCCTGTGCTTCGCCGGTAAAGGGGACACCGGTGCACACCATCGCCGCAGCGAGTGCCGCTGATAGCAGCTGTTTTAATCTTCTTCTCAACATATACATTTCCTCCTTGAGTAAAAATAATGATAACTGTTCAGTACCTAGGGGGAACAGCACCAAAATAACACATAAAGTGTGTCATATTTTCACTCTACGCCCCCCCCCCGAAATATCTGTCAAGCACTTTTTTTTATACAATGATTAGAGACGGCTATCATTCACAGCATTATCTACTTTTGCGATATCTACGACAGTCAGCTCACCTGCTCCGACCTCGAGGGAGCGGGCGAGTGCATTGGCGGTATCGAGGGAGGTGATGACATTCACTCCGGTCTCGATGGCGGTACGGCGGATCAAAAAGCCGTCGCGGCTCTTGTCACGTCCCTGTGTCGGTGTATTGATGACCAGATCTATCTTGTGTCCGAGCAATAGATCCATGACCGTAGGCGACTCCTGGGAGAGCTTGTTTACCTTGCGCGCACGCACGCCCTCCTGCTGCAGATATTCCGCGGTGTGGCGCGTGGCGTAGATCTTGTAGCCTAAAGCCTCAAAGCGTTTGGCTACCTTAACAGCCTCCGGCTGGTCGGCGCGTTTTACTGTGATGATCATCTGCTTGTGACGGGGCAGCTCCACACCGGCACCGAGGAACGCCTTGTATAGCGCCTCATCGAAGCTCTTTGCGATGCCTAAGCACTCGCCGGTCGATTTCATCTCAGGCCCGAGCGAGATTTCGGCGCCGCGAATCTTTTCAAAAGAGAATACCGGCATCTTGATGGCAAAATAGTCTGCCGCAGGCTGCAAGCCCGGCTCGTAGCCTAGGTCCTTTATTTTTTTGCCTAGGATCACCTCCGTCGCCAGATCGACGATGGGGATTCCTGTCACCTTGCTGATATATGGCACAGTACGGGAGGAGCGTGGATTGACCTCGATGACATAGACCTCGTCTCCTACCGCGATAAACTGGATATTGATAAGCCCGCGCACATGCAGTGCTTTTGCCAGTCTGCGGGAATATTCGGCGATGGTCTCCTTGACCTTCTCGCTGACTGTAGGTGCCGGATATACCGAGATACTATCGCCCGAATGCACACCGGTGCGCTCGATATGCTCCATGATACCGGGGATTAAAATGTCCGTGCCGTCACAGACAGCATCGACCTCTAACTCCTTTCCCATCAGGTATTTATCTACCAAAATCGGATGATCCTGCTCGATACGGTTGATGATATCCATGAATTCCTCGATCTCCTCATCCGTATAGGCAATCTGCATGCCCTGTCCTCCGAGCACATAGGAAGGGCGCACCAGTACCGGATAGCCTAACTCATTTGCGATCTTTTTTGCTTCCTTGGCGGTAAATACAGTTCCACCTGCCGCTCTGGGGATCTGCGTCTGCTGCAATATCTGATCAAACAGCTCACGATCCTCTGCCGCATCCACATCCTCCGGCGCAGTGCCTAAAATCGGCACGCCCATTTTCTGCAGGCTCTCTGTCAGCTTGATAGCGGTCTGACCTCCAAACTGCACGACTGCTCCGTCAGGATGCTCGATATTTACTATATTTTCCACATCCTCCGGTGTCAGCGGCTCAAAATAGAGCTTGTCTGCGATATCAAAATCGGTAGATACTGTCTCAGGATTGTTGTTTATGATGATAGTCTCATAGCCTGCCCGCGCAAATGCCCAGGTGGCATGCACGCTGCAATAGTCAAACTCCACGCCCTGTCCGATACGGATCGGTCCGGAGCCAAGCACGAGCACCTTTTTACGGGGAGCTCTGCCCTCTAGCTTATAGTCTGCTGCCTCATCCTCACTGCCGAATACCGAATAAAAATACGGTGTCTGTGCTGCAAACTCCGCCGCACATGTATCTACCATCTTAAAGGCGGCATGAATGCCATTGTCGTAGCGAAGCTGTTTTATCTCCTCCTCGCTGCGACCACTTAAGCGTGCAATCACGCTATCCGGATATTCGATGCGCTTCGCCTCTGCTAACAGCTCTATGGTCAGCTCCTCTCTCGCTAAGCGCTGCTCCATCTCTACTAAAATGGCGATCTTGTCGATAAACCACTCGTCAATTTTTGTAATGTCATGAATCGTCCGATAGTTGATGCCCTTTCGGATGGCTTCCGCGATCACATATATTCTACGGTCATCTACGATCTTCATGCGCTCTATGAGCTCCTGCTCACTGAGATCTGAAAAATCATAGGAGAGCAGGCAGTCCACATGCTGCTCTAGAGAGCGGATCGCCTTCATCAGCGCGCCCTCGAAGTTATTACAGATGCTCATGACCTCGCCTGTCGCCTTCATCTGTGTCGAAAGCGTATGCTTGGCGGTGATGAATTTATCAAAGGGCAGCCTGGGCAGCTTGACCACGCAGTAGTCTAGCACCGGCTCAAAGCTGGCATAGGTTTTTTTGGTGATGGCATTTTTGATCTCATCTAATGTGTAGCCTAGAGCTATCTTGGCTGCGACCTTTGCGATCGGATAGCCGGTCGCCTTGCTCGCGAGCGCAGAGGAGCGGCTCACACGCGGATTTACCTCGATGACACAATATTCAAAGGAATCCGGCTTTAGGGCATACTGGACATTGCAGCCGCCGGTGATATTTAATTCTGTGATGATATTTAGGGCAGAGCTGCGAAGCATCTGGTATTCCTTGTCCCCTAAGGTCTGAGAGGGCGCTACCACGATGGAATCGCCGGTATGCACACCGACCGGATCGATGTTTTCCATATTACATACAGTGATGCAGTTGCCTGCCGCATCCCGCATGACCTCATACTCGATCTCTTTCCAGCCGGCGATGCAGCGCTCTACGAGCACCTGTCCGACACGGCTTAGACGCAGACCGTTCGATAAAATATCGACAAGCTCTGTTTCATTGTGCGCGATGCCGCCTCCGCTGCCGCCTAGTGTATAGGCAGGGCGAAGCACCACAGGATAGCCGATGGTATTGGTGAATTTGATGCCGTCCTCTACATTCTCCACCACCCGTGAGGCTGCTACAGGCTCACCGATCTTTTCCATCGTATCCTTAAATTCCTGGCGGTCCTCCGCCTTCTTTATAGTCTCTGCAGTCGTTCCGATCAATCGTACGCCATGCTCGGCTAAAAAGCCACTCTCGACTAGCTCCATACCTAGATTTAGTCCTGCCTGACCGCCTAGGGTAGGCAGCACGCTGTCCGGCTTTTCCTTTAAGATAATCTGCTCTAATACCTTTGCTGTCAAAGGCTCGATATATACCTCATCTGCGATGTCCTTATCCGTCATGATCGTAGCCGGATTCGAGTTGACGAGACATACCTCGATGCCCTCCTCCTTTAGGGAGCGGCACGCCTGCGTGCCTGCATAATCAAACTCGGCAGCCTGTCCGATGACGATGGGGCCTGAGCCGATCACTAGTACTTTTTTGATATCCTGATTCTTCGGCATTATTGATCTCCTCCCATCATATCGATAAATCTGTCAAATAAATATGCGCTGTCACGCGGTCCCGGACATGCCTCCGGGTGAAACTGTACGGTAAATATCTTCTTTCCCACATATTCAAGTCCTTCATTTGTTCCGTCGTTTACATTGACAAAGGCAGGACGGGCTACTGCATCATCGAGTGTAGCCGTATCGACCACATAGCCGTGGTTTTGGGAAGAGATATAGACGCGTCCTGTGGATAGATCCTTCACAGGATGATTGCCGCCGCGGTGTCCGTATTTTAATTTGTGTGTGTCTGCTCCCGTCGCTAATGCCATGAGCTGGTGTCCCAGACAGATCGCAAAAATCGGTACGTCAGAGGCATAGAGCTTCTTTAGCTCCTCTATCACCTGTGTGCAGCTTTTTGGATCTCCGGGGCCGTTAGATAGCATGATGCCATCCGGCTTATCCGCTAAAAGCTCATCTGCACTAGTGTGTGCCGGATAAATAGTCACCTCACAGCCCCGCTCATTTAGTGAGCGCGCGATATTGTCCTTTGCGCCAAAATCAAGCAGAGCGACGCGCTTACCGTGACCTTTTATCACACGCTTTTCCTTGCAGGTGACCTGTTCTACTACATTTCCTACGCTATACGCCTTTAGCTTCGGCAGTATCTCCTCTAGGTTATAGTTTTCATCGGTCGTGATCATGCCGTTCATCGTGCCCTTTTCACGAAGTAGCTTCGTTAGTGCTCTCGTATCGATACCTGCGATGCCCGGTATGTCATGCTTTTCTAAAAAATCCTGAATGCTTCCCTCACAGCGGAAATTGCTGGCGGTCCGGGATAATTCCCTCACGATAAAGCCCTCTACCCACGGCCTTTTCGATTCCATATCGCTGAAATTGATGCCGTAGTTTCCGATCAGTGGATAGGTCATCGTCACAGCCTGACCGGCATAGGAGGGGTCTGTGAGGACCTCTAGGTAGCCTGTCATGGAGGTATTAAATACGATCTCACTGATGACCTCCCGACGTGAGCCGATGGCTGTTCCGCTAAATATATGTCCGTCTTCTAATATGAGAAAAGCCTTCATCTTTTTTTCCTTTCCTTTACGTATTTCACACACTTTCAAATTCTTCGCATTATTCTAGTACATTTATTTTTTTTATTCAAGAAGAACCTTGCTTCCTAACCGCAAAAATGCTGTAGCAGTTAAAAAACCACTACAGCAAGGTATCAGTGCTTCGGTAAAATAGCCGTCTTGCCACCCATATAGGGCTGCAAAACCGTCGGAATATTTACACTTCCGTCTGCGTTTAAATTGTTCTCTAAAAATGCTATCAGCATACGCGGCGGAGCAACCACCGTGTTGTTTAACGTATGTGCAAAGTATTTGCTGCCATCAGAAGCCTTTACGCGAATCTTTAGGCGTCTCGCCTGTGCATCGCCTAAATTCGAGCAGCTGCCTACCTCAAAATACTTTTTCTGACGGGGAGACCATGCCTCTACGTCACAGGATTTTACCTTCAGATCTGCCAGATCACCGGAGCAGCACTCGAGGGTACGAACAGGAATATCCATGCTGCGGAACAAATCTACCGTGTTCTTCCAGAGCTGGTCATACCAGTATTTGGAATCCTGCGGCTTACATACTACGATCATCTCCTGCTTTTCAAACTGGTGGATACGATAGACACCACGCTCCTCGATGCCATGGGCACCCTTTTCCTTGCGGAAGCACGGTGAATAGCTGGTCAGGGTATAGGGGAGCTTTTCCTCCTCGTTTATCGTATCGATGAATTTACCGATCATGGAATGCTCTGAGGTACCGATCAGATACAAATCCTCTCCCTCGATCTTATACATCATGGCATCCATCTCTTCAAAGCTCATGACACCTGTCACCACATTGCTGCGGATCATAAATGGCGGCACACAATAGGTAAAGCCACGGTCGATCATAAAATCTCTCGCATAGGAGATAACAGCAGAGTGAAGTCTGGCGATATCACCCATCAGATAGTAGAAGCCATTGCCCGCTACCTTGCCTGCTGCATCCAGATCAATGCCGTCAAAACGGCTCATGATATCTGTGTGATAGGGAATCTCAAAATCGGGAACTACAGGCTCTCCGAACTTTTCGATCTCTACGTTATGCGTATCGTCCTCTCCGATGGGAACAGAAGAATCGATGATATTCGGAATCATCATCATATCCTTTAATACCTGCTCAGAATAGGTCTTTTCCTGCTCCTCCAGCTCGCTTAAACGTGCTGCAAACTCAGCCACCTGTGCCTTGACCTCCTCTGCCTCCTGCTTTTTGCCCTCCTTCATGAGTGCACCGATCTGCTTGGAGAGCTGGTTTCTCTTTGCACGCAGATCATCCGCCTCCTGCTTGGCTGCGCGGGATTTAGCGTCAAGCTCGATGACCTCGTCTACGAGGGGGAGCTTTTTATCCTGAAACTTTTTTTTGATATTTTCCTTTACTGCATCGGGGTTTTCCCGTAAAAATTTGATGTCTATCATATCTTTGCCTCTTTTATTAGTCTAACGGATATTTATCGGTCAGTGTCTTTACGATGGCCTTAGCGGCAGGGATAGCTGACTCACCTTCCCTGATTATCATAGCGATAGCCTCTGCGATTCTGTCCATATCCTCTGTATTCATGCCTCGGCTCGTCACAGACGGTGTACCGATACGGATACCGCTGGTCACGAAGGGCTTCTGGGGATCGTTAGGGATCGTGTTCTTATTCGCCGTGATGTTCGCTGCATCGAGAAGCTTCTCTATCTCCTTGCCGGTCAGCTCAAAGGGTGTTAAGTCGATCAGCATCAGGTGATTGTCCGTACCGTCCGATACGATCTTGATGCCTCTAGACTGCAGTCCCTTGCACAGGGCCTGTGCATTGTCTACGATGCCCTGCTGGTATACCTTAAAGGAGGGCTGCAGAGCCTCCTGGAAGCATACGGCCTTTGCCGCTATAACATGCATCAGGGGTCCTCCCTGTACGCCGGGGAATACTGCCTTGTTAAACTTGAATTTGTCTGCCGTCTCCTGCTTGCCGCATAGAATCATGCCGCCGCGCGGACCACGAAGCGTCTTATGTGTAGTCGTGGTGACGACATCCGCATATGGAATGGGGCTCTCATGGAGTCCTGCTGCCACGAGTCCTGCGATATGTGCCATATCTACAAAAAGGATCGCTCCAACAGCATCTGCGATCTCACGGAATTTCTTGAAATCGATCGCACGTGCATAGGCAGAGGCACCGGCGATGATCATCTTCGGCTGACACTCCTTAGCGATCGCAAGGACATTGTCATAATCGATCACACCGTCGTCATTTACGCCATAAGGGACGATGTTAAAATAGGTACCGGAAAAATTCACCGGGCTTCCATGTGTCAGATGTCCGCCATGGTCGAGATTCATACCCATCACGGTATCGCCCGGCTGCAGGCAGGCAAACTGCACTGCCATATTGGCCTGTGCTCCGGAATGAGGCTGAACGTTCACATATTCGGCACCAAATAGCTTCTTTGCACGCTCTCTGGCTAACTCCTCCACGACATCCACACAATCACAGCCGCCATAGTAGCGGTGTCCGGGATAGCCCTCTGCATATTTGTTCGTTAAGACGCTGCCCATCGCAGACATCACTGCGTGACTCACCCAGTTCTCTGATGCGATCAGCTCGATGTGGCTGTTTTGTCGCTCACTCTCTGCTGCGATCGCTGCGGCGATCTGTGGATCTACCTGTTTGATCTCTTCCATCGTATACATCTGTTCCCTCCTTTATTCACAGTTAGGGCAATCGACTGCTGCCGGTTGCCCTATATTTATAGCCTACTTTAACTATTTTGATTTTTTGGATCTGCCCTTGGACTTCGCAGCCGCTACGAAATGTGTCTTCATGTCATACCACAGGTTCGTGGAGATGCATACAGAAGAAAACAGTCCGGCTACGATACCTGCCATCAAAGGCAGCGAGAAATCGCGGATGGATGCCACACCCATGATGTAGAGCAGCAATACCATGACAAAGGTCGTCAGTGAGGTATTTACTGAACGGGACATCGTCTGTGTGATGCTGACATTGCCGATCTCTGCCAACTCATCCTTTGATACACGTGACTTTCCGTGAAGATTCTCTCTGATACGGTCGAATACCACGATCGTGTCGTTGATGGAGTAACCGAGTATCGTCAGCATCGCTGCGATAAAGGTAGAGCCTACGCTGATACGCACGATGGCGTAGCTGGCGAGCACGATCAAAATATCATGGATCAAGGCAAGTACGGCTGCTGACGCAAAACGGAAATCCTGGAATCTAAAGGCTATGTAGATCATGATCAATATCACGGCGATGATCACGGCTACGACTGCGTCTCTCGTCATCTCGGAGCTGATCGTTGAGCTGATGGACTGGGATGAGATCGTAGCTTCATCCACACCGTAATTGTCTACGAAGATCTTGTTGAACGCCTCGCGCTCCTCTAGATTTAGGTTTCTCGTCTTGAAGATCACGCCGGTGCTGTCTGCTACCTTTTGTACATATACATCCGAATCGCCGGTCACATCCATGACGAGCGGAACCATCTCGGAGTCGATCTGCTCTAAGGTATATTCCTCATCAAAATATACTGTATTAGATGTACCGCCGACAAACTCCAGGCTTAAATTCAGTGCTCCGTTTCCGCTGCCTGCATGAACACCCATTGCGATAAAGCCGGAAGCGATACATACGAGACCGATCGCATAGAAGATCGGGCGTCTCTTGATAAAATTGATGGTCTTTAAATCCTTGGCATGGCCGTAGAACTTCGCATCCTTGACGCCGATGCCGTAGAAGGAATATACGACATATCTGGTCACAAAGAGTGCTGTTATCATGGAAATGATGATACCGATGGCCAGGGTATATGCAAAGCCCTTGACTGTACCGGAGCCCTTCCAGGCGAGGATGGCTGCAACGATAAGAGTCGTTACGTTTCCATCGACGATAGCTGAGGTCGCTCTAGAAAAGCCATCCCGCATCGCACTGTATACGCTCTTTCCTGCGCCGATCTCCTCACGGATACGGCCGTAAATAACGACGTTTGCATCGACCGCCATACCAATACCGAGGATGATACCTGCGATACCGGGCAGCGTCAGTGTGATATCAAACCAATAAATGACTGCGATAGTCATGGTAGAGTAGATAACCAGAGCGATGGCTGCTGCCACACCGAGCATCCAGTAATAAGCGATCATAAAGATGATGATGAGTGCCAAACCGATCACTGCAGCCTTTAGGGCTGAGGTCATAGCCTCGCTACCCAGCTGTGCGCCTACTACCTGTGACTCTAACTCAGAAAGCTCTAGAGAGAGCGAACCGATACGAATCTGGGAGGCGAGCTTTGAAGCCTCCTCGTAATTTTCCATACCGGTGATCTGTGCCGTACCGCCTGTGATCTCTGACTGAACTACCGGACTGCTGATGACTTCGCCGTCATAGATGATCGGCAGGTTATTTCCGATGTTCTCACCTGTGATCTCGGCAAAGGTCTCTGCCGCATCATCGGTCAGTACCAGATCTACGCAGTAGGCGTTATTGCCGGTGTTGTCCTTGTAGGTGCTAGCCTGTGCATTCTCTACATCCTCACCGGTCATAAATACATTGCCATCCGGATCGCAAAACTGCAGGGATCCGGGCGTACCTAAATCGGATAAGATGTCATTTGCATCCGTGACACCGGGAATCTCTACGCAGATACGGTCATCCCCGCTCTGGTATACAGATGCCTCTGTGCTGTAGGCTTCGACACGCTTTTGCAGCTTGTAGATCGTATCACTCATCTGCTCTGCGGTCGCATCCTCGGTCATTACCTGATAGGTGATGCTGACACCGCCTGCTAAGTCCAGACCGAGTGAGATATTTTTGTTCTCACCCTTGCCCGTGCTTGAAAGAATGATGGATGCATAGTAGCATAGCAGTACGACGACGGCCAGTACGACCGCTAAAATCGCCACACTCTTGTTCTTCTTCATGACTTGTTTCCTCTCTTTATTTAATCTTGGTGTGCGAGTGCCGCCTTGATCATGATGGCACACTCCACACGCTTTTTCTGCAGGGCACAGCCGACGTCATAGGCATCGTGAATATTGCCGTGGAAATTGTACGAATTCGCCGCACAGCCGCCGCTGCAATAAAATCTGGCAAAGCATTCCCTGCATTTTTCCTTGGAATAGACGTTACAGCCCTTGAAATCCGCCACGATCTCTTCGTGTGTCACGCCCTCATATACATTTCCAAGATAAAAGTCCTCGTTGCCAACAAACTGATGGCACGGATAGAGATCACCCCACGGCGTAACGGCCAGATACTCCGTACCGGAGCCGCAGCCCGACAAGCGCTTTGCCACGCAGGGACCTCCCTCCAAATCTATCATAAAATGGAAGAAATTAAAATCCTCTCCATTTTTATGCCGCTCTAGCATCTCGCGAGCGAGCCTGTCATATTCTGCAAACAGCTGCGGCAGATCCTCCTCACGTATCGCATAATCCGCCTCCGGCGGCGCTACCACAGGCTCTACCGATATCTGCTTGAACCCTAAATCTGCTAGATGCAGTACATCTGAGGCAAAATCTAGATTGTGATGCGTAAAGGTGCCTCGCACATAATAGCGCTGCTGCTGTCTGCTGTCCGCAAAGCGCTGAAACTTCGGCACGATCAGCTCATAGCTGCCGGCGCCGCTTCGAAACGGCCGCATCATATCATTCACCTGAGGACGTCCGTCGATGCTTAGGACTACATTGTCCATCTCCCGATTGGCAAACTCCATGATCTCATCATTTAAGAGTACACCGTTGGTCGTTAGGGTGAAGCGAAACTTCTTATCATGAGCCTTCTCCTGGCTGCGTCCGTATGCGACTAAATCCTTTACTACCTGGAAATTCATCGTCGGCTCGCCGCCGAAAAAGTCTACCTCGAGATTCCTTCGATTTGCACTGTTTGCGATCAGAAAATCAAGTGCTGCCTTTCCGACCTCGTAGCTCATCAGCGCGCGTCTGCCGTGATACTCGCCCTCCTCTGCAAAGCAATATTTGCAGGCTAGGTTACAGTCGTGTGCGATGTGTAAGCACAAGGCCTTTACGACCGTCGGGCGGTTACGTCCGATCTGTGCGATATATTCCTCGTAGGAATCCGGTGTGAAAAGCTCTCCGTTTTTAATGAGCTCTTCTACCTCCTCGAGCGCTTCCGTAATCTCTGCCTCAGGATATTTAGCTGACAGCTTGTCACGAATCTCCTGTGGTGTATGGTCCTCATACATACCGATGAGCTCATACATCAGCTCATCCACCACATGTATCGCACCGCTGTTTACATCCAAAACAATCGAATATCCATTGTTCTGATATTGGTGAATCACTGGATCTGTTCCTTTCCTTTGCGGTCTTTGCAATAGCTGCTTTTACCTGCTTGTAAACATTAACAGCAACAAATGACCGTCCGCAAGGCGAACGGTCTTTGTCTACATCATTTTTACTGCAAATATGTGATTATTTGCACTGCTCACAGGTCTGGTTGCCTACTGTGCAAGAGGTCTTGCAGGCAGACTGGCAAGAGGTCTGGCACTCGCCGCAGCCACCCTTTTTCACGGTGTTTTGTAATTTTCTTGTATTTAATGTCTGTACATGCTTCATCTTCATGCGCTCCTTTCGAAAAAATACCTACGGCACATTATAGCATACCGCACATTAGACTTCAATAACTAATTTAGCAGGTTTCAGGCTCGGGATAGTCTACGCCAAACGTATCTACCGTCACCTTAGCCATCCTTTGCTCCTCCATCGGGCGATCCGCATAATCGGTAGGAATATGTGCGATCTTATCTACGACCTCTAAGCCCTCGATTAGCTTGCCGAAGGCTGCATAAGCGCCGTCTAGATGCGGGCTGGTCTCATGCATGATGAAAAACTGGCTGCCGGCAGAATCCGGGATCATCGTGCGCGCCATAGACAGTACGCCCGGCGTATGCTTTAGATCATTTTTAAAGCCGTTTTGAGAGAACTCTCCTTTGATGGAATAACCCGGTCCTCCCATGCCTGTGCCGTCCGGATCTCCACCCTGGATCATAAAGCCCGGGATCACGCGGTGAAATATCACACCGTCGTAGTAGCCTTTTTTTATGAGACTGATAAAGTTGTTAACAGTGTTTTGCGCGATCTGCGGATAGAGCTCGGCCTTCATAATGTCCCCATTTTCCATTTCGATCGTAACGATCGGATTTTGATTTGCCATTGTTTTCTCCTTTTACTGTTCGTCTAAGGTCACTGTCATCTTATCAAGATGCCAGATGTCATCTACATACTGCTGGATCGTGCGGTCAGAAGAGAATTTGCCGGCACAGGCGGTGTTTAGAATCGCCTTCTTTGCCCAGCCCTCCTCATCGGCGTAAAGCTCTGAGATCTTCTTTTGCGCCTGCGCGTAGGAACGGAAATCAGCCAGCGTAAAATAGGTGTCCGCATACTGCGTACACTGCGTATTCAGCAGAGAATTGTACAGATCGCGGAACAGCTCGGTATCATTTTTCGAATAAAAACCGTTGATTAGCTGCATGAGCACCTGACGGATCTGAGGATCGTTGTTAAAAATCTGCATCGGATCGTAGTCGCGTGCCTTTTCATGAGCGATGACTTCGTCTGCGCTCATACCAAAGATAACGATATTCTCCTCGCCGACCTCTTCGACCATCTCTACGTTTGCTCCGTCCATCGTACCGATGGTGATGGCTCCGTTTAGCATATATTTCATATTGCCGGTGCCGGAGGCTTCCTTGCTGGCAGTAGAGATCTGCTCGGATACGTCTGCACCGCTGGTGATGATCTCGGCGTTGGATACACAGTAATCCTCGATGAATACGACCTTGATCTTGCCATTGATGGAGGCGTCGTTATTGATGACGTCTGCGACATTGTTGATCAGCTTGATCGTAAGCTTGGCATTCTTATAGCCGGCTGCTGCCTTTGCGCCAAAGATAAAGGTGCGGGGATAGAATTCCATATCCGGATGCTCCTTGATCTCATTGTACAGATACATGACATGCAATATATTAAGCAGCTGTCTCTTGTACTCATGCAATCTCTTCGTCTGGCAGTCGAAGATGGAACGGGGATTGACCTCGATGCCATTGTGCTCCTTTATGTATTTTGCGAGACGCAGCTTGTTTTGATATTTGATATTCATAAACTCTGCCTGCGCCTTTTTGTCATCGGCATAGACTGCGAGCTTTTTTAGGTGACTGAGATCGGTGATCCAGTCATCCCCGATGCGGCTGCTGATCCAGTCTGCAAGCAGCGGATTGGCATGCAGCAGGAAGCGTCTTTGTGTGATGCCGTTTGTCTTGTTATTAAATTTCTCCGGGAAGAGCTGATAAAACTCCTTTAACTCCTGGTTTTTCAAGATCTCTGTATGCAGTCTCGCCACACCGTTTACGGAATAGCCGGCTGCGATGGCCAAATGTGCCATCTTTACCTTGCCGTCGTATACGATCGCCATCTTTTCTACCATGTGAGAATCGCCGGGGAAGCTCGCCTGAATCTGTAAAATAAAGCGGCGGTTGATCTCCTCTACGATCTGATAGATTCTCGGAAGCAGGCGTGAGAAGATCTCGATAGGCCATTTTTCGAGTGCCTCGGACATGATCGTATGGTTCGTATAGGCACAGGTCTTTGTCGTGATATTCCAGGCGTCGTTCCACTCGAGATTATACTCATCTAGCAAAATGCGCATCAGCTCAGCGACTGCTACGGTCGGATGCGTATCGTTCATCTGGAAGGTCACCTTTTTGGGCAGATCATGAATATCGTCGTGATTTTTCATGAATTTTTCGAGGGCACGCTGTACGCTGGCCGATACGAAGAAATACTGCTGGCGCAGGCGAAGCTCCTTGCCCTGTACGTGATTGTCATTGGGGTAGAGGACATCTACTAAATTGCGTGCGAGATTCTCCTGCTCGACTGCCTTGTAATAATCGCCCTTGTCAAAGGAATCGAGCTTGAAGCACTCTACCGGCTCTGCATCCCAGATCATGAGTGTGTTGACTACGTTGTTATTATAGCCGATGATGGGCATATCATAAGGTATCGCTGTCACGGCCTGATAATTCTCATGGATGAATTTGGTCTTTCCGGTCTCCTGGTTGTACTCAGCACGTACATAGCCGCCGAATTTTACGGTGTAAGCATACTCGGGGCGGCGCAGCTCAAAGGGATAGCCGTCCTTTAGCCAATTGTCCGGCTCCTCGATCTGATAGCCGTCCTTTATCTTCTGGCGAAACATTCCATAGCGATAACGGATGCCGCAGCCATAGGCCGGATAACCCAGAGTAGACAGTGACTCCATAAAGCATGCAGCCAGACGTCCCAGGCCACCGTTTCCGAGAGCAGGATCTCTCTCCTGATCCTCGATGACGTTTATGTCTAAGCCCAGCTCCTCTAACGCTTCCTTCACCTCATTATAGGCTGTCATATTGATCAGATTGTTTCCGAGCGCACGACCAACCAAAAATTCCATGGACATGTAATAGAGTGTCTTTGGATCTTCCTTTTCCATCGTCTGCTGCGTAGCCAGCCAGCGGTCGATGATGCCCTCCTTTGCAACAAAGCTGACTGCCTGGTATATCTCCTGCTTGCTCGCCTCAGAGAGGTTCTTGCGAAACAGTGTCTTTACCGCATTTTTTACTTCTTTTATAAAATTTTCTTTTTCAAATACCTTGCTTGTCATCGGTTTCCTCCTTAAAAATCGCATGGCCAATGCCCTAAGCATTTTTTTCTACTCCAAGCAGTACCTTTTCGCCGTTTATGTTCCATTCCTTTTCATAGCCTGTGACAGCACCTGCCTGGCAGCTATCCGCGAGCACTTCTCCACAGATTTTCTCTCCATAGGCCGCAAAAATGTCTGCCACCCTGCCATCTGCACTATATGATACGCGAATGCGGTCCATCACCTCAAAGCCGGCTTCCTTACGCATCGTCTGCAGCTTGCTGATGATCTCTCTGACAAAGCCTTCCTCGATGAGTTCCTCGGAGAGGTTCGTATCGAGAACGACTGTTACTGTATTGTCTCCCTCGGTCTGATAGCCCTCCATCTGCGTCATGGTGATGAGCAGATCCTCCTCAGAAAGCACTACACCCGGTGCCACGTCACTGAGTGTCAGTGAGCCCTCGCTCTTTAGCTGTGCCATGGCAGCATTGCCATCTAAAGCCTCGAGTGCAGCCTTGATCTGACCTAAATATTTTCCGTATTTTGGTCCTACGGTACGCAGCTGCGGCTTGAACGTGTAGTCGGTATATTTGCTCACATCCTCAGTGAATTCAACCTGCTTTACATTGAGCTCATCTGCGATGATCTCGGTATAAAATTCCGGCAGCGCATTCGGTGCCTTGACATACATGGTGCCGATGGGCTGACGATTCTTGATATTGGCTGAGTTTCGGCAGGCGCGTCCTAAAACGACGATCTTTAATACTGCCTCCATATTTTTCTCCAGATCAGCATCGATCCACGCCTCGTTTGCTACCGGGAAATCACACAGATGCACGCTCTCAGGCGCATTAGCATCGATAGAGCATACGAGGTTTCTGTAGATATCCTCTGCCATAAAGGGAATCATGGGAGCAGCGCATTTTGCTACGGTCACAAGCGCCGTATATAAGGTCATATAGGCATTTATCTTATCCTGCTCCATGCCCTTTGCCCAGAAACGCTCTCTGCTGCGGCGCACATACCAGTTGCTCATCTCATCGACGAAATCATCGAGTGCACGGGCAGCCTCAGGGATACGATAGTTCTCTAAGCTGTCATCGACTGTCTTGATGAGCGTATTTAGCTTGGATAAAAGCCACTTGTCCATGACTGGCAGCTTGTCATACTCGAGTGCATATTTGGTCGCATCGAAGTTGTCGATATTTGCATACAGCACAAAGAAGGCGTAGGTGTTCCAGAGCGTGCCCATGAATTTGCGCTGTCCCTCCTGTACTGCTTTGCCGTGGAAACGATTAGGAAGCCACGGGGCGCTGTTGATGTAGAAATACCAGCGGATCGCATCTGCTCCATATTTTTCCAGAGCATCAAAGGGATCTACGGCATTTCCCTTGGATTTACTCATCTTCTGGCCGTTTTCGTCCTGTACGTGGCCGAGTACGATAACGTTTTCGTACGGAGCCTTGCCAAAGAGCAGGGTAGATTCTGCCATGAGCGAATAGAACCATCCTCTCGTCTGATCGACTGCCTCGGAGATGAACTGTGCCGGGAACTGCTGCTCGAACAGATCCTTATTTTCAAACGGATAATGATGCTGTGCAAAGGGCATGGCTCCGGAATCGAACCAGCAGTCAATGACCTCCGGTACGCGGTGCATAGCCTTTCCGCAATGCGGGCATTTGATCTCTACCGCATCGATATACGGGCGATGCAGCTCGATCTTTGCAGCCTGCGGATCGCCTGAGAGCTTAGCCAGCTCTGCCCTGCTGCCGACAGAGATCTGATGGCCGCAGTCCTCACACTCCCAGATATTTAGCGGTGTGCCCCAATAACGGTTTCTGGAGATACCCCAGTCCTGGATATTTTCGAGCCAGTTGCCAAAGCGTCCCTCGCCGATGGACTCAGGTATCCAATTGACGGTATGGTTGTTTTCTACCAGCTCATCACGCACCTTTGTCATCTTGATAAACCAGGATTCACGAGCATAGTAGATCAGCGGTGTATCGCATCTCCAGCAGTGCGGATATTCATGCTCGAATTTAGGTGCATCAAAGAGCAGTCCTGCATCCTCTAGATCCTGCAGCACCATTGGATCTGCTTTTTTTACAAATACACCGGCGTAGGGGGTCTCCTTAGTGAGCTCTCCCTTTTCATTGACGAGCTGTACGAAGGGCAGATCATATTTACGGCCGACATTTGCATCGTCCTCACCGAAGGCGGGGGCGATATGTACGATACCGGTACCATCTGTCATGGTGACATATGTATCACAAACGATGAAATGTGCCTTTTTATGCTGCTTTTCAATTATGCCCTCTGCATAGTTAAACAGCGGCTCATATTCCTTGTACTCTAACTGGCTTCCCTTGTAGGTCTCTAATATCTCATAAGCCGTCTCGCCCTCTTTTGCCAGTGCTCCAAGTACCTTATCGAGCAGTGCCTGTGCCATATAATAGGTATAGCCGTCTGCTGCCTTTGCCTTTACATAGGTCTCCTCTGGATTGACGCAGAGTGCGACGTTGCTCGGCAGTGTCCAGGGCGTTGTGGTCCATGCGAGAAAATATGCATCCTCGCCGATGACCTTGAAGCGCACTACTGCGGAGCGCTCTTTTACGGTCTTATATCCCTGAGCCACCTCCTGAGAGGAAAGCGGGGTTCCGCAGCGCGGGCAATAGGGCACGATCTTAAAGCCCTTATATAACAGCTTTTTGTTCCAGATTTCCTTTAATGCCCACCACTCAGACTCGATGAAATTGTCATCATAGGTGACATACGGATCGTCCATGTCTGCCCAGAAGCCGACAGTTGCAGAGAAATCCTCCCACATGCCCTTGTATTTCCAGACGGATTCCTTGCACTTTTTGATAAAGGGCTCCATACCGTATTCTTCGATCTGATCCTTGCCGTTTAGTCCTAACAGCTTCTCGACCTCTAGCTCTACCGGCAGTCCGTGTGTATCCCAGCCTGCCTTTCTGGGCACATAATAACCCTTCATTGTACGATATCTCGGAATCATGTCCTTGATGACACGAGTCAGCACGTGTCCGATATGGGGCTTGCCGTTTGCGGTAGGCGGTCCATCGTAAAAGGTATAGGTCTCGCCCTCCTTGCGGTTTTCCATACTCTTGCGGAAGATGTCGTTTTCTTCCCAGAATTTCTCGGTTGCTTTCTCGCGCTCTACGAAATTCATATTCGTATCGACCTTGTTGTACATCCTGATGCTCCTCCTGTGTAAAAAATTAAGCCCTCATCCTATCTGCAAAAGGACAAGGGCCATCGCGCCATGTTATACCACCTCATACAAGGATACTCCGGTCTCCCGTTCATATCCGCTTCCCATAACGGAGGAATCGCCGTCAGAGCCTACCGGCGCCTAAGGCGCGTTCGGTCTGCTGCTCAGAAGTGATGTTCGCTGCTCACGTAGTAGTACCGGGTCTCACCCGCTCCGGCTCTCTGTGACGTTTCGTGTGCGCTACTGTCTTCGTCGATGCATTTTTCTAGTCTAACCTGATATCATAATATACGCATCCTGCCATGCGTTGTCAAGGGTTCCGGCGGATTTTGTGTCTTGACGGTCGGATTTTTTAAGACTATACTTTCTATAATTTATGGCTGCGTCCATAACAGCTAATTATACCGATAGTACATCTATTTAATAGAAAGGATCGTCTCATGAGTACACTAAAATTATCCTTGCTCACGGATCTCTACGAGCTGACCATGATGCAGGGCTACTTCAAAAATCAAAACCGCGACGTCGTAGTGTTTGACGCCTTCTACCGCAGTAACCCCTGTGGCGGCGGCTATGCCATATGTGCCGGGTTAGAGCAGCTCATCGATTATGTCAAGCGGCTGCAGTTCGATGAAGATGACATCGCATACCTGCGCTCCCTGCAGATCTTCGACGAAGACTTTCTCGATTATCTAAAGGATTTTCGCTTTAGCGGCGACATCTACGCAATCCCGGAGGGCACACTGATCTTTCCAAGAGAGCCACTCGTCAAGGTCGTTGCACCTATCATGGAAGCACAGCTCATGGAAACCGCGATCCTAAATATCATCAATCACCAGTCTCTAATCGCCACCAAATCCGCCAGAGTCTGCTACGCAGCCAAGGGAGACGGTGTCATGGAGTTTGGTCTACGCAGAGCCCAGGGGCCGGATGCCGGTACTTATGGTGCTAGAGCAGCAGTCATCGGTGGCTGCAAGGGCACATCAAATGTGCTGGCAGGCCAGATGTTTGACATTCCTGTGCTCGGTACCCACGCACACAGCTGGATCATGAGCTTTCCGGATGAATACAGCGCCTTCAAGGCTTACGCAGACCTCTATCCGAACGCCTGCATCCTGCTCGTCGATACGTATGATACATTAAAATCCGGCATGCCAAACGCCATCCGTGTATTCAAAGAGATGCGCCAGGCAGGCGTTCCACTCACCTATTACGGCATCCGCATGGACAGCGGCGATCTCGCTTATCTGTCCAAAAAGGTACGCAGGATGCTCGATGATGCAGGCTTTCCGGATGCCGTGATCTCTGCGTCCAACGATCTGGATGAGTATCTGATCGAATCGCTAAAGCTGCAGGGAGCCACCATCACCTCCTGGGGAGTCGGCACAAATCTGATCACCTCCAAGGACAATCCTGCCTTCGGCGGTGTATATAAGCTGGCCGCCATCCGGGAAAAGGACGGCAGCTTCTCTCCTAGAATCAAACTATCCGAGAACTCCGAAAAGGTCACAAACCCCGGAAATAAGACAGTTTACCGCATCTATGACAACGATACCGGCAAGATTCGCGCCGATTTGATCTGTCTGGTAGAGGAAGCGTTTGATCCACACGAGGACATGCTGCTGTTTGATCCAAATGAACCGTGGAAAAAGACACGCATCGCCGGAGACAGCTATACACTGCGCGAGCTGCTCGTTCCTGTATTCAAGGACGGCAAATGCATCTACGAATCACCGGATACGATGACGATCCGCTCTATCTGTGAAAAGGAAAAGGATACGATCTGGGATGAGACAAAGCGTTTTGTCAATCCGGCAAAGATCTATGTAGATTTATCGGATAAGCTCTATCAGCTAAAGAACCAGATTTTAAACGAAATGCATCAGGCATAAAAGAAAGTCGCCGGCAAATGCCAGGCGACTTTTTTTTAGTTAAATCCAACGATCTTTTGTGTCAGCTTATAGGCTGCCACCGATAGCTTGCGGCCGCCCTTGCCCGGCAGATTCATCGTGTTGCCCATGATGCCGTTGCGCAGATGGTGAAACAGGCGGATATCGTAATGCTTGATGTATTTCCACAGCTCGCGCTTTTTCTCGAGATTTTCCTCTGTGCCGGAGCGCAACAGCAGCACCGTCGATACGACGGTTATAATCTCCAGATAGTTAAACATATATTTGCGCAGCCGTTTGTCCTGGAACTTCCAGAGATCGTAGTCCTCTATCATGAGCTTGTTTACTCTGATCTGCTGGTCGATGCGTCCTATCATCACCTTCTCATTGACCGACTGATCCTCTCTGCCTATGTAATAATGATATAGATCGACATCCATGTAATACATCTTTTTTACATACGGGAGCGGATGATATACATAGATATTGTCCACATAAAACGTGTGCCGTGGCAGCTGCAGCTTGCATTTGCGCAGCACCTGCGTGCGGTAGATCACCGAATGCATCAAAAGGTAGTGCCCCTTTGTGATGAGACGCAGGTCCTTCCAGCCAAAGATACGATCCACCGGAAACATCGTCGTATAGCGCATCACCTTTTTGTGTGCAGCGCCGTCCTTGTCATATACGAAATTCGCGATCAGCATATCGACCGTCTCGTCACCACCGGCCAGCTCCCGCAGCTTATCAAGCACCTCTAAAAAGACCTTTTCATCTACCCAGTCGTCACTGTCTACTACCTTGTAGTAGAGTCCTGTTGCATGAGCGATGCCGGCATTGACTGCCGCACCGTGTCCGCCGTTCTCCTGGTGAATGGCGCGAACGATCGTAGGATAGCGTCTCGCATAGGAATCGGCGATCTCAGCCGTCGCATCCTTTGAACCATCATCCACGATCAAAATCTCTACATCCTCTCCGCCGCACAGCAGCGTGCGAATGCAATGCTCCATATAATCCTGCGAATTGTAGCAGGGAATGGCTACCGATAGTAGTTTCATTGTTCTCTTATAATCCTTTCTGCCAGATCAAGCGCCTTACGCGCCATCACATCCATGTTGTAATATTTGTACTCCGCCAGTCGTCCCAGCAGATGAAAATGCGGATAAGCCTCTGTAAGAGCACGGTATTTCTCGTAAAGTGCCTCATTTTTTTCATTGAGGATCGCATAATAAGGTATCTCTCCCGCAGCGCCTGTATAAGCAAACGGATACTCCCGCACAATCGTCGTGCCATTCACATCCATCTGACCGGTCAGATACTTAAACTCCGTGATACGGGTGAAATCCTCACTCACCGTGTAGTTTACAACAGAATGACCGTTTTGAAAATCCTCACTGTCCAGATGTTCAAAACAAAATCGCAGCGAACGGTATGGGAGACGGCCAAATCGACAGTCAAAGAGCTCATCGAGCGCGCCGGTATAGATCACCTCTCCTGTAAAGCTCTCACCATCCAGCCTAATGCCCTCCGCATCAAGCCTCAGGCGCTTTTCTGCAGCTACACCTAGCTCTACCTCGATATTCTCATGATCTAGCATCCGCTCAAACATCGCCGTAAAGCCATGCAGCGGTACGCCCTGGTAACGATCCTGAAAATATCTGTTGTCCTCTGAGATAAGCACCGGAACACGGCCCGTCACCTCAGGCGATATCTCCTCGGGGGTCTGACCCCACTGCTTCATCGTGTATTTTAGAAAAATGTTCTCATAGACAAACTGTGCGATCTCACGGATTTTGGGATCCTCACTTTTTTTCAGCTCCATAATCGGCACACGGCTGCCCTCACCATAAGCACTGATGAGCTTATCCCGCAGCTTTGATGCCTCTTTTTCATCATAGATGAGCGAGAGTGTATTCAGATTAAACGGTACCGGCAAAAGCGTGCCATGTACGTTTGCCACTACCTGATGTCCCTTAGGATAAAGGTACCACTCACAAAAGCGTGACAGATATTCATACACCCCTTCGTCATTTGTATGAAAAATATGCGGTCCGTATGTATGAATCAATATTCCGTAGGCATCTGCTTCATCATAACAGTTACCGCCGATGTGGTCTCTTTGTTCTAACAGCAGAACACGCCTGCCTGCCTCCGCCAGCTGCCTGGCTACCACAGATCCTGCGATCCCGGCTCCGATGACTACAACCTGTGTATTCAATTATTCTTCCTCCTCCTGTTGGTATCACCCTATTATCCTTTGCGTGAGAAAAAAAGTCAAGCAGCATTCCACCCTGCTATGCCTATGGATTGTTTACACAATGTTCACAATTAAATAATACGGGCGTTACATTTTCCCCGTAATATAGTGGCATACAAAAAAGCGATAAAAAAGTTACTTCCCATATTTTCTTTTTCATAATGTAAAGGGCGATGCAGTAAATGCATCGCCCTCCTCTTTTTATTTTTTATTTATTCTGGAAAGGAACAACCTTCAGCTTCTTCTCCGGATCCTTCTCTAAGAAGTTGCCCATGCCGGCCTTCTGATCCTCTGTCTCAAAGCAGCTGCCAAAGAGCTTCTCCTCGATGACGATGGCATCATCCATCTTGGCATCCAATCCATCATTGATCGCTTTCTTGCAGGCACGTACAGCAATCGGTGCATTGGCTGCGATGATGGAAGCGAGCTTTTTAGCTGCAGGCATCAGCTCCTCTGCCGGGTATACGTTGTTCACCAGGCCGATGCGATATGCCTCGTCTGCCTTGATGTTGCGTGCGCTGTAGATCATCTCCTTTGCCTTGCCTACGCCTACGACTCTGGCTAATCTCTGGGTACCGCCAAAGCCGGGTGTGATGCCAAGGCCTACCTCAGGCTGTCCGAAGATGGCATTGTCTGAGCAGATACGGATATCGCAGCTCATGGCGATCTCGCAGCCGCCGCCTAAGGCAAAGCCGTTGATCGCACAGATCACGGGAACCGGCAAGGTCTCTAGCTTGCGGAATACGTCATTTCCTTTTTTACCGAAGGCCTCGCCCTCTGCCTTGGTCAATGTGCTCATCTCTCCGATGTCTGCGCCTGCTACGAAGGACTTGAAGGCGTTGCCCTTTTTGTCTGCACCGCCTGTCAAGATGACTGCACGGATCTCTTCGTTTGCAGTGATCTCATCGAGTGCGCTGTCTAACTCGTTTAATGTCTCGCTGTTTAATGCATTGAGTGCTGCGGGTCTGGTAATCGTAAGGACTGCGATCTGACCCTCTACTTCTAAAGTAAGATTGTTCATGGATTTACCCTCCTGTGGTGAAGCATTCTTTTTTTCTAATGTAGCATCTTGTGAAAGATTTGTCAATGTGAGAAAAGGCTCTGCAGCTGCTCGAGTGCCTGCGCACGAAGTATACATCTGCCGTGCTCCTTAACGTAGGAAATCTGGCGCACATCCGCACTCGCATGCACTAAAAATTCAGAGGATGCAGCTACAATACGACACAGCTGTTTCTTCTCAAGCGAGCCCTTTTCTAAAATAAGTGTATACGCATCTGTGTCCTCGCAGTAATAAAGCGCACTCTCTAAGCCTTCACTCGGTATCTCCCGCAGATCCACGGCCGCAGAGAAGCCGGTTAGCGCATCGAGGCTGTCAAATTCCAGCAGGTAGCTATCGCTGCCCTCATTACTGTTCTGCTCCTGTTGCTTTTTTGTGTTCTTTTCGTCTGAGATATTGTTCATCGCAGCGCGCAAGGTCTCGATGAGCTCCCTAAAGCTCTCTGTGGCCTGTTTTTCGGAAAAGGTCAGCACGAGCTGATTCTCCGGCAGCGCAGCTACCTGGATCGTGAGTGGTCCACCCTGTACCTTAAAGCCGACCTCCTGCTCCGCCTGCATGAGCATCCGACGCAAAAAATCCTCCGCTCGTCCGCTGTTTGACATAAAATCATCCATGTTCAGTCCGTTTTCTATCAATTCATCCTGCGAAACGATACAACGGACGGTATCTGTGCTGATTCTCTTAAATCTCACTCTTTATCACCTCACCGAAGCCGTGCAAAAACAAAGCCGCTCATACAGCCGGGCCAGCTGATCAGTGCTCGTCCTCCTCATCAACATCCACCATAAACTCACGCGTGGATACACGGTTTGAACGGCGCGCACTCTCGACTAATTCTGAGAGCTGCTCTTTGATCTGCTCGGATTTTTTTATGTTTTTGATCTCAAAATCCTTCATTGTCTTGTCAACGGAATTGCAGACGATCGTACCCATACCAAAGATCCGCTGTCCGAGGCTGCGCTTTAGCGACAGATCCATGATACGATACAGCCGCACCTCATCCTGCCTCTGAGTAAAAAATCCGGTCCTGATCACCAGCTTGTCAGCGCGCAGCTCATATTTTGTAAAGGTCCAGGGTAATCCGCACCAAATGCGCTTGCGCTCGCTCCAAATGATATTTGTATCCATCTGTTTTTCCTCTTTTCGTATTTATTCGTAACTGTTCCTTTTATTATACCACCCCTGTGACGCATTCGTCTAGACGAATTCCCCTTTTAGGCTGCGGGAAAACAGCCCGTCAAGTACCGTATCCTCTGACTGTGCCTCATACAAGAGTCCATACACCGCCTGCGTGATCGGAAGCTCCACCATATAGCGCTCCCCCAGCGAGATTAGCGCCTTTACCGTATAGTATCCTTCTGCCAGCTTATCGTAGGACATTCCCCGAATAAATCGCTCTCCAAACATTCGGTTGTGGCTGTGGGCTGAAAAAAGTGTCGCCTCATAATCGCCTAGATGACAAAGACCATAAGCCGATAGCTCATTTCCACCCATCGCCTTTATTAGTCTGGCGATCTCCCGCGGTCCTCGTGCCATCAAGGGCCCCTTTAGAGAGGAGCGACCTGCTCCGTCTAACATACCGGCTGCGATGCCGATGACATTTTTTGCGGCAGCTCCGATCTCATTTCCGATCAGATCACAGCCATAATAAAAGCGTATCAATTCACTCGAAAACTGCTCCACAAGCAGCTGCTTTGTGGCTTCGTGAACACTATCGATCACCATACAGTTTGGCACTCCGCGGTAGAATTCCTCTACGTGTCCGGGGCCTAGCCATACTGCGATGCGGTTAGAGGCATCTACATTGTCCTCCATGATCTGGGATAGTCTGCGGCCGCTGCCGATCTCAATCCCCTTCATACACAGCACAAAGGTCTTATAGCACAGCTGATACTCTGTTAAGGTATCGCAAAGCGCCTGCAGATTTTGTGAGCCGATCGAAATCACGATGGTCTCTGCCTCAGTGACAGCAGCTAGATCCTGCGTCAGAGTAAGCGTCTGCGGCAGCTCTACGTATTCATTTTTTCGTTCCTTTATGAGGCGCTCCATATTTTTTGAGCCCTCTCGTCCGTACAAGGTCACCTCATGGCCTATATGGTCTAAATACCATGCGATAAAGGTGCCCCAACGTCCGCATCCAATGACTGTCAGCTTCATTTTTCACGCTCCGCATAAGGAATCAGATGCGCAACAGACAGCTGCAGCTGTTCTCTCGTTAGCGTGCCTGCAGAAAGCTCTGCCTTTAGATTCTCGTGATCCTCCGGGGCACCCGGCATCACCAGATCATTTCCGGCGCGCATACAGCCGGCAGCCGTACACTCATCCTTTTGCAGCGTTGTCGCCCAATCAGTCATGATCACACCCGGATAACGCCATTCGTCACGCACCACGCTCGTGCACAGGTCATAGTTATTGGCCGCATGGATGCCGTTGATGAGGTTGTAGCTGGTCATTATAGACCACGGAACTGCCTCACGCACTGCGATCTCAAAGCCTGTGAGATAAATCTCCCGAAGCGCGCGCTCCGAAACTATGCTGTCAGAGCCGGTGCGGTTGTCCTCCTGGTTATTGCAGGCAAAATGCTTTATGGTCGTTCCGACATCGCCCTGCTTTTGTACTCCCTTTGTAAGTGCTGCCGCCAAACGTCCGGAAAGCAGCGGATCCTCTGAATAGTATTCAAAATTGCGTCCGCACAGCGGATTTCTGTGAATGTTCATACCTGGAGCCAGCCACAGATCGACGGAAAAAATACGCATCTCCTCTGCTACCGCCTCTCCGATCTCACAAAGCAGCGCCTCATCCCAGCTTTGGGCCTGCTGCGAGCCGGTGGGAAATGCCGTGCAAAACTGATAATGCACCTCTCCCTCCTCCTGTTTTTTGGGGCGATACAGATAGCCGTCCTCCATGCTCGCCTCCACCGGAGCGGGCAAGGTCATGCCATCCTTCGTATAATATTTTTTAGTCAGGCGCAGTCCTGCCGGTCCGTCTGCCAGCACCAGCGAATGAATTCCCTGCTCCTTCGCACAATCACTCGTCTGCGCTGCCGAGCCCGGCACACGCACACCGGCAGAGCCGATCAATCCGCCTCCTCCTGCATAGGTCGGATCGCCGCTCACTAGGGAGATGAGCTGCTCATTTGTCAGCTCGCCTGCTTTTTTATAGGCATCGGCATTGACACGTCCCACCTCACGCCCGTAATGAACGCTTCGTCTCGTAAATAGAAGCTCCGTCGGCACTACGATCGCAGGATGCTTATATACCAGCGCATGCCACTTAGCGCGTCTCTCCCAGATGCGCTCACTCGGGCAGACAAGCTCCTCGAGCGGCTCTTTTAGCGGACAGATGTTTCCTGTCTGCTTTAGCAATATATGGTTAGTGAGCTCTACCGATGCGGCAAAGCGCGCATTTTCAAGACTATCTCCTAAAAACAGTCCATAGGTGCCGCAGTCCAACAGCCACCCGGGTGCCTTCTCACTATAGGATGCCAGCATCTGCATAGATATAAAGATCTCTACATCCTGGGATTTACCGGGCGCAAGCTCAGCTGATTTTGCAAAGCCGACGAGTCTTCTGTATTCCTTTTTTAGATTTTTCTGCGGACAGGACGCATAGATCTGTACGACCTCTCTGCCGGGGCGATTTCCTGTATTTGTCACCTCTACAACCAGATGAAGCGCAGTCTGTCTCGTATCCAGCCGTTCGAAGCGCAGGTTTACCATACGAAGTGAAAAGCTCGTATATGATAGGCCATAGCCGAAGCAGTATCGTACCGGCACCTCAAACGTGTCAAAATAACGATAGCCGACATAGATGCCCTCGTGATAATATTCCTTGTCCGTATCCCCGTTTTGATGAGAAAAGGTCTGTGCGTTCGGATAATCCTCGTAATGATACGCCCAGCTGTCTGTCAGATGTCCGCTGGGTGTAACGGCTCCACTGAGCACATCAGCGAGTGCTGCTCCCCCCTCCATACCGGGCTGTCCCATATAAATCAAGCCCTTGATCTGTGGAAATTCGTCCATAAATGACAGATCTATCAGTCCGCCCGAGTTGATGATGACGATGACACGCTCGTGCTGCTCACACAACAGACGGATGGATTCATGCTCCGCCTCGCTCAGCAGGTAATCTCCCTCACGCAGCTGCCTGTCCTTTGCCTCACCTGCGATGCGGGCGATACAGTAGATGGCTGCATCTGCAGCCACAGCCTCCGGCAGATCTCCTGCGGGCAGATCAAACTGATGGCTCGTATACGAGGTAAATACCGGATCCACCTCGCCTCTTGCCCTTCGCTCGTCCACATCCTGCCAGATTATTTCCCGCCACGCCTCGCGTGACTGTCTATACTGTGTCCGGTAGGCCTCCAGCCAATTCTCATTTGCGATAGAAAAGCCGGCAGCCTTTAGTCCCTGCCAGACGCTTATAGTCTCTCTGCAATTGACATCTCCTGAGCCTGTGCCTCCCTTGACCGTAGCATAAGCACCGGCTCCGTAGAGTGCGATCGAAGCACCCTTTTCAAGCGGCAGTACATCGTCCTCATTTTTCAGCAGAACCATTCCCTCAGCAGCTGCGCGTCTTGCCAGTGCGCGGTGTTTGAGCTCGTATTCCTGCTCTATAGGCTGCTCCTTTTTATGTGCATCCATCTAGGTTCCTCCCTTAAATTTGTAATAAAATTGTAATAAATTTGTAACGGGGCCTGACCCCCCTACAGCTGATAAAACTTCAGGTTCTCTGTCAGCTGTGGTGTGATAACACCACCGGCGTCTTCATAGCGGCGGTAGACCGCCTGCAGACGCTTGATCGTTTTATTGTTGTCAAGCTCTAGCTTGTTAAAGGCGTTCTGGAAGAGCGGATTGCTGCTAAGCTCCATCCGAATCTCCTTTGAAAACGGGCAGTAGCGCACGAGAAAATCGCGCGTGATCTTGTTTAAGCGGAAGCTGCCCTGTGATTCATATTTTATCCAGTTTACATAATCTGCGACAAATACCTCGCGGAAATTGTTGCGTGCATGCGCTATGGCTGATTTTAGCTTGTCCTTCGCCTCGGCGGAGAGCTCTTTGTTTTTGCGGTAAAACTGCAGATAGTCGTAATATTCCGAGGTCAGTGATTTTGTCCGATAATCATTCCAATAGGTGCCCTGAATACGTCTGCAGATCTCCCATCTGTAGCGCCCCATGGCGAGCAGCATCTGGTCATCGAGATCTCCGGTTATAAAGATCGGAAAGAGAATCCGCGCCGGTGTGTCGGTGCGAGGGCCACTCGTCTCCTGCCAGGTGATAGAGCGTGAGCCAACGACCGGCAGCAAAATAAAGTCCGGCAATACCTCATGCATCAGCTCCTCCTGCGTGATGCCATGCTCCGGATCGGAAAAAAGCACCTCCCGATAAAGCAGGGAATAATCCAGACTTCGCACGCGGTTTAGAGCCTGCTCTATCCGCGTGGCAGTAACTGCCATTTTTTCGAATGAGCCAAAGACCTCGTCCGCGCTTAGAATCGGGCAAAAGGTCGAGAGTCTGCCGGATACGCTGCGGTGTGTCGTCTGAAACAGATTCGCGATCTCGAAGCGCACTGCAGCCGAGGAATCACGGCGCAGACTCGTCAGCTCGCGTTCCGTGATCTCGCCCTGTCGCAGCTGTTCCTGCAGATAGGCATTGAAATCCAGGTCAAAATCATTGCGCGACGGACGTTTTTCTCCCAGATATATCTGGCGCAGCCACTCGTAGATCGTATAAACATGTGTATGCCCAAACAAGCCGAGTGACTCTGTGAAACGAAGCAGGGCGTTAGCTGCCTCTTCTCCTAGCAGCTCCGTATCCATGAAGCCAAAGTTGAAAAACATCTGCAGCACAGGTGTAGGACGAGCGGATGAAAGCATCGATCTAAAAAATGCCTTCTCATAGATCTCATAAAACTGTGCGCTTAGCTTTTTGCGGAGTGCCCTAACCTCCTTGTCACTGCTGAGACGATCCGGCAGAGCCTTGTAGTCCTGCAATAGCAGCTTAAAGGAGCGGATCGCCTCCTTGTCGTATTCCGCATAGCTCATGATCTCGCTGATGCAATCGTGCCTTGATAGGTCTAAGCCATCCTCGGTATCACTTGCAGCGCTTGCATTGTGACAGGCATGCACGCCCTCCTCAAGCTGCATCGGCTCATAAATATTTAGCTCCTTCATGACGGCAAGGAGCTCCTCCATACGCGCACGGCATGCGGATATATCCTGGTTTTGTGCGCTTAGTCTGGCAGACAAGGATGTATATAGATGAAAAATATCATCCTCATTGTCGTTCCATAATACATCGCGGTTGCAGGCGAGATAATCACTGATCTCATCAATCCCCTGCGCACAACGGTGCATCTGTGCGGCAGCCTCCATGATAGCACCGACACACAGATCATCATTTTGTACCATCAGCTGCAGATAGTCGTGCAGATGATGAGCCATAAGGCTCGCGGAGCTGCGAATCTCCCAGTTTTCAACCCTGTGCTGCAGCTTTGGTGCCTCCAGATGTGCGATGCGGTAAAAGGAGCGCTCCGGAATCAGCAGGCTCTGGCAGAGCTGCTTGTAGTCGTTATAGCTTTTCTGTGCGGTGGTATGCAGCTGCATTGCATGCTGATACAAGCGTGTATACAGGCCGATCGCCTGATGCCGCTGCTCTAGAGCAGTACGCAAAAAAATCGGACGAAAGCCCGGCTGTTTTTTAAAAAGTGCTTTTAGGTCACCGGCATCCTTGCAGGGTATCACGATCAGTGCAGTATCCTCGCTTGCGATATAATCGCAGGAAAACCAGGTATTCTCCAGGATACCGATGATGGCGTTCGCCCCGAGCGTAAGCTCCGCCAAATTATAGTGTCTTTTCACAGAACCGGTCTGGATTAAATACCATTCCATGACCTTTTCCTGTCGCCTAGCGACCGGTCTGCCCTTTTCTATGTTCACTACCTGCATACCATGCCTCCTAAAATGCCAATTAACGTTAGTATAAACATTTTTTTCGGCATCGTCAATGAAGGCGTGTTATGCGCCGAGCGACTGTCGCACGAAGCTGATTTTTCGCAGATTTTCGTAAATCAAAAATCCTGTGATGTAATTTAGTGAGATTTTTAACAGATTAAACGGGATCGTAGCCAACAGCACAAAGGTGGTCATGTCTGTGATGGCAGGATTGATCGTGGCTGCAAATTCGATGATGCCATCAATCGGCATCTCCATGGCTGCTGCATACATCGGCAGCAGGATAAATACATTCGCTACAGCCGCATAGGCGATACGGCACGGAATGCTAAGAAGCAGTGCCGCTACGGCGGCTTTTTTTGTCTTGCCTAGCCTGCTGTAGAACAGCCACAGCGGCAGGATATACATCACAATACTCAAAAGATTCGACAGATCACCGACAAACATTGAGCTCGTTCCGATCGTCACCAGCTTGATCAAAATCTTGATCACCTCGACGCATACCGCAGGGATCGGCCCCATCAAAAACAAGGCAATGAGAGACGGCACATCCGAAAAATCCACCTTGTAAAAGGACGGGATAAAAGGAATCGAGATCTCCAGTGACATGAGAACGCCTGCAATAGCAGCAAGCATCGCCGTTGTGATGAGTGTTTGAGTCGTCCAGATTTTCTTTTTTGTGTTCATGCTTAGAACCTCCTATTATAAAAATATTGAGCAGAAGTCCTAAATTCAACGAAAAAAAGCTCTCAAACCACTTCGGTCAGAGAGCTATAAATGCACGCAAACATTAAACATCTTCTCTCATCCAGACTGTAACTGTCGGTACCGGAATTCTCACATTTGTAAGTCACCGGTTCTGCCTCGTATAAAACAAAGCTCGCGGACTATACCGCCGGTGGGGAATTGCACCCCGCCCCGAAGAATTTATTCGTTTCTGTTCATTGTGATGGTAGCACCCTGCATCTCATATGTCAAGGTGCAATCTCTTTACATTATTAAGACTTTGTCGCGCTCTTATTTTTTTGCACATTTTTGATCACAACCAGCACCGCCAGCATCATCACGATGGCGATGGGCAGACAGATCCATGCGTTTTGAACAAAGCCTGCGATAATGTAAGATACAAAGGATACTGCAGCAGCCAGGATCGCATAGGGCAGCTGAGTCGACACGTGGTTGACGTGGTTACACTGGGCACCTGCAGAGGACATGATGGTGGTATCTGAAATCGGTGAGCAGTGATCGCCGCATACCGCACCGGCCATGCAGGCTGAGATGGATACGATCATCAGGGAATGGTTCGAATTCTGGAATACCGCTACCACAATAGGGATCAGAATACCAAAGGTTCCCCAGCTCGTTCCGGTTGCAAAGGATAAACCACATCCGATCAAAAATACGACTGCGGGCAGGAAATTCATAAAGCTTCCGGCGCTGTTTGTAACCAGAGTCGCTACGAATTCCTTCGCACCTAGGGAATCAGTCATCGCTTTTAAGGTCCATGCAAAGGTCAAAATCAAAATCGCCGGCACCATAGCCTTAAAGCCGTCTGCCAGACAGTCCATGCATTCCTTGAAATTCAACACCTTGCGGAGCATATACAAAACAAATGTGATAAACAGTCCAAAGAAGCTGCCGATGGCCAAGCCTACTGACGCATCACTGCCGGAGAAGGAATCCACAAAGCTCGTACCGGAGAAAAATCCACCGGTATATATCATACCGATCACGCAGCAGACCACGAGGCATAGGATCGGGATCACCAGATCTACTACCTGACCCTTTGCATCCGGCTTTTCCTCTGCCTGAATACCTGCATACGGGCGATCCGGTGTCGTGTAGAGATCTCCCTTTTTTGCATTCCTCTCATGCTCTGCCATCGGTCCAAACTCCAGCTTCAGCAAAACCATGGTCACCATCATCACGATGGTCAAAAGCGCATAATAGTTATACGGGATCGCACTGACAAATAACGTCAGTCCGTCCTCTCCCTCTACAAAGCCGCTGACTGCTGCCGCCCAGGAAGATATCGGAGCGATGATGCAGACCGGAGCTGCCGTAGCATCAATAAGATAAGCCAGCTTCGCACGGGATACGTTGTGCTTGTCTGTCACGGGACGCATCACGCTGCCAACTGTCAGACAGTTAAAATAATCATCGATAAAGATCAAAACACCCAGCAAAATCGTCGCCAGCTGTGCGCCGACACGCGACTTGATATGCTCGCCAGCCCATCGGCCAAAGGCTGCAGAGCCGCCTGCCTTGTTCATCATCGCAACCAGCGTGCCCAGCAAAATAAGGAAGATCAAAATACCCATGTTGTAGCTGTCACACAGCACGCTTATGAGTCCGCCGTTAAATACATGCAGCACAGTTCCCTCAAAGCTAAAATTCGAATAGAGCAATGCTCCTACAACGATACCGATAAATAAGGAGCTGTATACCTCCTTTGTGATGAGCGCCAGTGCAATCGCTACAACTGCCGGCAGCAGTGCCCATGCCGTGGCATATACTGCTGAGGTGCTCTCTTCGGCTGCAGCCTCTGCATGTGTAACGATCGGTGCGATCATGCACATCAGCACAGCCACAGACAAAAACCCTATGATTTGTCTTTTGTGTTGTTTCATAACGAATCTCCTTTTCCTAGAATGTGATAAATCACGCAATTGAAACAATTATATCCCATCACTATGCAAAAATCAATTTATATCCTTTTGTTTTTGCCCTTTCATCTTGCAGTAACAGGGCGAGTCGGGTAAAATATATGAAAGTAACGATTTGTATACGGGAGGATTTTACAATGGATACACAGATTTTAGAAAAACAGATCTTCACCAATGATGTCATCATCAGCTGGCTGCAGTACTATTCACAGAATACGAATGTAGACCTCGAGCACGTAAAGATGATCGACATCACGAAAAAAAATAAAAATGTCATCCCTACGGTAGAGGCACACAAGACAACGATGGTCTTTACAAATGCAGGTGTAGATGACATTTTCTATCGGCTGTGGGATGCAGGACTCGGCGAATGCGAGGTATGGTACAACGAAGGCTCATCCCCCACCGGCGCCATTCTACATCAGCCGGTCAAGGACATGATCAATCGCGGCATCAATGCTTCTGCTGCCATGCTCATCATCAATGAACACGCGCGCAACACCGCCAAGATCGGTCTCGCCAACGCCATGTTCCAGCGTGGCTCGATACAGTATGTCGGCAGCGAGATACGTGCCATCATCCTCAGCAAAATGAACGTCGCACCCTCTGATGATCTATGCGTCATCGGCGGCGAGAGCATCGCCATCGAAGCAGCGCTCATCGCAGTCGAGGGCTCTGTCATTGCAGTAGAATATAACAAGGCAGACCGGGCGACGATGGAGGACAATGTCAGCCATTTTGGTCTCCATAACGTCCATATCATCGAGCACGTTGACGAGCGCAGTCTCAGTGGCTGTCCGGTTCCGTCCCTCGTATTTTTAGTCGCCTCTGCCAGCACGGAGCAGGAGCTTGCTTATCTCACAAAGCTAAACCCTGCGCTTCGCATCGTTATCTATACGCTTGATTTCCAGGTAGCAGCTTCTCTTCCTGCCATGCTGGAAAAATATGGTGTCCGTGACACAGAGACGATTCAGGTAGCTGTATCGACACTTTCTAGCAATCATGCCTTCAAGCAGCAGCCGGCTCCGTGGATCATCACCGGCCACTGCTGATCCAGCTCCTGTAGACAGCTGCCGAAATGATGATGACATAGCCGATGACACTAAAGACATCGGGCTGCTGCCCGAAGATAAAATAGCCCCATATCGCGGCAAAGATCACCTGCGTATAGTCATAGACAGAGATCTCCTTTGCCGGTGCATACGTATAGGCTGCCGTGATCGAGAACTGTCCGCCGGCTGCCATCACTCCTGCGCCACACAGGCACAGCAGCTGCCTAGGGCTCATCGGCTCATAGCTGTATATAAAAAACGGCAGGCAAAAAAGCGTGGAAAACGTAGAAAAAAACATCACGATCGTCGATCCCTTTACGCCCCGTGTCCCGAGTCTTCGCACGAAGGCATAGGCTACGCCTGCTCCAAGTCCTCCAAGAGCGCCAAGCAGAGCAGGTACCGTGTCCATATCAAAGCCCGGCTTGATGACAAACAATGCTCCGACAAAGGCCACCGCTACGATGAGCCATTCCTTTTTGGTCGCCTTTTCCTTTAGGATGACGATGCTCATGAGCATGGCAAAAAATGGCGAGAGCTTATTTAGCATGTTGGCATCTGATATGTTCAGTCTGTCGATGGCATAAAAATTACAGATCATGCCCAGGATACCGCAAAGGGATCGCAGGATCAGATCCGGCAGATCCCTTTTTTCAATATGGATCTTCTCATGCTTTACAAAAAGCATTCCTCCTACTAAAATCGCTGCGATCAAATTGCGAAACAGTGTCTTTTGCATCGTCGGCAGCTCTCCCGCCAGATGCACGCAAACGGTCATCAGCGAGAAGAAAAATGCTGCCGCTATGATACAGGCAATGCCCTTTGCTTTTGTATTTATCATCTCCACATTACTCTCTTATAGCTGTGTCGGCAGCTTTATCTCGAACATGCCTGCTGCGCCATAAGAGATCTCATATTTGTCAAACACTACGACAGCTTTACCCTTTTTATTGATGTAAAAATCGCACTTTTCTGCGGAAATTCCTTCCAGTCCATCCTCGAAGAATGCATCTTTTCCGTATTTTTTCACGAGACGGTTTTGAAGCTTCTTGGTTAGCTCAGCATTCGTGCCGTTGCATACATCCGTCAGCTTTAGCAGCTTGCCGGTAGACAGATCAAAGGTATAGCAGCTGTAGCCATAATCATATGTGCCTCCCTGAAACCAATTGTAGGCAATAGCGATGCTGATGACTCCGTTGGCATTGTAGGTGACCTTTGAGTCATAGGTATTCACATATTCTATATCAAAGGTCTCTTCCTTTGCGGCACTCTTTGCATATTTGTGCGACATCTTTTTTACCTGTTTGTTGCATAGCTTCGTCAGCTTGCTGTTGATCTTTTCGATCGCATCGGTGTCACCCTCGAGCACGATGCGTGTATATTTCTGGGTGTCTGTAACCGTCGCCTTTGGTCCCTTGAAGGTTTTAGTCTTGTCAATGGTCTGTGTGGTGTAGGCTACAGAATCTGTGGTCTCATCTGAGTCGGATGCGATTAAAACGTCTGCGGTGTCTGCGTAGGCGAGTGTGCTCGCCATAGGAAGCGTGGTCATGCAACTGCATGCCAGTGCTAAGGTGAGGATCAATTTTTTTGCTTTCATGTTGATAGCTCCTTTCGTTATGATAATAAATCAAAAAGATAATACAACATTTGCCGGAGAAATACAATTCGTGCACGCAAAAAAGAATTTTATCCGCAAAGCTCTTGCCAACCGGATGCTTTATGTAGTACAATGACCCCGTTATATGACTGACGGAAACAGTGGAGCCTACCACGTGGAGTATAACGATTGCATGCCGACCGTCTGGGCGAAGAGCCCGGGCAGTCGGTTTTTTTGATACTTTTTTTCAGCAACGCATTTTTGACTCGCCCGCTCTTGACAAAGACTGGCTGTTCGCTTAGTCTAACTGTACGTTATTTTTTTAACAATCTACACAAAACACGCGCATGTGTCGAAAGGAGTACAAAAATGCAGACAGCATGGAGAGGATTTACAGACGGAGCATGGACCCGCGAAATCAACGTCCGGGATTTCATTCAGAAAAATTATCACCCCTATGATGGAGATGGTTCCTTTTTGCAGGGGCCCACAGAGGATACCACAGCACTGTGGAATCAGGTGTTAGAGCTCTCTGCAAAGGAGCGCGAGGCCGGCGGTGTATTGGATATGGATACAAAGATCATATCCACCATCACCTCTCATGGGCCGGGTTATCTCGATAAAGACAAGGAAAAGATCGTAGGCTTTCAGACTGATGCACCCTTTAAGCGTGCCCTGCAGCCCTACGGCGGCATCCGCATGGCGATCAAGGCCTGCGAGGACAACGGGTATCATGTAGACCCCGAGGTCGTAGAATATTTCACGACTCATAGAAAGACACACAATGCCGGAGTATTCGATGCCTACACACCGGAGATGCGTGCCTGCCGCAGCGCACACATCATCACTGGATTGCCGGATGCTTATGGCAGAGGCCGCATCATCGGCGATTATCGCCGTCCGGCACTATATGGAGTGGATCGTCTCATCGAGGATAAAAAGGAGCAGTTAAACACCACCCGTACTATCATGTATTCCGATGTCATTCGTGAGAGAGAGGAGCTCTCAGAGCAGATCCGTGCTTTAGAGATGCTAAAGGAGCTGGCTAAAATCTACGGCTGCGATATTTCATCTCCTGCAACGAATGTGCTAGAAGCCACACAGGCAGTGTATTTTTCTTATCTGGCCGCTGTCAAGGAGCAAAACGGTGCCGCCATGTCACTCGGACGCACCTCTACCTTCCTCGACATCTATGCAGAGCGTGATCTAGCAGCTGGTACCTTTACGGAAAGCGAGATTCAGGAGATCATCGATCAGTTTGTCATGAAGCTGCGTATGATCAAATTCGCCCGCACGCCCGAGTACAACTCCATCTTTGCCGGCGATCCGACCTGGGTCACAGAATCCATCGGCGGAATCGGCGTAGACGGACGGCATATGGTCACAAAAATGTCTTATCGTTATCTGAATACGTTAAACAACATCGGTGCTGCACCAGAGCCGAACCTGACCGTTTTATGGTCTGTTAAATTACCGGACAATTTCAAGAAATTCTGTGCCGAGATCTCCATCAAGCACTCTGCCATCCAGTACGAAAACGACGATCTCATGCGTGTCCTGCACGGAGATGACTATGGTATCGCCTGCTGCGTATCCTCTATGCGCATCGGAAAGGAAATGCAGTTCTTCGGCGCCCGCGCAAATCTCGCAAAATGTCTGCTCTATGCCATCAATGGCGGTATAGACGAGATCTCCGGCAAGCAGGTCGGCCCGAAGTATCGCCCCATCACCTCCGAATATCTCGATTTCGACGAGGTATGGGATCGCTACAAGGACATGATGAAGTGGCTCGCGCGCGTCTATGTCAATGCGCTCAACATCATTCATTATATGCATGATAAATACTGCTACGAAAAGCTCGAGATGGCTCTGCATGATAAAAACGTGCGTCGCTGGTTTGCAACCGGTATCGCAGGCTTTTCTGTCGTAGCAGATTCCCTCTCTGCCATCAAATACGCGAAGGTGCGTCCCATCCGCGATGAGCATGGCATCACGGTTGATTTTGAGATCGAGGGCGATTTCCCGAAATACGGAAATGATGACGACCGTGTAGACGAGCTCGCAAAGGAGGTACTGCATACCTTTATCGGTTATGTCAAAGGAAATCATACCTACCGCGGTGGTATCCAGACGACCTCGATCCTCACGATCACCTCAAACGTATCCTACGGCAAAAATACCGGTGCTACTCCGGATGGCCGAAAGAAGGGCGTTCCCTTCGCACCCGGCGCAAACCCGATGCACGGACGTGATACGCATGGTGCAGTAGCTGCATTAGCATCTGTAGCCAAGCTTCCGTTTATGGATTCCCAGGACGGCATCTCTAATACGTTTACGATCGTTCCGGATGCACTAGGCAAGGATGAGCCTTCTCAAAAGGACAATCTCGTCACTCTCTTAGACGGCTATGCACATCAGGGCGGTCATCATTTGAATGTCAATGTATTAAACCGCGAGACGCTTCTCGATGCACAGGCGCATCCGGAAAACTATCCGCAGCTGACCATCCGCGTCTCAGGCTACGCCGTAAACTTCATCAAGCTGACCAAGGAACAGCAGGATGAGGTCATTGCCCGTACCTTCCACGAGCGTATGTAATCAAGAAAGGGCTAATATGGAAACACAGATCGAACCCCGCAAAGGCCATATTCATTCCATCGAAACCTTCGGAACCGTAGACGGTCCGGGGGTTCGATTTGTTGTGTTCTTTCAAGGCTGCCCGATGCGCTGTCTCTATTGTCATAATCCCGATACATGGGATGAACATAGCGGCCGGCTGATGAGCGCCGATGATATACTAACGCTTCTTTTACGAAATCGTGCCTACTACAGTACCGGCGGCATCACGGCTACCGGCGGCGAACCGATGCTGCAGATTGATTTTTTAACCGAGCTTTTTGCACAGGCAAAGGCACAGCAGATTCACACCTGCCTAGATACATCCGGCATCGTATATTCCTCATTATCCGAAGAAAAAATCATGAATTTAATGAAGGTGACCGATCTGGTGCTGCTCGATATCAAGCACATCTCTAACGAGGCACACCTGGCACTTACCGGCCACAGCAATGCAGGTATTTTAGCCTTTGCACGGTTTTTAGATGAGATAAAAAAGCCGGTCTGGATTCGCCATGTTGTAGTTTCCGGCATCACCTATGAACAGGAAGCGCTAGAACAGCTCGGGCACTTCCTAGCTACGCTTAAAAATATCGAAAAGCTCGAGGTGCTGCCCTATCACTCCATGGGAGCAGTAAAATATGAAGCGCTTGGCATGGATTACAGGCTAAAAAATACGCCCCAGCTCACAAAAGCTGAGGCGAAAAAAGCGGAAGAAATCATCCGCTGCTGTATGCTGCAATCATAAAGTGCTCTCATACGCATATCATTATACTGTCATTATATGTCAATTAGTTTGATCCTTAACAACGGCTTCAAAATCCTCAAGCGGCAGAGGCTTGGAATAATAAAAGCCCTGAATGCTGTCACAGCTGAGCTGCTGCAAAAACTTCACCTGCTCACCGGTCTCTACACCCTCTGCCGTCACATGCATACCAAGCTCCTTTGCCAGAGCAACCGTATGCTCTAAGAGCTTATCTCCACTATAATTTCCAATATAATCAATCAGGCTCTTGTCGAGCTTTAGCGTATCATAATGCAGTGTATTTAAAACTGCCAGTGAGGAATAGCCCGCACCGAAATCATCGATATGAAGCGGAAAGCCTGCATCACAAAAGCGTTCTGCCAGACGGTCGATCGCCTCAGAGTCTACTGCCGCAGTCTCCGTGATCTCAATCGGCACGAGTGCCGGTGCGATACCAATCTCCGTCACGATCGCATGATACCTCTCCACCACATTCTGGTAATAGAGACTCGCACGTGACAGATTCACAGAAATCGGATGCATAGGATACCCTTGCATCTGCCACTTTTTCTGCTGTGTGCATACCGTTCTAAATACATACTCATCCAAATATCGGATCAGGCCGTTTTTTTCAAATAACGGGATAAAGGTACCGGGGGATACCAGTCCTCCGTCCTTCTCTCTCCAGCGTACGAGCGCCTCTGCACCAACCAGGCGGTTGTTGTGCGGGTTAAACTTCGGCTGATACCAGATCTCGAAACGCTTCTCGCGAATGGAGGAATCGAAAGCATCCACCATCTGCTTTTCCCGTAATATCTTCGCTGCAGCCTCCTGCTTGAAAAAGGCCAGATTCACATCCTCGCGGTATTTCACCTCATGACGCGCGATCGTCGCCTCGTTATAGGTCTGCTCGATCTTCTTGTCATTCGTCCAGGTGGAGACACCAAAATAAGGCACCTGCTGCGGCACTCCTAACTCTACTGAGCGCTTCACCATCCGATCCGTCAGAGCATCTAAGCGTCTTCGTATCTCTTCTAAATCCGTGCATGCATAATAGATCACATAATGATCTGCATTTATATGTGCAGCTAAATCGTCGGCTCCGAGCGAATCTGCGATGCAGCGCCATACCTCACGCAATATTTCATCACCCTTCACCGTTCCGCAGATGGAATTAACGACCTTAAAGGAATGGATATCCACCGATACGATCACGCCGGGGCCATCCTTTTCTGATAAATATTTCTTAAAACGAATATAGTTCTCGCCACCTGTCACCGGATCGATGTATGCATAGCGCTCCAGCTCACGTGTCTTTTCCGTATCTACATCCGCAAAGCCATAAATCGCCCGTGTAAAGGAGCCCTCCGGTGAGATATCCACGATCTTTGTACGATAATACTGAATCCTGCCATCACGCATCACACGATAATCGTGGTGCAGCACATGATTTGTCTTGAAAAACTCCTGCAAATAATCATAGGAGAGAATCTGTAGCATCTCCTCCCTATCCTCAGGAACAACCGTGCGGCTAACATAGGTCTGCATCACCTGATCATAGGGTGACGCGGACCAAAAGTCCTCTCCATATTCCCGCACGATCACATCACTCAGCCGATATGGTGTGGCCGTATTGCGGATAAAATCGACAAAATATACCGAATGGTAATCATCGCTTAGGGCACGCACGAGATCCGCCGAGGTGATCTCCTCGTTTTGCTTTTCTAAAAAGCCCACCGAACTGAGCGTATCACCATTCTCATCAAACTCCATCGCGATAAAGGAAACCCGTATAATCTCATTTCTCACACGATTGCGCAGATTCGCCACAACACGCTTCTCGCCGCTATCGATGCGTTCAAACAGCTCGCGTGCCCGAGTGACATCCGCCTCAGCGATGAGCTCATCGAGTGCAGACTGCGGCATCTGATCGTAGACCTTCTTGCAATGCAGACGCTCTACTGCCACATCCGAGCATATCATCACACGATCCTTTGGATAATACCGTACAATATATATCTCAGAAGCTGCTAACGTCTCCTGCACCTGTCTGTCTGCCTTCTTATACTGCTTCCCATTATAAGTGATTGTATCCATTACATGCGCCGCCTTCCCCTAATGACAAGCACCTCAAGCAATTCAAAACCCCTATACAGATACTTTAGCACCATTTTTTTGTTCGTCAATCGTTTGTATCCCTTACAGCGCCTGCTTGATCGCTGCCAAAAGATCACCATATTCCTCAAACGCCGGATACTGCGGATAATCCTGTTTTATCTGCTCCGTGCTCCTGAATAAAAAGCCTGCCTTGCTCGCCTGAATCATCGCCAGGTCATTAAAGCTGTCACCACTGGCAATCGTCTCATATCCGATGGACTGCAAGGCCTGTACAGTCGTAAGCTTTGATTTCTCACAGCGCATCCGAAAGCCTGTGATCTCTCCGCTCTCTGCTACCTCTAAGGAATTGCACATGATAGTCGGCCAGCCTAGTTTTTTCATGAGTGGTGTCGCGAACTGTTCAAACGTATCACTCAATATCAATACCTGTGTGATGGAACGAAGCTCGTCTAAAAACTCTTTTGCACCGGGCAGCGGGTCGATCCTTGCGATCGTCTCCTGAATCTCCTTTAATCCAAGGCCATGCTCCTTTAAGATATTCAGGCGGAAATTCATCAGCTTGTTATAATCAGGCTCATCCCTCGTCGTGCGTGAAAGCTCCGGAATGCCGCTCTCCTTCGAAAACGCAATCCAGATCTCCGGTACCAATACTCCCTCTAAATCCAAACATACAATATTCATGTCAATGCTCCCTTTCATTATATAGTCACTAAAAATACATAATACACATCGCCATACAGCTCCGTGTGTACGAATCTGCCATAATCGAGCGCATTTTTTACTGTGCCGTCCTTGCAGATGATGCGATACCTGACGCAGTCAATATCCTGATCATGATTGATCTGGCTTGAGATATCACTCTCAACCAGTTTCAGATCGTCCGGATGTACAATCCCTCTAAAGGAATTGTGCACCAGAGTGCGAAATTCCTCCTCTGTCTCGCAGCCAAAAATCTTCACCAGCTCAAAATTAAAGGAAATCAGCTCCTCATCACCATCCGCACGGTAGATAAAAAAGCCACCCGGAAGATACTCTGCGATATCCTCGATTCGCTTTAGCGTATCCGCCGTCATGATCTGTGTGCTTTTTCTGCGATCGTGCATCCGGCTCTCATAATGACGGCTTTTTGCACAATACATCGCCTTGTCCGCCGCAGCGACCTGCTTTTCTAACTGCGTAGCTTCCTCAAGCCATACACTTCCTATCGCAGCAGACTGACCCTCCTGCCAGCTGTTTCCTAACAGCTGCAGCTTCTCGTTAAACGCTTCTTCGTTCTCCTCATAGGACAAGATCACGAACTCATCCCCGCCTATGCGATATTTGTTGGCATCCGGAAAAACCTCCGTGATAGAGCGCGCAATACCGGAGATCAGCTGATCTCCGGCTTCGTGTCCGAGGTCATCATTCACCAGCTTTAGGCCGTTAATATCAGCGAAGATGATACCGAGCGGCTGTTCCTTTTTTTCTTTATCGGCCTCGATTTTTGCGATATCCTCGTAGTAGGCCATGCGATTCTTAAAGCCTGTTAAGGCATCTATCTCCAGCTCTGAAATGCGAAGCTCTGATTCACGCAGCTTGATAATATTTTTTAGGCGCAATAGAATCAGCTGTGCATTATATGGCTTTGAAATAAAATCAACTGCTCCAAGCTCCAGACACTGCATCTCATCCTGCCGGCTGTCTAAAGCAGTCGCCACGATCACCGGAATCTTGCACAATGCCGCATCACTGCTCACACGCTCCAATAGTTCATATCCGTTCATCACCGGCATCTGGATATCCAGCATGACAGCCGAGATGCGCGAGCCGTAACGCCGCAGCATGTTTAAGCCCTCCAGGCCATTTCGCGCAACGATCACGGAATATGTATCCTCCAAAATACGAACCAATAGCTGTAGATTAATTTCATCATCCTCTATAACTAATACTGTCTTTTTCAAAATCTTTCCTTCTTCCATTTTCTCATTATTATTTTTATTATAGGCAACCCCTCGCGCAAAATCAACCGCCTTCGCAGCTGCCTCGTACCTTCAGACTATGCATACTCCTACAAGCCCTCATAATCAAAGGCAGGAATATAGCTCTCCTGTGCCGCATTACCCTCCTGAATAAACGCATGCATCACGCCAAGCGATAAGGCATAGTCGATGAGCCGCTCATACTCGCGTTTTGTCACACGCCGGTTCAAATCCGGGATATCCTTCACCTGCGGAAGCGGTGTATACTGATTCATCAGGCTAAGATACACGCTATCGCCATAGGTCTCATACACATACTTTACGACACGCTTCGCATTATTCACATGATTTGGCAGCAAGAGATGCCGCACGATCACGCCCCGTTTCATCATCCCTGCATCGTCAAGGTGCATCGTACCCATCTGTCGCACCATCTCAGAAAGTGCCTGCTTTGCCACCGCAGGATAATCCGGCGCTCTCGAATATGCCGCAGCCAGCTCCTCTTCCATATATTTAAAATCCGTCAGGTAAATATCTATGATTCCATCCAGGCTGCGCAGCGTATCCATCGACTCGTATCCGCTGCAATTATAGATGATCGGAAGTGACAGTCCCTGCTCCCTTGCGCGAAGAATAGACCAAATGATCTGCGGCGTATAGTGTGTCGGTGTCACAAGATTGATATTTTCCGCTCCCTGCTCCTGCAGCTGCAAAAAAATCTCCGCCAGATGCTCTCTTGTAATCCCCCGCTGCACCGCCGCATGTGCGATCTCATAATTTTGACAATAGATGCAGCGCAGCGGACAACCACTGAAAAACACAGCGCCTGAGCCGCCCGGTCCGCAGATACACGGCTCCTCCCACCTATGCAGTGCGGCACGCGCCGCCATTATCTCATCGCCGCTCACGCCACAGACGCCACTCTCTCCGCTCTCACGATTGACCCCACAGCCTCTCGGGCATAACATGCATGCACTCATTTTTTATCCCTTGCATAGGATAACACGCAAAAATGTGTTATCTTAACATCGTCTGTTCGTAACTGTTTTGTGCCTTCATCATTATGAACGCAGCATTCCTCCATAGTATAGGATACCTGGCAGGTACAGCCCTCCAAGGGTCCCACCATGCAGTCATAATAGTCAGACTTTGTATAAGCTGATACCAGCGCCATGATCGTGCCTCCGTGACAGACGATGGATATTTCTTTTTTATCACAGGCTTGTATGAGTGCCTTATGAAGACCAGTCTTTTGTCTGGCTATAAATTCCTCTAAGGACTCACCTCCGGGGATCTTCATCGTAGAGCCGGAAGCCAGCCAAGCCCTGTAATCACGATCATCCTGCAGCTCTTCATAGCTCTTTAATTCAAATCTGCCAAAGCACAGCTCATCAAAGGCAGGTACGCAGGTAATGTCCATGCCCGGATAGATGCACTGTGCAGTCTCTTTCGTCCGTCTGAGTCCGGAGGTGAATATCATATCCGCACGCGGGAAAAAATCTCCCGCCTTCAGCTCGCAGATCCTGGTTTTTTCCTCCGGAATAATGGACTGATCTGTATAGGATAGATACAGCTTTTTTGTATTGGCAGCTGTCCTTCCATGCCGAATAAAATGTACGGTCAGCCGATAGCAGCATAATCCGTGTTCCTTACCTATGAACATCTACGTCTCGTCTGCAACATCAAGTCCCGTGGAAAAGGTCCATTTCCACTCCCCAAAGGATGAGGTATAGGGGCTTGTCAATGCGATATCATTGTCAATCAGTATGCCGCTGTTCGTCGAATGAATCCGCCAATAAGAGCTGTTTGTATATTGACGGAGCACTGTTCTCCCATTTACCTGGTATTTGCCTCCGCTGACCTTTCTAAAATCATCCTGTTCATATAGGCCCAGCTCCACGAGATAATCCTTTACTTCATCCATCGACGAAAATTTACCGAAGTACACTGCAATATGCGTCGTGTAATTGCCACGTCCGTATACCATGACATCTCCCAGCTCAAGCTCTGACAGCTTAGTGGCTCCGGTAGTCGTCCCTCCGATATCAAGCGTCGTTGGCTTATCCCATGTGATAGCACCATTTTCTGCAATACCTGTCGTGTAAGTGACAGTAGAACCAGATACCCAGGCGCTTGAGCATACGGCTCCCACCGAAACATCCTTAAATACCGCACCATTTTTGCACTTGCTTTGCATGCGGTTCAAGGCTGCCCGCGTATAGCCGCTGCAGTCGCATCGTATCCCATCTATCACGCTTCCGTAGCTTTTACCGAGAAATCCCTTGCACAGCGTCCTTCGATACTTATCCTGACGTATAATGGCCACATTTTTTCCCTTATTATTGTCTGCTGCCCGCGCCGGTATCGAGGCATTTCCAAAAACCATCACCACAAGCAGAATAATCGCTACAAGCCTTTTTCCAAATGTATTACCGATGTTACACATAGCTCCTCCAAGCAATCTCAATCCTTCCGCACTATCATAACATGTTCCTGACAGATTGTAAATTCGTATCTCAGTGTCTATTGGGATGTCCTTCTATAATCTATAACATTTTATATTGCTTTCCTGATAGCGAAGCCTCTATGAATCCTTTGAATAACGGGTGCGGTGCATCCGGACGTGATTTAAACTCCGGATGTGCCTGGGTTGCGACAAAGAAAG
>CAVBEI010000013.1:0-48499 GCA_963594555.1 Lachnospiraceae bacterium | reverse complement strand
TTGTCCGTATGGCTCGTGGCCAAACTCTGATTCATCCATATATAGATGCTCCGGGCCCTCTAATACCGGCCTAAATCCGTATTTTCTCACGGTTTCAACCGTATAGGTGGCAAATTCCGGATCGATCAGCCTCTCGTAAATTGACTCATCATGCAGTCTCACATCCGTTCCGCACGCAGCCACGATGCCGTCAAAGCCAATCGAGAGCAGCTTATCGTTTGTAATATAGCCTCTCGCACGACCGGTACAAAGGAAGGCATAATGTCCGTTTGCACGCAGCGATCTGATCGCTCGAATCGTGCTATCTGGTATCCTGTTATTAATATCCCACAGCGTTCCATCAATATCAAAAAAAACTGCCTTGCTCACGATTTGATCTCCAATAGCTTTGCCTTTAATTCATTTTCCATAGATTGCAGCTCACTTTCTGCAGCTGCACGCTTCATGCGGCCCTCTGTCTGGATCTTCATCACCTCATCTAAGGTGGAGATCAGCGATTCATTCGTATGCTTTAGCGTCTCTATATCTACGATGCCTCTCTCTGCCTCCTTGGCTGATTCGATCGTAGCTACCTTTAGCCGATCGGCATTTTTCTTTAGCAGCTCGTTTGTCATATCCGTGACCTGACGCTGTGCCTCTGCTGCCTGTGTGCTGTGCTCTACTCCAAGTGCGATGACCATCTGGCTCTTCCATAAAGGAATAGTATTGACGATCGTAGATTGTATCTTTTCTGCCATCACGGTATTGCTTCCCTGTACGAGACGAATCTGCGGTGCAGTCTGCAGTGCGATCGTACGTGTCAGCTCCAGGTCATGAAGCTTTTTTTCAAAGCGCTCGATAAGTCCCTCGTAATCCTTCGCCGCCTGCGCATCCTCCGGCAGTCCTGAAGCAAGTGCCTTTTCCCGCAGTAAGCTAAGCTCCTTATCCCGCGCCTCTGCCAGCTTCTTTTTTCCGGCCAGGATGTACATGGAGAGCTCCTTAAAGTAGTTTAGGTTCATCTCATACATCTTATCGAGCATCTGTGCATCCTTGATGAGCTGGATCTGGTGCGATTCAAGTGCCGTCGTGATCTTTGTGACATTAACCTCGGTCTTGTCATACTTCGTCTTGAGCGCAGTCAGCTTGTTGGCACGCTTTTTAAAAAATGCGCCAAGACCTTTTTCCTCTTCCTCAACATCAAAGCTTTTTAACTCTACGACCAGATCTGATATCATATCACCGATCTCGCCCATATCCTTTGTACGGACATTCTCCAGTGCCTTCTCCGAAAAATCCGCCATCTTTTTTTGTGTGCCTGCACCATATTGCAGGATTGCGTTAGAGTTGCGCAGATCGATCTTTCCGGCGAAATCGTTCACCATCTGCTTTTGCTCTTCAGATAGCATCGAATCATCCATCTCATTTTTGGGCTCAGGAATCACCTCTGCCTTTGGTGCTGCTGTCGGCAGTGCACTCTCCTCCTTTACGTCAAATGCCCCAAAATCAAGTGTCGGCGCCTCTGCTGTCATTTGTTCTAAATCTGCCATAATATTTTTCCTCCTTTACGTAAAGTCCTTATTTTTTGTAAGCCCCTCCTGCTGAAGCATCACCTTCATCGTAGAAATATCCGATGAGATGTCCCACGCAGTATCCTCAAACATATCATCAAAGAGCTTCTCAAATGCTTCATTGATCGTATCGAGCGTATCCTCGATCTCTTTTTTTGTATTTGCGATATTCTCTCCATATGCCGGCTGACCATCCAGATCGCGATATGCATCGATTAGCTTTGTTGTCGTCGGCAGATAATAGGTCATCAGCTTGCGCAAATCCTCTGCACACTCCGGCTGCTTTTCAACCTGTGCAAAAATACGGCGCATGAGATCCTCCAGCCGTTCAAGCTTTGCACTCATGACTTCTCCCTGGATCGCATCGTTGCACTCATGAATATGACTAATATATGATTCGCCCTCTGCCAAAATTTTACGAACCTCATCCGGACAATCTGCTTTTCTTTTAGCCAGCGTCGCCTCCTGCTGCTCTCGAAGCAGACGAGCTCTCTCTGCCTGCTCATACTGCGCATAGGTCTCATGATCCACGATCAGTGTCGTTTTAGCTGCATCCATATGCCCTTCTAAAAAGTAGCCTTTACTTAACATATCCTGCAGATCCTTTTTCACATAGCCGGTTTTCTTTCCGACGGCCAAAGCCAGCTCCTCTATCTTGCAATAGCCACGGCTTCCGATCTCACGCACATAACGGCGGAAACGACTGTTGCGTCCGGATAGCTTCGCACCCCTTACAATCATAGGAATAAACGGAAGTGTCGCGATCCCAAGTCCAAGCGGTACACCAAACGGCACACCAACCGCTATCAGTCCGGCCGTAATCATTGCCGAGACGCCAAAAAGGCTAGTAAATATAATTCCAAAGGTCATAAGCAGTGGGCCTGCAGCCTGTCCAGGCAAATATCTGCGATATCTAGCAGGCGGCTGCGGCTTTTTTTCGCTCACCTGTCTGCGCGACTGTGACTGTTGCCTTAGCGCATCCATATTTTTACGTGCCTGCGCCTGCTGCTCATAAATCGTTTGTTTAAATGTCTTCGTTTCTTCTGAGCATCCTAAATCCCGCCTGACCTGTCCGGCACCTCTGCGCACAGATGCAGCCGCCTCGTCAATCGCCGTGCCAACGCTTTGACTGAGTCCGGCAAAATCGCCGGTTTCTACCGCATCGAGCACGGAATTTAAGATATCCTCGCCGATTTGATTCCAATTATTTGATGTAGCCATCGTTTTCCAATCCTATCTGTTCCTAACCACTCAGTTATTTCCATTCTAGCAAATATCATAAAAAAAGCAATAAGAACAAAAAAAGTCGCTTGCGATACTCTCGTGCGCGCAAAAACCCCCGTTTTGATACGAACGGGGGTTTTCACTTCCTTATTATTGTACTGATAGATAGGAATAACCCATCAGGCTCTCATCCACCTCACGAGCAACCTCTCTGCCTTCACGAATCGCCCATACCACAAGCGACTGTCCGCGATGCATATCACCGGCTGTATAAATATGGTCCACATTTGTTTTGTATCGACCCGGTGATGTCTCCACATTCGTGCGCCCATCCAGTGCAACGCCAAATGCCTTCGCCACATACGCTTCACTTCCGAGAAACCCTGCTGCGATCAACACCACATCGGCAGGCAGCCGTTTCTCGCTGCCTGAGATCTCCTGCAGCTTCATGCGGCCGGTCGTCTCGTCCTTCACACTCTCTAAGCAGATCGTCACAAGCTCCTTTAGACAGCCGTTTTTGTCCTTGACAAATTCCTTGACTGTCGTCTGATAGATGCGCGGATCCCGGCCAAACAGAGCAATCGCCTCCTCCTGTCCGTAATCCGTCTTGCACACCCTAGGCCACTGGGGCCACGGATTATTCTCAGCTCTCGTATCCGGAGCCTTCGGCATCATCTCAAGCTGTGTCACAGAGGCAGCTCCCAGACGGATACTCGTGCCGACACAGTCATTGCCGGTATCGCCGCCTCCGATGATGACCACATGCTTGTTTTTCACATCCACATATTTTTTATCCTTCAGATTAGAATCTAACAGGCTCTTCGTCACACCGCTCAGAAAATCCACTGCAAAATAGATGCCGGCCGCATCCCTGCCGTTTGCCTTGATATCACGTGGCTGCTTCGCACCGCAGGCTAAGATCACGCGATCATACTCCTTTAACAGCTTGGAGGCCTTGACATCACGCCCCACATCCGTGCCGGTGATAAAGGTCACGCCCTCCTGCTTCATGATGTCTATTTTCCGGTCAATGACCTCCTTTTCCAGCTTCATATTCGGGATGCCGTACATCAGCAGACCGCCGATGCGATCCGCTCTCTCATAAACTATCACCTCATGACCGCGCTTGTTGAGCTGATCGGCTGCAGCCAGACCACTAGGGCCGGATCCGACGATCGCCACCCGTTTCCCGGTACGGACACGCGGCGGTTTTGCATCTGCACAACCATGCGCATAAGCATACTCGATGATTCCATGCTCGTTCTCCTTTGTGGTCACGCTCTCGCCATAATGGCCGCAGGTGCAGGCAGCCTCACACAGTGCCGGGCAGACACGGGAGGTGAATTCCGGAAAGTTATTCGTTTTTTTCAGACGCTCATACGCCTGCTCCCAGTTGCCGCGATATACCAGATCGTTCCACTCCGGAATGAGATTATGCAGCGGGCAGCCGCTCGTCATACCCATGATCGTCATGCCCGCCTGGCAGAACGGAACGCCGCAGGACATACAACGCGCGCCCTGTTCCCTTTGCTCCTCTAAAGAGAGCGGAAGATGGAACTCATGAAAATTTTTGACGCGCTCGCCGGGAGTAACGGCGGCCGACGTCTTTCTCTCATATTCTAAAAATCCGGTCGGTTTTCCCATTTCCTATTCCCTCCTTAGCGTTTTGCATTTGCATAAAATGCTTCTATCTGTGCCTGTTCGGAGCTAAGACCCTTCTCCTCCATCTGAACGATCGCCATCATCATGCGATTGTAATCATAGGGAATAATCTTTTTGAATTTCGGCAGAAAATCTGCGAAATGCTCCAGTATCTCCTTACCCTTTTGCGAATTGGTACAGGTCACATGCTCAGTGATCAGATTTTTCAGCTCTAACACATCGTATTTGTTTGTCAGTTCCTCTGTAAATACCATCTCTTTGTTGGTACGTGTATAGAGATCGTTATCCTCATCGAGCACATAAGCGATACCTCCGCTCATACCTGCTGCAAAGTTTTTGCCGGTTTTACCGAGCACCACAACGCGCCCTCCGGTCATATATTCACAGCCATGATCACCAACACCCTCCACTACTGCGATCGCACCGGAATTACGGACGCAGAAGCGTTCGCCTGCTACACCGCTTATAAATGCCTTGCCGCTTGTCGCACCGTAAAGTGCCACATTTCCGATGATGATATTCTCATCCTTTTTAAAACGAACACCTGCCGGCGGATAGACTATTAATTTGCCGCCGGATAAGCCCTTACCAAAATAGTCATTGGAATCTCCCACAAGCTCTAAGGTCAGGCCATTCGGTATAAATGCACCGAAGCTCTGTCCGCCTGAACCCTTGCACTTGACGATAAAGGTATCATCTGCAAGACCTGTGCCATATTTTTTCGTGATCTCCGAGCCAAAAATCGTACCAAGCGAGCGATCCGTATTGGAAACCTCCAGCTCGATCATACGCTTTTGTCCCTTATCAAGCGCACTCTGAAACTGCTTTAACAGCACAGTCTCATCCTTTGTCTCATTGAGCTTAAAATCATACACCTTCTTCGGATTAAATATCACACGCTCCTTGGCAGAAGCATACGGATTGTATAAAATATTCGTTAGATCCAATTTTTTTTGCTTGTCATTTAAATCATCCCGCACCCGCAATAGATCGCTTCGTCCTACCAGTTCATCGACACTTCGCACGCCAAGCGCCGCCATATATTCCCGCAGATCCTGTGCAATAAAACGCATGAAATTCACCACATATTCCGGTTTTCCAGCAAAACGTTTTCTTAGCTTCGGATTCTGTGTCGCCACACCGGCAGGACACGTATCCAGATTGCACACACGCATCATGATACAGCCCATCGTAACCAAGGGAGCTGTAGCAAAGCCAAATTCCTCTGCACCGAGTGCAGCCGCGATGGCCACATCTCTGCCGCTCATGAGCTTGCCGTCGGTCTCCAGGCGCACCTTTTCCCGCAAGCCATTTAAAATCAGGGTCTGGTGCGTCTCTGCCAGTCCAAGCTCCCATGGAAGTCCTGCATTATGAATGGAGCTGCGCGGTGCCGCTCCGGTTCCTCCATCGTATCCTGAGATCAAAATCACCTGAGCCCCCGCCTTTGCCACACCTGCTGCTACCGTTCCAACACCTGCCTCGGAGACCAGTTTTACGGAGATTCGCGCATCACGGTTGGAATTTTTCAGATCGTAAATCAGCTGCTCCAAATCCTCGATGGAATAAATATCATGGTGCGGCGGCGGCGAGATCAAAGACACACCGGGGGTGGAATGTCTCGTTTTTGCGATCCACGGATAGACCTTTGTGCCGGGAAGATGTCCGCCTTCTCCCGGCTTCGCTCCCTGCGCCATCTTAATCTGGATCTCTTTTGCGCTCACCAGATAGGTGCTTGTCACGCCGAAACGTCCGCTGGCTACCTGTTTGATGGCAGAGCAGCGGTTTTTGCCATCCGGTCCGATCGTCAGGCGTTCTAAGCTCTCACCGCCCTCACCGGTATTTGATTTGCCGTGAATCATATTCATGGCAATCGCCAGTGTCTCATGGGCTTCCTGCGAGATAGAGCCATAGCTCATCGCTCCTGTCTTAAAGCGTGTCACGATCGAATCTACGCTCTCGACTTCTTCAAGCGGCACACCCTTTTTCGGGTAATGAAAATCCAGCATACCACGAATGTAGTTGCGGTTTTCCAGCTCGTTGACTGCTTTTTCATACTGCTTAAACAATTCATAATCTCCACGCCTGGTGGATTCCTGCAGCAGATGGATCGTCAGTGGATTATACAGATGCTCATCCGCACCGCTTCTCATCGCATGCCGTCCATTGGAGTCCAGCGTCAGGTCATTTTCCAGCCCCAGAGGATCGTATGCCTCGGAATGTAAAAAATTCACCTGCTCTTCGATGTCTTTTATGGTAATTCCGCCAATCCGACTGACCGTATTGGTAAAATATTTATCAATCACACTCTTATCAATGCCGATCGCCTCAAAGATTTTTGATCCCTGATAAGACTGAATCGTGGAAATACCCATCTTTGCCGCGATTTTTACTATACCTCCGATGATCGCACGGTTATAATCCTCGATCGCCGCATAATAATCCTTATCCAGCATATGCTCATCCACCAGCTGCTTTACCGTATCCTGTGCCAGATAAGGATTGACAGCGCAGGCGCCATAACCCAGCAGTGTCGCAAAATGATGCACCTCATGGGGCTCGCCGGATTCCAGGATGATGGCAAGCGCCGTTCTCTTTTTCGTAATAACCAAATGCTCATGCAGCGCTGCAACCGCCAGAAGGGAAGGGATCGCCACATGGTTTTCATCTACGCCGCGATCCGACAATATCAGGATATTGGCGCCGTCACGATACGCTCTGTCTGCCTCTACAAACAATCGGTCAATCGCTTTTTCCAGGCTCGTATTCTTATAATAGGTAATAGAAATCTCCGCTACGTGGAAGCCTTCCTTGTTCATGGACTTGATCTTCATCAGATCCGTATTCGTCAAAATCGGATTGTTTACCTTGATCACATGACAATTTTGTGGCTTCTCTAACAGCAGATTTCCATCCTCACCGATGTAGGTCGTAGTAGAAGTGACGATCTTCTCCCGAATGGAATCTATGGGCGGATTAGTAACCTGTGCAAACAGCTGCTTGAAGTAGTTAAATAACGGCTGATATTTCTGATCCAGTACGGCAAGCGGGATATCGATACCCATTGCACTGGTAGACTCGCCGCCATTCAATGCCATCGGCAAAATCACCTCTTTGAGTGATTCATAGGAATAACCAAACGCCTTCATCATGCGCTGGCGCTCCTCATAGCTGTACTCCTGCACCCGGACATTCGGAATCCGAAGATCCTTTAGCTGCACCAGATTACGATCCAGCCACTCACCGTAGGGCTGTCTGGAAGCGTAATAGTCCTTCAGCTCTTCATCATCGATGATGCGTCCAGCTTTCGTATCTACCAGAAGCATTTTCCCGGGACGCAGGCGATCCTTGGAAACGATATGTGTCGGATCGATATCCAGCACGCCTACCTCAGAGGATAAAATCAACTGATCATTATCCAGCACATAATATCTGGACGGTCGCAGTCCGTTTCGATCAAGCACAGCTCCCAAATAATCTCCATCGGAAAATACGATCGATGCCGGCCCATCCCACGGCTCCATCATCGTCGCATAATACTGATAAAAATCCTTCTTTTTCTGGCTCATCAGATGATTATTCGCCCACGGCTCCGGAATCATGATCATCACTGCAAGCGGAAGCGGCATACCATTCATGACCAGAAATTCCAGTGTATTGTCCGTCATCGCAGAGTCAGAGCCTTCCGTATTGATCACCGGCAATACCTTCGTCAGCTGATCATGCAGCTTGCCTGAGGTCATCGTCTCCTCCCTGGCAAGCATCTTGTCCGCATTGCCACGGATCGTATTGATCTCACCGTTGTGTACGATAAAGCGGTTCGGATGCGCTCTCTCCCAGCTGGGATTCGTATTCGTACTAAAGCGGGAATGCACGGTAGCGATCGCTGACTCATAGTCAGCATCTTGCAGATCATCAAAGAAAAGACGCAGCTGATCTACCAAAAACATACCCTTGTATACAATCGTACGACTGGAAAGAGATGCCACGTAGGTGTCCTCATTGCTCTGTTCAAACACACGGCGGACCACGTAAAGCATCCGGTCAAAATCCAATCCCTTTTTCACGTGCAAGGGACGCTTGATAAATGCCTGCATGATATATGGCATACAATCTCTGGCCTTTTGTCCGAGTATCTCGGCATGGGTCGGCACCTCACGCCAGCCTAAAAGCTCTAAGCCTTCCTTTGCCACGATTACCTCAAACATCTTTTTGGCCTGATTGCGCTGCAGCTCATCCTGGGGGAAGAAAAACATACCAACGCCAAAATCCCTGTCACCGCCTAAATGAATGCCAAGCGGCTTTACCGCCTTAGAGAAGAACCTATCGGAAACCTGCAGCAAAATTCCTACACCGTCTCCTGTCTTTCCTTCTGCATCCTTTCCTGCACGATGCTTTAGATTCTCTACAATCTGCAATGCCTGTTCTACGGTCGCATGACTTTTCCTGCCTTTGATATCCACGATGGCACCGATACCGCAGTTATCATGCTCAAATGCCGGATCATACATGCCCTGTGCGCGTGCTTTTGACGCATCTACGATGTGCTCTTTCATATGCATGCCCTCACTTTTTCTTGCTAAATTTACGATTTCTCGTTTCTGTTTTTATCATAGTAGAAAAAATCACCTCCGTCTATCCTCTATTTTCCCAGAATTGTCTGATTGTTTTTCTATTTAAAAATATTTCACTTATTTTCAGACATTACAGCAAATTGTTTTCACTAAAAAGAGGCATACGAACAATTCCGCATGCCTCTCGCAAGTAAAAACTAAGAATCTAAAGGTAAAAAAAAGTCAGGATTTTAAATTGTGTAGAAATTGTAGCATTAGAAGAAGCATCACCACAAGTAAAATCACCGTCACCGGCCAAAATAACGGTTCACCTACAGAAAGCCAGGAGAAAAGGTCAGTCTCGCCACGTAAGATCGCGATGCAGTTAGCAGCCGCATGGCCAAAAAAGGGCACTCGTACATCCTGATAGGTCTCCATCAAAAGTGCCAGACAGATTCCCAAAACAATCGCATATACTGCCTGCACCAGGTTTCCATGCAATACGCCAAATATCAAGGCTGATGCAAAAATCGCCGTCCACTTGCCGGCATCCTCACGCAGTCTGCCATATACCAGCTGTCTGTATAACAGCTCCTCCGCAAGCGGTGTCACCACGCCAAGCGCGAGCAGCTCAATCCATATCGTAGAGGAATAAAAGGTCTGTTCTACCTGTCTATAGCTCTCTGAGATCTGCTGTAGGCCGGCTGCCGCGATCACATTATTCATCGCCACGCTGGCACAAAGCAGCCAAAGCACAGCAATCATACAGCCAATCGCACACTTTTTATGAATCGGCGCTAAAAATACAGGTGTCCACTGATGCTTTGAATCCTTCGCGCGAAGAATAAAGCATACATAGAGGACGATCCCTCCTACTGCTGAGCTGATCGCCTGACCAATCACCGCATCCATCTCAAAAAACGATAATACGATCTGCTGCATCAATGCCAGCACAACAAAGTAGACGATCAATGGATAAAAAAACCGCATATTTTTCATCAGCGCTTCACTCCCTTAGTATCACGGTTACAAATATGCAGGCGGTTTAGTGCAACGGACTGATCCTTGCCGCCATATTGCATCGTACCCTCATCCGCCGACAGATAATACATCGCGCATAACGCATCACGATCTGATAGTCTCATACCACGCACGCCAAGTGCCATTTTCTTTTTTTCCGGAACTGTCTCTATGCGAATGCGCAAAAATACGCTCTTTTCCGATTCCATGATAAGCGTCGCGCCAGGCTCTGCCTCATGGATAAACAAAAGCTCATCTGCCTCTGATAGCTTTGTCGCTGCTGTTGTTCGTTTTCCGACGTCAAATTCCGCTCCGTCTACCAGCTTTAGCATAGAGGTCTTTGTTCCGAAAATATACTTATGCCCAATCACATTGCTCATGGCGTCCATATAAACAATGGATTCCGATGAACTGTCATAATTGCTCAGATTGTCCAGTGGCTTGCCTTTGTCACGGAATTTGCCGCAAGGCAGATCTAATACCTTCAAAAGATGCATATTGCCGGTGTTTGTAAAGATACATAATCTGTCTGTATTTTTGCAGAAAATAACATGGCGGTTCTCGTTATCAGCCGCCTCCTTATTACGCTCATAGGTCGCCTGATCGATCGCCTTTGCATAGCCAAACCTGTCGATCAAAAGCACTACATCTAATTCCTCTAGCTTTGGCGCTTCTAATACTACCTCTGCCACATTATCAATCTGTGTACGGCGTGGCCTGTCGTATTCCTTTTTATAACGGTCAAGCTCCCTGATAATCACCTTTGCCATCGTCGCACGATTTCCCAGAATCTGCTCGTACTCAGAGATATTTTTCTTCGTCTGCTCATGCTCCTTTAATAGTGCATCGATCTCTAGCCCGATCAGCTTGTACAAACGCATCTCAAGAATCGCTGTAGCCTGTCGCTCTGTAAAGCAAAGCTGTGTGGCATCCTTTTTCGATTCCTTATGCTTAAAGGTAATCCTTGAGGTATCTCCTGTCATCAGGCAGGCCTTTGCATCCTTGATATTTTTGCTGCCGCGCAAAATCTCGATGATCAGATCAATGACATCGCAGGCTTTGATCAAGCCCTCCTGCACCTCCTGCTTTTCTAGCTCCTTTGTCAGAAGTGTCTTATATTTACGCGTAGTCAGCTCATACTGAAAATCCACATGATGGCGGATCAAAGGAACGAGTCCCATCGTCTCAGGCTTGCCGTCTGCTACTGCGAGCATATTTACTCCAAAGGTGTCCTCGAGCTTAGTCTTTTTATAGAGCAGATTGCAGATATGCTCTGCGTTTGCGCCCCTGCGCAGCTCTATGACTATGCGGATGCCCTCCTTGGAGGACTGGTTAGAAATATCTACGATATCGTTGGTAAGCTTTTTTTCTACAAGTGCATAAACATCGTTTAGGAATTTACCGATGCCTGCACCGATCATCGTATACGGGATCTCAGTAACGACGATACATTCCTTGCCGCCCTTCATCTTTTCGATCTCGACCTTACCACGGATCTTGATCTTGCCTATGCCGGTCGAATAAATGCCAAGCAGCTCATCCTGATTCGTGACGATGCCTCCGGTCGGGAAATCCGGTCCCTTTATATACTGCAGCATCTGCTCTGTATTGATGTCCGGATTTTTCATATAGGCCTTGACGCCTTCTATGACTTCGCCGAAATTATGCGGTGGAATCGAGGTCGCCATACCTACCGCGATACCCTCTGCACCGTTCAGCAGTATATTCGGCACACGAACAGGCAGCACCTCAGGCTCCTTTTCCGTCTCATCAAAGTTCGGCACAAAATCCACAACGTCCTTATCAAGATCAGCCAGGTATGCTTCCTGCGTGATCTTTTGCAGGCGTGCCTCCGTATAACGCATCGCAGCGGCTCCATCTCCCTCGATCGAGCCGAAATTGCCATGCCCGTCCACGAGCGGCAATCCCTTTTTAAAATCCTGCGACATCACAACGAGCGCATCATAGATCGAGCTGTCACCATGCGGATGATATTTACCCATCGTATCACCGACGATACGCGCACTCTTTCGATATGGCTTGTCATAGCGGATCCCAAGCTCATACATATCATATAACGTCCTGCGCTGCACCGGCTTTAGTCCGTCCCTCACATCCGGCAGGGCACGCGATACGATGACACTCATCGCATAATCAATATAGGATTTTTGCATGACCTCAGAATACTCGGTCCGTATCAGTCTCTCTTCTGTATCCATTGCTTATCTCCGTTTTATACATCTAACTGTGCATCATTTGCATGCTCATAAATAAATGCCTTGCGAGGCGGCACATCCGTACCCATCAGCATAGCGGTCACATCACTGGCCATGCGTCCATCCTCGATCTCTACTTTTTTAAGCATCCGAGTCTTGGGATTTAGCGTCGTCTCCCACAGCTGGGCGGCATCCATCTCACCAAGTCCCTTGTAGCGCTGCAGAGTAAAGGCACCTGTGTGTTTTTTTCGGTAGCGTTCAAGTGCCGCATCATCGTATAGATATTCCTCCTCACCCTTTTTGGGCATCGCCTTGTAGAGCGGTGGCATAGCAATATACACATGTCCCTCAAAGATGAGCTCCGGCATGAAGCGATAAAATAATGTCAAAAGTAAGGTGGAAATATGTGCTCCGTCCACATCAGCATCCGCCATGATGATGATCTTGTCATAACGAAGCTTTGTTATATCAAAGTCATTTCCGTAGCCTTCGGAAAAGCCACATCCAAAGGCATTTATCATCGTCTTGATCTCTGCGTTTGCCAATACCTTGTCGATCGATGCCTTTTCCACATTTAAAATCTTGCCACGTATCGGCATGATCGCCTGATACATGCGGTTTCTCGCCATCTTGGCAGAGCCGCCTGCGGAATCTCCCTCCACGATAAATATCTCGCACTGAGAGGCATCCCTGGACTCGCAGTTCGCCAGCTTGCCATTCGAATCAAAGGAAAACTTCTGCTTTGTCAAAAGATTGGTCTTGGCACGCTCCTCGCTCTTTCTAATCTTGGCAGCCTTTAGTGCACAATCGATCACGCTCTTTAGTGTCTCTAAATTTTTGTCAAAATAAAGCTGAATTTCTTCTCCTGTCACCTTGGAGGTCACCTTGGCTGCATCCTGGTTGTCTAGCTTTGTCTTGGTCTGTCCTTCAAAGCGCGGATCCGGGTGCTTTATCGATACGACAGCCGTCATGCCGTTTCGCACATCAGCGCCGGTAAAGTTCGCATCCTTTTCCTTTAATATGCCAAGCTCTCTGGCATACTGGTTGATCACGGTGGTAAAGACGGTCTTAAAGCCTGTGATGTGGGCACCACCCTCGGCATTGTAGATATTATTACAAAAGCCTAGTATATTCTCATGAAACTCATTCGTATACTGAAATGCTGCCTCAACCTCGATGCCTTCGCTCTCACCCTGATAATAGATGACATCCGTCACAGTCTCGATGTTTTTATTCAGATCACGCACAAAGCCGCGTATCCCCTCCGGCTCATGAAACTCGATACGCTCGTCTCGTCCGTCTCGCTTGTCCTCGTATATAATTGTCAGCTCCGGATTCAAATAGGCCGTCTCATGCATACGGCTCGCTACATCGTCACCCTTGAATCTCGTCTTTTCAAAGATCTCTGGATCAGGAAGAAAATTGATCTTCGTTCCGGTCTTTCGTGTCTTTCCAATGACAGGAAGCAGGCCATCCTCCAGTTCGATCGTAGGATTGCCCTGCTCATATCTATCATGAAAGATGGCTCCTTCTCTGCTGATCTCCACATCCATATAGGTCGAGAGTGCATTCACAACCGAAGAGCCCACTCCATGCAAACCGCCACTCGTCTTATATGCCTCGTTGTCGAATTTGCCTCCGGCATGCAGCGTCGTAAAAACAAGCCGTGCGGCAGACATACCCTTTTCATGCATGCCAACGGGAATACCGCGGCCGTTGTCCTCTACCGTACAGGAACCGTCCTCCTCTAGCGTAACACGAATCAGATCACAAAAACCCGCCAGATGCTCATCCACGGAATTGTCTACGATCTCATAAATGAGGTGGTTTAGTCCCTTTCTTGAAACGCTGCCGATATACATACCCGGACGCTTGCGAACCGCCTCAAGCCCCTCTAATACCGATATACTTCCAGCATCATAATTGCCATTTGCCATCCCAGATTACCCTTCCTTCCAAATATCGTACTAGTGCAGATTATAGCACAACCATTTGTTTAGCGTAAAGGCTTTTTGCTTATTTTCGAACATTTGTTCCATCTCGCTTCTCAATTATATAAAAACAGCCATCCTCCCGCTTTCGTACACACACTTGTCGAAGAAGTGCAAGCTCCTTATAAAGCCGCAGGTTTTTCTTCACGAAGCCTTCCTCTGTTGCGTATAAAAACAGATGCCCGCCAGCAGCTAGCAGATTGACAAACTGATTAAAGCAGTCGCTGTAAAAAGCATCCAGCTCCTCCTTTGTCCTTTTTCCACGGCGCGGCATGTCCGCATAAATTTCCGTCATGTGATGCTTACAGCTAAACTGAGTAATATCCTTTTTGACAAAGTTACAGGTCACAGCTGCTGCCACAGCATTCTCCTTTGCTCCCTCTATCGCCTCTCCATACAGATCCACCGCATAATTGTCGTAGGTCTTCATACGAAGATTTCGCTCAATCACAAATGTTCCAACACCACATAGCGCATCTAAAACTACCGCCTGCTCATCGAGATAAGGTCTTGCCAGTTCGATAAGCGCTGCCGCAAGCGACGGATGCATCGATGCAGCTGTCACATGCCCTCTCCACGCAAAACGGTCATCTGTGATCGTATATAGCTTTAAGCACGGATAAAAGCTGCCATCTCTCGTGCACGTCAGACGAATCTCCACCTCATAATCGGTGGCAGAATTATATAAACCTCCACAGCTGTCCCGTTCAAGAGTGTGCGCCAGAGCCTTTATAAACGAAGCTTTTTTATCCTCCTCTATGCCACGCACCTCCAAGCGAAAATAAAAACAGCCCTTCTCGCGATGCATGCGCTCCAGCAAGCTAAGCAAACCGCCCTCCAGCAAGGCTTTCGAGAGTTCCGGTATCTGCCCGCGGATCGTGCCCTTTAGCTTCAGCGGAAAAAGCAGCTCTCTGTAGGTGTGCAGCTTGCAAAGTCTCGCAAGCTCCTCGGTGCGCACCCGCACTCCAAAGGGATGGAGCGCTGTGCGTACCTCCTGTCTGCAGTGCGCCTCGAGCTGCTTTTTTAGCGGCTCACGAAGTGCTTCCTCTGTCGTAAAAATCACATCCACATGACCATGATAGCCATTAAACGTATGCTTTTTTATGGCTCCACGCTTAAATAGAAGTCTCTGCAGCTCATCCCGTTCCTCATCTACATGCTTTTGCTCCTCTTTGGATGGCTCATAGGATAGTAACTCCTCATATCGCTGTCTTAATGTATCCAGATACGGCGTCACATCCAGTTCGTTTAAGGCCTGCAAATACGCACCTTTTACAAAACGTGTCTGTTCCGTTTCATAGGCATCCATCAGCGCTGCCACAGCCGCATCATTTTTTTGTTCGCCCAGCAGCAGTGCTGCATTTTTTCGCACCTTTGCATCCTCATGTGACAAAAGTCCCACCAAAAGCTCGGTGGCTTCTAGGTCCTGCTGCAATGCCTGCAGTGCACTAGCATCCTCTCTGCATAGCTTTTTGTATGCGATCAGAGCATTTCTGACATCCTCACCGTATCGAATCGCCTCCAAATATTCATTCATATGTATTCTCCATAGCCTAATGCTAAGAAATGCCGCCTCGCGCTCGTGAGACGGCATCCTTGTTTTTTTTCGATTGTCTGCTAAAATGCTGCCCGTTTCAAATCCTCTGCAAGACGACTGATATTCTCTAAAAGTTCCCTGCAGCTATGCATCGTCTCCACAGTCGTATCGGATACGCGAATGCCCTCCGTCGAAGCAGCTGCCACCTCTTCACTCGTCGCGGATAGCTGAGAGATATTATCCGCAATGACATCGGTAGAGCCGAGAATCTTATTGATGCTCTGCTCTGCATTTGCAATATTTGCAGAGAGATTCTCCACAGTCCTTCCTACATCCTCAAATTTTTCTTTTGTATCTTCGATCAGTTCATTTTGCTTTTGCACGGACATCACTGCTTCATGAATGCGCTCATTCGCCTGCTTCGTATCGCTTGTAAGCTCATCCATAATAGAGGTAATACTGGAAGAAGCATCGCGGGTCTGTTCGGAAAGCTGGCGGATCTCATCCGCTACAACCGCAAAGCCCTTGCCGGCCTCTCCGGCTCTGGCAGCCTCGATAGAAGCATTGAGCGCAAGCAGATTCGTCTGACTAGAAATGGAGATAATCGCACCCATGAACTTTTGCACCTGATCGACCTTCTCCATCAGCTCAGCGATCACCTCTAGAATCACACTGCTGGCAGCCTCTACATTCTGTGACTGTTCCTTTAGGGAATTTACGACCAGCTTGCTCTCACGCACCGTATCATCCGTACGATGGGAGGCTTCGATCATGCCATGCATCTCTCTTTCAGCTTCATCAGAATTGCCCTGAATCTCAGTACACATCACAGCCTGACGCTGAATGGCTTCTGCCGTGCTCTCTGTACTGTTCGCAATATCCGTGATGGAATTATGGCTAATATCGATGCTGCTCTCCAACTCATCCAAAAGCCGCATGGCATCGCTAAAATACCGCGTAATATCCTCCGCTACACCGATCATCTTTCCGTTACTCTCTTTTTGTACTTCCGCCGAAGCTTCGATAGCAGATACATTCTCGCGGAAGAAATTTTTCAACAAAATCGTAATGTTGATCGATGCATAGCCTACAAGAAACAGCACAAGAACTGCCAGCACTTTTTCGGTCAGAGCCTCGGAATCCTGCGGGTTGTAATCCTTGATCAGTCTGACAACATTCGTGAGAATCATGATAATATTTATGGATACGATCATCTTAAGATCAAGATAGGCTACCGTAATCACGATCAACGGCAATGCATATGCCCACGTGCCGTCCGTATCATTGAGCATCGCGATCACGATATAACCGACTGTCATACTCACCGTCTGAATCAATGCGCCGGTATTGGACGTACCCTTAATAAAATAGCCGAAGCCTGCTGTGATGATAACGAGAATCGAAACGATGAGCTGCACATACAATCTCCAAAGCGACTCCGTACCATCAGCGATACCGATCGCCGCGACCATCGTAAATGTCACATACGCAAACACGATCAGGATCGCTAAAATAGCTCGTTTGTTGGCTCTCTTGTACTGGTTTTCTGTCATGATATTATTCCTCCTATATCATCTATGAATTAAGTCTCGCTGTAATATGCCTCAAGACGATCCTTGCAGGCTAAAAATACACGTCTTAGGTTCGGATCAAACTGCGTTCCCATGCCCTCTAGCATGATCTCGCAAGCCTTCTCATAGCTCATCGGCTCCTTGTAGCAGCGCTTGCTTACGAGTGCGTCGTATACATCCGCGATCGCCATGATACGTGCCTCTATGGGGATCATCGAACCGACTAAGCCCTCCGGATAGCCTCTTCCATCCCATCTCTCATGATGGAAGCGCGCAATATGAAAAGCCGTATCAACAAAACGCTGCTCCTCCACACCGTCTAATAGAATGTGGACGAGCTCTCCGCTCTTCACGGAATGCGTCTTCATAATCGCAAACTCCTCATCGGTCAGTCTGGCCGGTTTACATAAAATCGTCGAATCGATCGAAATCTTGCCCAGGTCGTGCAGCGGCGCCGCGCGTACGATATCATCTGCCATCTGTTTGGTAATCGCAGTGTGCTTCATCGTCATCATCTCATCCACGAGAATATCGATAATATCACTCGTTCTCTTGACATGACCTCCGGTGTTATTATCACGATTATCGATGATATTCGCCATACCAAGTGTGACTTTTTTCTGGATATCCACAATATTGCGCGTCTTTTTGTCGATCTCCTCACTCAGCGTCTGGTTATACTCCTCCATGACATCGATCGCCTTTTGCTCCTCTGTGGCATCCCGGATATCAAACAGATAGCCCTTGGTCTGTCCGTCTCTTCGCATAGTAAATTCTGCGATCTCATATACATAGGTTTTCTCACCATCTGTGATCTTTTTTGATGTAATATGATCCCTCGCAAACGCCTCGATCATCTGGCGGAAAATCACCACATTTTTAGGAAGTGCATCATCCACGCGCTGTTCCTTTAAAAATGGCTCAAATTCATAGGCCTTTTCATTGCAGCTCATAAAATGTTGCTTTAGATCAAGCACCACATATCCGTGTGCACTGTAATATTTCTGCTGTTGAGAGATCACACAGGAAATATCATGCATGTGCTCCAAATCATAGGTCACGACCAGAATACCCGAGCCTACAACATACAGATAAGGCAGCAGTGAAAAATCTACATCAACCAGCACCTCGATCGCATAGACAAGCACAAACAAAACTGCAACAAAGGAATAATTGTACAGCACCATTCTAGAATGAGTACCCTTTTTTATATACAGCCCTACGATCGTTCCGATAATCAAGGTCACCAGCAGCAAAAGATAGATCACATGCACGATCTTTAGCGGTCCATCTGTCATCTTTGTCACGCTGCCGGCATCCGTCTGCACTACCGTAACGCCCGCATAATACAGGTTCGTTCCAAAGGAGAGCCACACAACCGCCGCATGTGCAAAGGCAGCCCCATAGCCGATCGCCTTTTGCCACCATCTGACCCGTATGCCAAAGGAATGCAGCATGGAAAAATATGCCAAAATAAGCAATAACGAGCTGTCTAGATAGATAAAGCAAAATGCCAGCTGTGCCGCCTCAGCCGTAATCACGCGCGTCTTTAACCAATAGCCCAGGATAACGACAGGAATCAGCAGCATGATCGACCAGTCATATATATTAATATTTTCGTAATTTTTCATACCCATATACAGCAGTATGAGAATGGATAGCACAAGGCATATTCCAAAGCCTGTAGTAGCCATATTTTTACTCCTTTAATTCTGCAGACACTCCGCTATGTTTTTGCCAAGACGCTTCAAGTCATCCAAAAAGTAAGGCACTACAACAAAAATCTCCTGCACCTGATTATGCACCGCGGCATATTCAAGCATCGCTGCAACGCCATATACAGCAAAGGCACCTATCATATTAGCCGATGCCTTCATCGAATGGATCTTTATACGAAAGGCCTTGAGTGCCTCTAAATCATCCGGTGCATTCTTTAATTCCTGCACACAAGCCTCGAGCTCTTCGCACTTTGCCTCAGATGTCGCAGCAAACTGCTCTAATACAGTCAGATACAGCTTCATACCTCCGGTATGACTAACGCCTACCGCACTATCTACACCAGAGATCACCGGAAGCTCGATACCGGATATCTCAGAGGCATCCAGTACGGCATGATTTTTTTCTATCTTTGATGCATCTACATAATCTATGATCTTCTGCTCTAGAAGCTGCGGCTGAATCGGCTTTGCCAGGAAGTCATCAAAGCCTAGCTGCATGTACTCTTCCTTTGCGCCATTCATAGCATTGGCTGTCATAGCGATCACCGGAGTATGCGCATTTTTACCGCCGGTTTGCTCTCTCAATCGTGCAAGCGTCTCGACGCCATCCATATCCGGCATCATATGATCCATAAAGATCAGATCATACGGCTGCTGTGCTGTCTTTCTAAGTGCCTGTGCACCGGACTTGGCTGTATCGATGTCTAGCCTCGTCTGCTTCAACAGCTCACAAAATACAGTCAGGTTCATCGCATTGTCGTCGACTACTAAAAGTCGCGCATCCTTTGCCGTAAAGAGTGCCTGATAATTCTCATCCTCTACAAGCTCTGCGTCAAAATCCAGCTTTCCGATCGGTGTCTCATCCACGACCTCCTGATCGATCTCGAAATAAAACTCACTGCCCTCGCCATAACGGCTGATCACATGCAAATCAGAGCCCATGAGCTCTAAAATACCGGTCACGAGATTGAGTCCGATGCCTGTTCCCTCTATCGAAGCGTTTCGTTTTGCATCAAAGCGTGTAAAACGCTCTGTCAGCTTATCAATGTCCTCATCCTTTATACCGATCCCAGTATCCTTTACAGATACAAGCAGGTGTACCTTTCCATTCATGCTTTTTCCAAAAACAGAGAGTGTCACGCTGCCCTCGTCAGTATATTTGGCTGCATTTGTGATCAGATTCGTGATCACCTGCTTTAAGCGCACCGAATCACCCATGAGAAGCTCCGGTATACGCTCAGCTACCTCATATTTAAAATCCAGACGAGCAAACTCCGCTCTAGTCTTTACCATACTCACGACATCGATCAATACCTGCTTAAACGAATATTCCTCGTTCACCAGTTCCATCTTATCGGCTTCGAGCTTTGACATATCTAAAATGCCGTTTATGATGGACAGCAGCATATTCGATGCATTGGCGATATTTTTTGCATAGGATTTGATCACCGGATCCTCTGATTCACGCAGGATCATGGTATTTAACCCAATGACTGTATTGATCGGGTTGCGGATCTCATGCGACATATTTGCGAGGAATACACTCTTTGCCTTATTCTCATGCTCCGCCTGACTCGCGCGGTTAGAAAACGCCTCAATCTCCTTTTTTTCTTCATCAACATTTTGAATTGTGAAGATCACATTCTCAAGTGTGCCCTCTTCATCCCGATCCATGGCAAAAAACCTGATCTGACACCAGCCGTAATATTTGCTGATGTATTCAAAGGCCACGGTATTACGCTCTGTGAGCCGCTCAGGCAGTGTGCTAAGATCGGCGAACTCTCTCGCCACCTCAAGATATTCATCTGTCGCATCATATTCGAACATGCCCAGCAGCTGCTTTGAAGCCGGCAGATTCGCAGGACGCAGCTTTTCCGATGCATCATTCGCAAAAATCGGTGTCAGCGTATCCTTTGTCAGATTGATAATATAGATGATGGAATAGATGTCTGACAGAGAACGAATGCCGGATTTTTTTAGTTCCATCTCCTTGACCGTACGCCGGTATGTCACCTCGGATGTCACATACAAAAGCATCATAACGATCCATATCACCCAACCGATCACAAGCAGATAAATATTGTAGCCATCCATGATCGAGCGGTGGAATGTATAGGTAACCTCGTAATTTGACAGATCCGGTGCATCCAGATAATACAAGATCATTCCCCAGGTTAGCTGCGCCTGCTTATCAATCGTGCTCTCGCCATCCTTTTCGGACGGAAAATAGATAAAATAATCTCCTGCTGACAGCGGTATTAAAATATCACCATCATAAAGATAATCCAGCGTCAGATCATCTGTCGTGCAGCTACGCAGATCCAGTGTCTGTACCTGCTCCTCGCCATTTACATGCTGGTGAATCTCCATCGTTCCGCACCATGCCTGATTGATGAAAACATCTCCCTCCACGTTAAAGCGAAGCTGCCAGCCATCGATCTGAAAATGCGACTGATTCACGAAATTTGCATCGATGGTCTGTGCCGTCAGATCCACTGTCTCGCCATACAGATCATAATCTCGCTTGAGCCACTTATTCGTATCACCTGCCCGACCGGCGATCGTCATGCTCACACCATTCTGCTCGTCTGCACCGCTTAAGATATGCTCCGTGCTGTTAAAATTTGTCAGGTAAATAATCTCTGCAATAAATGCCACTATAAGAATAATAGGCATCACTACAAGAACCCTTTTTACGTTTTTTATTTCACGTTTGATCCCACCCATTGCCATGATCCTCCTTGTCTTGGCACTTCACTTAAGTATAGCATAGGCATAGTGGTTTGTCACATTTTTTCAACTTTTCCAACCTACGTAATGATCAATCATAAAATATACTCCATCTGTCGTTCCTTTGTGGTAAGTCCCATTTTTTCGTAAAATTTTTCTGCAGCTGTATTGCCGGTCCATACATTTAATGTAACCTCATAGCAGCCTAGACGCTTTGCTTCTGATTTGACATGTTCGAATAATTGCTCTCCGATATGCGCTCCGCGGATCGATTCATCCACACACAGATCATCGATAAATAACGCGGTGAAGGGAACCATATTGTTGGAAAAGGGCTGCTTACGCAGCTGACAGAAGGCATATCCCACGCATACATCCTGCTCGTTTACTGCGACATAGATCGGTGATGAATCATCCTCGATCATCTTAGTAAGCTCTTCGTCCGTATACTTTGTCGTTCCATCAATAAAGATGTCCGGCCGGATCAACGCATGGATATGGAGCACCTGCTGCAGCAGTGCATGCAGGCGCGGTATGTCTGTCTTTGTTGCTCTACGAATGTTCATGTTGTTTTACCTCCCTGTGTATATTGATCTCTCTTATAATAATCCAAGAAACTAAAAGTGACAATAATAAAAAGCCTCTCTATATTAGAGAGGCTTTTTATGATTTAGTTACATCAGTTTTCTAAACAGTGCGGTCAGATCCTCGATGCTGGCATCCTTGGGGTTACCGGGTGCACAGGCATCTGCATGTGCGGATTCTGCCAGGAACGGAAGATCCTCTTCCTTTAAAGCCTCGAGCTTAGACGGAATACCTACATCCTCAGAGAGCTTGCGAACTGCATCCACTGCAGCCTTGCGATAGGTAGCCTGATCCATCTCATCGACACCTTCTACGCCCATAGCTCTTGCGATCTCACGATATTTTTCACCGGTACAATCTGCATTGTATTCCATCACGATAGGAAGCATCATCGCGCAGGCAACACCGTGCGGGGTGTCATATACAGCACCTAAGGTATGTGCCATGGAATGAGCGATACCAAGTCCTACGTTTGAGAAGCCCATGCCTGCGATATACTGGCCTAGTGCCATGCCCTCGCGGCCTTCCTTTGTGTTGGCTACTGCGCCACGCAGGGACTTTGCGATGATCTCGATGGCCTTTAGATGGAACATATCTGTCATCTCCCAGGCTGCCTTAGTCGTGTAGCCCTCGATGGCATGTGTTAATGCATCCATACCGGTAGAAGCCGTCAGTCCCTTCGGCATAGAAGACATCATATCAGGATCTACGACTGCGATGATCGGCATATCATGCGGATCGACACAGACAAATTTACGCTTGCGCTCTACGTCGGTGATAACATAGTTAATAGTAACCTCTGCTGCGGTACCGGCTGTGGTGGGAACTGCAATGATCGGTACGCAGGGCTTCTTAGTGGGTGCTACGCCCTCCAGGCTGCGAACATCCTCAAACTCAGGATTGGCAATGATGATACCAATGGCCTTCGAGGTATCCATAGAAGAACCACCGCCGATCGCGATGATATAATCTGCAGAGGATGCCTTGAAAGCAGCTACACCGTTTTTCACATTTTCAATGGTAGGATTTGCCTTGATATCGGAATAGATCTCATAGGGCAGGCCTTCCTTATCTAAAAGGTCTGTGACCTTTCCTGTTACGCCGAATTTGATCAAATCCGGATCCGAGCAGACAAATGCCTTTTTAAATCCGCAGGCCTTTGCCTCTGTGACGATTTCTGTGATCGCTCCAGTTCCATGATAGGATGTCTGATTGAGCATGATTCTGTTTGCCATAGTACATAATCTCCTTTCGATTTATGAATAATTGCTAAACCCAACTCTATTCTAACCGAAAAAAAGGAAGAAAAAAAGTGACAATTTTCTACAACTGTCACACTTTTTTCATGTGAATTTTCACCAAACAGCTATCACTTGACTGCACCCTGCGCCATTCCCTTCACCATGCCACGCACCAGAAAGAAATACAGGATCACGATAGGAACTGCAATAAGCACACTTCCAGCGGCAAATCTGGCAAATTCGGTCTCATCTAAACTCATGAGCCCTACTGCAACCGTATAGAGATCCTTTTCCTTTAGCAAAAGCTTTGGCAGGATAAAATCACTCCACGGCCAGGTAAAGGAGGTTAAGGCCGTATAGACTATGATCGGTTTAGATAACGGCAGATTGATCTTCGTAAACACCTCAAAATTGGTGGCGCCATCCATTCTCGCTGCCTCATCTATTGCCCTTGGGATCGTGTCAAAAAAGCCCTTTTGCGTCAGATATCCCATCGGTGCGCCTGCCGCATAGATCAAAATCAGATATGTTACCGTAATATCTAACGTATTTCCTTCTTTTTTCTTTTCACTCATTGAAAGGTGTCCTCCTCCCGATAGGATGGTGATTTAATGTAAACCGCCAGGGAAATCACGGATGTTATCAAAAAAATGATCAAACTCTTCTAATTCCCCGGTAAAAACACTGCTGCTGGCCGTCTCTTTTGCTTCTGCTGTTTCTCCTGCTTCACCTGCGCCACTCCCACATCCACATAATTGACTTAGCACAAGCATGCCGGCCAGTAAAACAGCTATTGTTCTCTTTTTCATCCTAACCTCCGATCCGTATCACAGCTTTCCTGTTCCCTTGTTATCACAAAGCCCTTTTGCTCTATCCTTGTTCCATCAAAACGATTTCCAAATAAAATCGTTCGCTTATCACATTCTAAAAGCATCCTATCCTGATCCGTCATATTGATCCAAAGCCCAAGCACATTCCCGCTATCATCCATGCGCTTCACGCAAAGCAGCTCACATTCTGCAGTGATTCGTACCGCACCATCCGCTATCAGAGGCTCCCTTCGAAGGGAAAGCAGTGCCTTTACCTTTTCAAGAAAATCCATATCCCACTGCTTACTATCCCACGGGAAGCATCTTCGTGAATCAGGATCGTATCCGCCCTCTAGGCAAACCTCCGTTCCGTAGTACATACACGGTGCACCGGGAAGTATCATCTCCAGCGCAAGCGCTGCCAATAGCTTCTCCTTATCCTTACCCACCTCTGTAAAAAATCGGTGCGTATCATGAGAATCTAATAGATTTAGCATCATGCCAATTTTCTCCGATGATCACGCAATCCTTGTTCCATCCCTTCACTTCCTGACGAAATCTTCTCCAAAATGCATGCGATACCTCATCTGATACATCCAGTCTCCAGCCATCGATATTAGCAAGCTCCATCCAGTAGTGCGTAATCTCCATCAAAAAATCCTGCACCTCAGGATTTGCCGTATTTAGCTTTGGCATATAAGCGCAGGCAGCGAAGCATTCGTAGTTGCGCTCCTTTAGATTCGGAAAATCTCCATCGATGATAAACCAATCATAGTAGGCTGATGCACGCCCCTTTTTTTAAACATCCTGGAATTGCTCCATCTGTGAGCTGCAATGATTAAATACCGCATCCAAAACGATTCGAATCCCTCTCTCATGCGCCTTACTTGTCAGCTCGATCAGATCCTTAGTGCTGCCAAACTGCGGATCGATCTGCATATAATTCATGATATCATATTTGTGATTCGAGCCTGCGCAAAAGATCGGCGTCAGATAAATCGCCGTGATCCCGAGCTCTTTTAAGTAGTCCAGCTTACTTATCACGCCCTTTAGATCACCGCCTGCATGATTTTTTGGTGTTGGAATATCGCCCCATTCCATATCGATGTAGGAGTCATCCTTTTGCATATCCCCTCTGCAGAACCTATCGACAAAGATCTGGTAAAATACCGCTGATCTCATCCAGGGCACTACAGGCAGCACATCATTTTGATTTATGTAGGGCATCTGGAAAAAGTTGTAAAAGCCTTCTTCAAACCCATACGTATCTGTCAGGCCATCCTCGTCCTCCCGCGCCGTCCGCAGCCGCAGCACCAATTCCTTTTTTGCAGTTGCAAAACAATAGCGGGAATCCGGGACATGTAGCAAAGCCTGTTCGTTCATATTCCCATCCTTTTCTTTTTTTAGTTGACAAACATATCAAAATTCTTTATAACAGGTGTCAAACACATTTGGGGAGGATACCATCATGAATGCAAAGGTTACGATCAAGGATGTTGCCCGCGAGGCAGGCGTATCGGTCGCTACAGTTTCCTATGTCGTGAACAACCGCACCGACATGCGAATCAGCGATGAAACACGCAAAAAGGTTTTGCAGGTCATCAATCTGCTAAACTACACCCCGAATCAATCAGCCAAGGCTCTTGCGACCAGCCGCAACCGCATGATCGCACTGTCCATGACACCTGATGTATCCATTTTAAAAAATGCCGAGCAGCTGCATTTGATTCATTTTCTCTCCAATTTTCTTCACGAAAAAAATTATGATCTGATCTGCCTAAGCGAAAACCATACTGAGAAATTTGATCATGCGGACGCCATCGTCTGTTATGATATCTCCTCGGCCTATTTTAGAAAGATCGGTGATAGTAATTTTATTCCACTGGTCGCACTAGACTGTATGATTCATGATCAGCTTTTTTTCCAGATCAATTCCGATTATGAAAAAATAGCCGCAGCTGCAGCCGGCTTTTTTCATAACGAACCATACATTTTCGCTACACTAGAGACTCCAAACGAAGAACGCATGGCATATCTTTCCTCCATCTTTTCTGACATCCGCTATGTCCACGATTATACCGATATCGCAGCACTGTGCGATCAAAGGCTCGTCCTAGTCGATGAAACCTTACGTCAGCTTCTTGAACCAAAAAACGAGGTCTACTATGCACCGGCTATTTCAGCAGATAAGATGGAAGCCCTGCTGCAAAGCATCGAGTATGCCCTGCAGCGGACTTCTATCAGTCAGCATAATGTGTTTGTGTGATGATTATTCACCGGACTGAGCTGCTCCATTATAGGTCCAGGTAATCACATCATACGGGTTGATATTAAAGTTCTCCTTATTCTCCTCCGTATAATTCGCATCGTCTGTTTCGTACTCATCCTCTCCGGGATAGGTCGTCAGTGTAAACGTATAATTTCCTGCCACTGCTACACTTCTTTTTTTCATTTTTTCATTCTCCTTTTTTTGATTGTCAAGCACAGATTAACCGTTTAAGCAAAATGGTAAGAAATGAGCAAACAAGGAATACATCAGCTGCTCTTCCCTTGTTTGCTTAAGCGGTTAATCTATTTTCAGAGTAGCACTTCAAATCACATCTGTCAATGCTATTTCTCTACAAATTTATATATTTTAAATAGTTTTCCTGAAACTGTGGCTGCTCTGCCAAAAGTAAGGTGTGACTTCGCTCTAACAAGCTCTGTATGCGAGTAGAAATATCTGCATCAACAGCCGCACATATACATCCGCCAAGACTCGTATTACCTACTGCATACATCCGCCCGCCAAACTCCTCCGGCAGCATCCCGGTAGCCTTTGCAGCCTCGGTATCGATCGCTGCCCCAAAGCCACCGGCCAGATCGATGCGTGCCACATCCTGCGGCTTTACATGAGCCTGCGCAAGCAATAGCTCGATGCCCGTGCGAATCGCCGCCTTTGCCAGCTGAAAGGCACGCACATCCGCCTGTGTAAAGGTAATTGGTTCTCCTGACACGTCCTTTGCAAATGCAAAGCCATGCAGTCTATGCTCCTCATCTGTAAACAGTCCGGTCTCATCGATGACTTTTAATCTGCGCAGAATATGCACCAGCGAAATCACTCCGCTGCCGCATATACCTATCGCCGGTGCATGTGCGATCGTATCAGACACCAGTCGCTTGTCCACCAGCCGCACCTCACTCACTGCACCTGCGATACTTGCACAGCCGCAGCTGATTCCACCGCCCTCTAAGGCAGGGCCTGCCGCCGCACTCGTCACAAAAGTCTGCCCCCTATGCAGCAGCACCATCTCTGAGTTTGTCCCGATATCTATAAAAAGCCTCGTTTCCTCTGTCTTATCAAGCCCCAGTGCAAGCATGCCGGATACGATATCTCCACCGACAAATGCCGATACAGCGGGCAAGATATCCACCGGGCAGTGATAGTCAGCTGCTCCAAGCACGCGCAGTGCATCACCATGAATCCAGTTCGTATGCTCTGATGAAAAAGGCGCTCTTCCCAATAATTCACACGAATATCCCATCAAAAGATGCACCATCGTCTGATTCGCCGCAAGTACGATCCTATCTATGTCCTTCTTTTTTATCTGCACCTTATCACACAATGCCTCTAACAGCGCAGAGACATCCTCCTGCAATAGCTGCTGCAGCCGCGCACGCTTTCCCTGAGAGGAGGCCTCGATACGGCTTAAAATATCCGCTCCAAATACAGCTCCGCGATTTGTCCCGGTGACGGTTATTTTTACCGGTTCTCCAAAGGCATTCGCTCCATACAGACACGCCGCTAAAGTCGTCGTCCCGATATCAACCGCGACATAATAAGTATCCTTTTCAAACACCCTAACCTGCTCTCTGTCAATTGAGTCCGAAATCGCATGGATTTTTGCTTTCTCTTTTTTTAAAATCCGAATGCGAAGGTCTGAATCCACCCGTGCCGCACAGGCTAAGCGCACACCACAAGACAGCTCCTCCTTCGATAAGAAATGTCTATCCTCCGGTGTGACAGGCTGCTCGCCTTCAACTACTAAAATCCTGCATTTTCCGCATCTGCCGCCACCGCCGCAGGGCGCAGAAACAGAAATTCCGTGTTCCTGTAACAGAGGCAGCAGCCTATCTCCCGGCGCAGCGGTTATTTTTTTTCCATAATCCTCGATAATGATCTGCATCCTACTCACCTGAAAACTAGCAGTAATCTTCCTTTCGAAACATCACCTTAATCTGCGTGCCCTTACCCAGGCTGCTCTCCACGGCAAGTGCTGCCTGATGCTGCTCTACGATGTGCTTTACGATGGCGAGCCCAAGACCTGTGCCTCCGGTGGATTTTGAACGGCTCTTATCCACACGATAAAAGCGCTCAAAAATTCGCTCCTGATCCTCGCTTGGAATGCCAATTCCTGTATCCCTGACGTCTAATACTGCTCCTGACTCTTCTCTGGTCACCCATACGCTTACACTACCGCCTGCATTGTTGTAGCGGATTGCATTGTCACACAGATTGTACACCAGCTCCTCCATCATCTCACGGTTTGCATAAATCCGACAGCTCGTTCCGTATAACTGAATCGTCACATCATGCTTTTCTCCATTGATCCGTAGCATATCCACACAGGTCTTTGCTATCTCATAGAGATCAATCTCCTGTCTTAAAAGCGTCTGCTCTGATACATCCAGTTCCGATAGACGGATAATATCGTTGATCAGCGTCAACAGGCGCATGGAATTTTTATGAATCTCTGCAGCGAAACGCACCACATCCGCATCCGTCGCCATGCCGTTTTCGATCAACTCTGAATAGCCGGATATTGAGGTAAGAGGCGTCTTTAATTCGTGTGAAACATTCGCCGTAAAATCCTGGCGCATCTTTGCATTTTTTATAATATCCTCATGCTGCTTGCGAATCTTTGTCGTAAATGGAATCATCTCCTTATAAACCGTCATGGAGTCGAGATGATCCATATCATTTGCCATGCGTTCAATCGGCTCTAGCAGCTGGATCGTCAGATAATGCGACAGAATCAGTCCCAGCTCGATCAAAATAATACCTATACCGATGATCCATGGAAAGATACTCGCAAATACCGACCAGATGCTGCCGCTTTCCTTGCCTACACGAAGAATGGACGCATTATCGAGACGAATGGCATAATAAAAAAGATTACGATCGATCGTGTCCGAATGTCGGATCGCCTCTCCGTAACCATTTTTTCGTGCCGATGCAATCTCCGGACGGTTCTCATGATTATCCATATCCGCCGCCTCTGCCTGTGTGTCGTAATATACCGAGCCATCATCAAGAATCAGTGTTATACGCACATCCGCATCTCTTAGGGTATACTTTTGCAAATCATCCGTATTCTCAAAAATCCCGGAATACTGCAGGACATAGGCATAGGATCGAAGATCCGCCAATACCTCTTTTTTAAACAATTCATAATACGCCAATGTCGCCAAAATCAAGGTGAGTACAACAGACATCACCGTCAGCAGCACAAAGCGCGCATTGATCTTTCTCTTCATAACTGCTCTCCTATGGACTATTCCAAACGGTATCCGACGTTTCGCACGGTTTTGATGTGGTTTCCGTATTCGCCCATCTTCTGGCGCAGCGTCTTGATGTGCATATCCAATGTGCGACTCTCTCCCTCATAGTCCATTCCCCAGATCTTATTCATCAAAGTCTCCCGCTGCAGTACTATCCCGGCATTCTGCAAAAAAATCCGCAAAAGCTCAAATTCCTTAAAGGTAAGCTCCACAATCTCACCCTCGATCAGTACCCGTCGCTTCTCCAAATCCATCTGCATGCCAAAAAACTGCAGCAGCGTTTCCTCGGAGAGACCGCTTGTACGCCGCAGCAGAGCCTTCACGCGTGAAATCAGTTCCATTACGCCAAAGGGCTTTGTCAGATAATCATCTGCCCCTAAATCCAGCCCCTTGACCTTGTCAATCTCGGTTGTCTTGGCGGTGACCATGATGATCGGCAGACGCCTGGTCTCGACATGTGAGCGAAGATCCCGCAGGATATCCAGTCCATCCCGATCCGGCAGCATGATGTCAAGTAGCACCAGATCCGGGATCTTGTGCTCCAGCTTTTTATAAAAATCCGCCGCATTGGAAAAATCTCTCACCTCATAGCCGGAATTTTTTAATGCAAAGCTCTCAATCTCACGAATATTTGTATCATCCTCTACTACAAAAATCGTCACCATAGTCCCATCCTCTGCGATCAAACCACTATTCTAATACATACTTGTCCTGATACGTACGATACAGCTGTGCAAACTGCGGATCCTGAGTCTTTATCTGTCCTAAGTACTGATGTGCATCGCGCTCCTTTTCACCCATCTGAATCACAGCTACCGCGATATTTGAGCAATGATCTGCGATACGCTCATAATCGGTCACGATATCTGTCAGGGCAAAGCCAAGCTCAATCGTACATTTCCCTTTTTCGAGACGCCTGATGTGACGAGAGCGAATCTCTGCCTTTAGATCATCAATGACCTCCTCTAAAGGCTCCACGCAAACCGCCTGCTTAGTATCCTCCTTTTCAAACACTTCAAAGGTGAGCGATAAAATCTCCTTCATCGCATCTGAAAAAAGTCTCAATTCGCTCTGTGCTTTTTTCGAAAAATCTGCTTTTTCCTTTTTCATGCGCTGCGCAGTCTCTGCCAGATTCACGGCATGATCTGCCATACGCTCCAAATCACTGATGGAGTGCAGCAGTGTACTAGTCACCTGATTGTCATGCTCTGCTAACGGCTTGGCACACAATCTCACGAGATAAGAGCCTAATATATCCTCGTACTGATCCACCTGCTCTTCGATTTCACAGATCCTCTTCATCTTTTTCTTATCATAATCCTGATAGAGCAAAATGGCAAGTGTCAGTGCTTCTTCTACCAGGTGTGCCATCTCTACGGATGCTGCTTTGGCCTGTGCAACGGCAAAGGCCGGATGCTCTAGAAAACGCTCATCCAACAGTTTCATACCAGGAATAACAGGTGTCTCCTTCTTCGCATTTGCATCGATCGCACCATCTAGCTTCTTCTCCGGTACAGAAACCGTAGCCAGCCACTCTAATCCCCTAGAAAACGGCAGCAGCAGAAGCGTAGCAGTCACATTAAAGGTAGTATGCACCACAGCCACTCCGGCCACCGGTGCCGCATCATTTAAAAATGAAAAATGCAAAAACGAATTCAACGTGTAGAAAACGATCATGAAAACCGTCGTTCCGATCAGGTTAAAATACAGATGTACGAGTGCCGTACGCTTGGCATTCTTGCTGGCACCGATGGCGGATATGAGTGCCGTCACACACGTACCGATATTCTGTCCCATAATGATCGGGATCGCTGCTCCAAAGCTGACCGCTCCGGTGGCACACAGTGCCTGCAGGATACCGACCGATGCTGAGGAGCTTTGTATGATTCCTGTCACAACCGCACCGACGATCATACCTAGAATGGGATTTTTAAAGGCTGTAAAGAGACTGGTAAACTCCGGTACATCCGCCAGCGGCTCTACCGCAGAGCTCATAGTCTCCATTCCAAACATCAGCACAGCAAAGCCTAAAAGGATCGTTCCGATATCCTTTTTCTTCTCATCCTTTAAAAATAATAGCAAAATGACACCTATCATGGCCAGGATCGGTGAAAAAGAGCTGGGCTTTAGCATCTGCACCCAGACGCTGTCTCCTTGTATGCCACTCAAGCTTAAAATCCAGGAGGTCACAGTCGTTCCGATATTGGCTCCCATGATGATGCCTACTGCCTGTGAGAGCTTCATGATGCCTGAATTTACAAAGCCCACGACCATAACCGTCGTCGCTGAAGAGCTTTGGATCACGCCGGTCACTGCAGCACCCAGTAGCACCGCCTTGATAGGCGAGCTCGTCAGCTTTTCTAAAATCGCCTCCAGGCGACTGCCTGCCATCTTGGCCAAACCGTCGCCTAATGTGTTCATTCCGTACAAAAATAATGCCAGTCCGCCCAGCAGACTGAGGAACATGAAAATGTCCATTTTTTCTCTCCTTGTATTCACTCAAAACTTTAACTATCTCATCCATCGTAAAGCAACGATGTAAAATACAAGGATAATTTATGTAAAATCTATGTAAATTTTTCCGCAAAAAACCCACCTGCCAAAGGGCAAGTGGGTTAAGCCTTTTGCTACTTCATATATTTTTTCTCGTAATCGCTCATCTTCATCGGGCGATCGAAATAATACCCTTGGAATACATCGCAGCCGATTTCTGTTAAAAAGTCTACATGGTCCTTCGTTTCCACACCCTCAGTTACGACAGGCATCCCTAATTCCTTGGCCAGTGCGATCACCTTCCTTAGAATAATCCTGCTGCGCTGCTCGCAATCGCTCTGGCGCAGAAAATCCATATCAATCTTTAATACATCTACGCTGATATCCTTTAGCATATTCAATGAAGAATAGCCGCTGCCAAAATCATCCATCTCGATGGTAAAGCCGGCCGCCTGCAAACGCTTGATCAGTCCCAGCTGCTTTGGCAGATCGCTCATCAGCGCAGTCTCTGTAATCTCAAGCCGCAGATTCCGCGGCTCTATGCCATAGCGGTTGACCAGCGATAGTATCTCCTTGTATACGTCAACAAAAAAGAAATCCTTCGGCGATATATTCACAGACAGATACCAATCCGAAAAGCCCTCCTGGCGCCAGGTACGCAGCTGCCTGCAGGCAAGCTCCCACACGTGCAGATCGAGTGTCGAAATCAATCCGTTTCGTTCAAAGGATGAGATAAAAGCACCCGGCGGCAGCAGACCGCGTTTTGGATGGTTCCAGCGCACAAGTGCCTCTCCGCCTGAGCATTTGCCATCCACAGTGATCTGCGGCTGCACATACAGCTCAATCTCACCATCCTGGATCGCACGATCCAATCCGGCCGCAAATTCCTGTTCCTCCAGCAGACGATGGCGCAGTGCTTCATCATAATAAGCCACCAGCTTTTGATAATCTCCCTTGATCGTCTCCAAAGCCAGCATCGCACGGTCACACATGACGGATACCGGAAGATCAATATCATCGATCTCATAGACACCGAGATAAATCTTTAGCGGATAGGATATCTTATTCGAGATCTTCATAATCTCCGTGGTCTTGACAGAAAACTTCATCTCGCGGTAATCACGCTTGCGCATGAGAAGTACGAACTGATCATTTACAAGCCTTCCGTATACCTCACCACTGATCGTCTCATCCCGCAGAGCATTGGCAATATCTATAAGGAGCTGATCCGCTGCTTCTTTTCCGAATATATCATTGATCATCTTGAAGTTGCTGACATCCGAGCGAATCAAAAGATAACGCTCCTGCGGATGCATCTTTAGGCACTGCTTTGCCTGATCATAAAAATATTCCCGGTTATATAGTCCTGTCAGATAATCATGCGTCGCCGCATAACGCTCCTTTAACAGCTGCTCGATCTCCTCTGTCCGCTCCTGAATCTTCAGATAGCAGCCCAGATACTGCTGCCTGTCGTCTAGCAGCCTGCGATAGCACACTCGCAAATATCGCTTCTTATCTCCCTCTACATGCGTCCAGTCATAAACAAAATTCTGATCCGGTGACTGATAATGCTTTTTACACCACTCATCGAATTTTTCACGAAACAGCGGTGCATCCGAGCGCGTCATGCCAAGCATCTCAAGTGCGGCATCATTCGAATAGATCGCCTGATTATCAAGATCTGTCACGATCACGCCATCTGCGATCTCTCCTACCGTAATTCCAAGAGTTCTGTTCACCAGCGCACGCGGCATAAACTGCACGGCATAATAATACACTGCCATTGCTGCCAACGGATAACCAAGCACCGAAAAATCAACCAGTGTCCTGAAAATCAAATGCAGTGCATCCATCACCACGACGATGCTCAAAAGAATGACAATACGGTCATATCTGGCCTTGTACATATGCGGTACATGTGCCCGTTTATCCATAAAAATGAGCACAATGATCGCAAACATCACATAACACCAGCACAGATGTACCTGAAACGGTGCATTCGGTGCATAGCTCCAATAGATCGTTCCCTTGAGGTTCACAGATGATATGCGATAGGCATGCTCAAACCACGGATTAAGGAGCAGCTGAATCGAATCGACGCTGCATATAACGATATATATGAGAGGATGAACAAAGCGTTCAAAGCCACTTCTGCAATAATCATTGGCAAAATATATGATGGCCAGCAGCAGCCAGTCTATCGATACAAAAAAAACAGCAAAGGACAGATTCGCCACTAAATAATGCGTTGCTAAAAGCTGAACGATGCTTGCAAGCACACTAAGCAGCGCTGCCGACATGATCCATTGAATGTCTCGCGCTATTTTCTTTTTGTTGTAAAAGGATCGCATCCAAAAGATAGCCACCGCTATCGCGACCAGTATGTAGGCAATCTCATAACCCAGCTTCATATCACAAATGCCTCCGTCACTTATCTGCACAACTACCTTTATGATAGCAAAGAAACGGCCATCTGTCTAGAAACCAGGATAAGGTTTTCCGTTTTTCATGCGTGCAGAAAAGCCAGGTCCCTCCTGCCAATCCCTACACATACCGGCTATACTATCCCATGAAAAGCCGACATCCTGATCGAGGTGGTTGCGGCAGCGCTCCACACCGGAATTGCAATCGAGCACGGAAAAATGATAGCCGCACCGGATACACTCCTCCATCAGATCATAGGTCATGCCATTGTCATACAGATGATAGAAATAATCCTTATATAACAAATACTCATCACCGGGCAGGAGTCGTTTAAGCGCAGCCACATTGTGCTCTGTTACCTGCAGCTCGATCAAATCCAGGTGATCTAGTCCAAGCTCCTCAAGGCGCGCCAGATTTTTAATCAGCGCCTCACGATTCGGCGGATAAGCAGGCTCTTCAACTGTTACGATCATGCCGCGCGCCTTTGCCCTATGCATGTTTGCATACACCGCATCCGAAAATCCGCTCGCCGACCAATGAAACCGAAGCTCCTGCACGCCCATATGCTGCAGCCTCTCTAGCATCGCATCGTCTGCTAGGATACCATTTGTATATAGAAAGGTGTAGGGGTGAATGCCCTTTTTATATAGCAAGGGATAGATCTGCGCCGCGCAGCGCTCGAAATAGTCCAAATACAAAAGTGTCTCTCCCATCGAGCAGAAGGAAACGATCGCCGGACGGTAATTATCAAGCTCCCGCAGCTTATAGAGCGTAAATTCCAGCTCCTTTTTTTCATGATCCTCATTTAAGAGCTGCTCACTACGCGAGGGCTCATAGTAGCAATACGGGCAATGGCACATGCACTGCGAACCGTGAAATAAATTGATGGACTGCTCCCCGGAGAAGCAGTCCCTGCATCCAAAGGAGATGCTGCCATAGTGAAAGCAATGCCCTGCGGCATGTCTGCTTGCACCAATGTTAAGCAGCTCCTTTTGTCGTCTGAATTTTTGTTCTAATATATCCTGATAGGCTACAAGCCGCATATCACATTCCCCGACTAATCATTTGATAGATGAAGCACGCGCTCCTTGATCTCCTGTGTACGCCCCTGGTTCCAAAACTGCGTACCGATATAGCCGCACGTACGTCTTGCGACAAAAAGCGTCTCCTGGTCACGATTTCCGCAGTTCGGGCATTCCCATACGAGCTTGCCGCTGTCATCCTTTACAATCCTGATCTCACCATCGTAGCTGCATTTTTCACAGAAATCACTCTTTGTATTCAGCTCGGCATACATGATATTGTCATAGATGTATCGCATGACCTCTAGCACTGCCGAGATGTTCTGCTGCATATTCGGCACCTCGACATAGCTGATCGCTCCGCCGGGAGATAGCTTCTGAAACTCTGATTCGAATTTCAGCTTTGAAAAGGCATCGATTTTTTCGGTCACATGCACATGATAGCTGTTCGTGATGTAGTTTTTATCAGTGACACCCGGAATGATACCGAAGCGACGCTGTAAGCATTTTGCAAATTTATAAGTCGTAGACTCCATAGGTGTTCCGTACACCGAATAGCTGATATTCTCCGCTGCCTTCCACTCGGCGCATTTATCTACGAGCCTCTGCATAACTGATAGTGCAAACGGCTTTGCATCCGGATCGGTATGGGATTTGCCGGTCATGCGCACGCACATCTCATAAAGACCTGCATAGCCCAGGGAAATCGTAGAATATCCGTCATAAAGCAGCCTGTCGATCACTTCGCCCTTTTTTAATCGTGCCAGGGCACCATACTGCCATAGGATCGGTGCAACATCAGAGGGTGTGCCAAGCAGTCTCTCGTGTCTGCAGCGCAGTGCTCTGTGGCACAGCTCCAGCCTCTCCTCTAAAAGCCTCCAAAACGTGTCCATATCTCCGCCTGAGGCACAGGCCACATCCACCAGATTGATTGTAACCACTCCCTGGTTGAAGCGACCGTAAAATTTGTAGGAACCGTCCGGATTTTTTTGTTTCTCTTCGACCGTTAAAAAGGAGCGACAGCCCATGCATGTATAGACGTTTCCGTTTTTTAATTCCCGCATCATCTTTGCAGAGATATAATCCGGCACAAGTCGCTTTGCAGAGCATTTTGCCGCCAAGGTCGTCAGCTCAAAATATTTGGAATCCTCATGAATGTTATCCTCATCGAGCACATAGATCAGTTTCGGAAAGGCCGGTGTGATCCAGACTCCCTTTTCATTTTTCACTCCCTGCATCCGCTGGCGCAGTGTCTCCTCAATGACCATCGCCAAATCATCTCTTACCTGTCCCTCTGCTACTTCATCAAGATACATAAATACCGTAACAAAGGGAGACTGACCGTTACAGGTCATTAGTGTATTGAGCTGATACTGTATGATCTGTACGCCCTGGGTGACCTCACGGGCGAGCCTGCTTTTTACCACCCGCTCCACGATCGAGTCATCCAGGATATCCCCACAGGCCTCTCTTTCCTCTATAACCTCTGCTCGGATTCTCTGTCTGCTGATGTCCACAAAGGGTGCCAGATGAGCCAGTGAGAAGGACTGACCGCCGTACTGGTTGGAAGCTACCTGTGCCACGATCTGTGTCGTCACGTTGCAGGCCGTGGAAAAGCTGTGCGGCTTGTCAATACGTGTGCCATTGATGACAGTGCCGTTCTCGAGCATATCCTGCAGATTGATCAGATCGCAGTTGTGCTCCTTTTGCGCATAATAATCCATGTCATGAAAATGGATGATACCCTCGTTGTGAGCACGAATGATCTCCTCCGGCAGCAAAATACGGCTGCTTAGGTCCTTGCTCACCTCTCCTGCCATATAATCACGCTGGGTGGAATTGATGATCGGATTTTTGTTGGAATTTTCCTGCTTGACCTCTTCGTTGATCCGCTCTAACAGTGCTAAAATGCCGTTGTCTGTAGAATTGGCCTTGCGCGCTAATTCTCTGGTGTAGCGATAACGGACATATTTTTGTGCTACCTCATAGCCGCGCATCTGCATGATGCCCTTTTCCACCATATCCTGGATCTCCTCTACGCTGACCGTATGAAGAGAACCTGCGACCTGATCCTTTACATTGGCTGCGATCGCACGAATCTGGCATTCGCTGAGCTTATAAATATCCTCGATCTCATGATTTGCCTTTGAGACGGCATTTATGATCTTCTCCTCCTCAAAGGGTACCTCTTTTCCATCACGTTTTATAATTCGATAGGTTTCCATAGCTTTTCTCCGATTGAATTGCATTTTTTTCTATAATAGCGGATATTTTGATAAAAGAAAACCCCATTTTGCAAAATATTGAATTTTTTTAATGTCAAACTACTAGATATTGTGTTTTTCTCGAATTTCTGCCTCAGCTCTACGAATCTCCAGATAAAGCTCTTTTGCTGACATGCGAAGCGCTCCGCCGGAGCTGACCGTGAGCTGTTCTAGTCCATCCGAGGTCGCCACGGTCACCTTCACCTTCCTGCCAAGCTTTCGGACATACTCCTCGATATACATATCCGCAGTCTGTCCCTCTCTGGTAAATACCTGTTTAATGTTTAGATAGTCCTGTCTGCTTCCGGTCGCACCCTTTCTCTTGTACGCATCGTATACCACGATCAGATGGCACTGTCTGTACCCTTGATAATTGCACAAAATATCGTTTAACCGATCGCGCGCAGCATCGAGATTTTCCGCCGCGAGGGCTTTTAGCTCCTCCCATGCAAATATGATATTATATCCATCCACAAGCAAATATTCCTCTATGGCAGCTGCCGGCTTGTATGAATAAGGCTTATCCGGTCTATGCAGCCTTGAAGCATAGGATTTTGACTTTTCATAGCCTAAATTTGTATCGCCCGCACTGCTGCGACGCTTCACCTCGCCAAAGGTACGGGTAAAAATCTCCTGCAGCTCCTGCTCCCCTGCATAGCCATCTACCGGAGCATTTTTTGCCCTGGCCGCCTCCTTGGCCTCTAAGCGTCTGGCCTGTTCGTTTAAATATGCTTCCTCGCAGGCTTTATCAAGTCCTGGTGTCTCCTTTGTGTTCCTTATATAGCTGCTGTCTAAGTGCATGTAATCCTCTACCTCATACCAGGGCACTACAAAGCCGGCACCATGTGCACAAAATACAGATCCGCTCGGATGATCAAGATCCGCCTCACTATCATAACCAAGCTCTGATACAATCTGCTCCTGCCTTGATGGCTCCACCGGCTCATAACCTGACAGCTCTAACGACAGACGTCCACAGCCTCTTGTATATGCATGAATCTCTGACAAATCCTGCATCTGTTCTGCCGGTGCCTTGCCACGGAGTCTGCTCATCGTACCGTTTTCGATGGACTCCGGCGCATCGAAGCTGCCCTTCATCCGCTGGATATCAGCCATGGCATGGCCGATCTGTTCACTCGGCACCTCTAAAACAAATCGATAATACGGCTCTAACAGTACGCTTATTGCTTTTTTTAATCCCTGACGGATCGCACGATACGTCGCCTGCCTAAAGTCTCCACCCTCGGTATGCTTCTGATGCGCCCGTCCACTCAACAGTGTGATGCGCACATCCGTAAGCGGTGCACCGGTTAAAACGCCCCGATGCTCCCTCTCCTGTATATGTGTCAGAATCAGCCGCTGCCAGTTGCGATCGAGCTCATCCTCCTTGCAGGCAGTCGCGATCTCTATGCCGCTGCCCGGCTCTGCCGGTTCTATCAGCAGATGCACCTCCGCATAATGACGCAGCGGTTCATAATGTCCTACTCCCTCTACCGCTGATGCGATCGTTTCCTTATATACGATATGCCCCTTTTCAAATGAAACCTCCTCATGGAAGCGCTGCCAGATCATCTCCCGCAGTACCTGTGTCTGCACCTCGCCCATGAGCTGCACATGAATCCTTCTCGTTCTCTCATCCCAGACGACATGAAGCAGCGGATCCTCCTCTTCTATCTGACGCAGCTTCCCTAAAAAGACAAACGGATCGCATGACTGTGGCAGCAGTAGCCGATATGTCATGACCGGCGAAAGACTCGGTGGTGCAATAGCTCCTACGTCGCCTAGTCCATCCCCTGCCATAGTAGCGCTAAGCCCCGGCAGTGCACATACATCTCCTGCAGCTACGCTCTCTACTGTCTCGTATTTGGTTCCGTTATACAGTCTGATCTGATTGACCTTTTCCGGTTCCTCTCCTCCGGTATCCAACAAATCCTTTACATGCAAAATACCTCCGGTTAAACGGATATGACTAAGTCTGTTTCCTGTCTCATCCCTCGTGATCTTAAAGACACGCGCCCCAAAGGGAGCACTTTTTTCCCATCCGGGCTCAGGCAGATATCGCTCTAAGCCGTCTAAAAGCTCCTGCACGCCCTCGTCCCGTAATGCTGCACCAAAAAAGCATGGAAAGATTCTTCTCTCCTGTATATGCGCTGCAAGTGCCGCATCGTCTAACGCACCTTTTTCCAGAAATTGATTCAACAGCTCTTCACCGCACATGGCGATATTTTCCAGCCACTGCACATCTTTAACCGCAGAAAAATTCTGGCATCCATCAGAAAGCTCTCGCTGCAGCTGTTCTATCAGTTTCTCAGGCTTTCGGTCTGTCAGATCCATTTTATTGATAAACAAAAATACCGGCAGATGATATTGCAAAAAAAGCTTCCACAGCGTTCTCGTATGACTCTGCACACCGTCCGTCGCGCTGATTACAAGTACCGCCACGTCCAGCACACTCAGCACCCGCTCCATCTCCCCGGAAAAATCCACATGTCCCGGTGTATCGAGCAATATCAGCTCACGATCCTTCCAGGTAAGCCTCGCCTGCTTGGAAAAAATCGTAATACCACGGGAGCGTTCCTGCGCATCCGTATCTAAAAAAGCATCCCTATGATCCACGCGCCCTAGTGTGCGCACCACACCTGCCCGAAATAGCATCGCTTCTGAAAGTGTCGTTTTTCCCGCATCGACATGCGCTAAAATACCTATCGTTCTTTTTTTCATCTTTTTATCCTTTAATCCCTTTTTTGTATCATAACACTTTTTGCATTGCATTACATCTAATAGTTGCTTTATAATAATTTGAAAACAATGAGGAAAGTTTATGGAGGATAAAAATGAGAAAGACAAAGATCATCTGCACGATGGGGCCTGCCACAGAAGCCCCAGGTGTACTCGAGGCACTCATAGATAACGGCATGAATGTCGCGCGCTTTAATTTTTCGCACGGCAGCCATGCCGAGCAAAAGGAACGCATGGATATCGTTAAAAAAATCCGTGAAAAAAAGGATCTTCCGGTTGCGATTTTATTAGATACAAAGGGGCCTGAAATTCGTGTTAAAAATTTTAAAAATGACAAAATCGAGCTGAAGCGCGGCCAGACCTTTACGCTGACTACAAGCGATGAACCCGGTGATGAGCATTCCGTTGGCATCACCTGTGAGCAGCTTTGCTCGGACGTATCCGTCGGAACTATAGTACTGCTCGATGACGGTCTGATCTCCATGGAAGTCAAGGAAATCAATGGTACGGATATCGTCTGTGAGGTACATAATGACGGTGCACTAAGCAATCACAAGGGTATCAATGTGCCCGGTGTCCACCTTTCCCTGCCTTATATGAGTGATAAGGATCGCGACGACATTCTATTCGGCATCGATCAGGATATCGATATCATCGCTGCCTCCTTTGTCCGCAGCAAGGAGGATGTCTTAGAGATCCGCCGTCTCCTAGAGCAAAACGGCGGCGATGGTATCTCCATCATCGCAAAGATTGAAAATGATGAGGGCGTCAAAAATATTGACGAGATCATTCAGGTGTCCGACGGCATCATGATCGCCAGAGGTGATATGGGTGTGGAGATTCCCATGGAGGAGGTTCCCATCATCCAGAAAATGATCATAAAAAAAGGGTATGGTGCCGGCAAACAGGTCATTACTGCTACACAGATGCTCGATTCTATGATGAAAAATCCCCGTCCGACCCGTGCAGAGGTCACGGACGTAGCCAATGCCATCTACGACGGCACGAGTGCCATCATGCTCTCCGGCGAGACTGCCGCAGGCGCCTATCCCATCGAGGCACTGCAGACGATGGCTCGCATAGCCGAGCGCACAGAGGCTGATATCGACTACCGCAAGCGCTTCTTTACGACGACTCGTGATGAAAATCCCGATATCACGGATGCGATCTGCCATGCTACCTGTACGACCGCACTTGATCTGGGTGCCCGCGCGATCCTAACCGTCACCAAATCAGGTGGTGCTGCACGCATGATCTCACGCTATCGTCCGCAATCCGAGATCATCGCCTGCACACCGAGTGCCAGGGTAGCCAGACAGCTCAACCTCTCCTGGGGCGTCACGCCAATTGTCATGGAGGAGCGTCACTACGTACTGGATCTGTTCAACCACGCCGTAGAATGTGCACAAAAAAAGGGCTGTATCGATGATGGTGACATCGTAGTCATCACCTCAGGTGTGCCGCTGGGGCATTCCGGCACGACAAACATGATCAAGGTACAGCGTGTCGAAGCACAGGGCTAATACATATTAGACATGAAAAAAGGGCTGCAATGCAGCCCTATTTTTGTGATTATTTTTTTCCATTCTCTAAAAGGTCCGCCAGACTCACCCCATCCACATAGTCTGTCACGACCTTCCATAGCCCCTCCCAGAAGGGAAGCGTCGGACACTGATCCTGCCGCACGCAGAGGTTTGTAGCATCATCTAAGCAGGCGATCGGTGCAAGCGAGCCTTCTACTGTGCGCAGTATATCACCAACCCTATAATCCTGCGGAGACTTAGCGAGCAGATAGCCGCCGTTGTTTCCACGAAAGCCGCGTACATAGCCGGCTTTTGTAAGCAGTGGCATGATCTGCTCCATATATTTTAGTGTAATACCCTGACGCTTTGATATATCGCGCAGAGGAACCGCACTATCTCCCGGCTGCATAGCCAGATCAATCATGATCCTGAGTGCATAGCGCCCTTTCGTCGATATTTTCATGCTTTCTTTCCTCTTATTCGTGAATTCTATGCATAGAAAATGCATCCATCGGATAATTCTTCAGATTATCCGTAATACTACGGTCATCTGCCTGTGACAGCAGCTCATCCCTCGTCTTTTTTGCAACTGTGATCTCCTCGAAACGACTCGGTCCGCCTACACAGCCTCCCTCGCAGGCCATACCCTCGATAAAATCCTCCGGCAGCTTGCCGACCTTCATCAAAAGCAGTGCCTTCTTGCAGTCTGCGGCACCATTCACGGTACATACCTTGGCATCACACTGCTGATTGGTCTCCTTCATATATTCAAGAACAGATGCTGTCACACCACCGGCATTGCCATAGCGTTTGCCGTATACACTGCCCTCCTGGTAGGTGTTTGCCTTTGGCTCTAACGTCACCTTCTTCGCACGCATAATCGCGCGCAGCTCACTATAGGTCAGTACATAATCCGCATTTCCCTCGATCTGCTGATCGACGATCTCTGATTTTTTGGCTACGCACGGACCGACAAATACGGTCACTGCGCCCGGATGGATCGCCTTTATATAACGGGAGACCGCACACATCGGAGATACTGTCGTCGATATATTATCTGACAGCTGTGGATAATGCTTGCGGATCATATTTACAAAGCCAGGACAGCAGCTCGTCGTCTTCTTTTCGCCGTTTTTATAAGCCTCGAGCCATTCCTCCGCTTCGCTGGCTGTCGTCATATCTGCACCGAGTCCTGCCTCGATCATGCCGGCAAAGCCTAGCTTTTTGGCAGCTTCCTTGAAGCTTTGCATCGTAATACCATCGCCAAACTGTCCCTCGGTGGCAGGTGCTACGATCGCATAAACCTCCTTGCCCTCCTTTAGTGCGCGAATCACATCGACAATATAAGCCTTTGAGCCAATGGCACCAAACGGGCAGCTGTGGATACACTGGCCACAGCGAATACATTTTTTCTCATCGATCACGGAGATGCCAAGCTCGTTGTAGGTGATGGCATTGACCGGACACTTAAACTTACAGGGGCGCTTTAGATGTGCGATCGCGCCGTACGGACAAGCCTTTGCGCACTTGCCGCATTCCTTACATTTGTTCGCATCGATATGTGAGCGGTGCTCTCCGATGGAGATCGCGCCGAAATTACATGCATTTATACAAGCCTTTCCCAAGCAATTCTGGCAGTTGTCCGTAACCACATAGCTGGAAATCGGGCAATCCTCGCAGGCAGAGGTGATGACCTGGATGACATTGCCGGTATCCTCTACTCCCGGTGCTTTTCCCTCGGCGAGACGAATACGCTGGCGGATGATCTCGCGCTCCTTATATACACAGCAGCGAAACTTCGGTGTTGGTCCGGGAATCAGATCCATCGGTATATGGTCTCTGGCCTCCTCTAAATCTCCGGCAAAGGCGTGCTTTGCCACCTCGTATAACACCTCATGCTTGATTTTGATGACATTTTCGTCTGCGTACATACGGCTATCTCCTCTCCTTGCCTTCTTTTGATACAGCCATCATACATGAATTGAGCTTTTTTTTCAATAAGTAAAAAGTGTGCGGCTTGCACACCTTTAGCTGACTAACGTTTTCCCCAGGTAGTCTTTGAAAACAGGATCAAAATCGGGAAAATCTCTAATCGTCCGGCTAGCATATCCACGATCAGCACCAGCTTGGATAACACACTAAAGTCACCGAAATTGCTGGTCGGTCCGACATGCTCAAAGCCCGGACCGATATTATTAAAGCAGGATAATACAGCTGTCATGTTCGTCGTGATCGAAAATTCGTCCTTTGATACGAAAAAATAGCTGAATACGATGATTATCACATAGGCTGCCAGATACGCATTCGTGTTCGCTAATACCTTTTCATCGATGACTCGGCCGTTTACACGCACAACCTCTACCCTGCCCGGGTGCATGATCTGTCGCACGCTTCTCCGTAGACCTTTGAATACAAGCAGTGCTCTTCCACATTTAAAGCCACCGCTCGTACTGCCCGCACAGGCACCGATCAGCATCAGACACTGCAAAACTCCCTTGGCAAAGGATGGCCACAGATCAAAGTCTGTCGTGATAAAGCCGGTCGTCGTCACGATGCTCACCACCTGAAAGGCTGCGTGATGGATCCGCTCTCCTACTGTCTCATAATATTCACCTAAATTGAGTGCTATCAGCGCGGTAGCACCTACCACTACAGCAATATAAAGCCGCAGCTCCTCATCTTTCCATACGCTCCGTGCCTGTCCGATAAATAGCATATAATAGCAGGTAAAATTCACACCAAAGAGAAACATAAATACCGTACATACCGTCTGAATGTACGAGCTGTAGCCGGCCATACTGTTATTTTTGATACCAAAGCCTCCGGTACCTGCCGTGCCAAACGCCGTACACACCGCATCAAACAGCGGCATATCTCCTGCCAGCAAAAATAAAACATTCAAAATCGTCAGCACGATATATAACAGCTACAAAATCTCCGCGGTTTTTTTCATGCGCGGAACGAGCTTACCTACCTGCGGTCCTGGACTCTCCGCACGCAAAATATGCATCGTAAAGCCCTTGCTCTTTTCATCACCGGAGGATACAGCCAGCAAAAATACCAGCACTCCCATTCCACCGAGCCAATGGCTAAAGCTCCTCCAGTAAAGCAATCCGTGCGGCAGTGCCTCCACATCGGATAGAATCGACGCACCGGTTGTCGTAAAGCCTGATACAGTCTCAAAAAGTGCATCCACATAGCTAGGAATAGCACCGCACAGATAAAAGGGCAGTGCCCCATATAGTGCTAATGCGATCCAACTGACACCTACGCACACCAAGCCTTCCTTTGCATGAAAGCCTTTTTTTGAGCCATGTGTCAGTGCCAGCAGTACGCCTCCTGCAAGCATCGTGACAACGGCAGAGATGAGAAGCGAACGCATCGCAGGCTCCTCATGATAACATAGGCTGACTATGTAGGCCGGCACCATAAAAAGTGCCTCCATCAGAAGGATTTTCCCGATAAATTTTCCGATCATTTTATAATTCATCACTCTATGCCTCGAAAATATCGTTTAACTGGTAGATTACGGACTCTCTGCTCGTCACAACGATCACCGTATCTCCCTTTTCATAATGCGAATCGCCACCCGGAATCTCCTGTCTGCCGCGGTGCGTAATGCATACGATCAGCACATTTTTCTTGAGATGCAGCTTTTTTAATGGCTCACCGATGTGCTCCGTATCCTCATCCACGCGAAACTCCAATGCCTCTGCATGTCCGTCTGCGATCGCATGTACTGATAATGCCGCACCCTCCTGATTATGAAGTGCACGTACATAACGCACGATCGTATCACAGCATAGCTGCTTTGGGCTTACCGTGCTTCCGATCGGCAGTTTATCCAGCAGATGGGAATTGTCCATGCGGCCAAGCTTTGTAATCACCTGCGGTACCTTACGCACCGTTCCGAGCAAGGAAATCACCATATTCAGCTCATCGATGCCGGTCATCGTAACGAGCGCATCGCTCTCATCTATGCCCTCACTCTCCAGGAGATTTTCATCACTGGCATCACCATGAATGACCGCCACATTCGGAAGCAGGGATGCAAGCTCTAAACACCTGTCATAATCCTGCTCGATCATGCGAACCGCTATGCCGCTTTTATCTAACTGCTTTGCGAGATAATAGCTTAGCCGTCCGCCGCCGCACAGCAGCACACTTCGTACCTTGTGGGTAATAATTTTAAGATTTTTAAGCAGCGTCTCTAACGTATCCGTCGGTGCAGTCACAAAAATACGATCTCCCGCAAGCAACGTATAGTTTCCATCCGGAGCTACTGCACTGCCATCCCGTAAAACGGCACAGATGAGCACCTTGCAGCCAACTACCGAATCCAAATCTGCTAGCGTATGATTGCAAAGCGGGCTGTCCGCTTCGAGGCGCAGCTCTACGATCTCCACACGTCCCTTTGCAAAGGTATCACGTTTTAAAAAGCCCGGATATTTCAGCAGTCGTTCGATCTCAAGTGCCGCCTGCTTTTCCGGATTTATTGTCAGGGAAAGCGGAAAAATACTGCGCATTCTAATGATCTGATCCGAATATTCCGGATTTCTAATACGTGCGATAGTATGCAGATGCTCATTCATACCATGCGCCGTTAGGGCACAAAGCAGATTGATCTCATCTGCACTGGTAGCTGCGATCAAAAGGTCCGCTTCATCTACTCCGGCTCTCTCTAACACCTCCATCGTCGCACAGTTTCCCTGCACCGCCATAATGTCATAGAGCTCCTCTGTTGACTCAAGCACCCGCGGATTTTCATCAATGATCGTAATATCATATCCTTCTGCAGACAGCTGCCTGGTCAGCATCGCGCCTACCTTGCCATCTCCTGCAATGATAATTTTCATGACGATTCTCTCTCCTTCATCTTATCCTAAGTTCCTTCATGCACCCTAAACAGCAAATGCTTCGGGCTGCCCCGGTCTATTACAAAATCCCAAAGGCTTCATAATCTGATGGCAAAAAACGATGATAGATCACATGACACCCTTCATCCTTAAAGCAATAATAATACGGATCCTCACCCTCTAGAAAGCGTATCACCAGGTCAAATTCACCGTCTGTCAGCTGCCTCATCTCAACCGACTGCGGCTGCGCCTCAAACAGCTGCTTCACATCCTCTAGGGAAGCGTGCGAGCCGATCAGTGCAATCAGCTGCTCGATAAACGCATTTGCTTTTTTATGCGTATGCACATACTCTGCACCGCTCTCCGGGATCAGAAAGCAAAACCGATCCCCCACATGTGAGATCTCTACTGCTCCAAGCGTCCCTGCCACCGTATCCGGAAAATCAGATAAGCGCCTCAGCATCTCATCTGCATCATCCGAACAATGATAGAAATGCTGCAGTGATTCTAATGGATCATACAGGCGTATCTTTTCCTTTTGGTAGCCAAGCTTAGCCTGCTCCTCTACGATCAGATCGATCAGATAGGCTTCTAATTGTTTATGACTCATTCTCTTATTCCTTATAGCTTGCTCATGATTTTAATATGTTTTTTCAGTACCTTGTAATAGCCGCTGCCCTGTGCCTGTCCAAACTGCTTGACTGCCTCCACGTTTAGCTTCTGCAGATTTTTTTTCGGATCGGCGATGCGCTGGTAGATCTCCATGATCGCATCCGCTCCGGACGGATCGCACTCAGTATGTGTAAGTGCTACGGAAAAATAATTTTTTAATCTGGCCTTTTTCTTTGACAGATAATTTTTCGACAGATCAGAGAACTTCTCCTTATTCTCCTTCATATAATAATATATCTCATCACCTGTCGCCTGGTCATACATACATACAAAGGCATCATGAAACAGCGTCAGCTTCTCAAGCGGAATCGATGCGCTCAGCTTTTCAATATCCGCTAAGTATGCTGCATCAAGTAAGGCATCCTCTTCCTCCTCAAGGGTAGGTACAACTGCCTGCTTTTCTATTTCTGCAGCACCTCCGGCACGAAGCAGCTGAGCATGCTTTTTGCATTCAGTGCTCTTTAGCCTGCGGACTGATCTGCCTCGTTCTGTCCAATATTTTACAGCTGCGTCAAAGCCTGTGTCATTCGATACAATGACAAAATCACACTCCTTAGACAGTGC
>CAVBEI010000012.1:0-49143 GCA_963594555.1 Lachnospiraceae bacterium | reverse complement strand
TTTGGGCTAGAGGATGTCGGATTGGTATTTGATGTGATATTGCATTTAGGTACATTGCTTGCAATCTTTGTCGTATATCGCAAGGATATCTGGAAGATGATCGTGGCCGGATTTGAGATTTTAGGGGATGTGTGCAAAAATATCGGCATTTTTTTTACAAATGTGACACATCATACGAAGGGCGGTTATCATCACGTGATATGCAGTGGCTATCGCAAGTTTGTGATGCTGGTGATCGTCTCTACGATCCCAACAGGTATCATAGGCGTTTTGGCATCGAATCTGATTGAGCAGGCGAGCAAGCTGCTGATAGTTCCGGGTGTATGTCTGATCTTGACGTCGATTTTGCTCTTTATCGCGGATCATTGTAAGGGCGGTGAGAAGCTGCCGCGTCAGGTGAGCTATTCCAATGCCTTTATTATCGGTATTGCACAAGGAATTGCTACGCTTCCGGGACTTTCCCGCTCCGGTACGACGATCGCGGCCTGCCTGCTCAGTGGCTTTGATCGCAAATTTGCTGTGAAATATTCCTTTATTATGTCGATACCGGCGGTACTTGGCTCGCTTGTTTTAGAGCTTGGAGGTCTCTTCGGTGAGACGGTTACGAGCACGGAGCTTACTTATTATATAGTAGGCTGTCTCGTGGCAGCTGTAGTCGGCTATATCTGTATCAAGACGATGCTATATGTCGTGCGTCAGAAGAAGTTTACTGGTTTTGCGATTTACTGTATGATCGTCGGAGTTATCTCGGTAGGGATATTTTTCTATCAGCTGTAGCAGTTAGGATATATGGAGGTTTTGTGAATGTCCGGACAGACAAAAAAGAAAAGCACGAGCGGAAAGAAGACGCAGACGAAGGGCGGTACCAAAAGCCAAAGGTCTGCACCGGAGCCGATCAAGGAGGGCATCTATCAGGAGGTGCTTTTGTGGGCATCTCTTGCTGTTTCAATCGTATTATTTGTAAGTAATTTCGGGATCGGTGGCAAGGCTGGCAGTGCGCTCAGCGGTGTGTTATTTGGGCTTTTTGGCTTGCTGGCCTATGTTTTTCCGATTTTACTATTTGTTGGAACGGTTTTTCTATTATCAAACAGACATAATCGGATCGCAATCATTAAGGTGGTGGCTGCGGTCTTATTTGTGTGTTTTTTATGCCTGTTTTTAGAGCTGATCGGTGGGGAGAGCATCGAATATTCACCGACGGCAGCCTATCGCTATGGAGCGAGGGAAAAGGTAGGCGGTGGTTTTTTTGGCGGACTTCTAGCCTGGCTGATCTGCCCGAATTTTGGCAGGATATGTGCCTATGTGATTGATTTTATCGTGCTGATAATCACGATGGTGATCGTGACGGAGCGCTCCGCATGGATTCATGTAAAGCATGGCGGACAAAAGGTCTACGAATCAGCACGAGAGGGCAATGAAAAAATAAAAAGCATACAACAGCAACATGCCATCGAGAAAAAAGCGCGTCGGATGGAAAACAAGGTATCCGGTGTTTCGGATAATACACTGCTTATACAGGACATACCGGTGTCTGCTGCCTCAGAGGATGTGGTAGAGATTACGCCTGATACGTTTGCACCGTTGAGCGAAAAACGTAAAAAAGCCGGACTTCCGAACGGTTCGGTATTATCTGCCATTCAGACATCTGATTTGATAAATGACGACTCAAAGGAGCTTGGTGGCTATGCAGTTACCGGAAAACAGTCGGTTAGTCTAAAGCCTATAGAGGAGGAGCCTGCAGAAAAGGAGCCTGTAGAAAAGGAGCCTATAGAGGAGGAGCCTGCAGAGGAGATCCCTGTATTTTCACCGCAGCTACAAGAGCTGTTTGCAGGAGTAGAGGAGCCTATGGCAGCAGAGTACGAGGAGGAACAAGTAGCAGAGTACGAGGAACACATAGCAGAGTACGAAGAACCCATAGCAGAGTACGAGAAGGAACCCGTAGCAGAGTACGAGGAGGAACCTGTAGCAGAGTATAAAAAGGAGCCTGTAGTGCAGGTGAAGGAGACTAAGGCACAGGCAGTCGATGAGATAGCAGAGGAGATTACAGAGCGTGAAGAAAAGCTGGCAGCAAACTATGTATTTCCGCCGGTAGAGCTGCTTAGAGCCGGAGATCCAAGCAAGCAGGGAGACAGCAAACAGCATTTGCAAAAGACAGCTCTAAAGCTTCAGCAGACATTAAAAAATTTTGGCGTCAATGTCACGATTTTAAATGTAAGCTGTGGACCTACTGTAACACGTTATGAGATACAGCCCGAGATGGGCGTGAAGGTCAGCAAGATCGTGAATCTGACCGATGATATCAAACTGAATTTAGCAGCTGCAGATATTCGTATGGAGGCACCGATTCCGGGAAAGGCAGCGATTGGCATCGAGGTACCAAACAAAGAGACGATGCCTGTTATGTTTAGGGATCTGGTGGAATCAAAGGAATTTAAGGAGCATTCCTCTAACATTGCCTTTGCTGCAGGACGGGATATCGGAGGTCAGGTCATTATGGCAGACATCGCAAAGATGCCGCATCTGCTCATCGCCGGTGCGACAGGCTCCGGTAAATCGGTTTGTATCAATACAATTATTATGTCGCTTTTGTATCGGGCAGATCCGGAGGATGTCAAGCTGATTTTGATTGATCCAAAGGTTGTGGAGCTATCGGTATACAATGGTATCCCTCATCTGTTTATCCCGGTTGTGACAGATCCGAAAAAGGCAGCCGGTGCGCTCAACTGGGCGGTGGCTGAGATGACGGATCGCTATCAGAAGTTTGCTGCCTGCGGTGTGCGAGATCTGAAGGGCTATAATGCAAAAATTGACAGTATAGCTGATATTGAGGATGCTGATAAGCCAAAGAAGTTGCCGCAGATTGTGATTATCGTAGACGAGCTGGCTGATCTTATGATGGTAGCACCGGGAGATGTGGAGGATGCGATCTGTCGATTGGCGCAGTTAGCGAGAGCCTGTGGTATTCACCTGATTTTAGCTACGCAGCGGCCGTCTGTCAATGTCATCACCGGTCTGATCAAGGCAAATATGCCCAGCCGAATGGCATTTGCCGTGACCTCCGGCGTTGATTCACGCACAATACTTGATATGGTTGGTGCAGAAAAGCTGCTTGGAAAGGGCGACTGCCTATACTATCCGCAGGGTATGAACAAGCCACTGCGCTTGCAGGGCGCGTTTGTGTCGGATTCTGAGGTGTCGGCAGTGGTAGATTTCATAAAGGAAAGCTTTGGACAGGCAGACTATGATGCCTCTATTGAGGAGAAAATGTCGAAGATCTCAGAGAGCACAGCTGCTTTAACAGCAGGTGGTGCCATAGAGACGCAGACGAGCGGACGGGATGCTTATTTTGTGGATGCAGCCAGACTGCTGATGGATAAGGATAAGGCATCCATTGGTATGCTGCAGCGGTATTTTAGAATCGGCTTTAATAGAGCAGCACGTATCATGGATCAGCTTGAGGAGGCTGGCGTGGTCGGACCTGAGGAGGGCACAAAGCCAAGACAGATTCTGATGAACCCGGAGACCTTTGATTCGTTACTTGAGGATGGTACATTTTAAGGAGGACATATGGCACAGCTGATTGATGGAAAGAAAATCTCACAACAGATTAAGGATGAATGCAAGGAAACGGTTGCCTGCCTAAAGGAGCATGGACGGGAAGGCACCTTGGCGGTTATTCAGGTAGGAAATGATCCGGCCTCGAGCGTTTATGTGCGCAATAAAAAGAAAGCATGCGAATACATCGGGATTCGTTCCGAAAGCTATGAGCTTGCAGAGGAAACGAGCGAAGAGGAGCTGCTTTCTTTGATCGAAAGCTTGAATGCGGATCCACAGATTAACGGTATTTTATGTCAGCTTCCTGTTCCGGCACATATCGATGAAAATAAGATCATTCATGCTATTGATCCGGGGAAGGATGTAGATGGCTTTCATGCACAAAATGTCGGCGCACTGGTGATTGGAGCGCCTGGCTTTGTATCCTGTACGCCTGCCGGGATCATTCAGCTTTTGAAGCGTTCTAATGTTGAGATCGCAGGAAAAAATTGTGTCATCATCGGCAGAAGCAACATAGTCGGAAAACCGATGGCACTTTTGATGCTGCGGGAGAATGCTACCGTTACGGTATGTCATTCCAAGACAAAGGAGCTTGCTAATATATGCAAACAGGCTGATATTTTGATCGTTGCGATCGGCAGACCGCAGATGATCACGGCAGATTATGTAAAGGAAGGCGCAGTCGTTATCGATGTTGGTATTCACAGACAGGCAGATGGAAAGCTATGTGGAGATGTAGATTTTGCACAGGTAGAACCGATCGCAGGTGCGATCACACCGGTTCCCGGCGGTGTTGGGCCGATGACGATCGCGATGCTGATGCACAACTGTGTAGAGGCTATGAAGGGTTAGTATGACGAGAGGTAGTCATGAAGTGTGAAAAATGTGGAGCACAGATAAAAAAAGGAAATTTATATTGTTCCGCATGCGGCACAGAGGTGCAGATCGTATCGGCATATCATGTCATGGAAGAGGAATTTTTTCTGGATTTTCAAAAACGTGAGATGCATGAGGGCGCAGGCGGTGTTATGGTCCATGCAAATCGATCACAGGCAGACTCTTTTGTAAACAGACGAGGACTTATTTTTGGATGGATATTAGCTGTGGCGAGTGCGCTTTGTCTTGCCTTGCTTGGGATATGCTTTTTTTCACCTGAGCATACAGTCGCAGAAGCAGATGCATCTCTTGTACAGACAGATCCTACGCAGAAGTCGCTTGTACTCGCCTGGGAATGTGAGAAGCAGTCTGATACAGCAGGTCAGATCGAGGCACTCTATGATGTGTTAGAGCTTGATCGTGAGAATTACTATGCCTGCAGAGAGCTGATACGTATATACGTAGCCAATCAGGATTTTGATGCGCTGCATGATTTTTATGTTGCCTGCGAGGGAACATCTTTAGAAAAGCAATTTAGAGGCTACGTGGTTGATGCACCAAAGATAGAGCTGCCGCAGGAACCCTTTTTGGAGATTGATTCGGTGACGATCTCGGCAGAAAAGGGGTGCAATATTTATTACACTGTAGACGGCTCGTCTCCGATTTCGAACGGAACACTATATTTTGAGCCGTTTACGCTTGATGCGGGCAGCTATACGCTTGAGGCTGTTTCGTGCAATGAGCTTGGGTACTACAGTACAGTCACGACATGCACGCTGACGGTTGCAGCATATGAAAAGCCCGGCATGCCGCAGGTGACACCTGCAAGCGGCGAATTCACCAGTCCACAGACGATCTATATTACAGTCCCTGATGGGTGCAGTGCGTATTATACGTGGAACGGACAGACACCAACCGAAGCCTCGACGCGCTATAATGGCGGGATTTCAATGCCGGAGGGCAACAATGTTTTATCTGTCCTGATCATAGATGCTTACGGATTTAAGAGCAGTATCCAGCGAATGAACTATATCTATATGCCGGGATAATTTATTAAGAAATTCTATTGAAAAACTCTCTCGGGACGGTTATAATTATTATAGCGAAATTTTTGCTTTTTAAAAATTTAAGCACTAAAAATATATACGGAGGTAGAAAGAATGAGTAATGGAAATGATAATCTGGCAATGCAAAGGATTGCCGGATTAGTCGACGAAAACAGCTTTATGGAAATCGGCTCACTTGTCACGGCCAGAAGCACCGATTTCGATCTGTCTGCGACAGACACTCCTTCCGATGGCGTTGTGACAGGTCATGGCCTCATCGACGGAAATCTAGTGTTTGTTTACAGCCAGAACGCAGGCGTGCTGGGAGGTACGATCGGCGAGATGCATGCAAAGAAAATCGCAGGCCTTTATGACATGGCGATTAAGATGGGTGCACCGATCATCGGTCTGATTGATTGTGCCGGTATGAGACTGCAGGAGTCTGTCGATGCACTTGAGGCAGTTGGCAGTCTGTATGCTAAGCAGGTTGAGGCATCCGGTGTGGTTCCTCAGATCACTGCAGTATTTGGCACCTGCGGCGGTGGTATGGCAGTCGTTCCCGCATTGTCTGATTTTGCTTTTGCACAGGCGGATAAGGCAAAGCTGTTTGTTAATTCTCCGAATGCAATTTCCGGAAATCATGCCGGAAAATGCGACAGTGCATCTGCAAAATTCCAGAGCGAAGAGGCAGGTACATTAGACGGCGTTGGCTCAGAGGCTGAGATTTATGCAAAGATCAGAGAGCTTGTAGCGATTCTGCCCGGAAACAATGCGCAAGCCTGTGTAACGGATGCCTGCATGGACGACTTAAATCGTGCCTGCACCAGCCTTGATACTATGAAGGGAGATCCTAGATATGTACTTTCTGAGATCTCTGACGGACATGTATTTGTTGAGACAAAGGCAGATTACGCAAAGGAGATGGTTACCGGCTTTATCAAGCTAAACGGTATGACTATCGGCGCTATTGCTAATGCAACAGAGCTGTACAAGGATGGTGTAAAGACTGCCACCTTTGATGCTTCTCTTAGTGCGCATGGTGTTAACAAGGCTGCGGATTTTGTCGCTTTCTGTGATGCCTTTGAGATCCCGGTTGTTTCCTTTACGAATACGACAGGCTTTAAGGCATGCATGTGCTCTGAAAAGAATCTTGCGAAGGCACTCGCTCGTTTGACCTATGCTTTTTCAAATGCGACGGTTCCGAAGGTAAATGTAATTACTGACAAGGCATACGGTAGTGCTTATGCAGTGATGAATTCTAAGTCACTCGGCGCAGATTTAGTATATGCATGGCCGGATGCAAAGGTAGGCATGATGGATGCTTCTCTTGCAGCAGGTATCATGTATGCAGATGCTTCTGCTGATGTGATCGCCGAGAAAGCAAAGGAGTACGATGCTCTTCAGGGCAGCGTGCTTGCTGCAGCAAGACGTGGATATGTAGATCGCATTGTGGACTATGCAGACACCAGAAAGTATCTGGTAGCAGCATTTGAGATGCTCTATACAAAGAACGTGGAGCAGCCCTATAAGAAGCATGGTGCAAAATAAGAAAGGTGACGATTATGACGAATTTGAAGAAAAAAATTGTATTGATCGTCAGTCTGTGTCTTATAGCCCTTGGTGTATTCGGATGCGGTAGTGATGAAGATGCTACCTATGGTGGATATACGGTAGATCAGCTCGCCACAAACAACACCGGTATTTTGGATGAGCTGGTTGGCATGAGCGATTCTGATCTTGCAACCTATCAGTCTATGCAGGATCAGCTCGATGAAGCGACCTTAAATGTGATCAACAGCTGGGTTGATATCAAGGGTGAGATTGGCGATTTTGTAGGCTACGGTGAGGTAGAGGTAACAGAAGCAAATGGCACTGTTACCGTTGAGCAGACAGCGAACTTCACGGAAAGTGATATTACGGTAACCTTTGTATATGACGATGATATGCAGGTATCCGATATCACGATTGATCGGGTTTATACATTGGCAGAGACGATGGCGAAGGCTGCGATGAATACGGCCATGGGTATGGGAACCGTATTTGTGATGCTGATCATCATCAGCCTGATCATCTATGCGTTTGGATTCATTGGCAAGCTGCAGGCTAAAAAGGAGACGACTCCGGCAGCTGCTACTCCTGTACCTGCTGCCCCGGTGGCTGTGCAGACGGATGATTATGAGCTTGTGGCCGTAATAGCAGCTGCAGTTGCAGCAGCGAGCGGTACATCAACCGATGATTTTGTAGTTCGTTCCATTAAGAGAAGATAATATTTAGGAGGAAATGATCATGAAGAATTATACAATTACCGTAAACGGAAATGTTTATGATGTAACCGTAGAAGAAGGCACATCTGGCGCAGCTGCTCCTGTAGCAGCACCAAAGGCCGCTCCTGTGGCAGCACCAAAGGCTGCTGCTTCTGCAGCTGGCGCAGGCGCTGTGAAGATTGAAGCAAAGGCAGCCGGCAAGGTATTTGCCATTGAGGCTTCCGTGGGACAGGCTGTAAAGCGTGGCGATACCGTGCTTGTGCTTGAGGTTATGAAGATGGAGACTCCTGTTGTTGCAGAGGCAGACGGAACCATCGCAAGCATTGATGTGGCAAAGGGCGACAGCGTAGAGGTTGGAACTGTTTTAGCAACGATGAATTAATCGAATAGGAGGTCTCGCATGAGTTACGTTACAGAAACACTGAGTAATCTCATTCACCAGACAGCCTTCTTCAATCTGACCGTAGGAAACTATTTGATGATTGCAGTTGCCTGCTTTTTCCTGTATCTTGCGATCAAGAAGGAGTATGAGCCGCTTTTACTTTTGCCGATTGCATTCGGTATGCTGCTCGTAAATATTTATCCGGATATTATGCTTCATCCGGAAGATGCAAGCAATGGCGTAGGTGGATTACTCTATTACTTTTATCAGTTAGATGAATGGTCAATCCTGCCGTCCCTGATCTTTATGGGTGTCGGTGCGATGACTGACTTTGGACCGCTGATTGCGAATCCGATCAGCTTCCTTTTAGGTGCTGCGGCACAGTTTGGTATTTATATCGCATACTTTATTGCGATTCTCATGGGCTTCAACGACAAGGCAGCTGCTTCCATCTCTATTATCGGTGGTGCAGACGGACCGACCTCCATCTTCCTTGCAGGAAAGCTAGGACAGACAGGATTGCTTGGACCGATCGCTGTGGCGGCATATTCCTACATGGCACTTGTTCCGATTATCCAGCCTCCGATCATGAAGCTGATGACAACGAAAAAAGAGCGTCAGATTAAGATGGAGAATCTTCGTCAGGTTTCAAAGCTTGAGAAGATACTGTTCCCCATCGTCGTAACGATCGTAGTATGTATGGTTTTACCTACTACCGCTCCGTTGGTTGGTATGCTGATGCTTGGTAACCTATTCCGTGAGTCAGGCGTCGTTCGCCAGCTTCAGGAGACTGCCTCTAATGCAATGATGTATATCGTTGTTATTTTGCTGGGTACCTCTGTTGGTGCGACCACAAGTGCGGAAGCATTCTTAAATGTCAGCACCTTAAAGATCGTTGCACTAGGATTGATCGCATTTGCATTCGGTACGGCTGCCGGTGTCCTCATCGGTAAGCTGCTGTGCGTCATTACAAAGGGCAAGATCAACCCGTTGATCGGTTCTGCCGGTGTATCGGCTGTGCCGATGGCTGCCCGTGTATCACAGAAGGTTGGAGCCGACGAGGATCCTACCAACTTCCTGCTGATGCATGCGATGGGACCGAACGTAGCCGGAGTTATCGGTACTGCGGTTGCTGCAGGTACCTTTATGGCGATTTTCGGAATTTCATAAAATTAAGGAGGAATTAAATCGATGTCTGATAATAATATGACGAAAAAACCGTTGAAGATTACAGAGACGATTTTGCGTGATGCACATCAGTCTCTGATCGCTACGAGAATGACGACCGAGCAGATGCTTCCCATCATCGAAAAGATGGACAAGGTTGGATACCATGCTGTTGAGTGCTGGGGCGGCGCGACCTTTGATGCATCCCTTCGTTTCTTAAAGGAAGATCCGTGGGATCGTCTTCGTAAATTAAGAGCCGGCTTTAAGAATACAAAGCTGCAGATGCTTTTCCGCGGACAGAATATCCTGGGCTATCGCCCCTATGCAGATGATGTGGTAGAGTATTTCGTACAGAAATCCATCGCGAATGGTATTGATATCATCCGTATCTTCGATTGCCTGAATGATCTGAGAAACCTACAGACTGCAGTCAGTGCCACAAACAAAGAGGGTGGACATGCACAGGTCGCACTCAGCTATACCTTAGGTGATGCATATACCTTAGAGTATTGGACACAGATGGCTAAAAAGGTTGAGGATATGGGCGCCAATTCCGTATGTATCAAGGATATGGCAGGTCTTCTCACTCCTTACAAGGCCGAGGAGCTTATCAAGTCAATGAAGTCTGTCATCAGCATCCCGGTTGAGCTGCATACCCATTACACCTCAGGTGTTGCTTCTATGACCTGCCTAAAGGCAGTAGAGGCCGGCTGCGATATAATCGATACTGCAATGTCTCCGTTTGCACTTGGAACGAGTCAGCCTGCAACCGAGGTTATGGCAGAGACCTTCAAGGGTACGGAGTTTGATCCCGGCTTTGATCAGATGCTTTTAAAGGAGATCGCAGATTATTTCCGCCCGATGCGTGAGGAAGCAATCAAGAGCGGACTGCTCAATCCTAAGGTATTAGGCGTAGATATTCAGACACTGCTATATCAGGTGCCCGGCGGAATGCTCTCTAACATGGTATCTCAGTTAAAGGAGCAGAATGCTGAGGATAAATATATGGAAGTGCTTGAGGAGATCCCCAGAGTTCGTAAGGATCTTGGCGAGCCGCCTCTCGTTACTCCTTCCTCTCAGATCGTTGGTACGCAGGCAGTATTCAATGTATTGATGGGTGAGCGTTACAAGGTTGCCACCAAAGAGACAAAGGATGTGCTGCTTGGCAAGTATGGTCAGACCGTAAAACCGTTTAACCCCGAGATCGTTGACAAGGTACTTGGAGAGGATAAAAAGAACGCCATCACCTGCCGCTATGCAGATTTGCTGGAGCCGGAATTAGACAAGATCGAGGCTGAGATGAAGCAGTGGAAGCAGCAGGATGAGGACGTACTAAGCTACGCACTGTTTCCGCAGGTAGCTACCGAGTACTTCAAGTATCGTCAGGCACAGCAGACAAAGGTGGATCCGTCTGTTGCAGATGAAAAGAACAAGGCTTATCCTGTATAAAAATAAGAATTAAAAAGACTATTGCAAAAAAATGAGGCTTCAAACACTTCCCAGGAGTATCATTTTGGCGCAATAGTCTTTTTTGCTTGACTAAAAAAACAAAAGGGTTTAGCATAGAAGGGAATGCTTGAAAAAAATGGAGGTTCGTTATGAAAATTCGAACGAAACGAAAATTACGTACAGGATTTTTAGCGCTTATTCTTGTGCTTTCCTGTCTGTTTGCACCCTTGGTATCTGTGCAGGCATCAACCGGAACAGGAGATTACTACATTAAGGTGAATAAGGGAACGAATGTGGTGACTGTTTACAAAAAGGACGGAACGCCCTACACAGCATTTACCTGCTCTGCTGGTTATGCTACGCCGACAGGAACATATTATACGCCGGCAAAATATCGTTGGTGGGTGTTGGACGGCCCCTGCTACGGACAGTATTGCACTCGTATCACCAGAGGTTTTTTGTTCCATTCAGTATGGTATTATCAAAGAAATGAAAGCACCCAGTCATATCGTCAGTACAATAAGCTCGGTACGACTGCATCCCACGGCTGCGTGCGTCTGACCGTTGCAGCATCTAAATGGATCTATGATAATTGCCCGACCGGAACAAAGGTGACCATCTTTAACGGTACCTCAAAGGATGATCCTCTTGGAAAGCCGAAGACTATTTCCGTTGATGAATCCAAATATATGGGTTGGGATCCGACGGATCCCTCCAGCAGTAATCCGTATAAGACAGGATCATCAAAGCCTACGATTACGGTTTCATCGAGGACGCTTGTATATGGCAGTAAATTTAATGGCGGAAACATGACCTGTAAGGATTCCGGAGGCTTTACGATCACCGATTGGGTAAAGCGCAGCGGAACTGTGAATATGAAAAAGGTCGGAAGCTATACGGTGAAGTATTCGGTCGTTGATTCTTTTGGACGTACGGCATCTAAGCAGGTGACCTACAAGGTTATGGATAAAAAGAAGGCGACGCTTACCGGAGTGAAGGCCACAGTGGAGAAGGCAGTGGGAGATACCTATAAGCCGCTTTCCGGCGTAAAGGCCAAGGATAGTGCAGGCGTGAATCTGACGGGAAAGATTCAGTTGTATATCAAGGCTCCGGGGTCGGATACTTTTGAGATATGCAACGATTCGAGCATTACTTTAGAGACGGCAGGTACTTATAAGCTGAAATATACCGTTGTCAATCCAAACAATAAAAAGACAACTACAAAGAAGCAGACACTTGTCGTGACAGATACGGGCGCACCTGTATTAAGCTGTGATAACGATTGGGATCAGATCGTGCTTACAGAAGCTTCAAGAGAGCTTTACTGGGATGAATTGATCGAGGATGTCGATGCACAGCTTCAAAGCGGTGAGGATCTGACAGAGTCCATTGAGGTGCAGATCACGGCTCCGTCCGGTGAAGAAGCGACAGTGATCGATGGAGGAAGCTTTATATTTAGTGAGAGCGGCGAGTATAAGCTGGTCTATAAGGTGACAAATCCTGCTGCAAAGAAGGCGGTTCGTACGACGACGCACGAGCGCAGTTTGATCACACCTGGCGTAGTGGTGGAGGCTGTAGGTGAGTAACACAAATGAATTAACTAACCGGATTAATGAATCCTATGGTAATATGAGCAAGGGGCAAAAGCTCCTTGCTGCTTATATTACGGATAATTATGATAAGGCTGTATTTTTGACCGCCGCCAAGCTCGGAGAGGTCGTTGGCGTTAGTGAATCGACAGTGGTGCGTTTTGCCACGCATCTGGGCTATAAGGGCTATCCTCAATTTCAGAGAGCCTTAGAGGAGATGGTACGTAACAAGCTCAATTCCATACAGCGTATGGAGGTCACCTATGGGCGTATTTCGCAATCTCAGATTTTAGAGAGTGTATTGCAGGCTGATGCGGAGAAGATCAAGTATACGCTGGAGCATATTGATCAGAATGCGTTTGAATTGGCAGTAGATATTATACTGCATGCCAAAACGATTTATGTGGTCGGTATTCGAAGCTGTGCACCGCTAGCCAGCTTTTTGGCATTTTATCTGCATCTGATGTTCGATCGTGTCATTCAGCTGAACACGAATAATTCCAGCGAGCTGTTTGAACAGATGGTGCGTATAGGTGAGGAAGATGTGATCATCGGCATCAGCTTTCCGCGTTATTCCATGCGCACATTAAAGGCGATGGAATTTGCAAATAACCGAAATGCAAAGGTGATTACGCTGACCGATAGTGTTCATTCGCCGATGAATCTGTATTCCTCCTGCAATCTTATAGCCAGCAGTGATATGGCATCGATCGTGGATTCTTTGGTTGCACCGCTGAGTGTGATAAATGCACTTATTGTTGCACTTTGCATGAAAAAGCAGGGTGAGGTGGTGAAGACCTTAGAGGAATTGGAGCATATCTGGGATGAATATCAGGTATATGAGAGTGATGAGATCAATTTTATCGATGATTCCTTAAAGCTTCGCTATGCAAAGTTTGGAGACGATCATGAAAACATATGAATTGCTTGTGATCGGAGCCGGTGCTTCTGGCATGATGGCTGCGATTTCGGCGGCAGAAAACGGCATACCGGGTAGTGAGATTTTAGTGCTCGAACGAAATGAAAAGCCTGGTAAAAAGCTATATATTACAGGAAAGGGAAGATGCAATCTGACCAATGCCTGTGATATAGAGGAGCTGTTTTTGAATGTTCCCAGAAACAACAAGTTTTTGTATAGTGCCTTTTATGGCTTTAGCAATGCACAGACGATTGATTTTTTTGAAGCTGCAGGGCTAAAAACAAAGGTAGAGCGAGGAGATAGAGTATTTCCTGTATCAGATCATGCATCAGATGTGATCACTACACTAAAGCGGTTGATGGCTAATCATGGAATCGAAGTATATTATCATTCCTTTGTTAAAAAAATCGAGCGTCGTTTAAACGGAGAATTTCTCATCACGCTATCTGATAATAAGACATATCTCACAAAGAGACTACTTCTTGCAACAGGTGGAAAGAGCTATCAGTCGACAGGCTCAGACGGAAATGGTTACGTATTGGCACAATCTCTTGGGCATGCGATCACATCGCTTCGTCCATCTCTTGTTCCGATGCATGCGAAGGAAGAGGATATAAAGACGCTGCAGGGACTTTCTCCGAAAAATGTACGAATCAAAATCACAGATATTTCCGGCGGAAAGGTGCTGTATGACCAATTTGGAGAGATGCTTTTTACACACTTTGGCGTGAGTGGACCGCTTATCTTATCTGCCAGTGCAGTTGTAGGCGACAGGCTGATAAAGGAGCCTCTGCTTCTTCATATTGACTGGAAGAGCGCACTTTCAATAGAGCAGCTTGACGCACGTCTTCTGCGGGAATTTGAAGAAAATAAAAAAAAGCAGCTGAAAAATGCGGTTCAAGGTCTGGTTCCGGCAAAGCTTTTGCCTGTATGGCTGCAGCGAAGTGGTATCTCGGAAAATGCGCGCATCAGTGAGCTTACAAGAGCGGAGCGTGAGAGGTTGATTTTTTGCCTGAAGGATTTTACTGTTACACTTACCGGACTGCGTGGCTTTGAAGAGGCGATCATTACACGCGGCGGCATTCAGGTAAAGGAGATCAATCCGTCGACGATGGAATCAAAGCTTGTGCCTGGGCTTTATTTTGCCGGTGAGCTGTTGGATTTAGATGCCTTTACCGGTGGATTTAACCTGCAGATTGCCTGGTCGACAGGATATCTGGCAGGATTATGTGCGGCAGGTGCATATTTGGATTATCTGAAAGGATCGAAAGCATGAGTGGAGACTTGAATAAAAAAGCATTTAATATTGCGATTGACGGGCCTGCGGGTGCAGGGAAAAGCACGATCGCCAAGCTTTTAGCAAAAAAATTAGGCTATGTGTATGTGGATACCGGAGCGATGTATCGAGCTATGGCATACTCCTTTTTACAGCAAGGAATAGACGGAGCAGATGAGGAGGCGATATCTGCTGCGGCCAAGCAGGCAGATGTAACGATTCGTTATGAAAACGGAACGCAGCAGGTACTTTTGAATGGAGAAAATGTGACTGCGTATCTGCGCAGTGAGCAGGTAGGCAATATGGCATCGGCTACGAGCGTATATCCGGCGGTTCGTACAAAGCTGGTAGCTTTGCAAAAGAAATTAGCGCAGACAACAGATGTGATCATGGATGGCAGAGATATCGGCACCTGTGTGTTGCCGGAGGCACAGGTAAAGATTTATCTGACGGCGAGTGTAAAGACTCGTGCCTTGCGTCGTTTTGATGAATTGGTACAAAAGGGAGAGCCGGCGGATTTAGCGAAGATTAAGGCGGATATCTCACAGCGTGATGAACGTGATATGCATAGAGAGCTTTCACCCCTGAAGCAGGCAGAGGATGCCTATCTGTTAGACTCCTCTGAGCTTACCATAGATCAGGTAGTAGAGCAGATATTAGAAATCGTAAAGGAGCGGCAGGATGCAGGCAACAATAGCAAGTAGTGCCGGCTTTTGCTTCGGTGTGAAGCGGGCTGTAGATTTGGTGTATGAGCAGACGAAAAAACCCGGAGCACTATATACATACGGACCTATCATTCACAATGAAGAGGTCGTGGCAGACCTGGAGAAAAAGGGTGTTAAGGTGATTACCTCGATTGACGACATTGATGGCTTAGAGCGTGGTCGGGTGATCATTCGCTCGCATGGCGTGACAAGAGAGGTTCAAAGGCATCTTACGGATGCCGGCTTTGAGGTGCTCGATGCGACCTGCCCGTTTGTAAAAAAGATTCATCACATCGTAGAGGAGCATGCTGCGCTTGGTGAGCATATCCTTATTATCGGAGATCGAACACATCCGGAGGTGCAGGGAATCTGCGGCTGGTGCGATCCGGCACATACGAGCGTGATAGAAACAGAGGATGAGGCACAAGAATTTGCACTTCCTGAGAAGAAACGCCTATGCATCGTATCCCAAACGACATATAACAACAAGAAATTTGAGAATTTAGTTGAAATTATTCAAAAAAAAGGTTATTATACTAGCGTATGTATTTTGAATACTATCTGTGATGCAACTGCAAAACGGCAGACGCAGGCACGCTTACTCGCACAAAAATCAGATGCGATGCTTGTGATCGGAGGCAAACACAGCTCCAATACACAGAAGCTATTTGAGATATGTAAGGATGAATGTAAAAATACTTACTATATACAGACACTTGAAGATTTGGATAGGACAGAACTTCTTGGACTTGGCAATGTAGGTATTACAGCAGGGGCATCCACCCCAAATAATATTATTGAGGAGGTTCAAAAGTATGTCAGAAATGAGCTTTGAACAAATGCTGGAAGAGTCTTTTAAGACAATCCGACAAAATGAAATTGTGGAGGGTACGGTCATCGATGTAAAGCCGGACGAGATTGTCTTGAACATCGGATATAAGTCAGATGGAATCATCAGCCGCAGCGAGTATACCAACGAGCCGAATGCAGACCTTACCACGATGGTTTCCGTAGGAGACAAGATGGAGGCTAAGGTAAAGAGAGTTAACGACGGCGAAGGACAGGTGCTTCTTTCCTATAAGAGCCTTGCAGCAGAAAAAGGCAGCAAGCGCTTAGAGGAAGCCTTCGAAAAGGGTGAGGTATTGACCGCAAAGGTTGCACAGGTACTTACCGGTGGATTGAGCGTGATCATTGATGAGGCTAGAGTATTCATCCCTGCCAGCTTAGTAAGCGACACCTACGAGAAGGATCTCACAAAATATGAGGGACAGGATATCCAGTTTGTTATCACAGAGTTCAATCCACGCAGAAGACGTATCATCGGTGACAGAAAGCAGCTAGTAGCCGCAAAGAAAGCAGAGCTTCAGAAGGAACTGTTTGAAAAGATCAAGATCGGTGATGTGATTGAAGGCGTTGTAAAGAACGTAACCGATTTCGGTGCATTCATCGATTTAGGTGGCGTTGATGGATTGCTTCACATCTCAGAGATGAGCTGGGGCAGAATTGAGAATCCTAAGAAGGTATTCAACGTAGGCGATACTGTTCGCGTATTCATCAAGGACATCAAGGAGACAAAGATCGCACTTTCCATGAAATTCCCGGATGAGAATCCCTGGAATAATGCACAGGAGAAGTTTGCGATTGGAAATATCGTGAAGGGAACCGTAGCTCGTATGACAGATTTTGGTGCATTTGTTGAGCTGACACCCGGAATCGATGCACTGCTTCATGTTTCACAGATCGCAAGAGAGCATATCGAGAAGCCTTCTGATGTATTGAAGATTGGTCAGGAGATCGAAGCAAAGATCGTTGATTTCAACGAAGCAGACAAGAAGATCAGTCTGAGCATGAAAGCACTCATGACTCCGGAGGAGGAGCATGCAGAGGCACCCGCAGAGGATGCTGAGTAAGTATTGACGTGATTCCCTGTGGGTTTTCCCACAGGGATTTTTTGACCGTATTTTAACAGAGGGGATTGCGATGCTGGATAATTACGAAAAATTCAAAAAAGACATCTATGCGCTCACAAAGATCGACCTTAATGCTTATAAGGAAAAGCAGATGCGTCGCAGAATTGATACCTTGATCGGAAAGAATAAGATCGACAGTTACGATAAGTATGTGGCATTGATCAAATCGGATAATGCGAAGTTTGAACAATTTGTCAATTTTCTTACGATCAACGTTTCGGAATTCTATCGTAATCCGGATCAATGGAAGATATTAGATGAGGAAGTATTTCCTAAGCTGATCAGTAGCTTTGGAAAGCGTCTGACGGTTTGGAGTGCGGCCTGCTCGACAGGCGATGAGCCGTATTCACTTGTCATGGCACTGAGCAGGCATCTGCCGCTTTCTAATATTCACATTATTGCGACGGATATCGATAAACAGGTGTTGGCGGCTGCTAAAATTGGCTTATATAATGAAAAAAGCATTGCAGGTGTGCCGGATGATTTTAAGAGCAGGTATTTCAAAAAGCTCGGAGGCTCCTATCAGATCGCAGATGAGATAAAACAACGGGTGGAATTTCGTGAGCATAATCTGTTGCGTGATCCGTATCCTACAGGGTGTCATTTGATCGTATGCAGAAATGTAGTGATTTATTTTACCGATGAGGCAAAGGATGAGATATACGGAAAGTTTTATCAGTCCTTAGTGCCCGGTGGTACACTTTTTATCGGAAGCACAGAGCAGATCATGAATTATAAGGAGCTTGGATTTACGCGCAATAAATCATTTTTCTTTGAGAAACCCAGGTAGAAAGCTTAGCAGTACGCGTGTCACATATTCGCCAAGCTGCGCAGAATTTAAAAATGCAGAGTCAACAGCGACCTTTAAGTAGCAAGTCTTAGGGGTCGCTTTTTTCTTGTCTGCAGGATCGACACAAAGTGCGAGTGATTTATGGATCGAGCGATCCTCAGCGGGCAGATAGACATAGTTTTTATAATCATCAAAATATAGGCGTGCCATATGCTCATAGAGTGGGATGCGCATACGAACGGTAGTTTCCTTTGCGTGCAGATACACATCAGAAACAGGATGCCGAACGGATAATTCGCACGGAAGATGGCAGGGAGAAAGAAGCGTAACAAGCAGCTCCTCGCAGCTGTGACCCTTTACATTCGTAAATTCAGTAATTTCACTTTGCAGGATATTTGCATCCGATAAAAACAGACGGTCAAATGAAAATATATCCAATAGCCGGTACAAATGTAACACGTCTTCGTAATTATGCAAATGCAAAAGGCTAAAGGCCTCCTGGCTGGGCTGCTTTGTATAATGCTCATATATGCGGATTAGAGCACCACCGTCATAAAGGTCATCTCGCTGTATCCCTAAAAATGCCTCGATATCCTTTTGCCTGCAGCCGGGCAGGGATAACATGCTTTTGCGCTTGCGGCATTCCTTATAGATATCGAGCTGCTTATAGTCATCTAAGGAAATGGAAAGACCGTAGTGGTCTGCTCTTGTCGATAAAAAGGGCAGGTCAAAGGAAGCGCCGTTAAAGGTTAGAATGCGCTTTGTACCGGAATTTTTCAAAAAATGAAAAAAGGCAGATAAAAGCTCCCTCTCTTCAGATGGATGAGCGGCAAATAGCTGCTGCAGAGTCAGCCTGTCGTCTGTGATATAGGCATAACCGATCAGATAAATCGTATTTTTATGTCTGGATAGGCCTGTGGTTTCGATGTCTAAAAATAAATCACCGTTGCGAAGGTAGGAGGTTATAAATTCGGATGGAAAAAATGGGGCATTGCTATCGGTGGTTGTTTGCATACAGCTCTCCTTAATAAATCGAAGCAAAACAGAATCTAATGGTTAGTATACATGACTTTTGTTTGTCAAAAAAGACAAAAAGATGATAATTTTTGAGCAATTTTTTGTGACAAAATTTCTCATTGTGCTATAATTACGTTAATGGGTTTATCATAGGCGATGAACTACGAATGATGAAAGAGAGGTCAGTTGAATGGGATTACGAACGTTTAGAGGCGGAGTGCATCCTTTCGAGGGCAAAGAGCTCTCCAAAGACAAGCCGGTAGAAGCGTATCTGCCCAAGGGTGATCTGGTGTTTCCGGTATCGCAGCATATCGGTGCTCCGGCTAATCCGGTGGTGGCTGTCGGTGATACAGTGAAGAAGGGCCAGCTGATTGCCGAGGCGGGTGGATTTGTTTCGGCAAACATTTACTCTTCGGTATCCGGTACAGTAAAAGCGATTGCATTGCATCGTGTCGCAACCGGCGATATGGTGAATTCGATCGTCATTGAAAATGATGACAGGTATGAGGAAGTGGAGTATGACGCGATAGAGGATGTGACTACACTTTCAAAGGAAGAGATCATAGAACGGATAAAGAAGGCCGGAGTCGTAGGTATGGGTGGTGCAGGCTTCCCGACACACGTAAAGCTATCTCCGAAGGATCCGGATAAGATTGATTATATCATTGCAAACTGTGCAGAGTGCGAGCCGTATTTGACATCGGATTATCGCAGAATGCTGGATGATCCACAGCTGCTTGTAGGCGGCTTAAAGATCGTATTGCAGCTGTTTGATCATGCGAAGGGTGTGCTTGCTGTGGAGAACAACAAGCCGGATTGCATAGCAAAACTTGAGGCACTATGCAAGGACGAGCCGCGTATCGAGGTTGTTCCGTTACAGACGAAATATCCGCAGGGTGGTGAGCGTCAGCTGATCAAGGCTGTTTCAGGACGCGAGATCAATTCTAAGATGCTTCCGGCAGATGCAGGCTGTATCGTGGATAATGTCGAGACGTTAGTATGCATCTATCGTGCAGTCAAGGAGGGCTGCCCTGTGATGAGCCGTATCTTTACCGTAACCGGTGATGCGGTTGCAGATCCTCGCAACTTCTATGTGAGTGTCGGTACGAATTATGCGGAGCTTTTAGAAGCAGCAGGCGGACTAAAGGAATCCGGCGCAGAGAAGATGATTTCCGGCGGACCTATGATGGGCTTTTCAATGTTTGATCTGAATGTCCCGATCACAAAAACGAATTCCTCCCTGCTTTGTCTGACAAAAGACGAGGTATCTCATTTAGAGCCGAGTGCATGTATAAACTGTGGCCGTTGTGTGGAGGCATGCCCGGAGCTTTTAGTTCCGTCTAGGCTTGCAAAGCAGGCAGATCTAAAGCTCGGTGAGGAATTTGAAAAATGGAATGGCTTAGAGTGTATCGAGTGCGGCAGCTGCAGCTATATCTGCCCGGCCAAGAGACCTCTGGCACAGTCCATCAAGACCATGAAAAAAGACATTCTTGCGGCAAAACGCAAAAAATAGAGAAAGATATAAAGAAAGAGGTGTAAGACATGGATAACATTTTACATGTTTCATCATCACCCCATGTGCGTTCAAAGGATTCCACAAACCGGATTATGGCATATGTGATCATAGCCCTTTTGCCGACGACGCTGTTTGGTATCTACAACTTTGGACCGCGGGCGCTTCTTCTGATCGTTCTTACGATTGCAAGCTGTGTGGCTACGGAGTGGGTGTTTGAAAAGATTATTCACAAAAAAAGTACGATAGGTGATCTCAGTGCGGTCGTTACCGGACTGCTTTTAGCATTGAATCTTCCGGTGACACTTCCCTGGTGGGAGGCAGTGCTCGGCGGTATTTTTGCGATCGCGATCGTAAAGATGATGTTTGGCGGACTTGGTCAGAACTTTATGAATCCTGCACTTGGCGCGAGATGTTTTCTTTTGATTGCCTTTGCAGCGGATATGACTAACTTTCAGACGGATACATATACCGGAGCTACCCCGCTTGCAGCGATGCGCGAGGGAGAGATCATAAACAGCTTAGATGCCTTGATAGGACGCACAGCCGGTACGATCGGTGAGACGAGTACGATTGCGATTTTGATCGGTGCTATCATCCTTATTTTGCTTGGGGTCATCACACTGGCGATCCCGGCCAGCTATCTGATCACCTTTGTGATCTTTATGCTGTTATTCGGCGGACACGGCTTTGATATGTACTATATCGTTGCACAGCTGTGCAGCGGTGGTATCATGCTCGGTGCATTCTTTATGGCGACCGATTATGTGACGAGCCCGATCACACCAAGGGGACGGATCCTTTTTGGTATATGCTGCGGCGTTTTAACCGGTCTGTTTAGGTGCTTCGGTGCAAATGCAGAGGGCGTTTCCTTTGCTATCATCCTTAGTAATCTGCTGGTTCCGATGATTGAAAAGATTACGATTCCACGTGCCTTCGGTCAGGTAAAAGAAAAAAAGGAGGGCAAATAGCATGAATACGAAAAAGATTGTACATGATGCCGTCATCCTTACTGCTTTTACCGTGATTTTAGGCTTCTTACTAGGCCTGGTATATGAGATTACAAAGCAGCCGATCGCAGATGCAGATGCCGCTACGGCACAGGCTGCCTACAAGCAGGTGTTTGAGGATGCAGACTCCTTCGAGGCACTTGAGGGCTTTGATAAGACAGCCGCTACAGAAGAGGTGGTAGCAGCAGGCTATACGGATTCCATCGATGATATTCAGGTGGCAAAGGATGCAAGTGGTGCTACGCTTGGCTATGTTCTGACCGTTACTGCAAAGGATGCGAGTCAGTCTACCATCACCTTCTCCGTCGGTATACAAAATGACGGTACGGTGAATGGATATTCCATCACTAGTATTGCAGAGACTCCCGGACTTGGTATGAAGGTAGAGGAGGAGGATTTTTATTCACAATTCCAGGGTAAGCTGGTAGATACCTTCTCAGTTGTAAAAAGCGAGCCCTCTGCTGATAACGAGATCGAATCGATTTCAGGTGCTACCATCAGCTCAAAGGCAATGGCAAACGGTGTGAATGCGGCCCTTACCTATTTCAGAGCTAACTTAGGAGGTGCACAGTAATGAATAAATATGTAGAACGTTTGTACAATGGTATTATCAAGGAAAATCCTACCTTTGTTTTGATGCTTGGTATGTGCCCGACCTTAGCAGTTACCTCTTCAGCGATCAACGGACTTGGCATGGGACTGTCTACAACGGTCGTATTGATTTTATCCAATATGCTGATCAGTGCATTTCGGAAGGTGATTCCGGATGGTGTACGTATGCCGGCCTATATTGTGATCGTAGCTTCTCTCGTTACGATCGTAGAATTTTTGATGAAGGCATATTTACAGTCGCTTTCAGCAGCGCTTGGTGTATATATTCCGCTTATCGTTGTAAACTGTATTATTTTAGGCCGTGCAGAGAGCTATGCTTCGAAAAATCCGGTTCTTCCGTCTATGTTTGATGGAATCGGTATGGGACTAGGCTTCACACTTGGCTTGACCTGTATCGGTCTTGTGCGTGAATTGCTCGGTGCAGGACAGATCTTTGGAGCACAGGTATTATCTCTTAGCTGGTTTACACCGATTACCATTTTCGTTATGGCGCCCGGTGCGTTTTTGGTACTTGCCTTCCTCGTGGCCGGCATGAATATCATTCGTAAGCGCATGGAAGAAAAAGGAAAGCCGTTGGCGGAGCCTGCAGGCTGCCTAAGCGGAGATTGCAAGGGTTGCGCACATGCAAGTGTATGTGCAGATAAAAAGGAGGTAGCTGACGAATGAAAGAGCTCATCATGATCGCCGTTGGCTCGGCGATTGTAAACAATGTCGTGCTGAGTCAGTTTTTGGGCATCTGCCCGTTCCTCGGCGTATCGAAAAAGACAGAAACAGCTGCCGGCATGGGCGGTGCGGTAATCTTTGTTATTACACTATCCTCCTTTGTAACAGCACTCATTTATAAGTATATTTTGGCCAATACCTATCTGGCAAGCATAGGAATTGATCTGACCTATTTAAAGACAATAGTCTATATATTAGTCATTGCATGTCTGGTACAGTTTGTCGAGATGTTCTTGAAAAAGAAGATGCCACCCTTGTATGAATCTCTCGGCGTGTATCTGCCGCTGATTACTACAAACTGTGCAGTGCTTGGTGTTGCCCTAACGAACGTGACAAAAGAATATGGTATCGCAGCGAGTGTTGTGAATGGATTTGCTACGGCATTCGGATTCTTCCTTGCAATTGTTTTGATGGCAGGTGTCCGTGAGAAGATCCAATACAACGATATCCCGAAGACCTTTCGCGGTACAGCGATTGTTTTGATCACGGCTGCCTTGATGTCGATTGCATTTATGGGCTTTTCAGGAATGATCTAGGAAGGAGAGAGCTATGAATATAACAGCGATTCTTGTGGCCGCCCTTGTGGTTGGCTGCACAGGTGTTTTGATCGGATTCTTCCTTGGCATTGCAGGAGATAAGCTCGCGGTTGAGGTAGATGAGAAAGAGGAAGCGATCCTTGGTGTATTGCCGGGAAATAACTGCGGCGGTTGTGGCTACGCAGGCTGCTCCGGACTCGCAGCAGCGATCGCAAAGGGTGAGGCTCCGGTCGGACAATGTCCGGTTGGCGGCTCAACGGTTGCAGCACAGATAGGCGCGATCATGGGTGTAGAGGCGGACGAAGGTGTCCGCATGGTAGCCTATGTCAAGTGCTCCGGCAACAAAGAGGTCAGCAAGGCTGATTATGCTTATACCGGTCTGATGGATTGTACTGCGATGAAGTATGTGCCAAACGGAGGACCAAAAAGCTGTAACTATGGCTGTCTTGGATATGGTTCCTGTGTAAAGGCATGCCAGTTTGATGCGATTCATATTGTTGATGGTGTGGCAAAGGTAGATAAGGAAGCCTGCAAGGCCTGTGGCAAATGTGTCGCTACCTGCCCGAAGAGCTTGATCGAGCTCATTCCTTATGACGCACAGTATGTGGTTCGCTGCGTATCCAAGAACAAAGGAAAGGCCGTGATCGATGCCTGTGGTGCAGGCTGTATCGGTTGCCATTTGTGTGAAAAGACCTGTGAGCACGATGCGATCACCGTGATTGACAACATCGCACGTATCGATTATGAGAAGTGCCAGCATTGCGGCATGTGTGCAGAGAAATGTCCGAAGAAGGTTATCAAATTTATTCGAGAGGCGTAGTATTTAGCTGGTTGTTTTCATCGATGAAGATCGCATGAAGCGAATTTTCAGAGGAAAGAAGAGCTTGCAGCGTATCATTAGAAGGCATGGAGGATAAAAACTCTGTGCCTTTTTCTTGCCCTAGAGCAAAGCAAATGGTGCTTAGGGCATCGCCAACCATAGAAGAATCCGAACAGATAGTGACGGCATTCAGGCCGCTATCATACGGATAGCCGGTCGCAGGATTTAGAATATGGTGATAGATTTTACCGTTTTTTTCAAAATAACGCTCGTAACGGCCGGAGGTGACGATGCTGCCGTCTGCGGTATCCACGGAGGTGATGATCTCATTCTCCTTGCCAAAGGGCGTGCGTATGCCGATGTGGTAGCTCTTGCCTGTTGCTTTTTTCCCAAGTGTCAGCACATTACCGCCTAAATTGATAAAGCCCTCGGTTATGCCGTTATCATTTAGATAGGCCTTCATTTGATCTGCGATATAGCCCTTTGCGATGCCGCCAAGATCGAGCATGGTATCCGGATTTGTCAGCGTGATCGTATCGCCATCTATGCTGACACAATGGTAATCTACCGTAGCGACGGCAGCATCGATATCTGACTGGCTTGGAATATCACCGGTGTTATTTGGTATATCCCACAGGTCGCTTAAGCGCCCGATGGTGATATCAAAGACGCCGTCACTTAACTCACCAAAGGCTATTCCATAGCGAATCAATTCGGCTGTTTCGCTATGTACGGCAGTAGGTGCCCCGTTTGCATGATTGATTTGATAGATATCGCTATCCTGCAGCGTACGGCTAAAATAATGCTCATACGTATCAGCCATCTCAAAGCAATCGTCAATCAGTGCTTCATCAGAGGTGCCATTTAACTGAATGGAGATGATTGTGTTGAAATAAAAGCCATCCTTGGCGACTGTCTCTTCCTTGAAGGCGTAGGTATTTAGCAGGTAGGATAATAGTACTAAAAGTGTCGCTGCTACCAGTGCCAGAATGATTTTTTTGCGCTTGTCGTGATTTAATTGCACGATTCATGCCCCCTTTCTAAAACCTATTGTTAGCATATAGGGAAAACAAGGATTGTGTCAAGACACTTTTCGCCCGTTGCACCGCGACGATGCTTATGGTATGATAGAAAATAATGTAAAAAAAGGAAGCAATTCATGGATATCATAAATCAAAGAGAAATACCGGTGATTGAACCGCAGAGACAGTTTTTTTATATGGACTTAGCGAGGGACATGGTGCAGAAACGTGCGCAGCAGCTTAATCGCCCACTGACCTTTCATGTGGAGACGTTTGGCTGTCAGATGAATGCACGGGATTCCGAAAAGCTAAGGGGCATTTTAGAAACCATCGGATATGTAGCTGTCGATACAGAGGAAGCGGATCTTGTATTGTACAATACCTGTACCGTTCGGGAGAATGCGAATAATAAAGTATACGGCAGACTCGGAACTCTAGGTGGATACAAAAAGCGGAATCCGCAGATGATGATCGCCTTGTGCGGCTGTATGATGCAGGAAAGACACGTAGTAGAACGCTTAAAGAGTGATTTTCGGTTTGTAAATCTAGTATTTGGAACGCATAATCTGTTTAAATTTGCAGAGCTTCTCGTGCGTGCGCTTACTGAAAAGCAGATGGTGATCGATATATGGGAGGGCACGGATCAAATCGTTGAGGATCTGCCAATAGAGCGTAAATATCGCTTCAAATCCGGTGTAAATATCATGTTTGGCTGCAATAATTTCTGCAGCTACTGTATCGTACCATATGTACGAGGCAGAGAGCGCAGCCGCCAACCGCAGGATATTATCCGTGAGATCAAGCGACTCGTGGCGGATGGTGTAGTAGAGATCATGCTGCTCGGACAGAATGTAAACTCCTATGGAAAGACCTTAGAGCAGCCCGTTAGCTTTGCACAGCTGCTTCGTGAGATAGAGCGTATAGATGGGCTGGAGCGGATTCGTTTTATGACATCGCATCCGAAGGATCTATCTGATGAGCTCATTGAGGTGATGGCGCAGTCGAAAAAGATATGCAGACATATGCATCTGCCGCTGCAGTCCGGCAGCTCTAGGATTTTAAAGGCGATGAACCGCCATTACGATAAGGAGCAGTATTTAGCACTTGTAGAGAAGCTGCGGAAGGCGATCCCGGATATCGCGATCACGACCGATATTATCGTAGGTTTTCCCGGTGAGACAAAAGAGGATGCTCTTGAGACACTCGATGTAATCAGACGCGTGCGCTATGATAGTGCCTTTACCTTTATTTATTCAAAACGTTCCGGAACGCCTGCAGCAGAGATGGAAGATCAGGTACCGCCTGAGCATGTGAAGGAAAACTTTGACATGATCCTAAGGGAAGTGCAGACCATTGCTGCCAAGCAGGCACAAAAATTAGAGGGAGCAGTGGAGTCTGTACTCGTAGAGCAGATCAATGAGCAGGATGCCTCGCTTGTATCTGGACGACTTTCGAATAATTCCATCGTTCATTTCCCGGGAGATGCATCTCTCATCGGTTCGATTGTCGATGTGAAGCTGGTAGAGTGCAAGGGCTTTTATTATATCGGAGAGCAGGTATAGTTCATGCAGCGAAAATTCGGTATCAGGGATGCTGTATTTTTAGCGGTATTATTTTTAAGCGGTATTATTTTGACGATCGGAATATATCACTATTCTAATGTCGGCCAATTCATTCGCATTACAAGGGATGGAACGGTTATTGGAACCTATGCGCTAGAGGAGGATCAGTTGATTCCGATAGAAGAAAATTCTGCGACGATCAATGTGATCTGTATTTCGGATGGAAGGGCATATATGAAGGAAGCGAGCTGTCCGGATGGCTTGTGCATTAGACAAGGTGCTATAGAAAAGGAAGGTCAGGCAATCGTATGTCTGCCACATAAGCTGGTAGTGGAGGTATATGGTGAGGATGAGCAGGAATACGATGCAGTCAGCCGATGAAGCACGTAGGGATAAAAATAATTTTTCAAAATATGTTCCGTATCTGGGCATGGCACTTGCATTGGCATTGATCTGCAGCTATATTGAGGCTTTGATACCGTTTTCCGTTGGTATTCCGGGCGTAAAGCTTGGTCTTACAAATATTGTGACGGTTTTACTTCTCTATATCAGCGGCACACGTGATGCTTTTTGCGTATCAATTGCACGTGTATTTTTGGCAGGATTTTTTTTCGGAAGCCTTTATAGTATATTATACAGCCTGGCAGGGGCGCTTTTTAGCCTTTTTGTGATGTCTGTCCTTAAACATACAAATCAGCTGCATGTCATCAGTGTGAGTGCGGCCGGCGGTGTGGCACATAATATCGGACAGTTTCTTGTGGCTGCACTTGTGGTAGAAAATATCAGGATATTGTATTACCTGCCTGTGCTTTTTCTTGTAGGCATGCTAACTGGCGTTGGAATCGGAATGATCGCCTATGCCTTATTTGGACATTTGCCTAAGGAGATTTTGTTTTTGCGGCGCAAAGGAGAATAGTGATGCTTCAATATATAAAAGGAATCCTGATGGAGACGGATGAGGAATCGGTCATTTTGGATCATCAGGGAATTGGCTTTCATATTTATGTTTCGGCACAGACCTTTGAATATCTGCCGGCCATAGGTACACAGCTAAAGCTATACACCTATCTGCAGGTAAAGGAGGATGCCTTTACGCTTTTCGGGTTTTTAACGCCGGATGAGCTACGGGTTTTCAAGCTTTTGCTAGGTGTAAACGGGGTAGGGCCAAAGGCCGCACTGGCTGTCTTTTCAGTTTTGACACCTGATACACTGCGTTTTGCTGTTTGCTCTGATGATGCGAAGGCGATTGCAAAGGCACCGGGTATCGGTCCAAAAACGGCACAGCGCATAGTATTAGAGCTAAAGGATAAGCTAAAGCTATCAGATGCCTTCACTACTTCAGAGCTTCCGGAGAAAAATGCGGCATTTGCAAAGGAAAAAGGGATTCGCGAGGAAGCACTGCTTGCGCTTACAGCACTCGGTTATTCTGCAACCGAGGCATCGCAGGTTCTATCCGGTATACCGCTAGAGGAGGATATGGACGTGGAGCAGCTTCTAAAGCTTGCGCTTCGCAATATGGCATTTATGTAGGAGATTTCCATGAACAATCGAAAGGTGATATCCACCGAGATATTAGAGGAGGATGTATCGGTTGAAAAATCGCTGCGTCCGCAGTGCCTTGATGATTATATAGGTCAGGCAAAAGCAAAGGAAAATTTAAAGGTATATATCGAGGCTGCAAAGGGACGTGGGGAATCCTTAGACCATGTACTTTTTTATGGACCTCCCGGACTTGGAAAGACGACGCTTGCAGGCATCATCGCAAATGAAATGGGTGTGCACATGAAGATCACCAGCGGACCTGCTATCGCAAAGCCAGGTGAGATGGCAGCGATTCTAAGCAACCTCGCAGAGGGAGATGTCTTATTTGTTGATGAGATCCACCGGCTGAACCGTCAGGTGGAGGAGGTGCTTTATCCGGCGATGGAGGATTATGCCATTGATATTATGATCGGAAAAGGTGCCACGGCACGTGCAATTCGCTTAGATCTGCCCAAATTTACGCTGGTTGGAGCAACGACGCGTGCAGGGCTGTTATCAGCGCCATTGCGGGATCGTTTTGGCGTGATGCATCATCTGGAATTTTATACCGTAGATGAGTTAAAAACCATTATTTTACACTCGGCTGTAAAGCTTTCTGTGGCTATCGACGAAGAGGGAGCCTATGAGCTGGCACGTCGCTCGAGGGGAACACCGCGACTGGCGAATCGCCTGCTTCGTCGTGTGCGTGATTTTGCCCAGGTAAAATACGACGGAGCGATCACAAAGGAGGTGGCAGCCTTTGCCTTAGATCTCCTGGAGGTTGACAAGATGGGCTTAGACAACAGCGACCGCAGACTTCTTCATACGATGATCGAGAAGTTTTCAGGTGGACCGGTCGGACTCGATACGCTTGCAGCAGCGATCGGGGAGGATGCAGGTACCATTGAGGATGTATATGAGCCGTATCTTGTGATGAATGGCTTTATCAACCGCACGCCAAAGGGACGCGTGGTAACTAAGTATGCGTATCAGCATTTTGGATTACAGTAAAGGAGCACATTATGGGGACAAAAAAGAGCACGGTAGTAGTGATCGACAATAAGGAATACAATTTAAGCGGTTTTGAGGAGGAGGATTATCTGCAAAGCGTTGCTGCCTATATCAATCAGAAAATCCTTCAGCTCAAGCAGGAGGATTCCTATCGCAGACTTCCGCAGGACATGAAAAATCTGATGATCAACTTAAATCTTGCGGATGATTATTTTAAGGCAAAGCAGCAGGCAGGCTCCTCTACAGAAAAATTTTCTGAATTGGAAAAGGAGATTTTTGACCTAAAGCACCAGCTGATCGATGCACAGCTGCAGGTGGATGATGCGAATAGTAAGCATACGGAGACACTGGCAAGGCTTGATTTAGTCAAGCAGCAAAATGAACAAATGCAGGCGCAGATTGAGGCTTTGGAAAAACAAAATCGTGAGCTGACGCAGAAAAATGAGCGTCTTACTGCAGATTTAGAGGATGTATTATTGAAATAAGGTATGCTCCGCGGTGCTTTGTGGTTACGCGGAGTATTTTTTTGGAGAGCATAAAAATGAAAAAAATGGAGCTGCTATCTCCGGCCGGCTCTCTGCAGACGCTTCGTGCTGTATTAGCGGCCGGAGCAGATGCGGTATATGTCGGCGGCGATCGCTTTGGCGCACGTGCCTATGCAAAAAATTTCACAACTGAGGAGCTAATGTGTGCAATCGATGAGACACACCTGCAGGGAAAAAAGCTGCATCTGACAGTCAATACGCTTCTACGCTCAGAGGAGCTAAAAAAAGAGCTGTATGCATATCTGCTGCCCTTTTATGAGCAGGGACTTGATGCCTTGATCGTGCAGGATATGGGTGTATTTTCCTTTGTAAAACAGGAATTTCCGGATTTAGAGCTGCATGCAAGCACACAGATGACGATCGCATCAGCAGATGGAGCAGCATATTTAAGGGACGCCGGGGCAGATCGTATCGTTTTAGCAAGAGAGCTTTCCCTATCAGAGATCAAACGGATCCATGAGACGGCAGATGTCCCAATAGAATGCTTTGTGCATGGGGCGATCTGCTATTGCTATTCCGGTATGTGTTTATTTAGCAGTATGCTTGGAGGCAGAAGCGGAAATCGCGGACGCTGTGCACAGCCGTGCCGCCTTGGCTATGGAGTAGAGGAGAATGGAAAAATGCTGCAAAAGGAAAAGCTCTTTCCATTAAGTCCGAAGGATTTGTGCGCGATTGACCTGCTGCCTAAGCTATATGATGCAGGAGTCTGCTCACTTAAAATCGAAGGACGTATGAAGCAGACCGGATATGCAGCAGGCGTTACTGAAATTTACCGCAAATATCTGGATTTATACGAGGCGGGAGAAACAGCGGCTGTATCCAAGGAAGATAGAAGGCGTCTTTTTGAGCTTGGAAACCGGGATGGCTTTACGGACGGTTATTTACGAGCGCAAAAGGGGCGCTCTATGATCAGCCTCTATGATTCGAGTCACTCTGCTAATGCAACGGAAAAATCCAATGAATGGACAGCAAAAAAGCGAGAGCTTGTTGGAGTATGCACTTGCAGAGTTGGAAAACCGATTTCTCTTATTGTAACGGATGTAATTACAGGAAAAAGTGTAGAGGCTAAGGGTGATATATTAGAGAGGGCGAAGCAGGCGCCGGCTGACCCTGCGGCTGTGAAAAAGGTTTTGCTTCAAACCGGTGATACGCCATTTGCTTTTGATAAGCTAGAGCTTGTAATTGATGAAAACTGCTTTATTCCAAAGCAGTTTTTAAAGACCATCAGAAGAGATGCGCTCTCTCGACTTCAGCAGATGCTGCTGCAGGCTTGGCGAAGAAGTAAGCCGGCATTTACACCTGCGCAAAAGGAGAGTAATACTGATTCTTTGCAGACAAGCACATCAGGAAATACGAATAGGCTATTTGTTGTATGCGATACGCTTACACAGCTAAAGCTATGCATCGAGAAGGATTATATCGAGACAGTGGCATTTTCTGTCTATACGCTGCCACGCGATGGATTTGCAGAACAAATCACAAAAATTGGCATTCTTTGTAAACAAAAAAGTAAAAAACTGCTATTATCCATGCCGCCTGTCCTGAGAGAAGACGCGGCAGAATTTTATGAAAAGCAGTGGAATTGCATTGAATTTATGCAGAAGGATCATGCACTCGCAGGATTTCTTGCAAAATCCTATGATACACTTGGATTTTTGCAGCGTATGCAGGTAGAACGTGATCAGATATGGCTGGATGCATCGCTCTACACCTTTTCTGAGCGTGCAGTTTTCTTTTTTACAAAGCAGGGGTATCGTTATCATACGCTGCCATATGAATTGAATGCCGCGCAGCTGCAGCTCCTTCCAAAGGCAGGCAGCTGTCTGTGTATCTATGGGCATACGCCATTTATGGTGAGCAGCCAGTGTATACAATGTACGATGAAGGGCTGTGATAAAAAGGAACATAGCCTGCAGCTTATCGATCGCTATGGGAAAAAGCTTCCGGTCAAAAATTATTGCAGTATATGCTGCAATATGATATTCAATGCAGTACCTACAGTGCTTTTTGAACCGGAGGTGTTTTCGCAGGTGAAAAAGGTCGCTCCCGAGATACTTCGCATGGATTTTACCATAGAGGATGAAAAGGATACAAGGGCTGTTCTTGCGTCCTATGAAAAATGGGTGCTTGGCAAGGAAACAAAAGAGCATGTGTTTGTCGGTGAATCTACACGCGGACATTGGAAACGAGGAGTAGAATAAGAGAGGACTTCAATGGTAAATATCATTACAGAGCTATCAAAATATCTGTTGATTTTATTATTTGCATGCTATACCTATGAGAGCTTTTCTGCGCTGGCACGATCACGCTCAAGAGATAGGATGCAGCCGATTTTAAAGAGACAGCTCATCTTCTTATTTTTGATTCATTTAGATGCGTATCTTGTGATATATCTTGCAACGGGTGAGCTTCGTATGCTTGGCTTTTATGTGATGCAGGTGATCTTGATATGTGCTATTTTACTGATTTATCGATTTTTATATAAAAAAGCGGCGCAGCTGATCACAAATCATCTGTGTATGCTGCTTGTGATCGGCTTTATCATATTGACCAGATTAAATGAGGAGAAGGCGATACGACAGTTTTGCTTTGCTGTGGTGGCGACTCTTATCACGCTGCTTGTGCCTTTTTTTGTCAGACATATTCATTTCCTGCATCGACTGGCTTATGTGTATGCAATAGTCGGTATAGTACTGCTTGGGATCGTTGCGATAGCAGGCAATACCGACTATGGAGCACGTCTTTCTGTTACGCTTGGTTCGGTTAGCGTGCAGCCATCGGAATTTATAAAAATTATATTTGTGTTTTTTGTCGCAGCCATGCTCTACCATTCCATTGACCGAAGGCAGATTGTGATCACATCTGTGCTTGCAGCAGTGCATGTGCTGATTTTAGTTGCCTCGAAGGATTTAGGCAGTGCCTCGATCTATTTTGTGACCTATCTGATCATGCTGTATGCAGCGACCTGTGACGGAAGATGGCTGGCCTTAGGACTTGGCGGAGGAGCGGCTTCGGCAGTAGTCGGCTACAAGCTGTTTTCACATGTGAGAGCGCGGGTAATTGCCTGGAGGGATCCGCTCTCAGTCATTGATAAGCAGGGCTATCAGATCGCACAGTCACTCTTTGCCATCGGAACCGGCGGCTGGTTTGGTATGGGGCTATACCTTGGAACACCGAATAAAATACCGGTTGCGGATGAGGATTTCGTATTTTCGGCTATTGCAGAGGAGATGGGCGGTATCTTTGCAGTATGTCTCATACTAGTATGCGCCTGCTGCTATTTGATGTTTTTAAATGTTGCCATGCAGATAAAGGAGCAGTTTTACAAGCTGATTGCCTTAGGACTGGGTACGACCTATGGCTTTCAGGTGTTTTTGACGATCGGCGGCGTGATCAAATTTATTCCGTCTACCGGTGTGACGCTGCCGCTTGTCAGCTATGGAGGCAGCTCATTGCTTGCGACCTTTATCGTATTTGCAGTGATACAGGGCTTGTATATCATCAGAGAGGACGAAGTGATTGATGAAAAAAAGGAGAGATAGTAATCGGCCGTTTGCGATCATTGCGTATGTCTTTATCGGCTTATTTTTGGCGATGATCGCATATTTTGCATATTTTCAGATCGTAAAAAGTGAATCGTTTATAAACAATTCCTACAACACCAGGCTAGATACCTTTGCAGAGCGAGTGCGTCGTGGAACGATTGTATCAAATGACGGGACGATCCTGGCGCAGACCGTCGTGGACAAAAACGGTGAGGAAACACGTGACTATCCGAAGGGGCGGCTATATGCACATGTAGTAGGCTATACTGCAAATGGCAAAGCCGGCATCGAATCTGCATATGATTTTGAATTGCTCCGGTCTCATAGCTTTTTGCTGACACGCATAAAAAATGAGATTGAGGGCAAAAAAAATGACGGTGATACCATAGTTACATCGTTAGACGACAAGCTCCAAAGAGCTGCCTATGAGGCACTTGGGGATAAAAAAGGAGCAGTCGTTGTGATCGAACCGGATACGGGAAAAATACTCGCCATGGTATCAAAGCCTGATTATGATCCAAATACAATAGAAGAAAACTGGGAGAGTATTTTAGAGGATTCAAAGGAAGAAAGTGTGCTGCTTAACCGTGCAACACAGGGACTCTATCCGCCCGGCTCTATGTTTAAGCTCGTGACGGCACTAGAATATATCAGAGAGCACCGGGCAAATTATAAAAATTATTCCTATGATTGCACCGGAAGTATCACAGCAGAGGATTATACACTGCATTGCTTTCAGGGAGCAGTACATGGGACTGTTGATTTAGAAGGCTCCATTGCAAAATCCTGCAATAGCTCATTGGCAAATATCGGCTTATCCTTAGATATAGGCAGCTATCAAACGACAGCAAAGCAGCTGCTGTTTAACACGCAGCTTCCGCTTCGTCTGCCAAGCAGCAAAAGCAGCTTTACGTTATCTAGTGATGCGACGGATAGTGACATCATGGCAACGGCGATCGGTCAGGCAGATACATTGGTATCGCCGCTTCATATGGCCATGCTCGCCGCTGCGATAGAAAATGACGGCTATTTGATGGAGCCATATTTTGTTGATCGAATAGAGAGTGCGGATGGCTCACTGGTGCGGGAATATGAACCGACTGCTTATAAGAGACTGATGAAGAAAAAGGAAGCGCGTATACTGCGGCAGCTACTGCGTTCTGTAGTGACAGATGGCACTGCCGGGGCACTTATGACGGATTCTTATAAAGCAGCAGGAAAGACAGGTTCTGCAGAATATGGAACGAATAAGGGCGATAGTCATGCCTGGTTTATGGGCTATGCAAAGGTAAAGGGCAAGGGAACGATTGCACTTGCAGTCGTTGTGGAAGGAGCCGGAAATGGTGGCAGTGTTGCGGTTCCGATCGCAAAGACTTTGTTTGACACCTACTCTAAATAATAGTATACTTGTATGTGATTTTAGAGTAAAAACCACATCAGGAGGTATTGCAATGATCGAGGCAACCAGCTGTGGTGGTGTGGTAATATTTCGTGGAAAGATACTGCTGCTTTATAAAAACTATCGAAATAAGTACGAGGGATGGGTTTTGCCGAAGGGCACCGTGGAAAATGGCGAGGAATACAAGCAGACCGCCTCACGGGAAGTAAAGGAAGAGGCCGGAGTAGCGGCTGCCATCATCAAGTACATCGGGAAAAGCCAGTATACCTTTAACGTTCCGGAGGATACCGTGCAAAAGGAAGTGCATTGGTATTTGATGATGGGAGACAGCTATTACAGCAAACCGCAGCGAGAGGAATTTTTCGTGGATTCCGGCTATTACAAATATCACGAGGCATATCATTTATTAAAATTCAACAACGAGAAGCAGATTTTAGAGAAGGCATACAATGAATATCTGGATCTAAAGAGAAGTAATCTTTGGGGCAGTCACAAATATTGGTAGGATGATGAGGATGGCATATGATATGGTATGAGGATCTGTTTGTCGCGGATAGCATCTGCGAGCGAAAGAAGCGGCGCATTATTCGTGGAATAAAACGCAGAAGCTTTTTTCCTCAGGCATATGTACTGACGCTTGCGAGTAATCCGGATAATTTATTGGATTTGATCTCTACTGGGGTGCTGCGACAAAGGGGCTATCCGAAAAAGCAGCTGTTTGTGATAGGAATCGCCGGTGATTATGAGGAGGCGGTATGCCTGGCAGGACAGATCATAGACGGTATTTACCGGGCCAGAGGAGATTTTTGCCTGCGTGAATTTTTCCTGTCTCATAAAAGTAAGCGGGGAAAGGATGGTTTGCCATGCTAGAAATCCTCATTTTGATTTTAAAGGTGATAGGGTATTTCCTGCTTGGTATTGTTGGACTGATATTTCTGCTGCTTGCATTAATCTTGCTTACACCGATTCCATACCGCGTTTTAATAAAGGGCATAGATCGTGACAGTGGTGTTTGTGTCAGGGTGAGGATATTTGGAATACAAATTTATCCAAAAAAGGAAAAGAAAAGCAATGAACCGCCGGTGGCTGCAGTGACAGAGCACAGGCAGCAGACGAAAGATGGGCAGTCGAAGCAGGAAGCAGTTAAAGAGCAAGATAAAAAGCAAGATAAAAAGCAAGATAAAAAGCAAGATAAAAAGCAAGATAAAAAGCAAGATAAAAAGCAAGATAAAAAGCAAGATAAAAAGCAAGATATAAAGCAAGATAAAAAGCAAGATATAAAGCAAGATAAATCGAAACGCATAAAGCAAAAATCGCAAAATGTCATGGAAAAGCTATCACTTATTCATCGTGAGCTTTCAGATCCGTGCAATCGATCCGCACTTTTGCATTTGCTTCGTGAGCTAAAGCGACTACTGCATTATATCGGTCCGCGCCGGATGCGTGGTGAGGTATCCTTTGGTGTAGGAGATCCGGCAAATACCGGCTATGTGACGGCTTTTATTAGTGCCTGTCCGTTTACATATGGTACAGGTGTAGATATCACACCGGACTTTATGGCAGAGGAGCCTTATTTGCAGGGCGAGCTTGATGTGCGTGGGCATGTGTGTCTGTTTCATGTCGTAGCGGTGGTGATACGACTGCTTTTGGATAGTAACATTCGAACTGTGATCAGAAAATTCAGGAGGTAAAAAATGGGAGACAATAGTACATTTCGTTCAACAGTGGAATCCTTGTTTAAAGGGATGGACAGCTTTATTTCATCAAAGACGGTGGTAGGAGATGCGATCAATATAGGAGATACGATCATTTTGCCGCTGGTGGATGTGAGCTTTGGCGTGGGCGCAGGCGCGTTTGCGAAGGATGGCTCAAACAATGCAGGCGGTGGCATGGGCGGACGCATTCAGCCCTCTGCGGTGCTTGTGATTCAAAATGGCATGACCAGGCTTGTAAATGTAAAAAATCAGGATGGTATTACAAAGATTTTAGACATGGTGCCGGATTTTGTAGATAAGTTTGCAAAGAAGGAGTCGTCTGCTGTGACATCTGAGGCGAAAAAAGCAGCCGAAAAAGAGATGAGTGAGATGCTAGACGCATCGGTGAACGAACAGGAAAAATAGAAAATAAAAAAGAAGCTGCTATGTGCAGCTTCTTTTTTTAGCTTTTGTAGTTTTTGTTAACTAAGCACGCTCAACTTTTCCGGACTTAAGACATCTAGCACAAACATACTGTGTCTTGGTTCCACCGTTCACTACGCAACGAACAGACTTGATGTTTGACTTGAACATTCTGTTTGATCTTCTATGAGAATGGCTCACATTGTTTCCGAAATGAGCACCTTTTCCACATACTGCACACTTTGCCATGACTTGCACCTCCTTGTCTGGTTCACAAAAGTAGCTTGGAGCGATATCTCCAAACTCATACTCGAACATTTTATCAGATATAAATAGGCAATGCAAGAATTATTTGAAAAAATTATAAATAAATCAATTGTGTATTCCTTTTTTAATAAAAGTGGTATAGAATACAATAGACTATGGCACATAACAGCTCATGAATAGTTAGGTGAAGGTTATGTGCAAAATGATAGGGAGGTTTTGACTATGAATGGACAATTAACCAATTCGATAGGTACTGTTACCATTGACCCGGAAGTGATTGCCACCTATGCAGGCTCCGTTGCAGTAGAGTGCTTTGGAATCGTAGGTATGGCTGCGGTAAATATGAAGGATGGTCTTGTGAAGCTTTTGAAGAGAGATTATCTCTCGCATGGCATAAATGTGACGGTGGATGAGGAGAATGTGATCAGCATCGATTTTCACGTGATCGTATCCTATGGTGTGAGTCTCTTTACGGTGACTGATAATCTCAGACAGACTGTGAAGTATCGCGTAGAGGAATTTACCGGTATGAAGATAAAAAAGATCAATATTTCCGTAGAAGGTGTACGGGTAATCGATTAGGAGGATTAGACAAGTGGAAACAACGGTGCAAAGTATAGAAAAGATCGATGCAACGCTTTTAGCGAAGCTGTTTCTTGCAGGTGCGCATAACCTTGAGGCAAAGAAGGAATGGATCAATGAGCTGAATGTATTTCCTGTTCCGGACGGCGATACCGGAACTAATATGTCGATGACGATTCTCTCCGCAGCCAAGGAGGTTAGCAGTTTAGAGAATGTATCCATGAAGACGGTTGCCAAGGCGATTTCCTCCGGTTCATTGCGTGGTGCCAGAGGAAATTCCGGTGTGATTTTATCCCAGCTGTTCCGTGGCTTTACAAAGGTGATCGCCTCATATGATAAGCTAGATACGGTAGTACTGGCGGAGGCGTGCGACAAGGCAGTAGAGACTGCATACAAGGCAGTTATGAAGCCGAAGGAAGGAACGATCCTTACAGTGGCACGTGGCGCAGCGGACAAGGCGATCGCCATGGTAGAGGAGACGGATGATTTATGCGTATTTGTCCGTGCTGTGATCGACGAGGCAAAGCGTGTGTTAAAAAAGACGCCGGAGATGCTGCCGGTATTAAAGCAGGCAGGAGTTGTGGATTCCGGCGGACAGGGACTGGTCGTAGTATTAGAGGGTGCTTATGATGCACTCATGGGAAAAGAGATCGATTACAGCAGCTTTAAGCCGGAAAAGAGCATGGCAAGCTTTACAAAAATCTCTGCAGAGACAGAGGCGGAGATTAAATTCGGCTATTGCACGGAATTTATCATCGTATTAAACCAGACGCTTACTGATGCGCAGATTGCAAAATATAAGGAATTTTTAAACTCCATCGGAGATTCCATTGTCGTAGTGGCAGATGATGAGATCGTAAAGACACATGTACATACGAATGATCCGGGACTTGCTATCCAGGAGGCACTAACGCACGGCTCTCTTAGCAAGATCAAGATCGATAATATGCGTGAGGAGCATCAGGAACGACTGATCAAGGATGCAGAAAAGCTCGCCGCTGCACAGGCCAAAGAGGCTGCCACAGAGGAAGTGCCCGCTGAGGAATGGAAGGACATGGGATTTATCAGTGTGAGCGCCGGTGCAGGACTAAGTGAGATCTTTAAGAGCCTCGGTGTAGATGTGATCATCGAGGGAGGACAGACAATGAATCCGAGTACAGAGGATATCCTGCAGGCTATAGGGCAGATTCCGGCAAAGGCTGTCTTTATTCTGCCGAACAATAAAAATATCATTTTAGCAGCCAATCAGGCGGCTTCCCTGACAAAGGATAAACAGATTTATGTGATCCCGACCAAGACGATCCCGCAGGGCATCGCATCCCTCATCAATTTTATGCCGGATCTGTCTGCTGAGGAGAATATGACTCACATGAGTGAGGAGCTGCAAAATGTTAAGAGCGGCCAGATTACCTATGCAGTGCGTGACACAAATATCGATGGCAAACAGATCAAGGAAAACGATTACATGGGCATTGCGGATGCCGGTATTTTATCGGTGGGAGCTGATTTAGAGGAGACGCTTCTTTCTATGATAGAGCAGCTGGTGGATGAGGAAAGTGGTATCATCAGCCTGTATTACGGAGCTGATGTTACAGAAGACGCTGCAGAAGCATTTTCTGAGAAGCTGCAGGAAAAATATGCAGATATCGAGGTGGAGGTAAATAACGGCGGACAGCCGGTATACTATTACATTATCTCGGTGGAATAATTGGGGTAAGAGATGGAACATACGACACCGATTCGTGAGGTTCGTGGCGTAGGAGAAAAAACTGAGAAGCTGTTGCAAAAGATGGGAGTATACACCGTGGGTGATATACTCCTTCATTTTCCCAGAGATTATGTGAGCTATCCGCAGGCCATTTACGTTCATGAATTATCACAGGACAAACAGATACAGACAGCAGCAGTATGCGTGACGATAAAAAAACCGGCACTGATGCGTAAAACAAGGGTGATGCCGATTACCGTGCTGCAGGCAGAAAGCGATGGATGTATGCTCGAAGCGATCTGGTTTCGCCTGCCTTATATTGCAAGCAGCTTAAAAAAAGGTAAAACTGTGATCTTATATGGCAGTGTGACGAGAAAAAATGGCATCTGGCACATACAACAGCCGGCAGTTTTTTCGCCAGAGGAGTACGCAGCACTTGCGGATACGATGCAGCCAATCTATGCACTCACGCGTGGAATTACAAACAATTTTTTGCGAAAAACAATACGGATAGTGCTTGGTGAGATCAACGAGCCGCAGGATTTTCTACCACCGGATGTGCGAAAACGAAATCAGCTGATAGGCTATGCCAAGGCACTCGAGTGGATTCATTTTCCGGATTCCATGGAGAAGCTGCTGATGGCGCGTCGCAGGCTTGTGTTTGATGAATTTTTTATTTTTTTGTTGGCGATGCAGCTGCAAAGCAAAAACGATAAGCGGCAGAAAAATCCATATAGCTTTAAGAAAGCGGATCTGACAGACTATATCAGACAGCTGCCCTATGCCCTGACAGGTGCGCAGGAGCGTACTATTTCAGAGGTGCTTGAGGATCTGCGCGGTGAGGTGCTTATGCAGCGCCTCATTCAGGGAGATGTCGGAAGCGGAAAGACGATCGTCGCATTTTTGGCGATGCTTTATGTGTCGGATCAAGGTGTGCAGTCTGCGCTTATGGCTCCGACGGAGGTGCTGGCACGTCAGCATGAGCAGTCGCTTTTGGAGCTTTTAAAACGGCTTAATATAAAAAGAACGGTTATTTTGCTCGTTGGTTCCATGAGCGCAAAACAAAAAAAGGATGCAAGGGAGGAGATTTTAGCACATCCGGATGCACTGATCATCGGTACGCATGCTCTCATACAGGAAAAGGTGACGTATCAGCGGCTGGCACTGGTGATCACGGATGAACAGCATCGCTTTGGTGTGCGCCAAAGAGAGACCTTTGCAAAAAAAGGCCAGTATGTGCATATCCTGGTCATGAGTGCGACACCGATCCCACGCTCGCTTGCCATCCTGTTGTATGGAGATATGGCACTTTCTGTGATGGATGAGGTACCGGCGAAGCGTCTTCCGATAAAAAATTGTGTAGTAGGCGAAGAATATCGGCCAAAGGCATATGCATTTATCGAAAAGGAGATTCGCCTGGGTCATCAGGTATATATTATCTGCCCGCTCGTGGAAGCCTCGGAAAATATGGATGCAAACAATGTGACAGATTATGTCGACAAGCTGCGGGAGACATTCCCTTCGGATATACGGATCGCTTTCCTGCACGGAAGACAAAAGCCGGAGGAGAAAAATCGGATCATGGAGGCTTTTTCGTCACATGAGATAGACCTTCTCGTGTCGACAACCGTCATAGAGGTCGGTGTCAATGTGCCGAATGCTACGGTTATGATGATAGAGAACGCAGATCGTTTTGGACTGGCACAGCTGCATCAGCTGCGCGGGCGTGTCGGACGTGGCACGGCACAGTCATATTGTATCATGATGAACGCATCTGACTTAGAGCATGCCAAAAATCGATTAGATATTTTAAACAAATCAAACGATGGCTTTTTTATCGCCTCTGAGGATTTAAAGCTCCGCGGACCGGGTGATTTTTTCGGTGTTCGTCAGGCAGGGGAGATGAGCTTTTCGCTGGCGGATATATATACAGATGCAGGTATTCTTGCACAGGCCTCCGAGGAAGTAAAGCGTCTCTTAGCGGCGGATCCTGAGCTTTTAGCACCGGAGCATGCGCCCTTATGTGCAAAAATGAATGAACGGGAGCCTGTACTTTATATTTGACGAGACGAAGGATTTGGCATATAATAGCGATAGCTATGCATACGGATATGGGGATAGCGTGATGCATGGCCTGATTATTGTTTTGGGGATAAAGATGTTTTATGGGAGGTTTTTATGATTAAAAGCATGACCGGCTTTGGAAGATGCGAGGTGACAGAGGGTCACTGGAAGATGTCTGTTGAGCTAAAGGCTGTAAATCACCGTTATTTGGACGTTTCAGTGAAGATGCCCAAGAAGCTCAGTTGCTTTGAGTGTACTATGCGTACGATTCTAAAGGAATACATGGAGCGCGGAAAGGTCGATGTATTTGTGACCTATGAGGATTTATCCGAGAGTGGCTTTGCATTAAAATACAACGAACAGCTGGCCGGACAGTATTTAAGCTACCTTCATCAGATGGCACAGACCTTCGGCCTGGAGGAAGACATTCGTCTTAGTACGCTTTCCCGTTATCCGGATGTATTTGTCATGGAGGAGCAGGATACCGATGAACAGGAACTCTGGAGTGTGTTAGAGCATGCCCTGCGAGGTGCCTGTGAGAGGTTTGTTGAGACGCGTATCCGTGAGGGAGAGCAGCTGCGAATCGATTTGATCGCTAAATTAGATCAGATGCTTACATATGTGGATTTTATTGAGGAACGCTCGCCACAGATCATTAGTGAATATCGAAATAAGCTTCAGGAAAAGATCGCCGATCTGCTGGCAGATGCGCAGCTTGATGAGACGCGTATTGCAACGGAGGTGACCTTATTTGCCGACAAGATCTGCGTGGACGAGGAGCTTGTACGTCTGCGTAGTCATATCAAGGGCATGAAGGAGTCACTGCTTGCCGGAGGAACAGTGGGACGAAAGCTTGATTTTATCGCACAGGAGATGAATCGGGAGGCGAATACGATTCTGTCAAAATCCAGCGATCTATCGATTTCGGATACCGGTATTAATCTAAAAACTGATATAGAAAAGGTAAGGGAGCAGATTCAAAATATTGAGTAGATTTATGAATATCGGCTTTGGAAATATTATCAATGCGGATCGCATTATAGTGATGATCACACCTGATTCCGCACCTGCAAAGCGTATGATACAAAAAGCAAAGGAAGAAAACCGACTGATCGATGCGACACAGGGACGGCGTACGCGTGCAGTGATCTTCATGGAAAATGACCGCATCGTTTTATCTGCACTGCTTCCTGATACCTTGTCTGCGAGAATGAATAATCAGGCTGATGCAGAAGCCGAAAGGAGATATCAATGAACACACCAAAAGGGATTCTGACGGTGATTTCCGGATTTTCCGGCGCAGGAAAGGGAACGATGGTTAATCGCCTGTTAGAGAAATATCCTATGCAGTATGCCCTATCCATTTCTGCGACGACACGCACACCGCGAAGCGGTGAAGAGGATGGACGGGAATATTTTTTTCGCTCCGTGGAATGCTTTGAGCAGATGATCCGGGAGGATGAGCTGCTTGAATATGCAAAATACGTCAACAACTACTACGGTACGCCAAAGTCCTATGTGATGGAGCAGCTCGAAAAAGGCAGGGATGTGATATTGGAGATAGAGATTCAGGGCGCGCTAAAGATAAAAGAGAAGTATCCGGATACGCTGCTTTTGTTTGTCACTCCGCCGAATTTTGAGGAGCTTCGCAGGCGGCTGATAGGCAGGGGCACAGAGACAGCTGAGGTGATCCACGATAGGCTGTGCCGGGCTAGTGAGGAATGCGAAGGAGTAGAGGCCTATGATTATCTGCTGATCAATGATGATCTAGAGGAAAGCGTGGATCAGCTGCATGCCATATTACAAAACGAGCATACCAGAATCCTTCGACAAAGGGATTTTCTTGCAGATTTTAAAACACAATTGTGTCATTACGCGAAAGGAGAATAGATAACATGATTCATCCGTCATATGTTGAATTGATGAAGGTCGTAAACAATACCACAGAGGTTGGAGAGGAGCCGGTTGTAAACAGCCGCTATTCCATCGTGATTGCTGCATCCAAGCGTGCTCGCCAGCTGATCGCCGGTGATGAGCCTTTGGTTTCCAATGCAAATGGCAAAAAGCCATTATCGACAGCTGTTCAGGAAATCTACGAGGGCAAGGTAAAGATCCTCGGTGAAGATGAGCAGGCAGAAGAGCTGAGTGATACGCAGGCTACGGAAGCTATGGAAAAGATGGCATAAAACAGGAAATTTAAGCCGGTGTAAGATGCACTTTGGCTGTAACTGTGAAGGTACGAAGCAGTTACTTTTATTTTTTCATCACAGGGAGTAACGATGAATATACTTTTTATTTCACTTGGCTGTGATAAGAATCTGGTAGATTCGGAATATATGATCGGTATGCTTTCTGCTGCAGGCTATACCCTGGTAGACGAGGAAGCAGCGGCAGATGTGATCGTTGTCAATTCCTGCTGCTTTATCGGTGATGCCAAGGAAGAGAGCATTCAGACGATTTTAAATATGGCTGCCTACAAGCAGACAGGACGCTTAAAGGCTCTTATTGTGACAGGCTGCTTAGCGCAAAGATATCAGGATGAAGTATTAAAGGAGATTCCGGAGGTCGATGCAGTCATTGGAACGAATGCCTATGATGATATTGTAGAGGCAGTTGAGCGTGCACTTGGCGGCAGTATTTATAAAAATTATCGTGCACTGGAGGGCTTACCGAAGCTGCAGGATAAAAAACGCATGGTAACTACCGGCGGACATTATGCCTATTTAAAGATTGCAGAAGGGTGTGACAAGCACTGCAGCTATTGCGTGATTCCTTCGATTCGAGGCTCTTATCGCAGTGTTCCGATCGAGGAGCTCTTAGAGCAGTCTAAGCAGCTTGTCTCTCAGGGCGTAAAGGAGCTGATTTTGGTCGCACAGGAGACTACCGTTTACGGACAGGATCTATATGGTAAAAAATCGTTAGATCGTCTGCTGGATGCACTAGAGGAGATTGAAGGGCTTTATTGGATTCGTTTGATGTATTGCTATCCGGAGGAGATTGATGAAGCACTCATTGATGCGATAGCGCGCAACAAAAAGGTAGTACATTACCTGGACATGCCCATCCAGCATATAAGTGATACTATTTTAAGGCGTATGGGTCGGCGTACAACCGGCGCACAGCTGGCAGATAAGATAGAGCTATTGCGTGAGAAGCTGCCGGATATCTGCCTTCGGACCACGATCATCTGTGGATTTCCGGGAGAGACATCAGCACAGCATAAAGAACTGATGGAGTTTTTAAACTGGGCAGAGTTTGATCGACTGGGTGTGTTTACTTATTCGCCGGAGGAGAATACGCCGGCGGCAGAGTTTGAAGGTCAGATAGATGAAGAATTGAAGCAGACATGGCGGGATGAGGTCATGGAGCTGCAGCAGGAGATTTCCCTTGATCGAAACGAAGCAATGTGCGGCAGACAGCTGTATGCCATGATCGAAGGAAAGCTGCCGGAGGAACAGGCCTATGTGGCACGTACGTATCGGGATGCACCGGGTGTGGATGGCTATGTATTTATTCATACGAATGAAGAGCTGCATACCGGAGATTTCGTACATGTGCGGCTGACCGGTGCCTATGAATATGATTTGATAGGAGAGATGATAGAATGAAAATGAACCTGCCAAACAAGCTGACGATATTGCGAGTGCTTCTGATTCCTTTTTTTGTATTTTTTTTGTTGGTTGAGAGTGTGCCGTATAACAACTTTATTGCAGTAGCGATTTTTATAATTGCTAGCCTGACTGATCTGGCAGACGGTAAGATCGCTCGAAAATACAATATGATTACGAATTTCGGAAAATTCATGGATCCGCTTGCAGACAAGCTGCTTGTATGCTCAGCGATGATATGTCTGGTGGCTACCGGGCAGTTAGCTGCCTGGATTGTGATCGTGATCATCAGCAGAGAGTTTATCATCAGCGGCTTTCGTCTCGTAGCAGCCGATAATGGTGTGGTGATCGCTGCCAGCTACTGGGGCAAATTCAAGACAACGTTTCAGATGCTGATGATCATCGTGCTGATATTGGATCTGCCGGGTACTTTTTTTGCTGTGTTAGGCATAGCCTTGACCTGGATCGCACTGATTCTTACGATAGTATCACTGTGTGATTATCTTGTGAAAAATCGTGCTGTATTAAAGGAGCAAAAGTAGGGGATGAGGATTATTGCAGGAGAAGCCAGACGTCTGCCGCTTCGCACTCTGCCGGGAAGAGATACACGGCCGACCACGGATCGGATCAAGGAGACGCTATTTAATATTTTAAATCCAGAGCTTCCAGGAGCATATTTTTTGGATTTGTTTGCCGGCAGCGGACAGATTGGACTAGAGGCTATCAGCAGAGGTGGCGCTTATTGTGTCTTTGTGGAGCAAAGCAAAAAGGCCTGTGAGGTGATTGCAGATAATATGGCGTTCACAAAGCTGGGTGATCGTTGCCGCCTGATGCAAACGGATGTACTTGGCGCTTTGCGCCAGCTCGAGGGCAAATACAGATTTGATCTGATTTTTATGGATCCGCCGTATGGACAGAGCCTAGAGGCAGCGGTTTTGCAGGCACTTGCCGCCTCCACCCTGTTAAAAGAGGATGCTGTCATCATAATCGAGGCGGACGAGCATACGGATTTTTCTTATGTGAATGCTTATGGTTATGAGATCACTCGCGAGAAGATTTACAAGACAAATAAACATGTGTTTTTAACTCGGTCTGATAAAGAACCCTCTAAGTGATTAGAAGGTGTGGGTTATAAAAAGAAATGGAATATGATTATGAGAAGAGCAATCTATCCGGGCAGCTTTGATCCGGTTACAAACGGGCATATGGATATTATCCGAAGATCTGCAAATATCGTAGATGAATTATATGTCGGCGTGTTGAACAATCGCGCAAAAAATTCGTTGTTTTCTGTAGATGAACGTGTTAGTATGTTAAAGGAATTGACGTGTGATCTGCCGAATGTGAGGGTAGTTTCTTTTGATGGCTTGCTTGTAGATTTTGCGAAGGATATTCAGGCGACACTCATCATCCGTGGCTTGCGTGCAGTGACGGATTTTGAATATGAGCTTCAGATCGCACAGACCAATCATGTGGAATATGAAGAGATAGAGACGATTTTTTTGACGAGCAGCCTGCAATATTCTTATTTAAGCTCGACGATAGTGAAGGAATTTGCTTCTTATGGCGGAGATATATCACATTTTGTTCCGCCTGCGATGATTGAACGTATCTATGCGAAATATGGCTACGAAAAAGGAGATCAACATGAGTAGTAAAATAGAGCAGACCATCGAGGAATTAGAACAATATATCGAATCCTGCAAGCCGCAGGCATTTTCTCCAAACAAGATCGTTGTGAACAAGGATCAGATGGAGGAGCTTTTGACAGAGCTTAGACTGCGCACACCGGAGGAGATCAAGCGTTATCAGAAGATGATCAGCAATAAGGAAGCGATTTTAGCAGATGCCCAGACAAAGGCAGATTCCATCATAGCACAGGCTGAGGTGACGCATTCTGAGCTGGTGAGCGAGCATCAGATCATGCAGCAGGCCTATGCACAGGCAAATGAGGTAGTTATGGTTGCGACCAAGCAGGCGCAGGAGATATTAGACAAGGCGACTAACGATGCTAACCAGATACGTATGGGTGCGATCGGCTATACGGATGAGCTGCTGCGCAACCTGGAGGTGATTTTAAATGGTGCCATCGAGGGCTCAAAGGCACGCTATGATAATCTGATCGCAAGTCTTAGCAGCTCGCTGCAGGTTGTTTTGGCGAATCGTGCAGAGCTGATGCCGCAGACAGAGCCTGAGCTATCGCAAAATGTGACACCTACGCAGCCGGTCACACAGCAGGACATGCAGCCGGATGATTCAGCACAATAACGAAAGGAACATATACAGGCATCAGGGTATTCCCTGGTGCCGTTTTTAAAATAAAATTATGATTCGATTAGACAAATATTTAGCAGATATGGGAATAGGTACGAGAAGCGAGGTAAAAAAACTCATCTTCTCGGGCAAGGTAAGGGTAGATGGCAGCATTTGCAAAAGACCGGAGCAAAAGATAGATCAAACCCAGGCACAGGTGTGGGTAAATCAAGAGCAGATATCCTATGTGGAATACGAATATTTTATGTTAAACAAACCAAAGGGGGTCGTATCTGCAACGACGGACAGTCGTTATCCGACTGTACTTGACTGTATAAAGGAGCATGTTAGAGATGATCTTTTTCCGGTAGGAAGGCTTGATCTTGATACAGAGGGACTGCTGCTTATCACAAATGATGGGGCTCTTAGTCATACACTGCTTAGCCCGTCACATCATATTCCAAAAACGTATGAGGCATTGATAGACGGTTTTGTCACAGAGGAGGATATACGCTCCTTTGCAGAAGGAATCGATATTGGGGAGAAGCGAATCACAAGGCCGGCAGAGCTGAGCATACTAAAGGCAGATGTGATCTCACATATCCGTGTGACGATATACGAGGGAAAATATCACCAGATCAAGCGGATGTTTGAAGCCTGCGGAAAAAAAGTCTTAGAATTAAAACGCCTTTCCATGGGAAAGCTATGTCTCGATGAGACTTTATCTCCGGGGGAATACCGAAGACTAACAAAAGAAGAAATCGCGTATCTGAGTGGTGGCTGTGAACTAAATGAAGCTAGCGCTGGAGCGGTTGTAATAGTACCTGAAAAATGATATAATATTTGTTGACTATGCTGGAAAAGATACCAATAAATGGGGATATTATATGATACATGATTTTTTGCCGGTGACCGTAGAGGATTGTAAAAAAAGAGGATGGGATCGGCCGGATTTTGTATATGTGATAGGGGATGCATACGTAGATCATCCGTCGTTTGGACCGGCGATCATCAGCCGTCTCTTAGAGGCACACGGCTATCGTGTGGCGATCATTTCCCAGCCGGACTGGAGAGACGAGACAAGCATACAGCTATATGGAGAGCCGAGGCTTGGCTTTTTGGTATGCGGCGGCAATATGGATTCCATGGTCAATCATTATTCGGTATCCAAAAGAAAGCGAGATACGGACGCCTATACACCGGGCGGCGTGATGGGAAAGCGTCCGGATTATGCAGTGGTTGTATACGGTAATCTCATTCGCAAAACCTATAAGCATACTCCGATCATCATCGGTGGCATCGAGGCGAGTCTGCGCAGACTCGGTCATTACGATTACTGGTCAAATAAGCTGCGCCGTTCCATTCTCTTAGACTCGGGTGCAGATCTGATCTCATACGGGATGGGAGAACGAAGCATCATAGAGATTGCAGATGCCCTAGACAGCGGCATTCCGATTAAGGATATTACTTTTATTGACGGCACGGTTTATAAGACGAGAGACCGTGCACTGCTTGAAGGAGCACAGGCCCTTGCACTTCCGTCCTTTGAAGCGATCCGTGCCTCAAAGGAGCAATATGCGAAGAGCTTTTATATACAATATTGCAACACTGACCATTTCGTTGCAAAGGTCTTGTATGAGACCTACGATGAGAGGCTGTTTGTGGTACAGAATCGCCCGTCTAAGCCACTCACTACCGAGGAGATGGATCGAGTATATGCC
>CAVBEI010000011.1:0-53558 GCA_963594555.1 Lachnospiraceae bacterium | reverse complement strand
TGATTTGTATGGAAAGACCATGCATAAAGGCACGAATGCAGTTACAAATCTGCCGACTTGCAAGAAGACAGATAAGACAAAGGTTACATATGAAAAAACTGTTACGGTTGAAGGCGAGCAGTATCATGTATACGATCTGAATTTTGAGGATCTGGGACAGCATAATGTGACTGTCACCTATGGGGAAGATAACGATAAAAAAGAGACTGTACTTCAGTTCTATATGATGGATAAAGTGGAGGATGCCCTGCTGGCTCATTCCGAGTTCATGGTTGATAAAACACAGATCAACACACCTGGTGAGACCGGTGATAAGGTGTTTGACGACTGGATGATGGACAGCAAGGATCTGCGCTCCGAGGAGGATTCGACATATTGGGAGAAAAACTACTGGGGCTGGGGAGATGACTGGGGTCTGACACATGGTGAGTATATAGCAGAAAAGAATGTATATCAGCCAGTGAAAAGGGAGATTGAGGCAGTCGATCAGTATCTGGATGTGGCCATCTGGAACGGATTGATGAGAGAGCATCAAAAGGATTATAAGATCCATGACTTTTTAATGGTAGCCTCGAATACTTCTCCGACCTACCGTGGTTATGCATATCCTCATATTTACAATACCTATTTCTCCATGTATAAGATTGCGAAGAAGTTCCCGGAAACTGCGGACTATATTGAGGATAAGAACACCTATCTTTTGCGTGCCTATAACATCATGAAGGCCTTGTACGGCGAGGGAGTATCCTACAACTGGGAGACCGGTCTGATGGGAGAGTTGACCACACCGGACATCATTGATGCCCTGCGTGAGGAAGGATACTACGAAGAAGCGGATAATATAGAAGAAATCATGGAACAGAAGTATAGCAACTTCAAGGATACCAAGTATCCGTACGGCTCTGAGTATTCCTATGATAATACCGGAGAGGAGGCTGTCTATACGCTTGCAAAGGTGAACCTAGAGGACGATACCAAGAATGCAAAGACCATGATGCAAAAGATCGATGCAAAGACAAGGGCTTGTCGTGGCGTGCAGCCAATATGGTATCATTACGCAAATCCGACTACGATATGCGGAGAAAACTGGTGGAATTTTCAGTATACGGCTGCGCTGGCAGGATATTGCATGGATGACTGGCTTCGTCTGGAGGACAACGACTTAACTGCAGATGCAGCGGCTATTGCAGCACGGGCGAATTATGCAGCGAAGCTTGCAAATTTAACCTGTATCAATTCTGGACAGATTGATGCGGATTCTGAGAACATCGGTGCTGTTTCATGGACATATCAGTCGGAGATGGGTAATCTTGGCGGACAGGGAACCGGTGGGGGAAATCTGCACAATGGCTGGCGTCAGATGGCAGGTGAGTCTGATTTAGGGTTATTTGGTGCATTACAGATTCTATCCTCAGATGTGGCTACGGATCCTGTATTTGGCTTGGTAGGCTATGGCTGTGAGGTTACAGAAGGAAACGATGCGTATAAGGTGACTCCGTTAGACGGTTTATATACGCGTCTTAATCTGATTAATGAAAAGTTATATATCGAGCTAAACAGAGATCAGTATACGAGCGCAGAGGTGTCAAAAAATAAAGCTTCTGTCGTTTTGAATATGAAGAATCTGGAGAAAACAGCTCATGATGCGAATATCGAACTGACGGGACTTGCAGCAGGCTCCTATAAGATTACGGTTGGCGAAAAGGAGACAGGAAGCTTCCAGGCAGTTGACGGCAAGGTATCGCAGATTAATGTGCCTCTGCCAGAAGGTGAGTCAGCAATTGTAAAGATTGAAAAAGGCGGAGACGCTAAAAATCAAAAGCCTGTTGTAGAGGCAGGTGCAGATCGCGAGGTGAAGCTTTCTGATGCGGTTAGACTCGAAGGAACAGTAAGTGATGATGGCTATGAAGGAACGGACATGACCTATAAGTGGGAGCTGACGAGTGAGGCTTCTTCTGATGGTGTGGTGATTAAAAATGCAGACAAGCAGATTTCAGAGGTTATCTTTAAAAAGACCGGAACCTATACATTCAGGCTTACTGCAAGCGATGGAAAGGAAAGTGCAAATGATTCTGTGACATTTACGGTGAAAGAAGATGATCCAAAGCCAGAGGTGATGGCAAACTATGATTTTGAAAGCCTTACAAAGCTAGATAAATTTGTAAAAACAGCGGCAGGTGAAAAGTATGCTGGTATTTTGACCTATCCGACTGATACGACGATTACCTCTGAGGGAAAAACCGGAAGTGCTCTGCAGATGAATGGAAAAATATCTGGTGGTTATGTGGAGCTGCAGCATGCCCTGACAGACCAGGTGGATGATGCTACGGTTAGTGTGGACATTTATCTGAGTAAGGATCAGACAAATCATACACCGATTATCACATTCGGGGATTCGTTTGTATTAGAGCTTGTGAATGGAAATGAGGTAGCATTAACGGTAAAGGATAAAACCGTAAAATCAGGAATTAAGCTTGCACCGAAGTTTTGGAAGAATCTGACTGTAACAGCTGAGGGAGAAACCTATGCACTATATGTAGATGGTGCACTAGCCGGAAGATTAGAGGAAACCGGATTTAAACTATCGCAGGTGAGTGAGGAAGAGCGCAGTTTCCTTGGACGATCATCTGAAGAGAGCGGAGCATTCTTTAACGGAAAAATCGACAATTTTGTAATGAAATCGGTTGCTATGACAGCCGATGAGGTGAAAAGCGAAAAGTCAAACGATGAGGAGACTACTGTTTCTGAGGTAAAGCAGCCTACCGTTGTGACGATTGCCGGAAATGCACCTGTGCTTCCTGAGAACGTATCAGTTTTGTATTCAGACGGTGTTTATCGTGAAGTGAAGGTCAACTGGAGTACTATATCCGAAAAACAGTACAAGAGTGCTGGAGTTGTGACCATAAAGGGACAGCTGGAAGACTCTAAGCAAGAGGTCAAGTTAAAGCTGATTGTGGTATCAGGAGAAGCAAAAAATGTCGCAGCAGATGCCACTCCGACTGCTATTTATGAAAATCCGAATGATTTGGGTGGAGCGGCAGCATTGAACAATGGAATAGATCCGACCAGCTCGGCAGATGGATTTGGCGAAGGCGGTGCATGGCACAACTGGAGTGGAAATCAGAGTGCTCCGGCATGGATTCAGTATACATGGGAAGAACCGCAGCTGCTGGCAGCGACAGATTTGTACTTCTTTAAGGATGGAAACGGAAACTTCTATCCGTCAAGCTATTCAATCGAATATCTGTCAGAGGATGGTGCATGGAAGGATGTGGAGAATGCAAGCGGTCTTGGTGTGGAATTGGATCAGTACAATAAAACGACATTTACACCGGTGAAGACGACGGCACTTCGCGTGACCATCAATCCAGGAAAGCTGGCTTGCGGTGTACTAGAGTGGAAAGCATATGCTTATGATACAGTCAAAGAAGCATCTGAGAAAACAGATAAAGAGCAAAGTGGAGGTTCATATTCTGGAGACTCAGGAGTTGCAAAAGACTCTACGGCGAAGCAACCGGATTCAGCTAAGGATGATGTATCTGATAAGGATAAAGATTCCGAAAATGAAACCTATGTTGATAAAAAGACAAAGGCAGTATATGAGATTGTTTCTGATCAGACAAAAACCGTTGAATATAAGCACTGCGCCGATAGCAATGCAACAACCGTGAGGATTCCTGATGCTGTGACAATAGACGGAAGTGTCTATAAAGTTACAGCGATTGAGAACAAGGCATTCAAGAATGATAAGGACTTGAAGAAGATAGTCATTGGAAAGAATGTGACGACAATCGGAAAGGAAGCATTCAAGGGATGTGACAGTCTCGAGACGATTATCATTGGTGCAGGCGTGATGCGGATTGGAAAGCATGCATTTGCAGGAAATAATAATCTGAAGGTTTTAACAATCAGAACCACAAAGCTGACAGCAAAGAGTCTGAATCGAAAGGCATTTAGCCGAATTGATAAGGATACTCTTGTCAGGGTTCCGAAGGAAAAGCTGAATGATTATAAAAAACTATTCTACAAGAAAGGTATGAACCGTGCGATTTCAATTGTAGGATATTAAAAGATTAGAAATTTCAAGAAAAACTCAGCCCACCCTAGAAATGAGGGGAGGGCTGAGTTTTTAGCATTCACTCGTTGGAAGGGTATTAACCGACTCACGGAAATACGGCACGCAGGGAACATGGAGCATGGGATCGATCTGGTTCTCATGCTCTTTTTCTAACATGGAGACAATTTCCTCTCCGGCGAGATAGCCGATGTCGTGGAGCGGGATGCCCATAGTGGTAAGCCCGGGTTTTTCGTAGCCGGCCATCTCACGGTTATCAAAGCCGGTGACTGCGATGTCCTGACCGATTTGATAATGACGCTCGATGAGGCGCTCATAGACTCCGCCTGCCATAAAATCATTCATGCAAAAAATGGCTGTGGCGTGTTTTTGCAGCAGCGAATCAACAAGTGCATATCCACTCTCTCTCGTCCAGTCGCCATATAGGATGAGAGAGGGATCGTATAGTACGCCGTATTCAAACAATGCCTTTTGGAAACCCTCCAGACGCAGCTGTGTGTGGATACTGTCCTTTTTTCCGGCAATCACACCGATGTTACGGTGGCCGTGCTCGAGCAGATGCTTGGCGAGTACGTATGCACCGGGTTCATCAGCTGCTACGATCGATGGAATGGAAGGATTGTTTGTGTAGCTGTAGGCGACGACGGCAGGAATGTCTAAATCCTTTGGCAGGACATCGATGAGTCGTTCATGGGCACCGATGTAGATGATTCCGTCAACCTGCTTGGACTGCAGAACGCGTAGCTGTTTGTGGACAATCGTGCGGTAGCTGTTATCCGTGTAATAGCTGTCTGCAAATTTTTTGTAAAGTCTGAGATTGATCAAAAGAATCTGATAGTCTGCTTCTTCACAATATTCTGTGATCCCATCAATGATATCCGGCAGCGCAAATACCGTCATATCCTCGGCAATGACACCAATGCATTTTGTCTGCTTTGTCTTTAGATTTTTCGCGACGGAGTTTGGCGTGTAATTGGTCTCCTCGATGACAGCTAACACGCGCTGGCGAGTCTCTTCGCCGACATTGCTTTTATTATTGATGATATTCGATACAGTTGCGACAGAAACGTCGCACATTTTGGCTATATCCTTAATCGTTATCATAGCGGTTTTTCATCCTTATTCTTTTGCATTTTATATCATCGTAACACGGAATTTACCTGGTGACAAATAAAAATTGGGGCAAAAATTCCTTGAAAGGAAGGGAATTGTTGACTAAAATATATAAAAAAAGGAGACTCAACAATGATAAATCCAACAATGATATTTCAAATGAAGAGCATGTGGGAGCGGTTTGAGAGAAACCACCCGAAATTTCCGCGGTTTTTGCAGGTGGTAGGAAGAGACTACATCGGAGAGGGAACGGTTTTGGAGATCACGGCGACGAGAGCGGATGGCGAGAGCGTGACGTCAAATATACGGCTGAGTGCAGAGGATATGGAGCTGATCGAAGCGTTAAAGAAGATGAGCAGCCAGTAGGTGTGAAAAGCGATGGAAAAAAAGCTAAAATATGTAGATATCTATGAGGATCTGCGGGAGCAGATTTTGCATGGGAGGATTCGCCCGGGGGAGAGGCTCTCATCTGAAAATGAGCTGGCGGCTGCCTACTCAGTGAGCAGACAGACAGTGCGAAAGGCACTGGAGATCTTGCAGGATGAGGGCTTTATCTATGCCCAGCATGGACGAGGTACATTTTGTTCAGAGCTGATGGGACAGCACTTAAAATCAAAAAATATCGCCGTCGTGACGACATATTTGTCGGACTATATATTTCCGAGGGTGATCCAGGGGATCGACTGGGTGCTCACGCAAAATGGCTACAGCATCCTGCTAAAAAATACAAAGAATTCCCGAGGCATGGAGGCAAGATGCTTAGAGGAGCTGCTGCAAAAAAATATCGATGGCCTGATTATCGAGCCGAGCAAGAGCCAGATCATGTGCAGACATCTGAATCTATATGAAATGCTGGATGCGTATGAGATACCGTATGTATTTATTCAGGGCAGCTACGACCAGCTAAAGGATAAGCCGCATATTCTGATGGATGACTGCAGAGGCGGCTATCTGGTGACAGAGCATCTGATCGCACAGGGCAGACGGGATCTGATCGGACTGTTCAAGGCGGACGATACTCAGGGGCAACAGCGGCACAAGGGCTATGTGCAGGCCTTGCAGGCAGCAGGCATCGCATACGATCCGGACAAGGTGGTCTGGTTTTACACAGAGGACCGCAAGAGTCATCCGTATGAAAAGCTAAAGCAGCTGATTGATGAAAGAGAGCAGCTTTTTTTTGACGGAGTAGTCTGCTATAACGATCAGATTGCACTGCAGGTGCTGCGTGCCTTAGAGGAAAAGGGCGTAGATTGTCCGGGAGAGGTCGCTGTGACAGGGTATGATGATTCCTATCTGGCATCGACATGTCGTGTGCCGCTGACGACTGTGTCGCATCCGCAGGAGAAGCTCGGAGAGATGGCAGCAGGGCTGCTCTTAGAGCTCATTCGTGATCCGGCACATGTTAAGCAGACGCAGATCGTGATCGAGCCGCAGCTGATCGTGCGGCGGTCAAGTGAGAGAAAAGACAACTTGTAAAGGCAAGCATACAAGTTATATACTAAAATACATGAGGGAGAAGCCGAAGAAGGCAAATAATCAGAGGGGGTAATAAAAATGAGCAATGCAGCACAAGTGATTGAAGCAGGAAAAGCGGTTCTTGGTATTGAGTTCGGTTCGACGAGAATCAAAGCCGTTTTGGTGGATGAAGCAGGCACACCGATCGCTTCCGGTGCACATGACTGGGAAAATCAGTTAGTAGACGGCATATGGACGTATAGTCTGGAGGCTATCTGGGACGGCTTGCAGGACTGCTACCAGGATCTGGCAGCCGATGTAAAAAAGCAATATGGCGTTGAATTAAAAAATCTCGCAGCGATCGGATTTTCCGCTATGATGCACGGCTATATGGCCTTTGATGAAAAGGATACGCTTTTGGTGCCGTTTCGTACCTGGAGAAACACCATCACCGGTCAGGCATGCGAGGAGCTCTCACCGTATCTGAATTTCAATGTTCCGCAGCGTTGGAGCGTGGCACATTTGTATCAGGCGATACTAAACGGCGAAGAGCATGTGAAGAGCATCAAGTTCCAGACTACGCTGGCAGGCTATATCCACTGGCAGATGAGCGGTGAGAAGGTCGTAGGAGTCGGCGAGGCAGCAGGTATGTTTCCGATTGATTCTAAGACGCGTGATTACAACCAGACGATGGTAGATAAGTTTGACGTAAAGCTGGCAGAAAAAGGCATGCCCTACAAGCTGCGTGATATCTTCCCGAAGGTACTCGTGGCAGGAGAGGATGCAGGCGTACTTACCGCAGAGGGTGCGAAAAAATTGGATCCGACAGGAGTATTGCAGCCTGGCGCACGGATGTGCCCGCCGGAGGGCGATGCAGGTACAGGTATGGTAGCGACGAATTCGGTAGCTGTTCGCACCGGTAATGTCTCTGCAGGAACGAGCGTTTTTGCCATGGTCGTATTAGAGCAGGAGTTAAAGGCACTGCATGAGCAGTTAGATATGGTGACGACACCGGCCGGAGATGCCGTAGCGATGGTTCATTGCAATAACTGCACATCAGATCTGAATGCATGGGTCAATATCTTCAAGGAGTTTGCTGAGAGCTTTGGCGTTGAGGCAGATATGAACAGGCTGTTTGGCACGCTGTATAATAAGGCACTCGAGGGAGATAAGGACTGCGGCGGACTGCTGGCTTATAACTATTTTTCCGGTGAGCATATAACAGGCTTTACCGAGGGACGTCCGCTGTTTGCACGGACACCGGAGGCGAAGTTTAATCTGGCGAACTTTATGCGTGTCAATCTCTACACGTCTCTGGGCGCACTAAAATGCGGCCTTGACATTCTACTGAAGGAGGAGCAGGTAAAGATTGACTGTATCTACGGACACGGCGGATTGTTCAAGACAAAGGGTGTAGGACAGAGCATTCTCGCAGCAGCGATGAACGCACCGGTTACCGTGATGGAGACAGCCGGAGAAGGCGGTGCCTGGGGTATTGCCCTGCTGGCACTTTATATGGCACAAAGGAAAGAGGGCGAGAGCCTGGATGCATACTTAAACGACCACATTTTTGCAGGAAAAGCAGGAGAGACGATTGCTCCTGATCCGGCAGACGTGGCAGGCTTTGATGCCTTTATCGAACGCTACAAGGCAGGACTTCCCATTGAGGCAGCAGCCGTAGCGGCATTATAGGAGGAAAAATATGTTAAAGACAAAAAATTATAAATTCTGGTTTTGCACCGGCTCACAGGATCTGTATGGAGATGAGTGCCTGTCACACGTAGCAGAGCATTCAAGGATCATCGTTGAGAAGCTGAACGCTTCCGGCGTATTGCCCTTTGAGATTGTCTGGAAGCCGACTTTGATTACAAATGAGCTGATCAGAAAGACCTTTAACGACGCAAATATGGACGAGGAATGCGCAGGTGTCATCACGTGGATGCATACCTTTTCACCGGCAAAGTCCTGGATTTTAGGTCTGCAGGAATATCGCAAGCCGCTGCTGCATCTGCATACGCAGTTTAACGAGGAGATTCCCTACGATACGATCGATATGGATTTCATGAATGAAAACCAGGCTGCACACGGCGATCGTGAGTATGGCCATATCGTGACACGTATGGGCATAGAGCGCAAGGTCATCGTCGGACACTGGTCAGACGCAGTCGTACAGGAGCGCATCGCAGGATGGATGCGCACAGCTATCGGAGTGATAGAAAGCAGCCACATCCGTGTAGCCAGAGTCGCAGACAACATGAGAAATGTAGCCGTAACCGAGGGCGATAAGGTCGAGGCACAGCTGAAATTCGGCTGGGAGATCGATGCGTATCCGGTAAATGAGATCGCAGAATATGTCGCTGCTGTATCAGCCGGTGATACGAATGCACTCGTGGATGAATATTACAGCAAATATGATATTTTATTAGAGGGCAGAGATCCTGAGGAATTCAAGCGCCATGTGGCTGTGCAGGCCCAGATCGAGCTTGGCTTTGAACGCTTCCTGGATGAAAAAAATTATCAGGCGATCGTGACACACTTTGGCGATCTGGGAGCTTTGAAACAGCTGCCCGGTCTTGCAATTCAGCGTTTGATGGAAAAGGGCTATGGCTTTGGTGCAGAGGGAGATTGGAAGGTAGCTGCCATGGTTCGTCTGATGAAGCTGATGACAGCCGGCAAAAAGGATGCAAAGGGTACTTCTATGCTGGAGGATTATACCTACAATCTGGTCAAGGGCAAGGAGGGTATCCTAGAGGCGCATATGTTAGAGATCTGTCCGTCCATAGCAGAGGGACCGATCAGCATCAAGTGCCAGCCACTGTCTATGGGTGATCGTGAGGATCCGGCAAGACTCGTATTTACATCAAAGCCAGGTGCTGGTATCGCCACATCCTTAATCGACCTGGGCAACCGTTTCCGCCTGATCATTCAGGAGGTAGATTGCAAAAAGGTAGAAAAGCCGATGCCAAAGCTTCCTGTTGCGACGAATTTCTGGACACCGAAGCCGGACTTTTATACCGGAACCGAAGCCTGGATATTGGCAGGAGGCGCACATCATACCGCGTTTACCTATGATCTGACGGCTGAGCAGATGGGCGACTGGGCAAATGCGATGGGTATCGAGGCTGTATATATCGATTCCAATACAAATATCCGTGATTTCAAGCGCGATCTGATGCTTGGCAGTGTGTACTATAAATAGCACAAAAATGTGTTTTTTTAAAAAAGGATTGCAAAAAAATCGTATGGATTATTGGGTCGGAATAGTGTAATATGGTAACGGAAAGCGGCGCGCGAGGCTCGCTTCGTGCACCGAATAATTAAAAAAGGAGATAAAAAGCAATGAAATTCTTTATTGACACAGCGAATGTAGATGATATTCGCAAAGCAAATGACATGGGTGTCATCTGTGGCGTGACGACGAATCCCTCTCTGATTGCAAAGGAAGGACGTGATTTCAATGAGGTGATCAAGGAAATCACAACGATCGTTGACGGACCGATCAGCGGCGAAGTAAAGGCTACGACGGTAGACGCAGCTGGAATGATCGAGGAAGGTCGTGCGATCGCAAAGATTCATCCGAACATGGTCGTAAAGATTCCCATGACCGTAGAAGGCTTGAAGGCTGTAAAGGTTCTCTCTGCTGAGGGCATCAAGACAAATGTGACCCTGATTTTCTCCGCAAACCAGGCATTGTTAGCTGCCAGAGCAGGTGCTACATATGTTTCTCCGTTCCTTGGCAGATTAGATGATATCAGCCAGCCGGGCATCAACCTGATCGAGGATATTGTTCAGATCTTTGATAATTATGGCTTGGATACAGAGATTATCGCTGCTTCTATCCGCAATCCGATCCATGTGACAGACTGTGCTTTGGCAGGTGCACATATCGCTACCGTTCCTTATGGTGTTATTGAGCAGATGACCAAGCATCCCTTGACAGATCAGGGCATCGAGAAGTTCCAGAAGGATTACAAGGCAGTCTTTGGCGAATAAGCAGATCGATAATTTTATTAAGGAGAAAACAATGGACAAGCTTGAGCTTATGAAGACTGCGGTTGAGGTTCGTCGCGGTATCGTTGAGGGTGTACATGCTGCCAAGGCAGGACATCCCGGCGGATCGCTCTCCGCAGCAGATATTTTTACATATCTTTATTTTGAAGAGATGCATATCGATCCGAAAAATCCAAAGGATCCTGATCGTGACAGATTCGTATTATCCAAGGGTCATACGGCACCGGGACTGTATTCGGCACTGGCACACAGAGGCTATTTTCCGGTAGAGGATCTTGTAACTCTCAGACATACCGGCTCTTATCTGCAGGGACATCCCGATATGAAGCATATTCCTGGTGTGGATATGTCCTCAGGATCTTTAGGACAGGGACTTTCCGCTGCATGCGGTATGGCGCTCGGCGCACAAAAATCCGGCAGGAACTACCGTGTATATGCACTCTGTGGTGATGGCGAGATTCAGGAGGGACAGATTTGGGAGGCAGCTATGTTTGCAGGCTTTCGCAAGTTAGACAATCTCTGCGTCATCGTAGACAATAATAACCTGCAGATCGACGGAGCGATCGATGAGGTTTGCTCTCCGTATCCGATCGACAAAAAATTCGAGGCATTCAATTTCCATGTGATCAACATCGATGGAAATGACTTTGATCAGCTGCGTGCAGCCTTTGATGAGGCAAAGGCGACAAAGGGCATGCCCACAGCGATCATCGCTCATACCGTAAAGGGCAAGGGCGTATCCTACATGGAGAACAATGTCGGCTGGCATGGAAAGGCTCCGAACGATGAGGAGTTTGCGGTTGCTATGGAGGATCTGAGAAAGGCAGGTGAAGCATTGTGTCAGAAGTAAAGAAGATTGCAACAAGAGAAAGCTACGGCAATGCTTTGGTAGAGCTCGGAAAGGAGCATGAGAACCTGCTTGTACTCGATGCCGATCTGGCTGCAGCTACAAAAACCGGAGTATTTAAAAAGGAGTTCCCGGATCGCCATATTGACTGTGGTATCGCCGAGGCCAATATGACCGGTATCGCAGCAGGCTTATCTACCTGCGGATTTGTTCCGTTTGTGAGCACCTTTGCGATGTTTGCGGCAGGACGTTCCTTTGAGCAGGTTCGTAATTCCATCGGTTATCCGCACCTGAATGTAAAGATCGGTGCGACTCATGCCGGTATTTCCGTTGGTGAGGATGGCGCATCCCATCAGTGTAACGAGGATATCGCTCTGATGCGTGCTATTCCCGGTATGGTAGTCATAAATCCTAGTGATGATGTCGAGGCAAAGGCTGCGGTAAAGGCAGCTTATGAGCATGATGGCCCGGTTTATCTGCGCTTTGGTCGTCTGGCTGTGCCGGTTATAAACGACCGAGCTGATTACAAATTCGAGATCGGTAAGGGCGTAGAGCTTCGTGATGGCTCTGATGTTACGATCATCGCAACCGGCCTGTGTGTCAGCGAGGCATTAGCAGCTGCCGAGCTGCTATCAGCAGATGGCATCGATGCACAGGTGATCAACATTCACACGATCAAGCCGTTAGACGAGGAGCTAGTCATCAAGGCTGCCAAAAAGACAGGACGCATCTTTACCGTGGAGGAGCATTCCATCATCGGTGGACTAGGTGCAGCAGTCAGTGAGTGTCTAAGCGAGCATTATCCGACGAAGGTGAGCCGCATCGGCATGAACGATGTATTTGGCGAGTCAGGTCCTGCAAAGGAGCTGCTGCATAAATACAAGCTGGATGCAGAGGGCATTGCGTCACGGATCAAGGACGATATTAAATAAAGTGTATAACTGTTCGGGAACTGCCATTGTCCTCGGACAGTTTTTTCATTTTTCAGTTTTCAGTTATTAGAGGAGAAGAACATGTTAGAGCAGTTGAAAAAAGAGGTTTATGAAGCAAATATGGAGCTGCCGCGCAGAGGGCTGATCACCTATACATGGGGCAATGTAAGCGGCAGAGACGAGGAAAGCGGCTATTTTGTCATCAAGCCGAGTGGTGTGGATTATGACGCACTTACACCGGATGATATGGTAGTCATGGATTTAGACGGCAATAAGATCGAAGGCAGATACAAGCCCTCTTCGGATACGGCGACACACATCGAGCTGTATAAAAAGTATCCGAAGATCGGCGGTATTGTACATACACATTCTCCGGAGGCTGTGGCATGGGCGCAGGCAGGCAGAGATATTCCGCTCTATGGCACGACACATGCGGATTATTTCCTTGGACCGATCCCCTGTGCTAGAAATCTGACCACAGAGGAGATCAACGAGGCATATGAGAAAAATACCGGAGTAGTCATCATCGAGACCTTTGAAGAACGCGGCATCAATCCGGTCTATACACCGGCAGTTCTCTGCCAGAATCATGGTCCCTTTACCTGGGGCAAGGATGCTGCAGAGGCAGTACACAATGCTGTCGTATTAGAGGAGGTTGCAAAGATGGCTCGTAACACTGAGGCTATCAATCCGCAGGTGAAACCCGCACCGGATAATATAAAGGATAAGCATTTTTACCGGAAGCACGGCGAAAACGCCTACTACGGACAATAACTGTCCGTAGCCGAAAAAACTATTATGGACAATAAATAAAGGAGGAGACGGTTATGGTTACAGAATTTGGAAAGACAAAAAAAGGTGAAGCAGTCGAAAAATATACGTTAAAGAATGCACATGGTATGGAGGTTGATATCATCACACTCGGTGCCGCACTTCAGTCGATTCGCGTGCCGGATCAGGCCGGAGAGATACGCGATGTACTGCTAGGCTATGATAACGTGGAGCAGTATGAGAATGTCAATGGCTATCTCGGAGCCGTGATCGGACGAAACGGCAATCGTATCGCGAATGCAAGGGTTACGATCGACGAAGTGGTCTATGAGCTAGAGGCAAATGACAATGAAAATAATCTGCATAGTGGCGCAGAAGGCTTTCATGGTGTGCTCTGGAGCGTGGAGGAGGCAGATGATTCCCATGTGCTTTTGACCTATCACAGTCCGGATGGCCAGCAGGGCTTCCCGGGAAACATGGATGTGAGTGTAACCTATACACTCTCGGAGGACGGTACGCTTGGCATTACATATCGTGCGACTAGCGACAAAAAGACCGTGGCAAACCTTACGAACCATGCATACTTTAACCTGGACGGACATGCAAGCGGAAGTGCTACAGATCAGGAGCTAGAGCTTTTCGCATCCTATTACACGCCGGTTGTCGATGGAAAAGCCATTCCTACCGGAGAGATCGCTTCCGTATCAGCTACACCGATGGATTTTCGTCAGATGACAAGGATCGGTGCACGCATAGAGGATGATTTTGACCAGCTGAAATTCACTGGCGGGTATGATCATAACTACGTGCTCGATAAGGCAGACGGTACGCTGCAGTTAGCTGCACGCGCGCGTTCTGCGATATCCGGTATCCAGATGGATGTCTATACGACCTGCGTCGGTATCCAGTTTTATGCAGGCAATTTTGTCGGCGGACAAAAGGGCAAGGGCGGCGTAGATTACGTGAATCGTCAGGGCTTTTGCTTAGAGACGCAGTACTTCCCGAATTCGGTAAATGAGACGAGCTTTAAGCAGCCCTTCTTAAATCCCGGAGAGGTATACGAATCACAGACAAACTACTGCTTCCATTGCTAAAAATAAAGGATACACCTTGTGCGCATTCGGCATAGGGTGTATTTTTATACTATGAAAAAAAACACGACGTATGCCGATCAGGCATCATTAAAACAAAAATTTATATTGCTGATCGCAGTTGCCGTGCTGCCTTTTTTGGCGATGTCCGTCTATTTGCTGATCTCCTTTAAGGGCTACAGCGATGCTTATGATACGATCGTCAGCAACATGATGATCGCAAACAACTACAATCTCGACTTCAAGGATGAGCTAGACGAGAGTATCTATCGTCTCGTCGCCGGAACGATCACGCTAGAGGGAATCGAATCTGATGATTCTCTGGAGGATCCGTATGAGCTGGTGAATACGCTGCGAGAGGATTTTAATAAGCTGGTAGCCATCACGACGGACCGCGAGAGCAGGCTGTGGCTGCAGAGTCTGCTGCGAAACTTAGATACGCTAGAGGATCGCATCGATGATATCGAGAAAAATATCGATGAAGGCGGGCGTTACGACGAAAATATGGAGATGCTCGATAATAATATCTACATTCTAACGGAGCTGATCCAGGATGATATCCAATATTATATCTATTATCAGACGCGCAGCATGAACAGCCTGAAGATACAGCTGAATGCACAGGTAGAACAGTTCCTGCTCGTCTTTGCAGTGATGCTGGCTTTTATTTTGCTGTGTGTGATGTGGATCGTGGTGCAGACGGTCACAGGCATCGTGCGTCCGATCGAGCAGCTGCGCAGTGTGACAGGTGCAGTCGCTCGCGGCGATTTTAGCGCGAGAGCGATGCGGGAGGGACCCTTAGAGATAGCTGAGCTGTCAGGCTCGATAAATAATATGACCGTGCATTTAGAGGCAATGGTGAAAAAGATCAAGGAGGACGAGCGCAAGATGCGCCATGCGGAGCTGAGGCTATTGCAGGAGCAGATCAATCCGCATTTTTTGTATAATACTCTGGATACGATCGTCTGGCTCATCGAGAGTAACTCGGAGGATGAGGCCGTGGATATGGTCGTATCGCTCTCACAGTTTTTCCGTCTCGTGCTCAGCCACGGCGCAGAATTTATCTCGATTCGGGATGAACAGATGCACATAGAAAGCTATTTAACTATCCAAAAGGCGAGGTATCAGGATATTTTAGAGTATGAGATACAGATTGATCAAAAACTCTATCCGTACAAGATTTTGAAGCTGACCTTGCAGCCATTAGTAGAAAATGCACTCTATCACGGCATCAAATACAAGCGTGCCATGGGAAAGATCACGATTAGGGGGGAGCTTCATGAACGCGTGATCATTCTGACAGTGGAGGATAACGGCGTTGGTATGGATGAGGAGCAGCTCACACAGCTGCGGCGTGCGATCGAAAGACCATGCAAGGATACGGATGCAGGCTTTGGACTGGCGAATGTCAATGAACGCATTCGGATGTATTTTGGCGATTATTACGGCATGCAGATTGAATCGACGCCAGGCGTGGGCACGTGTGTTACCGTAACGATACCGGCGCGCACGATGGATACGCCGGAGGAATAGGTGGATGGGATGATGAGGAATGAAAAAAGACTGTTGATGGCACTGGTGCTGGTCATCGCCCTGTTTTTTGCGTTGTTGGTAGCCCGTGGCGGTTTTGATAGCACAGTAACGAAGGAGGAGCAGGAGTCGCCTGTCGATGAGGATCTGATAGTCGTTGGGTTTTCACAGCTAGGCAGTGAATCGGTCTGGCGTGCGACACACACAAAGTCGATTCAGGAGGCACTCTCAAAGGAGAACGGTTTTTTCCTGCAATACAGCAATGCCAGACAAAAGCAGGAAAATCAGATAAAGGCGATTCGTGGCTTTATCTCGCAGCGAGTGGATTATATCGTATTTTCACCGATGATGGAGGACGGCTGGGAGACGGTGCTTACCGAGGCTAAGGATGCGGGTATTCCGGTCATTCTGGTGGATCGTCATATTTCAGGCTCGGAGGATTTGTATACGACCTTCATCGGCAGCAACATGGAATCAGAGGGCAGAAAGGCCGGCGAGTGGCTCGAGGAATATGAAAAGAGGCAGCTGGAGGAAGGCAAAGAGCCTTCGGATATAAATATCGTGATGCTGACCGGAACACAAGGGTCTACCTCTCAGATTGGCAGAAGCCTGGGCTATGCCAAGGTAGCAGCAGAGCATGAAAACTGGAAGCTGATCGATCTGGCATCCGGCGATTTTACTGTAGTAAAGGGAAAAGAGGTCATGGCGCAGCTGTTGCAGCGTCATGAGGATATCGATGTAGTCATCAGCCAGAATGATGAGATGACCTTCGGTGCGATGGAGGCTATCTCGGAGGCAGGAAAGACGACCGGAGAAAACGGAGATATGCTGCTCATATCCTTTGACGGGGTAAGAGATGCCCTAGAGCTGGTAAAGAGCGGACGCATCAGCTGTGATGTAGAGTGCAATCCTCTGCAGGGTGAGCTTTTAGCACGAGTGATCAAAAAGCTAGAGGCCGGAGAGGATGTAGGAAAGGAATATTTTATCAACGAGCGCGTATTTACACAGGATAATGTGGATATGTATCTGGCGGATCGAGCGTATTAGAGGAGAAAAGCAATGCTAAAGGTTTTTTTGGTGGAGGATGAGAGCGTGGTGCGTCAGGCACTGCGTGATAATATTCCGTGGCAGCAGTATGGTTACCGATTTGTAGGAGAGGCAGGAGACGGCGAGATGGCGCTGCCGCTCATTAAAAAGACGATGCCGGATGTGCTGATTACAGATATCAAGATGCCCTTTATGGATGGTTTAGCCTTAAGTCATATCGTAAAGAGTGAATATCCGGACATGCGCATCATCATTATCAGCGGCTATGATGACTTTGAATATGCCAGACAAGCCATTACAGAGGGTGTGGATGAGTATCTGCTAAAGCCTATCACGCGCCGATCCATGCAAAAGGTGCTATATGAGCTCCGTGAAAAAATAGAAGCAGAGCAGGAACAGAAAAACTACGTGCGCAAATTTCAAAACGAGATGCAGCAGTATGAGCAGTATGCCCTGCGCAGCTTTTTTGAAAAGCTCTTTGAGGGAAAGCTTTCCGTGCAGCAGCTATATGAGGAGGCAGGAAGGCAGGGACTAAAAATCGATGCCTCAGGCTACAATCTCTTGTTACTCGGCGTGCAGGCAGATGAGAGTCGTGAGGAGCTGATGCGCTATTTTCTTCGTTTTCCGGAGTGCATCGTCTTTCGCTGGAATATGAATACGCACGGGATTCTTTTGATGGGAGAGATGACAAAGCTTGTAGAACGCACGCAAACGTATCTGGATTATATCAAAAAGGTCTGTGAACAGTACGGGGATGAGGAATGGTATGTGGCGGCCGGTGAGCCTGTGGAGCGTTTTAGCCTGCTAAGCGAATGCTATCGCAAGGTCAATCATATCTATGCCTATCGCTATCTTTTGCCAACGGTTCATGTACTGACGAAGGAGCTCGTCTCAGAGGATGATACGACAGACGAAAAGGGCAGCATAGGAGGACTCGATGTGAGCAAGGTCGATCCGGCAGTGATTCGGGGCTTTTTATCAAACGGACAGCAGACCGAGGTAGAGGAATTTGCGGGTAGCCTGCTGCGGGAGCTTGGAGATGCCGTCACATCGAGGCTGTTTAGGGATTATCTGCTGCTGAATATCCAGTTTACGACACAGGCCTATATCGAGAGCCTCGGAGCTGACAGGGAGCAGTTTTTGAAGAGAGTCGGAGCAGAGCACATTCATGAGGCAGTCGCAGGCGTCGATACACTAGAGCCGTATGTATGCACTCTGTTATCTGAGGCAGTGCGTCTGCGGGATGAGAAGCAGAAGCGGCAGGGGAAAAAGGTACTGCGGGAAGCACTCGATTATATCGAGGAGCATTATACGAACGCCTCGCTGAATCTAAACGAGGTTGCACAGGCGATCGATATGAGTCCGAACTATTTCAGCGGAATGTTTTCACAGGAAATGGAACAGACCTTTGTGGAATATGTGACGGGAAAGCGTATGGAGCAGGCGAAACGGCTGCTGCGAGAGAGTGATGCCTCCACAGCAGCGGTTGCGACAGCCGTAGGCTATAAAGACGCGCATTATTTTAGTTTTGTGTTTAAAAAGACGCTTGGGTTATCCCCTAGAGAGTGGAGGGCGAAGGGCTAGATAAACGGGGCACTGCTGTCACGCTCTCTAATAGTATAGCCCATGCGCATCGAAAAAGAGGATTTTCCGCGCAGCTGACGAAGCAGGGCATCTGCACTGCAGGAGGCTAGTGAGCCTGTCAGGGCAAGCGAAGTGATCGAGGGTGTGGAAAATTCACACAGGTAGCTGTTATCAAAGCTTACGATACTCTTATCCTCCGGCACATGGATGCCGGCAGCAGATAGCTCCTTTATCAGGGCATAGGCGATCTCGTCATCCTGGCAGATAATGGCAGAGCAATCGGTATTTTTCCGGATAAAATCCGTTAAAAAACCGGTTGCTTTTCTTTTTTGCAGGGAAAGCAATTGCGAGGTGTCATACCAGCCGATGCGGCTGTCCTGTATCGCTATGTCTGCAGCGGTACAGGTCTGCAAAAATCCCAGATAACGCTCCCGTCCTTCGATCGTATCGAGGCGAAAGATGCCGCCGATGCGGCTGTGTCCGTTGCCAAGAAGATAATGTGTCAGCTGCGCGGCACCTGCGGTATTATCCTCGCAGATCGCTGTGCGTGGCGGAAAATTCTCATAGGGCACATGTAAAAAAACAGTCTCCACACCGCACTGCCATAGCTTTTCGTATAGATCGAGATTTGGATTTGGCAGTGCATTTTTGACAGGATCTGTGATCAGACCGCGTGGCGGCTGCTTTAGCAGCTGCATTAGAAGCTCACGCTCCTTAGCGATGCTGTAATCCGTGAATAAAAAGGAAACCGTAAAGCCTGCCGCATGAAGCGGTGCGTAGAGCTCACCCTTTAGCTTTGGATAGATGTATTCGCTATCGGTAGGCAGCAGCACGGCGATCACATTTTTACTGCTGTCGGTATGCAGACCGGTTGCATAGGCTCCGCTTCCCTGCCGCCTTGTGATGAGCCCCTCGGATTCTAATACAAGGAGCGCCTGTCGAACGGTTTGTCTGCTCACAGAGAAGCGGCTGCAAAGCTCTTTTTCCGTGGGAAGCTTTCTTAGACGGGCATCATCCTCTTGTATGAGACGAGCGCGTAAAATATCCGCAATTTTTTGATATTTTGGAAGCATAAATTCTCCTTTTTTAGAAAAAATCACCCGAATTTTTCGCCCGTGCAGAGTAAAAAAACAAAAAAATCGGTACGGATTTGCCAACTTTACCCAGAAAAATCGATGGGCTTGGAATAAAAAAATCGGAAAAAATCACACATCCTTCGTTCTGAGGCGTATTTTTTTTACCTTTGATTCAGTAAAACACAAATTTGTACCAAAATCAATAAAAACAACGAAAATTTGTATTGTTCAATCGACCGAAACATGCAGACGTAGGGTGGTGGGTAGTTGTACTCACGGGGCAGATTTGTATAATGGAGCATGTAAGGAATAAGTCCTTACAGCTTATACAGAAAACATTCTTACAGGGGAGGAAAAACAAAATGAAGAAAAAAGTAGTAGCAAGCCTATTGACAGCAGCTTTGGCTGCATCGATGCTCGTTGGATGCGGTTCTTCCGCAGAGGAGACCACAGAGGAAGCAGCTGCAACCGAGGAAACAGCAGAGGAGACTGCAGAGGAGACCACAGATGAGGCAGCAGACAGCGCAGCCAGCGGCGAGCTCATCAGCGTAGGCATCATCAACAACGATCCTAACGAGTCAGGCTATCGTACAGCAAACGATAAGGACTTAAAGGATTTCTTTACCGAGGAGAACGGCTATGAGGCTTCCTTCGCATACAGCTTAAAGAACGATGAGCAGATCGCAGCAGCTCAGAAGTTCATCACCGACGGTGTGGACTACTTACTTTTATCTGCAGCTGATACTGCAGGTTGGGATTCTGTACTGCAGGATGCACAGGATGCAGGCGTTCGCGTGATCCTGTTCGACCGTACCATCGATGCAAGCGAGGATTTATATGAAGCTTCTATCGTATCAGATATGGACAAGGAAGGACAGACCGCAGTAGAGTGGTTAGCTTCTCAGGGATTAGACGAGTACAATGTAATCCACATCCAGGGTGTTATGGGTTCTGCAGCTCAAAAGGGTCGTTCCGGCGCTTTAGATGAAAAGGTAGCAGCAGAGGATAGCTGGAATATCGTAACCCAGCAGACAGCTGAGTGGAACGCAGAAAAGGCACAGCAGATCGTTCAGTCAGTCATCGATTCCGGCAAGTCCTTCAACGTAATCTATGCTGAGAACGACGATATGGCAAAGGGCGCTGTTGCAGCACTTGACAAGGCAAACATCTCTCACGGTGTAGATGGTGACGTTATCGTCATGGGCTTTGACTGCAACAAGTGGGCATTAGAGGAGCTTTTAGCAGGTAACTGGAACTATGATGGACAGTGCAACCCGTTCCAGGCAGCTTATATCGATGGAATCATCAAGTCTATCGAGAGCGGCAACGAAGTAACAGAGAAGACAATCATCATGGATGAGAAGGGCTTTGATGCTACTACAATTACACAGGACGATGTAGATACCTACGGAATCTGATATCTAAAAAGGTAAGCATAGAGGGCGCGGTACGCGGATAATGACAGTGCCGCGCTCTTTTATTAGGAAAAGGAGTGAATGCACAGGTGAAAGAGAAATCAGTATTGGAAATGAAAGGAATCTGCAAAAGCTTCCCGGGCGTTCGCGCACTGCATGATGTGGATTTTACACTATGCGAGGGTGAGATTCATGCACTCATGGGTGAAAACGGTGCGGGAAAATCCACCCTGATCAAGGTGCTCACCGGCGTTTATGAAAAGGACGAGGGAGAGATCTATTTAAAGGGGATGGAGCAGGCAGCAGTGATACGCTCGCCGCAGGACGCACAAAGGCAAGGCATCAGCACGGTTTATCAGGAAATTACCCTGTGCCCGAATCTCACGGTAGCAGAAAATATGTACATCGGACGTGATGGACAAAAGGGCGTTAGCTGGAAGAAGATGAACGCCGATGCAGAAAAAATATTAAAGACATTGGATATTCCGGCGAAAGCGAACAGACAGCTGTCCAATTATTCCATTGCCATTCAGCAGATGGTAGCGATTGCGAGAGCCGTCGATATGGACTGTAAGGTTTTGATCTTAGATGAGCCGACCTCCTCTCTCGATGAGCAGGAGGTAGAAAAGCTATTCGGCCTGATGCGTGAGCTGCGCGCAAAGGGCGTAGGCATCATATTTGTGACGCATTTCCTCGATCAGGTATACGAGGTATGTGACAAGATCACGGTCCTTAGGGACGGCGGCCTGGTAGGTGAATATGAGATCGCAGATCTGCCGCGCGTTAAGCTCGTATCGAAGATGCTCGGAAAAGAGCTCGATGATATGTCGGATATAAAGACCGACAGCGTCGTATACGAGGGCTTTGACAAGGAAGAAAAGATATTTGAGGCAGAGGGCTTGCAGAGTAATGCAGGCATCAAGCCCTTTGATTTTACCATCAAAAAGGGTGAGGTCAATGGCTTTACCGGACTGCTTGGCTCCGGCCGAAGCGAATGTGTACGTGCTATATTCGGCGCGGATCCTATCATTGCAGGTACGGTGAAAAAAAGCGGCTCACCCATCAAGATCAAAAAACCGATTCATGCGATGAAGCAGGGCATTGCTTATCTGCCTGAGGATCGCAAGGTCGATGGTATTGTTGGAGATTTGTCTGTGCGGGATAATATCATTCTCGCAAGTCAGGTATTGAAGGGATTTTTCCATCCGTATTCTAAAGCAGAGGCACAAAGACTCGCAGAGGAATACATTAAGATGCTCGAGATCAAGACGGCATCAGCAGATACGCCGATCAAATCTCTCTCAGGCGGTAATCAGCAGAAGGTGATTTTAGCGAGATGGCTTTTGACACATCCGCAGTATCTCATCCTCGATGAGCCGACACGCGGTATCGATGTCGGAACCAAGCTTGAGATTCAAAAGCTCGTGCTCAAGCTGGCAGCAGAGGGTATGAGTGTGACCTTCATCTCTTCTGAGACCGATGAGATGATCCGTACCTGCTCACGCTTGATCGTTATGCGTGACAGACGTGTGGTTGGCGAGCTGGGTGCAGACGAGCTGACACAAAACAAGATCATGAGTACGATTGCCGGAGGTGAGAATGATGCAAACGACAAATAATGGTGTAGGAGGCTTTTTCTCCCGACTGGTAAAGCAGCAGATCTTCATTCCGCTGGCAGCCTTGGTTTTGCTTGCGGTATTTAACCTGATCATGGATCCGTCCTTTTTCAAGGTGACGCTAGGCTACAACAGCGTGGGCGATCCGGTATTAAACGGCTATCTGATCACGATTTTAGATTATGGCTCAGAGCTGGCGATCTTAGCTATAGGTATGACGCTTGTGACGGCAGCCTCCGGTGGACAGGATATCTCAGTCGGCGCAACGATCGCGATCGCAGGCTCTGTCATACTGCGGATGCTCTGTGGCGGCGAGACAACGACAGATCACTACTGCGTGCCGATTATTATAGCATTTTTAGTAGCAATTATAGCTTCCATGGCCTTCGGTGCCTTTAATGGTGTCTTGGTTGCATATTTTAAGATTCAGCCGATGGTGGCTACGCTGATTTTATTTACGGCAGGCCGTTCGATCGCAGCCTGGATCAATAACAACGAGCTGCCGATCGTAAACGTGAACAGCTTCGGTTATTTTGGCGGATATATACCGGGTGTGCCGATCCCGACTCCGTTTTTCATCGCATGTCTGTGCGTCGTTATCATCGCTCTTGTGATGAAATTTACGAACCTAAAGCTCTATACACAGACCGTTGGTATCAATGAAAGCGCTTCACGCCTGAACGGATTAAATCCCGAATTGATCAAGGTGATTGCGTTCGTTATATTAGGTATCTGTGTGGCAGTCGTCGGACTGATCAAGGTTAGCCGTCTATCCACGATCAACTATTCAGTCATTGCAAAGGATATCGAGATGGATGCGATCCTGGCAGTCGCACTCGGCGGCAATGCATTAGGCGGCGGTAAGTTCAATATATGGGCTTCCATTTTAGGCGCATATGTAATACAGTTTTTGACCACGACACTATATAAGTTTGAGGTACAGTCCGATGCACTTCCTGCCTACAAGGCAGTCGTAGTCATCGCCCTTGTGGTATTGAGCGCACCGGTCGTTAGAGAAAAGCTCGCTGCACTCGGAAAGAAAATGAAATCAAAGGAGGTAGCATAAGATGGCTAGAAATGAAAAAGCTGCTGCAAAAAAGGGCAGCTGGTTTAAAAATGTTTCCGACACCAATTTGCTGCTGACGATTACGATTGTCGTTTTCTTTGTGATGTATCTGGCAGCAATGATCTTTCTTGGCTCAGGCTTTTTAAAGCCGCAGGCATTTTTTAACATTTTAAATGCACAGGCAGCACTGATCATCACGGCATGCGGTATGAGTGTCGTTATGATCACAGGCGGTATCGATATCTCTGTCGGCGGTGTGGTAGCGCTCGTTAGTATGTGCTGTGCGGTCTATCTGGATTTTGGCGGCGGTGATCCCTACAGCGCTATTTTGATCGCGATCGCTATAGGACTTGGCTTTGGAATAGTGCAGGGCTTTCTCGTAGCTTACTTAGACATTCAGCCGTTTATCGTATCTCTTGCGGGTATGTTCTTTGCACGCGGTATGACCACGATCGTGCATACGAACCCGTTTAACGTAGAGAATGAAGCATTTGTAGCACTGAAAATGACGCGTGTTGTCGTTCCGGGCATGGGCTCTGTGAACAAGATTGGTAAATATGTTGATGCTTATGTGGAGATCGGTGTTGTGGTTGCGATTTTAATCGTTGCGATTTTGTTTGTGGTACTCCGCTGGACCAAGCTTGGACGAGCCTTTTATGCAGTGGGCGGCAATGCGCAAAGTGCCCTGATGCTCGGAATCAACGTAAAAAAGACCAGATTTATCGCACATCTGATCTGTAGTGTGCTCGCAGGAATCGGCGGATATGTTTATTTTTTGCATGTAGGCTCAGGCTCACCGTCTCATGCCAGCGGCATGGAGATGAACGCCATCGCATCCTCTATCATCGGAGGAACGATGTTAACAGGTGGCGTAGGAAATATCATTGGAACCTTCTTTGGAGTGCTCTCCCTTAGCACGATTCAAAATATTGTATCCTCTGCAGGTCTCGATCAGGCGTGGTGGACCGGAATTACAGTAGCAGCGATGCTGTGTATCTTCCTTGTGGTTCAGAGTGTGATCATGGCCAGAAAAAAGAAGGCGTAAGCTTGAGGATATAAAAAAAGAAGCAGCAGAAGAAATTCTGCTGCTTTTTTACTTTAATTATAACGTCAGTTCGATGGTATTTTCCTCGGTCAAAAGCTCTGCCGGAAGGTAGTTGTCCGCAAGTTGTCTGCCGTTTAAGGTCATGCCTGCAAAGCCGCACTCCTTGTGATCAGGGTTTTTCACAGTGATGTGAAGCTTTTTGCCGCGGAACATTTTTTCTATCGTAAAGCCATCCCAGGCGCTTGGAATCGAGGGAGCGATGCGAAGACCATTCAAATCAGGGCGCATGCCAAGGATTCCTTCCACGCAGCCGACCATGACAGTAGAGGCGGTTCCTGTGAGCCAGTGCACATGAGAGCGACCGAAATGCTCGCTGGCGCGTCCTTCAGTAAACTGTCCGTAGCAATAGGGCTCGAGCTTTCGAATCTCGGCGTGGTCATTTTGGGCAGCAGGAGCATTCTCGGTAAAGTAGGTAAAGGCGCGGTCGCCGTGACCTAATAGTGCTTCGGCCAGAATCAGCCAGCCCTGCGATTGGGAAAAGATACCGGCATTTTCCTTCGTTCCGGGATTGTAAATGACTGCCAGGGCACCGTCAAAGGCGTGTGCGTGGTAGGGCGGATCCATGAGAATCGCACCATAGGCGGTGTTTAGTCTCTCATAGACATTGTCCATGGCACTTTTAGCCTGCTCTTTGTCTGCCAGTGTACTGATGACTGCCCAGCTCTGCGGATTGAGCCACATATTTGCCTCGGGATCCGCGGCTGCACCGATGCGTGTGCCATCCTCCATAAAGCCACGGATAAAGCGGTCATCATCCCAGCAGAGCTTTTTGATCTTCTCTGCGGTCTGCGTGAGCTGTTCATCTAAAAGTGCAATGTAATCAAGATCCTGTCTGCTTTGGGCAAATCGCTTGCTGATCACAAGCGCATAATAGAACTGCAATGCCACGAAGGTGGATTCGCCGTTTGCACCCAGACGCAGGCAGTCGTTCCAGTCTGCGTATAGTCCTGCCGGCAGGCCGTGCGGACCGAGGTGATTCATGGAAAAAGCGATGGCACGCTTTAAATGCTCATAAACGGAAGCCTCATCCTTGTTTGCAAAGGGGATGATCTCGTCTAAAAAGGCAGTGTTTCCGGTCTCTGACACATACTTATAGATAGTCGGGAAGAGCCAGAGTGCATCGTCGGCGCGATAAGCCGGATGTCCTGTCTCCTTTACATAGGAGGCATCATCGGGTGTATCCTCATGTCCGGGATTGTGGGTAAATTTTACGAGTGGAAGTCCGCCTCCGTTATCGACCTGTGCGGATAGCATAAAGCGGATCTTCTCGGCTGCCATCTCAGGCGCTAGGTGGATCACGCCCTGGATGTCTTGTACGGTATCACGGTAGCCATAGCCGTTGCGCAGACCGCAATAGATAAAGGATGCGGCGCGTGACCAGATAAAGGTCATAAAGCAGTTGTAGGCGTTCCAGGTGTTGATCATGGTATTAAATTCAGGAGAAGGCGTATCGATATGGAAGCGATCGAGCTTTTCATACCAGCCTGCCTTCAATGCAGACAGCTCAGACTCAGTCGTAGCTGCCGGATTATCGTAGTGAGCAAGTATTACGTCTGCCTCGGCGGATGATTTCATGCCCAGCAAAAAGGCGATGGATTTGCTCTCGCCGGGAGCGAGTGTTAGCTTTGTAGAGAGCGCTCCGCAGGAATTTTCGTTGTAGCTGGTGTGATTGCCCAGATCACCGCTCTCTATGCCGATGGGGTTTTTGTAGCCGCGATAATCGCCCAGAAAGCTTTCCTTATCGCCGCAATAGGAGGAAACAGGCGCTCCGGCGAGCCCGAAAAAGCGCTCACAGATGTCATTTCCGTCTACGGAAGGTCTCGCATCCAGATTTCCGTGAATTTTTTGCAAGATGCGGTTCTTTTCAAAGGAAGTCCTGCCAATAAAGAGTGAATATTGCAGATTGACCTGATCCTGCTCGTAATTGCTGTTGTTTGTAAATTCTGCGTAGCCGGACAGAGTCAGGCTGCGAGCTTTGTCGGAATGATTGGTGATGGTAGCAGACCATACCTCATGCTCGCTGCCATCAGGAACGTAGTAGCATACCTCGGAGTGAATGCCTGCATAATCTGCGCTCATTTTTGTATAGCCGATGCCGTGGCGACACTCGCTCTTGTAGTCGGATAAGTCCTTGCCGACGGGCTGCCAGGAGGCTGACCAGTAATCCTTACTGTCGTTGTCGCGTAAATAGATGTAGCGGCCGGGCTGATCAAAGTTGTTGAACACGTAGCGCAGGATGCGTCCGTTTGCACCGGATTTGGCGAAGCTGTAGCCGCCTGCGTTGTTTGAGATGATGGCACCATACGCGGGTGAACCTAAGTAGTTGACCCAGGGAGCTGGTGTGTCCGGACGCGTGATCACGTATTCGCGGTTCGCGTCATCAAAATAGCCGTATTTCATACTATACCTGCTTTCTTAGTTTTGTGTGATAGATTGATACCTGCTTCGTATTGTATATTAATATATAGTCAGCATACATTAAGAAAACGTTTTCGTCAATAAAAGAGCGGGGCGAAAATATTGCGTTTTAGGGGCAATCATGGTAGAATGAGCGGTAGCGAATTTGAAACGAGAGGAAGTACAAGAGATGTCTGATTTTCGAATCATAGAAGTAAAACGAAGCATTTTTGAGGATAACGATGCTGATGCAGATAAACTGCGTGGCGAGCTGCGTGAGCAAAAGACGTTTCTGCTGAATCTGATGAGCTCTCCGGGAGCCGGCAAGACGACGACGCTTAAGCGTACGATCGCGGCCCTAAAGGACGAGCTGTCTATCGGGATCATGGAGGCCGATATCGACTCAGATGTCGATGCCAGTGCCATCACAGAGGCCGGTGCACGCGCGATCCAGATTCATACCGGAGGCATGTGTCATCTTGATGCGGATATGACACGACAGGGTATACGTGAGTTTGGCACACAGGATATGGATCTGGTAGTGTTAGAGAATGTCGGTAATCTCGTCTGCCCGGCAGAGTTTGATACCGGCAGCACAAAAAACGCCATGATTTTATCCGTGCCGGAGGGCGATGACAAGCCACTGAAATATCCGCTGATGTTTACTATATGCGATGTTGTACTGATCAACAAATGCGATACGCTTTCTGTTTTTGACGATTTTGATACAAAGGCAGTCGTAGAGCGGATCCACAGACTCAATCCAAAGGCTGAAGTGCTTTTTGTATCGGCAAAAACAGGTGAGGGCTTTGACGGATGGATCGACTGGCTGCGCCGTGAGGTAGGCGCTTATATGGCCGAGCTGTCATAATGATTAAATAAATGAGGGGATACCATGGGAAAGATTATTTTAACCGGAGACCGTCCGACCGGACGACTCCATGTAGGACATTACGTCGGCTCGCTGAGACGACGCGTAGAATTGCAAAATTCCGGAGAATTTGACAAGATCTATATCATGATCGCGGATGCACAGGCACTTACGGACAATGCAGACAATCCGGAAAAGGTTCGCCAGAACATAGTAGAAGTAGCACTTGACTATCTCTCCTGCGGACTCGATCCGGACAAATCGACGATCTTTATTCAGTCGATGGTGCCGGAGCTTACGGAGCTTAGCTTCTATTATATGAATCTCGTTACAGTATCGAGACTGCAGCGTAATCCTACGGTAAAGGCAGAGATTCAGATGCGTAATTTCGAGGCCAGCATTCCGGTTGGCTTTTTCACCTATCCGATCAGCCAGGCAGCAGATATCACGGCCTTTCAGGCGACGACTGTACCGGTGGGAGAGGATCAGATGCCGATGCTAGAGCAGTGCCGCGAGATCGTGCACAAATTCAACAGTGTATATGGCGAGACACTCACCATGCCGCAGATCATGCTGCCGGAGAATCAGGCATGCATGCGCCTGCCGGGTATCGATGGCAAGGCAAAGATGAGTAAATCGTTAGGCAACTGCATCTATCTATCCGACAGCGAGGAGGATGTTCGTACAAAGGTGATGTCGATGTTTACAGATCCGAACCATTTGAAGGTATCAGATCCCGGAAAGGTCGACGGCAATCCGGTGTTCATCTATCTCGAGGCCTTTGCAAGAGAGGAGCACTTTGCAGAATTTTTGCCGGAATATGCCGGCATCGAGGAATTAGAGGAGCATTATAAGAGAGGTGGCCTAGGCGATGTCAAGGTCAAGAAATTCCTAAACAACGTCATGCAGGCAGAGCTTTCTCCTATCCGTGAGCGCAGAGTAAGCTGGGAGAAGCGAATTCCTGAGGTGTATGAGATTTTAAAGAAGGGCTCGACAGAGGCAGAAGCGGTCGCAGCGGATACGCTCTCAAAGGTGCGTGCTGCCATGAAGATCAATTATTTTGACGATGCGGCACTAATAAAGGAGCAGATGGAAAGATATCAGTAAAAAAAAGGAAGTCGCTTGAGTAAAGCGGCTTCCTTTTGTTACGAAAATTATTTGGTTCCAAATATACGATCTCCGGCATCTCCGAGACCGGGGCAGATGTAAGCATGCTCGTTTAGGCATCGATCGAGGTGTCCGACGTAGATCTGAATATCCGGATGATCCTTGTGCAGACGCTCTAGGCCTTCGGGAGCTGCGATGATGGACATGAACTTGATGCTCTTTCCGCCATGCTGTTTGATCATGGATACAGCATCAGAGCCGGAACCACCGGTGGCCAGCATTGGATCAACGACAACGATCGTACGCTGCTCGATAGGTGCAGGCAGCTTGCAGTAGTATTCGTGAGGCTCGTGAGTATCTGGATCGCGGTAGAGACCGATGTGGCCGACCTTTGCAGTCGGAACGAGTGCGAGAATACCGTTTACCATACCAAGTCCGGCACGCAATATAGGAACGACGGCGAGCTTTTTGCCGCTGATCATGGGTGTCAGGCATTCCTCGATGGGAGTTTTGATCTTGACATCCTCTGTGGGCAGATCGCGAAGTGCCTCGTAGCCCATGAGCATGGCGATTTCCTCTACCAGCTTGCGAAATTCATTCGTTCCGGTGTTCTCATCGCGCAGCATGGAGATCTTGTGCTGAAGCAGCGGATGATCAAAGAAAGTAACGTTTTCCATTGTATGAATCCTCCATATATTTTAATACATTTTTAGTCCATTAGTAGTGTACCACATTTTTTGGATATTACTAGAGGAAATATGTTTGTCGTTGACATAAGAATAACCGATGGACTATCATAAGCATAGATTAAAAAAGAAAGTGAACGATGATGCAGACATTTGAACTGGTTGCTCCATGCCATTTCGGGCTTGAGGCAGTATGTAAACGGGAAATATACGATTTGGGCTATGAGATCACACGTGTGGAGGACGGACGTGTGAGCTTTGCGGGGGATGCGGAGGCGATCTGCCGCGCGAATCTGTCTCTGCGAACGGCGGAGCGTGTGCTTCTTTTGGTCGGACGCTTCCATGCAGAGACGTTTGATGAGCTCTTTGAGGGCACGAAGGCATTGCCGTGGGAGCAGTATCTTCCAAAGGATGCCAGATTTTGGGTAAAAAAGGCTTCTTCGATTAAGAGTAAGCTTTTTAGTCCCTCAGACATTCAAGCCATCGTAAAAAAAGCGATCGTGGAGAGATTAAAGGAGCATTATAACGTTTCCTGGTTTGAGGAAACCGGTGCAGACTATCCGCTGCGTGTTTTTTTGCTAAAGGATGAGGTGATGGTGACCATAGATACCACCGGAGAATCTCTGCACAAGAGAGGGTACCGTACGATGGCAGGCGCTGCACCGCTATCCGAGACGCTGGCGGCAGCCCTGATCATGCTAACACCGTGGCATGCAGACCGGATTTTGGTCGATCCGTTTTGCGGCAGCGGTACATTTCCGATCGAGGCGGCTTTGATGGCGGCGAATATCGCACCGGGGCTTGGTAGAGAATTTTTATCCCAGGAATGGACGAATCTGATTGACAAAAAGACGTGGTACGAGGCATGTACAGAGGCAAACGACCTCATTGACATAGACGTGGTGACATCGATTCAAGGCTATGATATCGATGAAAAGGTGATCGCTATCGCCAGAGAGAATGCACGCCGTGCCGGAGTAGAGGAGCTGATCCATTTTCAGGCTCGCCCTGTGGCTAATCTTCGTCATCCGAAAAAATACGGCTTTCTCATCACCAATCCACCGTATGGAGAGAGACTCGAGGATAAAAAGGATCTGCCGGCACTCTATAAGCAGATCGGAGAAGCGTTCACAGCACTTGATGACTGGTCGATGTATCTGATCACCAGCTACGAGGATGCCGAGCGTTATATAGGAAGAAAGGCGGATCGCAACCGCAAGCTTTACAACGGTATGATACGCACATATTTTTATCAATTTTTAGGACCAAAGCCGCCGAAGCGGCCGCGTATGACAGAATAGGAAAAGCATGCATTACTCAAAACGCTATATTTTTTTTACGGCCGTATTATTTTTGATGCTTCTGGCCAAATTCAATTATTCCACCCGTGAGTTTGTGGAGATCAATTCCTTTAGAGGCGCCACCTTAGAGGAAAAGGACTGGAATCCGCTCATCGCGGCTAGTGTCAATGACGGCGTGATTACGTTAAATATCGGCAGTCACAGCTATACGAGCCTGTCTACGGACTTATATATGGATGAAAAGCTGCAGCTGATGGTTCCGGTGAATATATTGCGCGACAGCTTAAATTGCAGTGCACATATCTATCAGGAGAAGCAGCTTATTGTACAAAAAAGAGATCTCTCGATCTCCTTTGAGCTAGGGCAGACGCGCTGTTTTGTAAATGGAGAGGAGACGGCACTGATCTCTCCGATGACAAAGGATGTAGAGAACTATTATGTTGGGATGCAGGATCTGAGCGATCTGCTGGGCTATACGTTTTCGTGGGATATGCAGACAAATGAGGGAACCGGCATCGATACACTAAGCGAGCAGAGCTTTTTGCCCTATAAATATGATCTTCGCGAGGAGGGGCGTGTGGGCTTTGTGCGAGATCAGGGCTCTCTTGGTACGTGCTGGGCTTTTGCGACGTTGACTGCACTCGAGTCCTCACTCATGCCGGAGGAGAACTGCCGGTTTGCCGAGGATCATATGACGCTGTGCAACAGCTTTGGACAGGAGCAGGACGCAGGCGGTGATTATACGATGTCGATGGCGTATCTGGCGGCGTGGCAGGGACCGGTATTAGCAGAGGATGATCCATACGGTGATGGAGAGACGGATGAATCGCTGCAGCCTGTTAAGCATGTGCAGGAGATGCAGATTATGGAGTCGGGTGATCTGCAAAAGATCAAGGAGGCAGTGTTTAAATACGGTGGTGTCCAGACGTCGATCTATACGACACTGCAGAATTCCGCAGGCACTAGTATCTACTATAATAGTGACACATATGCATATTGCTATCAGGGCTCAGAAAAGCCCAATCACGATGTGGTGATCATCGGCTGGGATGATTCCTTTTCCAAGGACAATTTTTCTACGCCTCCGGAGGAGGATGGTGCGTTTATCTGTCAGAACAGCTGGGGTGAATCCTTTGGTGAGGAGGGCGTATTTTATATATCCTATTACGATTCCAATATCGGCATCCACAATGTCGTCTATTCGTGCATCGAGGATGTGGACAACTTTGATCATATATACCAGTATGATCTGTGTGGCTGGGTTGGCCAGATGGGCTATGACAGAGAGAGTATTTACGGCGCAAATGTGTTTACGGCAGAGAGTGCAGAGAGTATCGCTGCAGCAGGCTTTTATGCTACCGGAAAGGATACGTCCTATGATGCCTATGTGGTAAAAAATTTTACGGATACGACGAGTCTTTCCTCGGAAAACTGGATCAAGGTCGCTTCCGGACAGTTCTCGAATGCCGGCTACTATACGATCCGTTTTGATAAAAAGGTTGATGTGGAGGCGGGCGAGCGTTTTGCAGTGCTGCTTTATATAAAAACGCCAAATGCAGTCTATCCGATGGCGATCGAATACGCGGCGGATGAGCTGACGGCTTCGGTGGACACCACAGACGGAGAGGGCTATATCAGTATCCGTGGCAGCCAGTGGAACCGCGTGGAGGATCAGGCACAGAGCAATCTGTGCATCAAGGCATACAGTGTGCTTAGGGAGGATACAGCCGACTGATGGAGGAAAAAATAGTACGCCTTTTTGCAATAGTGATGGCGATGCTGTCGGTGCTTATCTGCTCGAGTCTGTATGTTCTGCCGCAGCTGCAGATCAATGCGGAAAAATATATCGCAGGACAGCTGGTGCGACAGCGAGAGAGACAGCAGCGTCAGCAGATGTGGGAGACGCTCTCCGGTTTGGAATTTTTGAATTATTCGACCAGACAGGCATCGATTTTGGCAGATGCTTCACAAAAAACATCGGATGGTTCGCTTGAGCTGCCGGCACAGCTGCGGCTTGAGCTGCCGGATGGAGCTACGCAGGAGACTGTAACGATTGAAAATCACTATGTGACAAGACAGCTTACGATACATATCGCAGGTGCCGCGCAGGACTATCTGGTGCAGTATCCGATGATCGGAAGCAGTGATCACATCGAGGATCTAAGCTATTATGCAGATGAAACCGGCATCGCTTTAGAGCTTACGATGGAGCATGTGTATGAGCCATCCCTTGAATGGGACGGTCAATACCTGTATATCGATTTTATAGCTCCCAGGCAGATCTATGATACGATCGTGGTGATCGATGCAGGACATGGCGGTGACACGCCGGGTGCGATTTATGAGGGCGTGGAGGAAAAGGATATTGACCTTTCGATCACGCGGGAATTAAAGTCGCTATTTGATGAGGCTAAGGATGAGGATATCGGTGTTTATTATACACGCTTGGAGGATACAAATCCGACCTTTGCACAGCGGGCGGATCTGGCCAATGATCTGGAGGCGGATATGTTTATCAGCATTCACAACAATTCTTATCCTGCGGATACCTCAGTGCATGGCACAGCCGTGCTCTATGATGAGCAGCGTTCAGACGGCGTGGGCAGCTCAAAGGATCTAGCCGGACGTTTGCTTACGAAGCTGTGCGATAAGCTATCGAGCAAAAATATGGGATTGGTACAAGGACACGACATCTACGTCGTTAGAAGCACAGATGCACCTGCGGCACTCATAGAGGTTGGGTTTATGACTAACCGGGAGGAGTTAGGAAGGCTTCAAAAAAGAAGCTACCAGAAAAAATGTGCGCGGGCGATCTATCAGGTGATCATGGAGGGAAAAAATTGAGCAGAATAGTATTTGCAACCGGAAATAAAAATAAAATGAAGGAAATTCGCATGATACTTTCGGATATCGGTATGGAGATCATCTCTATGAAGGAGGCTGGTATCGATATCGATATTGTAGAGGATGGAGTTTCCTTCGAAGAAAATGCGCTTATAAAGGCGAGAGCGATCGCAGCAGCCGCACCGGAGGATATCGTTTTAGCAGATGATTCGGGACTAGAGATCGATTATCTGGGCGGAGAGCCGGGTGTATATTCGGCACGCTATATGGGAGAGGATACACCCTATGAGATCAAAAATCAAAATTTGATCGACCGCTTAGAGGGTGTTTCTAAGGAGGAGAGAACCGCACGCTTTGTCTGCGCGATTGCGGCAGTATTGCCGGATGGAAGTATGCTTCAGACTCGCGGCACTATAGAGGGCTATATCGGCTGGGAGAGCGCCGGTGAAAATGGCTTTGGCTATGATCCTATTTTTTATGTCGATGAATATGGCTGCTCTACGGCACAGCTCTCTCCCGAGCAGAAAAACGAAATCAGCCACAGAGGAAAGGCACTGCGTGCCATGCGTGAGGAGTTACAGAAAAGATGAGCACAAAAAAGGTACTGTTGATCAGCGATACACATGGATTTCATGAGAATTTAGAGCAGGTTGTAAGGCTCGAGGCTCCCTTTGACAGAGTTCTTCACATGGGGGATACACAAGGGTGGGATGCAAAGATTGCACAGATCGTTAAAGCACCGATTGATTTTGTGGCAGGAAATTGTGACTGGTCGAGTGACAGTCCGAGCGAGCGCATCATCTCCATCGGTGGTGTATCTATATTTATGACACATGGACACGAATATTATGTTTCAACCGGCATGGAGGTACTGCTGGATCACGCCCGCTCATGTGGCTGCCAGGTTGTACTCTTTGGCCATACTCATCGACCGTATCAAAAGGTATGCGGCGGCGTACTCATAGCCAATCCGGGCAGTATCTCGCGACCGAGACAGATCGGCTATGAGCCGAGCTACGGGATCATGACGATTGATGCATCGGGAAATGTGGAGCTTGAGATCAAATATTTAAAAAAACAGGTTGACAACTAAGCTCCGTTATCATATAATATCAAATGCGTTGCGGTGTCGCTGATGCCGTGTGTGCGGGTGTAGTTCAATGGTAGAACACCAGCCTTCCAAGCTGGATACGTGGGTTCGATTCCCATCACCCGCTTGCGAGTAGAGAGCTACTTCGCATGTGTCTGTAGCTCAGTTGGATAGAGCAACGGCCTTCTAAGCCGTGGGTCGGGGGTTCGAATCCCTTCAGGCACGGTTATGTGGTGGGTATAGCGCAGTTGGTTAGCGCGCCAGATTGTGGCTCTGGAGGCCCAGGGTTCGAATCCCTGTATCCACCTTTTGAGCAATCTGATTTGACGGCTGAATGCTTCGTGAGTGTCAGGCAGTTTATGATGGGCTATCGCCAAGCGGTAAGGCACAGGACTTTGACTCCTGCATTCACCAGTTCGAATCTGGTTAGCCCAGGTTAGTGAGAGATCACACAATGATATATGGGATATGATATATGGGATACTAGCTCAGTTGGTAGAGCACTTGACTTTTAATCAAGTTGTCGGGGGTTCGAATCCCCCGTGTCTCATTAAAAGAAAAGAGATAGGCTTTGCCTATCTCTTTTCTTTTAATAAAATATAGAGAGGTAGCGCTCTCGACCGTAGCGGAGCGAAGAAGCGAATCCCACGTGTCTCAAACGAACTGTCAACCAAAAAATAAAACAGGTTGACAATCCTCCCCCTTTCCTTTACAATACCAACGTAAACACTTACAAATGGAAAGGACAAATCCCCATGCAAACAAAGACAAAAGCACTCACCCTCACGGCCCTGATGGCTGCCATCATCTGTATTCTAGGCCCGATCGCGATCCCTATCCCTTTTAGTCCGGTGCCGATTTCTCTGACGATGGTAGGTATTTATCTGGCAGTCTATGCGCTGGGAATGTGGCGCGCCCTGGCAGCTACGGCACTGTATCTTTTGCTGGGATTGGTTGGTCTGCCGGTATTTTCCGGCTATGCGGGTGGAGCGGCGAAGCTGTTTGGCCCGACCGGCGGTTATCTGATCGGATTTTTATTTACTGCGCTAATCAGTGGATTTTTTATCGACAGATGGTGGCAGAATCGGTTGATCAGTACACTTGGAATGGTGCTTGGAATCGCAGCGGCATATGTATTTGGTACGGCGTGGCTAGCTTATGTGAATGCCATGACCTTTGCACAGGCGCTTGCGGCAGGTGTGCTGCCATATATCGGCTTTGATCTGGTCAAGATCGTTCTGCTCGCCGTTGTGGGAAAGCAGCTGCGGCAGAGACTAAACCAGGCAAATCTTGTGGAAGGATAGGCAGTAGCAGTAATATTTATTGAAGAAAAAGGAACCGAAAAAGGTTCCTTTTTTTCTTGAAATTGTGTATATTGAAAGAAATGAATTTAAGATGGAGAAGGAAATCATGCACGAACTTTCAGTGGCGACGCGAATCCTGCATATTGCACAGCAGCAGCTGGAGCTGCAGGGACTTAAAACGATACATACCATATCCATGCGAGTGGGTGTGATGCAGGGCTACGAGCCAAAATGGATGCAGCACTATTTTGAAAAAATCGCAAAGGGCACACCGGCGGAGGGTGCGAGGCTAGTCGTTGAGCTGGTGCCGATCATGTTTCGCTGCAGGTCGTGCGGTCATGAATTCGCCTTTGACGCGCATGGAACAGATGATTGCAGCTGTCCGCAGTGTCATAGCTTTTCTTATGATATGATTTCGGGCAAGGAATTTGAGATTACACAGATGGAGGTGAGTAACGATGCAGATGAATGATTTGAATGTTATGCGTGGACAGCGGCTGCAGCCACTCGATGAGATTTCTGGCTTTGCGGTGCGGCCGGGCTTTTATCGGACGAATGGAGCGGTACAGGGTATCGGCGGCGTGAGCTTTACGATCAGCTCGCATTATGCCACCGGCTGTACGCTGCTTTTGTTTCATCCAAGAGAGCATGAGCCATACGCGAGGCTGCCTTTTCCGGATAATTATCGCATCGGCAGTACCTATTCCATGTTCGTTTTTGGACTGGAGATCGAGGATTTTGAATATGCGTATCAGTTTGACGGACCGCAGGATGAGGCTCACGGACATCGTTTCGATAAAAATAATGTACTGTTAGATCCGTATGCCCGTGCGGTGACCGAGCAGCGCGTCTGGGGAGAGCGTTTTGAGGGAACACATACGTATAAGGCACGTGTCGTGGAGAACAACTTTGACTGGGGCAGCAAAAAGCAGCTCGAAAACAAGCTGGAGGATCTGATCATCTACGAGATGCATGTGCGCGGCTTTACGATGAGCGAGAGCTCCGGCGTGCGCGCGAGAGGTACCTTTGAGGGAATTCGGGAGAAGATACCTTATTTAAAGGAGCTGGGTGTGAATGCCGTTGAGCTGATGCCGATTTTTGAATTTGATGAGATGGGCTCGGCGAGAATGCATGAGGGCAAACAGCTCGTAGATTACTGGGGCTACAATACCGTTTGCTTTTTTGCACCGAATACGAGCTATTCCTCTGTTCAGGAGCACAATCACGAGGGTGATGAGCTGAAGCGTCTGATTCGAGAGCTGCATGAAAACGGCATCGAGGTCATACTGGATGTGGTCTTTAACCATACGGCAGAGGGAAATGACCTAGGCCCGGTTTTTTCGTTTAAGGGGATTGATAATAAGATCTATTACATGCTCACGCCGGAGGGCTTTTATTATAATTTCAGCGGCTGCGGCAACAGCATGAACTGCAACCATCCGATCGTGCGCCAGTTTATCATGGATTGCCTGCGCTATTGGGTGGTGGAATACCGCGTAGATGGTTTCCGCTTTGATCTGGCATCGATTTTAAGCCGTGACCAAAACGGTGCGCCGATGGACAATCCGCCGCTGCTGGAGAACATGGCATTTGACCAGATCCTATCCGGTGTCAAGCTGATCGCCGAGGCGTGGGATGCAGGCGGACTCTACCAGGTCGGCACGTTCCCGAGCTGGAACAGATGGGCAGAGTGGAACGGCAGATACAGGGACGATATGCGCCGTTTCCTAAAGGGAGACGCCGGCATGGCGCCGGCTGCGGTGGCGCGTATGACAGGTTCGCGTGATATTTATGATCCGCTCGTGCGCGGACAGAGTGCTTCTGTGAATTTTCTCACCTGCCATGACGGCTTCACACTCTATGATCTGTATGCCTATAATACGAAGCATAACGAAGCAAACGGCTGGGGTAATACAGATGGAGATAATAATGGCAATAGCTGGAACTGCGGCGTAGAGGGTGAGACAAAGGAGGAGCAGGTCGAGACGCTCAGACGCCGGATGATCAAAAATGCGTTTGCTACACTTTTATGCAGCAGAGGGCCTGCGATGTTTTTCGCCGGAGATGAATTCTGCAATACCCAGTATGGAAATAACAATGCCTACTGTCAGGACAACGAGATCTCCTGGCTGGACTGGAGCCGCAAGGAAACGTATGCGGATGTGTACGAGTTTGCTCGTTTCCTCATTCATTTTAGAAAGTCACATCCGGTGCTTCGCAAGCCGACGGCCCAGGCACCCTGCGGCTTTGCGGATATTTCCTACCATCATGGCAGAGCCTGGAATGCGGATTGCGGAAACAATGCCAGACTAATCGGCCTGCTCTATGCCGGAGTGGACGATACGGGAGCGGATGATCTCGTATTTGTCGGTGTGAATACCTATTGGGAAAAGCTAGGGCTTAGCTTTCCGGAGCCGCCTAGTGGAAAGGGCTGGCGGCTTGAGGTGGATACAGCGAGAGAAGGAACGCTTCCGTTAGGCGATCGCATCACGGTCGGCAGATATGATCTAGCACCGCGCAGCGTGATCATATTGACGCTTTATTCGTTGGAATAGTACAAGCTGACAAAAAAGCAAAGTTGTATTGTTGATGCCAAAAAAACGATTTTTTTATGCACAGATACTACAAAAAGTTCGTCGAAACAACGGAGAAAATTAAAAAATACTCGTCATTATGTACAAAAAATAAACAAATTATGAATTCTTGCCATGCAAAACCACCCGAAACAATACAACTTTTGCTCGAAAAATGGTTGTATTTTCTTGCCAAATGCAAAAACGGATGCTTATAATGTACTTAACATCAAACAACACATTTAGAGGGAGGACATGTGTATGAAAAAAGTACTAAAAAAAGTAGCCGCTATGCTGTTGGCTACGAGTATGGTAGTCGGCATGACTGCATGCGGCTCTTCTACAGATTCCGCTAGCAGTGATTCCGCAAGCACAGAGACTGCAGCTGCAGGCTCTGATGAGAAGATTAAGATTGGTGTATCTATCTGGTCTTCTACAGACGTTTTAGGTTCTCAGTGTAAGCTGATCCTCGATGCTGCAGCAGAAGCACTCGGTGTTGAGGTTCAGTACGTAGATCAGGGACACGTTTCTGAGAAGGTTACTGCTTCTGTAGAGCAGCTGGTAGCAGCAGGCTGCCAGGGTATCGTGATCTGTAACTCATCAGATACAGAGATGACCTCAGCGATCAAGACCTGTGATGATGCCGGTGTTTATCTGGCTCAGTTCTTCCGTATTATCAGCGAGGAGAACAGCGCAGACATCTACAAGGCAGCTACAGATTCCGCTTATTATATCGGTGCCGTTCATGAGGACGAGCCGGCAAACGGCGAGGCACTCGTTAACATCCTTCTGGAGAAGGGTGATCGTAACATCGGTTTGATCGGCTGGGAGCAGGGCGATGCTACATGGCTCGGCAGATGGGAAGGCTATCAGGCAGGCGTTGAGAAGTGGAACGAGGAGCATCCGGATGATCAGGCTACACTTTCTGAGCCTCAGTATGCAGGTACTACCTCTGAGGGTGGTTCTAAGGCAGCAGAAGCTTTGATGGCAGCAGATCCTACACTTGATGCATTGATCCCTGCAGGCGGCGGCGGAGATCCTCTTCAGGGCGCTATCGCAGCAGTAGAGCGTGCCGGCAAGACCGATTCTATCGATATCGTTTCTACCGACTTCTTACCGGATCTTGGTGAGAGACTTGAGAATGGTTCTATGGCAGGTGAGTCAGGCGGACATTATTGTGATCCTCTGATCGCTTTCATGATGGTATACAACGCAGTAAAGGGCAACTACTCAGACTTCGCAGGCAAGTTCGAGGATGTTCCGTTCCCGTATCTGTATGTATCCTCTGCTGATGATTATGCAGATTACGAGAAGTATTTCGTAGATCAGCTTCCTTACACCGCTGAGGAGCTCGTTGATATGTCAAATCAGTCTATGGATGAGCTGAAGCAGACCGCAGCCAGCGTATCGATCGCTGATGCAGCCGCTCGTTCCGGAAACTAAAAATAGCATAAACAAACTTAAGGAAGGGTGGCGTCGCGACGGCAATGCCACCTTTCTTTCATAAAAAAGAGGTAGATGATATGAGTACGAAAAAGCTTTCGGGAAAGGCAACCGGATATATCATTCTTTGCGGTTTGGTTGTACTCTCATGGTTGATTTTTAAAATTCTGACCCCGGATAACTTCGGTTCCTTTTCTAACATGCTGAATTATTTTCAGGCGAGCCTTATAGCGACAGTCGGAGCGGTAGGCTTCTACTTTGTCATGGTAATGGGAATGTTCGATTTCTCCATCGGAGCGAACATCATGCTCTCTGCGATCGTCGGATGCGTGATGGCGACCCGATTTAACTTGGGATATTTTGGCCTGGTTGCCGGCTGCATCGTCACCGGCGCGATCGTCGGTATACTAAACGGTATTTTCTATGTAAAGCTGCGTATTCCGTCGATGATCGTTACGACAGGCCTTGCTTTGATATATGAGTCACTGGCCAACTACATCGCAGGCGGAGTGGAGCAGACACTGCCGAGTGATCTGCGAGCCTTCGGACAGATGCCGGGAGACATCATTTTAGCGCTGTTAGCCTGTGTGGTGGCCTATATTTTCCTGAATTATACGAAGATCGGTACATATACATATGCGATCGGCAGCGATGAGTTCGTAGCGAAAAATATGGGTATCAACGTCAATAAATACAAGGTGCTGGCATTCGTTTTAAGCGGTGCATTTCTCGGCGTGATGGCTATTTTGACCATCAGCTACGGCTCCTCCATGGTCGCTGTTACAGGTATGGCATCGATGAGCCGTAACTTTGTACCGACGATGGGCTGCTTTTTTGGTATGGCATTTAAGAAATACGGTATGCCCCTGCCGGCGATCATCATCGGTGAGTTCGTCATCAACATCATTTTCTTTGGATTTATCGCGCTCGGAGCGCCGACTGCGATCCAGGACGTGATCACGGGACTGGCACTGCTGATCATCATTACTGTGACAACCAAGGCTACCAAGGGCGAGATCGTCAAGTAATGAAAGGGGGAAAAGTGCAATGAGTGAAGTGAGATTACAGATAAAAAATCTAACCAAAAATTTTGGTATCACAAAGGCTGTTTCTGATGTATCCTTTGACATCGCAAAGGGCGAGGTGCATGCCCTGATCGGAGAGAATGGCTCCGGCAAATCCACGCTGACCAATATGCTCACCGGCATTTACAGCATCGGAAGCGGAAGCTTTATCCTCGATGGAAAGGAGATCCATCCGAAAAACCAGGTCGAGGCGAATGAGGAGGGCGTATCCATCATCGTACAGGAGCTGGGTACCTTATCCGGTCTGACGGTAGCAGAGAATATATTCCTCGGTCATGAGGATAGGTTCGTACATTTTGGGTTGAAAAATACAAATGCCATGAACCGTGAGGCACAGGAGCTGTTAAATAAATATGGCTTTAACCGCATCAAGGCCTCCGACATGATAGATGTGTACAACTTTGAGGATCGTAAGCTCGTAGAGATCGTAAAGGCGACCTATTTTGATCCGAAGGTCGTGGTCATCGATGAGACGACGACAGCGCTCTCACAGGAAGGCCGTGAGGAGCTCTACAAGCATATGGATCGAATCCGCGAGAGTGGAAACACCGTGATTTTTATATCCCATGATCTGCCGGAGGTATTAGAGCGTTCTGATACGATTACTATTCTGCGGGATGGCGTTTACATCGATACGGTAAAGAGCGCAGACGTTACTGAGGAGGATCTAAAGAAGCTGATGGTTGGCCGTGAGGTGACCGGCGATTATTATCGCAGTGACTATGGCGAAAAGGTATCTGATGAAGTCGTTTTATCAGTAAAGGATGTGAGTGTTCCGGGGCTCATCCACGATGTGACCTTTGATCTGCATAAGGGCGAGATACTAGGCTTTGGCGGTCTGTCTGAGTCCGGTATGCATGAGGTCGGAAAAGCGATATTTGGTGCTTCGTATGACCGCAGCGGAAGCGTGAGTCTGGCAGATGGAACACAGATCAATGATATCGTGACGGCGATTCGCCACAGCATAGCATATACCTCAAAGGATCGTGACAACGAATCCGTCGTGCTAAACCAGAGTATCGGAGATAATATCTGCCTGCCGTCCTTAAATGAGCTGGCAGGTGCAGGACCTTTTTTGAGTGATAAGAAGCGCCGCGATTTTGCAAACAAATATGCTGAGCAGATGTCGGTAAAGATGGTCAATGTCGATCAGTTTGTATCGAACCTATCCGGCGGAAACAAGCAGAAGGTCGTGCTGGCACGCTGGATCGGCAAAAATTCCGATATCGTTGTGCTTGATAGCCCGACACGTGGTATCGATATCAAGGTAAAGCAGGATATTTACCAGTGGATGAACGTGATTCGTAAGCAGGGTAAGTCCATCATTATGATTTCAGAGGAATTGATGGAGCTAATCGGTATGTGTGACCGCATCATCATCATGAAGGATGGCAGCATCAGCGGTGAGCTGGAGCGCGATGAGAACCTCGATGAAAACGGTCTGATCACGATGATGGTATAAGGAGGCAAGTATGACAAGTCAAGTTAGTGCAACAACAAGGGAGCAGGAACTGAAAAAAGTATCAAAAATGTCGCTGATTCGTTCCCTTTTGCCGATCGTCGGACTGGTTGCGGTATTTTTGCTGTTTAATATTCTGACCGATTTTCGTATGATGGGCAATATGTCACTGGTGCTCTCGCAGGTATATGTGACGATGATTTCAGCGATGGGCGTTTTCTTTATCATGACGATGGGAGGGCTGGATTTTTCGCAGGGCTCGATTTTGGGTATATCCTCCATCGTTATCTGTGCGCTCTCAAAATACAGCATCCCGCTGGCTATTTTGGGCGGTATCGCAGCAGGCGCGGCAATCGGTGCGATAAACGGCTATTTCTATGTATGCCGTAAGATCAAATCCTTTATCGTTACTATTTGTACGATGTTTTTATTCCGCGGCTTTATCAAGTATCTGACGACAAATTCACCGGTGGCAGGCTCTGCTGAGCTGATCAATTTTGACAGCACGGCACTGAAGGTTACCTGTACTGCTGTAATCCTTGTGATCGGCTTTGTGATCTTTAGGTTTACCAAATTCGGTACATATCTAAAAGCGATCGGAGCCGGTGAGAAGGCAGCGATGTTTTCCGGTATCCGTACCGACCGCATGAAGTTTTGGATTTATGTGCTTGCAGGAGCGATCACGGGCTTTGCGGCATTTATCAATGTCATCAAGGTCGGCTCTGTAACCTCCTCCGGAGGCAATCAGCTCGAGACGCAGATATTGATCGCACTCGTGCTTGGCGGTATGCCGATCTCCGGCGGTGCCAAGGTCCGCTTTGAAAATATTATCGTCGGCTCACTGCTGTATATTGTATTGAACAGTGGTCTTACGATGATGGGCTTCTCGACACAGATGATGCAGCTCATTCAGGGTATCGTATTCCTGATTTTTGTGGCAGTATTTGCAGATCGCGAGTCGATCCAGGTTATCAAATAGGATGAAAGGCTTTTTATGTATGATTCGCAGTCAGATGCTTTAAAGTATCAAAAGCTCTATCATTGGGCACATACGGTGATCACCAGCGGCGTGATGAATCATATGGATAAATTTCCGTCTGAGACGAGCCTGCAAAAAAAGTTTGGCTATTCGAGACAGACGGTTCGCACCGCCCTGCAAAAGCTCGAGGACGAGGGGCTTATCATGCGTGTGCGCGGCAGCGGAACCTATGTAGCATACGAAGGACCCATGCTTGATAGCGAGCGGCCGCGGGTCGGACTGTTGCTAAGCTACTATTCGGATTATTTATTTCCGAGAGTCTATGACGGGATCGAGTCCGCACTTCGGGAAAAGGGCTACGATATCGAGGTCGCAGTCACGAAGAATAGGTTGAATGCGGAGGCACTTTTTTTAGAGAGTGTATTAAAGAGTGATATGTCGGGTTTGATCATTGAGGGAACGCGAAGTGCGTTCCCGAACCCGAATGTGCATCTGTATGAGCAGCTTCGTGCGCGTAACATACCGACGCTGTTTATCCACAATCACTATTCGAACCAGACGTTTGACAGCGTAGAGATGTCAGATGCAAAGGCTGCCTATGAGATCACCAGGCTTTTGATCGAAAACGGACATCGCAAGATCGGTGCGATCTTTAAATATGATGATATGCAGGGTATCGAGCGGTACCGTGGCTATATGCAGTGCCTGTCGGATTATGGGATCGGCTATGATGATGATTATGTCCGGTGGTATTCGACGAAGGATATGGAGGAGAGGCTCGGGAAAAAAGGCCTAGCCCACATCTATCGGCGGACGAAGGAATGTACGGCCATGGTGATGTATAACGATGAGGTGGCAGGATATTATATCGATTTTTTAGAGGAAAAGGGTCTGTCGGTGCCGGGTGATCTATCACTCGTATCCTTTGACGATGCGGAGCTTTTAGAGGATGACAGGCTAAAGGTACTATCAGTCATTCATCCGAAATACAAGCTCGGCCGCATAACCGGCCACAATCTGCTTCGCATGATGGAGGATGAGAACTGGCAGCAGAAAAATTATTCGTACCGCTTTCCGGTACAGCTAAACGATGGAAATTCGATCATGAAACGATAAAGGACATGCGCTAGTGCATGTCCTTTTTTTCGTTTATTTTTCTGGCCATATAAAGAAAGGGTGTATCGGCGAGACTGGTAAAGATAAATATCACATAGCTAGAGCAGGTGATGGATAGCAGGGTGGGCAGCGTATAGGTGCCGGCGAAGGCGCCAAAGGTAAAGAGCAGTGCATTAAGCAGCTGTGAGAGCAGCGTGGAGCCGTTGTTGCGCAGCCATAAAAAACGTTTGGAATCGCCGTATTTTTTTGTCGTAAAATCCCACCATTTATGATAGATCCATACATCAAAGCGCTGGCAGAGCGCATATACGAGAAAGCTCGCCAGCATGACGCGCGGTGTATTTGAAAAGATAGCACTGATATGCGGCGCGGCAAAATCGCTGGCAGCAGGCTCATAATACAGCCATGTCTGTGAGATCAAAATAAAGCAAAGGGAACAGGCGATGCTGATGTTTGCGGCCTTGTTTGCGGATTTTTTTCCATATAATTCACTGAGTATATCGGTGACAAGAAAGGTGGAGGCAAAGAGGATATTTCCGAGCGTCTGCTCCATGCCAAAGGCTTCTACGACAATCAACACCTCGATATTCGCGGCGAGTGTGGCGAGCACACTAAAGCAGTAGAGACCGTGCTCACCGAATAGATGTAAAAAAAGCAGCACGAGCGAAAAAAGCACGAGCAGGGAGCCGATTAAAAGTAATTCATTCATGTGTTGCAGATCCTTTCCTTTAAATTTTCCGCGGCTATCTTAACAAAAAATATCCCATTCGTCAATCCGACGGAAAAAAGGAAAAATCTTTAGGGAATTCGTGCATAGCAAAGAGAAGGCGTATTTTGTATAGTAGGGATAGAAAAAAGAGCTTTTTTGCTTCGAGATCTCGGAGCAATCACAAAAATTACAAATTATTTATCAGGAGGACAAACACATGTCAAGCTTATCATGCAAGAACATTTGCAAGGTATATCCGAACGGCTTTGAGGCTGTAAAGGATTTCAACCTCGAGGTAGAGGACAAGGAATTTATCATCTTCGTAGGACCTTCCGGATGCGGAAAATCAACCACACTTCGTATGATCGCAGGTTTGGAGGAGATCTCCTCAGGTGAGCTGCTCATCGACGGCAAATTAGAGAACGACGTAGAGCCGAAGGATCGTGATATCGCGATGGTATTCCAGAACTACGCATTGTATCCGCATATGACCGTATATCAGAACATGGCATTCGGATTAAAGATGCGTAAGGTTCCCAAGGATGTCATCGACCAGAAGGTTCGTGAGGCAGCGAAGATCCTTGATCTGGAGAAATTATTAGACCGTAAGCCCAAGGCTCTTTCCGGTGGACAGAGACAGCGTGTGGCTATGGGTCGTGCGATCGTTCGTAATCCGAAGGTATTCCTCATGGACGAGCCTTTGTCAAACCTTGATGCAAAGCTTCGTGTGCAGATGCGTTCCGAGATCGCTGCATTACATCAGAAGCTAGGCGCTACGATCATCTACGTAACACATGATCAGACCGAGGCTATGACGCTTGGTACGAGAATCGTCGTATTGAAGGACGGTATCATCCAGCAGGTAGATTCTCCTCAGAGATTATATGCTGAGCCTGACAATCTCTTCGTTGCAGGCTTCATCGGATCTCCTCAGATGAACTTCGTGGATGCTGTATGCAAGATCAACGGCTCTGAGGTTACCCTAACCTTTGATCAGTTCTCAGTTGTACTGCCTCCTGCAAAGGCTAAAAAGCTCATCGATGGCGGCTATGACGGAAAGACCGTGATCCTTGGTATCCGTCCGGAGAACATCACAGACGACAAGGAAGCAGTCGCAGCTGCAGCATGCAAGGTAAAGACAGAGATCACAGGCTACGAGCTGCTCGGTGCAGAGGTTCTGTTATACTTCACAGTAGCAGGCTCTAAGATGACTGCCAGCGTTTCTTCTAACACACCCGCTCGTTACGGCGATACCGTAGAGCTGGCCTTTGATCCGAACGCAATGCATGTATTCGACAAAGAGACAGAGCTGACCATCACAAATTAGTGTTCTCATAAAAATACGGATAGGCTGACATACCAGGTATGTCAGCCTATTTGCTTTTTTATAAAAATGTGATATTATTAACCATATATGCATTGCGGTCGAAATGGACCCACATATCATTATATGGAGGAAGAACGATGTTTGATTATAGGCAGTATAAGAGAAATTACTTTATGCCCCCGGAGTCTTGCATGGACTGGGCGCAAAAGGAATATGTAGATAAAGCACCGATCTGGTGCAGCGTAGATTTGCGCGATGGCAACCAGGCACTGATTGAGCCTATGAGTCTTGATGAGAAGCTCGAATTTTTCCGTATGCTCGTAGAGATCGGCTTTAAGGAGATCGAGGTTGGTTTTCCTGCTGCATCAGAGACAGAGTATGAGCTGGTGCGCACATTGATCGAGCAGGATATGATTCCTGAGGATGTGACGATTCAGGTACTCACGCAGGCGAGAGAGCATATTATCAGAAAGACCTTTGATGCTGTAAAGGGCGCACCGGGAAAGGTCATAGTGCATGTATACAATTCCACCTCGCTGGCACAGCGTGAGCAGGTATTTGCAAAGTCAAAGGAAGAGATCAAGCAGATCGCGATCGATGGCGCCAAACTGTTAAAGAAGCTGGCGGATGAGACAGAGGGCGATTTTATTTTTGAATACAGTCCGGAGAGCTTTACCGGAACCGAGGTCGATTATGCGGTGGACGTATGCAATGCCGTACTAGACATCTGGGAGCCGAGAGAGGGCTTCTGCCCGATCATCAATATCCCTGCGACAGTAGAGATGTCTATGCCGCATGTATTTGCATCACAGGTAGAGTATGTGAGCAAGCATCTGCACAACAGAGAGCATGTGGTGCTTTCATTGCATCCGCACAATGACAGAGGGTGTGGTATCTCTGATGCGGAGCTGGGTATTTTAGCAGGTGCAGACCGCATCGAGGGTACGATGTTTGGAAATGGCGAGCGCACCGGTAATGTCGATATCATGGTGCTTGGCATGAATATGTATGCACAGGGCGTGGATCCTAAGCTGGATTTATCGAATATGCCTCATCTCGTAGAGGTATATGAACGCCTGACACAGATGCATATCGATATGAGACATCCATATTGCGGCAAGCTGGTATTTGCTGCCTTTTCCGGTTCGCATCAGGATGCGATCGCAAAGGGCATGAAGTATCGTCAGACGCACGATCCGGATCACTGGACTGTGCCGTATCTGCCGATCAATCCGGAGGACGTCGGCCGCACCTACGACAGCGATGTCATCCGCATAAACAGCCAGTCCGGCAAGGGCGGTGTGGCTTATATCATGGAGCAGGCCTATGGCATCAAGATCCCGTACAAGATGCGTGCGGATTTTGGCTATGCGGTAAAGAGCGTATCCGATCACAGCCACAGCGAGCTGTCTGCCGAGCAGCTGCATGATATTTTTATGAAAAGATACAAGTCCTATACGCCGATCTTCGATATCAAGGGCTGCCATTTCCGACAGGAGGATGGTATCACTGCGACGGTGAATGTCATCTCGAACAACCGCAAGGATATCGTAGAAGCTACAGGAAATGGACGCCTGGATGCAGTCAGCAATGCCTTCGTGGAGAAGTTTGAGGCTCCCTGCAAGCTGATCTGCTATGAGGAGCATGCCCTGACAGATGGCTCGGATTCGAGTGCGATCGCCTATGTCGGTATCGAAGGCAGTGACGGAGAGCAGTATTTCGGTATCGGTATAGATCCGGATATCATCCGTGCGTCGATCGATGCACTCATCTCAGCGATGAATCGTAATTTAGAGGCCGTAAGAGCAGACGGCTGATTTAAAAAGCGTAAAAGTAAGAGGGAAGAATAAGTATGAATAAAAAGTTTCAAAAAAGAGGAGTATGTATTCTCTTTTTTCTGGTCGTGACGATCCTTAGCATAGGCGTCCCGACTAAAGCAAAGGCCGCGGTGAAGCTGAGCAGCTCGGCGGTGAATCTGTGTGTGGGCGACACAAAAAAGCTCTCTTTAAACGGTACAACGAAAAAGGTGACGTGGAAATCGACTGATCCGTCCGTCGTACGGGTAACTGCCAAGGGAAAGCTTACGGCGAAAAAGGCAGGCAGTGCAACCATCACTGCCACTGCAAATAAAAAGACCTATAAATGCGATGTCAAGGTCAACAAAACCTTTCGGGTGGATGCGACCTCGATCACTATCAAGAAAAATAAAACGATAAATGCGTATCTGTCTGTAAACGGCGCAGTAAATGCAACTATTGCAAATAAAAAGATCTGTTCCGTGAACTTTGGCGCATGGGAGGGCGATAATCTCTCGCTCACCATCGTGCCCAAAAAGGTCGGCACTACGACGATTACCTTTACTAATTCCGTGAACAAGGAATATTGCAAGCTGAAGGTGAAGGTGACGGCACTTCCGTCGATTGCTTCCTTTCAGAATGCGCAGATCAGCACCGGAGCGAATTCTATTGTAGTCGGAGAGAATATATTTTCTTCGACGTTTCAGCTGAATCGCAAGTCCACGACGACGGTTTTTCGTGTGTATGATGAGGATGGCTCTGTTGTAAAAAAGATCGCACTGGGCGCAGTCGCAGCCAAAAAGGATGTGATCGTATCGTGGGACGGCAGAGATGAAAAGGGACTGCCGCTGTCCGGTGATTTTACCTACGCGATCACGGCAGACGGGAATCGCACGATGGGAGGAGCAGTGAGCTCTCTTGGCGTATCACCCTTTGGAGCGGGAGATGGTTCGCAGAGCAAGCCGTTTCTCGTGTCGAACCTGGCGGAGCTGTATCTGATGCGGGATTATGGCGGCTCTTATTTTGCACAGGATGCGGATATTGACTTTAATTCCGGAACCTATACATCGCTATTTGATGACAAATCGCCCTTTACAGGCTGCTTTGACGGCAGCTTTGGCGGTAAGTCCTATCAGATGAAAAATCTCTTAGGCTACAGCTCGATCTTTGGCAGCATCGGAACGGAGGGCATCGTAAAAAATGTGACGCTGAGCAAGTGCGTCATCAATACGGCAGGCAGCCTTCTGGCGACGAAAAATGACGGCATCATCGAAAATTGCAATGTGAGCGGCTCTGTTTTGTGCAATTCAGGCAGCGAGGCAGCGATGCTGGTGCTCTATAACACCGGCTTGATCCGTAAATGCAGCGTATCCGGTACGCTTCGCGTGAGCCAGTCAGGAGTCGCTACCTCTGCGACGGTTAAGGCAGGTGGTATTGCGTTAAACAATGCAGGTTCCATCGTGGAGTGTGTCTCTTCTGCGAATGTGACTGGAGAGCTGCAGTTATCTTCCTATGTCGAGGCCAATTCCTATGTGGTATATGCCGGAGGGATCGTGGCAGAGAATGCGGCGAGCGGCTTTGTGACACAGTCGACCTTTACAGGCTCTGTGCAGTCGCAGATCGTAATGCCGGATGCCTACAAGGAAGTGACTACGGCACTTACGAGCTATTTGGGCTACGTAGCAGGTGAAAATAAGGGCTATATCGGGCAGTGTGTAAATGCCGGCACGACAAAGGAGCTGGCTGCGCAGGGCACGGGAAATGGTATGGTACAGTAGGAGGATGCGATGAATCTATTAGCACCGTCGCTGTTGGCAGCGGATTTTACGAGGCTTGGTGAGCAGATGCGCCTGATCGATGAGGCGGGGGCACAGTATTTTCATATCGATGTGATGGATGGTATGTTTGTGCCGAATATCTCCATGGGACTTCCGGTGCTGCAGTCGATTCGAAAGGTGACAAAAAAGAAGCTGGACGTGCATCTGATGATTACAGATCCGGGACGTTATATCAGCGATTTTTCGGATGCGGGTGCGGATATTCTCACGGTTCATGCGGAGGCATGTACGCATTTAGACCAGATAGTGCGCGACATCAAAAGAGAGGGGCTGCGTGTAGGCGTAGCACTAAATCCCGCCACACCGCTTAGCGTGCTGGATTACATATTGCCGGAGATAGATATGGTGCTTATCATGACGGTGAATCCCGGCTATGGCGGACAGAAGATGATTCCGTATACGTTAGATAAGATTCGCACATTAAGAGAACGCATACTGCGTGAGGAGCTAGAGTGCGACATCGAGGTAGATGGCGGCGTGAAGCTGAGTAACGTAGAGGAGTTTTTATCTGCCGGAGCGAATGTGATCGTGGCAGGCAGCGGCATCTTTTGCGGAGACATCGCCGGCAATGTGGAGGCATTTCTAGAGAAGCTGGACAAAACCTGCTGATTGGTATTTGTCTGGACATGTAATTTGCGGCAGTTTCATGAAAAATCACAAAAATTTCAGAAATTTATAAAAATTTTATGTCACTATTTGCGGTTGACGCGGTCAGAGCAAATGCATATAATGGGTCACATGAAAAGCAAAGGCGCTTAGAGAGATTTCTCTGAGCGCCTTTTTCGTTGCTTTCTCGTCCGGACAGATGCAGCGGCAAAAACAAAAAGGAGGATCAGGTTATGACCAAGGAAATTTTACAGGTAATCAATGACAACATATTTGCGGTCTGGTATTTGATCGGTGCAGTGCTCGTCTTCTGGATGCAGGCAGGCTTTGCGATGGTGGAGGCGGGATTTACCCGTGCGAAAAACTCCGGCAATATCATCATGAAGAATCTGATGGATTTTTGTATCGGAACCATTATGTGGTTTTTGATCGGCGCATCCTTGATGCTGCCGGCAGGTGATGGAGCAACCGATATCTTAGGAATCATCGGAACACCAGGCTTTGGTGTATTTACACATTATGACAGCTTTGGATATTCTGGTTTTGTATTTAACCTGGTATTTTGTGCAACGGCTGCGACCATCGTATCCGGAGCGATGGCAGAGCGTACCAAATTTTTAGCGTATTGTATTTATTCCGGTGTAATCTCCGGTATCATCTATCCGGTGGAGGCACACTGGACCTGGGGCGGCGGATTTTTATCAACTATGGGATTTCACGATTATGCCGGTTCCAACTGCATTCATATGGTGGGCGGTATATGCGCACTGATCGGTGCAGCGATGCTTGGACCCCGTATCGGAAAATTCACAAGGGATGAAAACGGTAAGGTTACCAAGGTTCATGCGTTCCCCGGATGTAACCTGGTCATCGGTTCTTTAGGTGTATTTATCCTCTGGATGGGCTGGTATGGATTTAACGGTGCGGCAGCAGTCGATGTTTCCACACTTGGCTCTGTATTTTTGACGACAACGGTGGCACCGGCAGTGGCTACCGTAGTATGTATGATCTTTACCTGGATCAAATATGGCAAGCCCGATGTATCGATGTGCCTGAATGCTTCCCTGGCAGGCCTGGTAGCTGTTACGGCAGGCTGTGATGTGGTGGATTGCGCAGGTGCTGCATGTATCGGAGTAGTATCCGGTGTACTGGTTGTATTTGGTGTTTGGTTTTTGGATCATGTGATTCATGTGGATGATCCGGTTGGCGCGGTTGCGGTACATATGATGAATGGTATCTGGGGAACGATCGCTGTTGGACTGTTTGCGACGGATACGGCTCCCGGCTTCGCACTGGCAGGTATCAAAGAGGGCTTGTTCTATGGCGGTGGACTTTCCCAGCTTGGTCTGCAGTTTGTCGGTATGTTTATCACAGCAGCATGGACGGCTGTTACCATTACCATTACCTTTGTGATCATCAAAAAAACAGTAGGCTTACGTGTCAGCGAGGAAGAGGAAATTGTGGGACTGGATGCATGCGAGCATGGTCTGCCGTCTGCATACGCCGGCTTTGCCATCAGCGATATGTCCATGACCATGGATGTGAATGAAAATACAGATCTTGGAGCTGCGGATTATGCGACAGCTTCGAAGGCAAAGGTAGATGCAGCCGTTCCGGTTGTATCCGGCGAAACGGCAGTGTCTGCATGTAAGAGCGGCATCCACAAGGTTGTCATCATCGCAAGGCTGTCTAAGTTTGATAAGCTAAAGAAAGCGTTAAATGAGCTGGGCGTCACCGGCATGACCGTCGTTCAGGTTATGGGCTGCGGCATCCAAAAGGGAGCAGGCGAGTACTATCGTGGTGTTGAGATGGATGCGACACTGCTTCCGAAGATAAAAGTCGAGGTGGTAGTAGCCAAGCTTCCGGTAGATCGCGTCATCGAAACGATCAAAAAGACACTCTATACCGGACACATCGGAGACGGAAAGATATTCGTTTATGATGTGGAGCGTGTCGTAAAGGTGCGTACCGGTGAAGAAAACTTCGCGGCACTGCAGGATGTAGAATGATCCGGACAGTTATAGAAACTGCTTACTGTCGCTGTCAATGTGGAGGCATTTCTAGAAAAGCTGGGTGGAGATTTTTTTAAAAATAGTGCGGGCTTAAAGCTAAAGTGATTGCCGCATCAGGTCGATAAGATAAGGTATAAGAAATCATGTAACACTTATACAAAATCGTTACAAATAGACTTGACAGGGAGTGAGGCAGCATGCATACTAGCACAGCACAGCACAGCACAGCACAGCAGGGCACAGCAGGGCACAGCAGGGCAGGGCACAGCGCTAGTAGTGCG
>CAVBEI010000010.1:0-61955 GCA_963594555.1 Lachnospiraceae bacterium | reverse complement strand
ATTATAGATAGGGAAAATCGGGCGGTCAACTTAGATGAAAGTTAGGTTTGGGGGGGGCGATTTTCCTAACCCCTTGAATGAAACTTCAATTCTATTACACTTGTGTTTCTTCTGCAAAATCAGTATAATATTAATGATTGGGAGAAATGTCTATGAAGCATGTTTTTATTGTGAACCCCTATGCGGGCAGCATGACCTTTGCGAACAATTTAAGACAAAAGCTAGAGCATATGGATGGCTTTGAATATTTTCTGTTCAATTCCAGACATACCGGCAATGAGACAGAGCTGACACGAAAGATCATCGATTTTTTTCCACAGGAGAGGCTGCGCATCTATGCCTGCGGTGGCTCCGGCACTCTGCGCAACGTCTATGAGGGCATCGGTGAGAATGAAAATGTCGAGCTCGCTTTTTATCCGTGCGGCATGACAAATGACCTGTTAAAATGCTTTGCGCCGGAGGATCGGGAGCGTTTCTATGATATCGAGGAGTTGATCGGCGGAGAGACGATCCGATTAGATTCGATTCTGACAAACCATGGACGTGTACTGAATACCTTTTCGTGTGGACTCGATGCGACGATCATGCAGGAGATCGCCCGTCAGCATCCGGTACGTACTGTCGGGATTAGAATTCCCTATACGATGCACATTTTCCAGTCCATGCTTCATATGAAGAAGATGGATCTAAAGATCCGCATCGACGGCAAGGATATGAGCGGTATGTATGATGAGCTATGCTTTGCAAACGGCTGTACACTCAGCGGTTCCCTGACGATGCCGCATAACTATGCACCGGCGGACGGAGTGGCTAACTTCGTGCTGATACCCTCGCGAGGACTGTTTGCCTTTGTACGGGTGGTTTTTAATCTGCTGTCGCAAAACGAGACATTTATCGATGCGAATACACGTGCCGGCAAGGCGCTAAAGATGACACTTAAACGCAGTGACGGAGCGCCGATCATCGCAAATTTAGATGGTGAGACGGTGGAGGCACAGGGAGAATGGACACTGGAGCTTCGCCCTGATAGCGTTTGCTTTGTAGTACCGAGAGGAGTGAGACTGCCATGAGAGATCTTCGAAGAGAACGACGGCTAGTCTGGGATATGCTGCTGCTTGAGTGTGCGGTTGTGTTTGTAGCGATACTGCTTCACTATCCGAAGCGAACCGACTATATGCTCGTGCAGGGAGTGGTCTTTTTGCTGATGCTGTTTGTTACCAGACGGCTCGCTACAGCCACAGAGGATAAATGCTCGGATTTTAAGCAGGGGCTTGTCACGATTTTGTGCAGCATGTATGTCTATATGATCTATTCGATTGCGAGCATGTCGGACCGGCTGCTGCCTGCCTGTATGTTTTTTATGATCGTGGAATGCACGATCTATAAGGATATTCAGCTAAACCTGGTCACGGTTGCCTTGAATGTATTGCTTAGCCTGATCACACTTGGGCTTAGCGGTGTGGGTATGATATGGCATGCCTACCGCTGGTCGGAATTTATATTTATTATGATCGTGATGGTCGCTTCCTCTGCCTTTATGCTCTTTATGCAGACGAGAGATCTGTTTACGGAGCGTGTGGCCAGGGAGGATGAAAAGACACTGGATGATCTGCTCGCCTTAGTTGAGATGAAATGCGAGGATGCCACGGCAGCAGCCAAGGCAAAGTCGAGCTTTCTGACTAATATGTCTCACGAGATCCGCACCCCGATAAACGCGGTGCTCGGCATGAATGAGATGATTTTGCGGGAGGAGGCAGATGAGGAGATTCGCGGCTATGCGCGCAATATCCAGAGCGCCGGCACGATGCTTTTATCCCTGGTCAATGATATTTTAGATATATCCAAGATCGAATCCGGCAAGATGGAGGTCGTGCCGGAGGTATATGAGCTAAACAGCATGCTCTATGATATACTGCTTGTGATGCAGCCGAGGATCGAAAAAAAGAGTCTGCGGCTAATCCTGGATATCGATGAGACGATACCGAATGTGCTATATGGAGATGAGGTGCGTATCCGCCAGATCATCACCAATATTTTGACAAATGCAATAAAGTATACCAATGAAGGCAGTATTACGCTGCGTGTCGGCATGAAAAATAAGGATGCCAGAACGGTCGTATTGCTTGTATCAGTTGCAGATACAGGAACCGGAATCAAGGAGAGCAAGGAAGAGCTCTTTGCATCGTTTAATCGTGGACACGATCTGCGTACGCATCATATTGAGGGTACGGGACTTGGGCTGGCGATCACGCAGCAGCTGCTTAATTTGATGGGCTCGACGCTTGAGATGGAGAGCGTATACGGTGAGGGCTCGACCTTTAGCTTTGCCCTGACGCAAAAGGTGATCGGCGATGAACCGATGGGCAACCTAAGTGATCTGTATCAAAAGCGCCTGCTGCAGGAGAAGCGCTACAAGGAGAGCTTTGTGGCACCTGAGGCACAGGTGCTTGTGGTGGATGATAATCCGATGAACCGTAAGGTCGTCTGCTCGCTACTTAAGCAGACGCAGGTTCAGATCGATACTGCAGTCGATGGTGTGGATGCCCTAAAGCAGTGCGAACAAAAGCAGTATCATCTGATTTTCATGGATCATCTGATGCCAAACAAGGATGGTATCGAGACGCTGCGACAGCTGCGGGCAGAGCCCTCTAATAAAAATGCTTCTACACCGGTCGTTGTGCTGACTGCCAATGCTCTCGCTGGTATGCGCCAGAAGTATCTCGAGGAGGGCTTTGACGCATTTTTGGAAAAGCCGGTGCAGTCACAGCTGCTAGAGGAGACGCTGCTGCAGTTTTTGCCGGAGGAGCTGGTATTGCGTACACAGATAGATGAGCTAAGCGGGGAGGCTGAGGTGCGACGCAGACAGCTTCTCACAGATAAGCTAGAGGAGCTTGGGCTGCGGGAGCTCGTGCTAGAGGACGCGCTGCAATATTCCTCCGGAACCGTAGAGGATGTGCTTGAAAATATCTCAGATTATCTGGGGGAGGCACAGAATAATCACGAGCAGATTAGTATGCTGGCTCAAAAGAGGGATTGGAAAAACTTAAAAATTTTGGTACACTCCCTAAAGAGTACCTCGCGTGTCATCGGAGCTGTGCATATATCTATTCTGGCACAGGCGATGGAGGAGGCGGCGGCAGGAGAGGCCGGCTCCTATGTGGATGAAAATATCGAGGAGCTACTAGAAGAATATACGCAGCTTTGTGAAAAGCTAAAGAAGCTGTTTGATATACCGGATATTAATGCACTGCTGCCGCGTGCGGAACAAAAGTCTATGCAAAGGGAGGCCTACATTTATCAGGCGAAGCAGTTTTTAAAGGGCATAGAGGAATACGATGTGGATTTTGAACAGCTGAAGGATTTTTGCAATATGTATCCGAAGGATGAGCAGCTGGAGGATGAGAGAGAGCAGCTGCAGAGTGCTGTTTCGGATTTTGATTATGAGAGGATCGCTGCGAAGCTGACGCAGATAATTGATTCGCTTTCGTAATTTGGCATCGTAGCTGTGAGAGCTTTAGCAGTTACAAAATTTGGAGGATGTTGTTATGGACGAGCAATACGAGAAGGAATATATGCAGCAGCATGATCTGCAGGTGACGCGTGATATTCATAGTGCATTGCGTATGACCTTTTTGATCGGCCCGATACTGTATGTCTGTACCTTTTTTTTACATTTATTTCGACTGAGTACGCGTACCTGTATCTTTTGGACACTCTATCTGATCGGCTGCTGGATACTCATTGAGATATTACTGAATAAAGGACAGAATGCGGCAGCCAAATATGTGCAGCTGTTTTATACGGAGCTTATGATCGCGACAGCTTCCGCGAATCCAAATTTTGGGATCTATTTGACATATTTTGCGATCCCGCTGCTATCGTGTGTGTATATGGATTTTAAGATCACACGGCGCATGTGTATAATCGGCTATGTGTGTATGGCAGGCTTTTTGTACCAGCGAGCATTCTTTCTTGTGGAGTCAGGCCTTACGATAGATCCGACTCCGGCAGAATATTATTTTCCTACGCTTGCAGGCTATACCCTGGAATATATCGTGATGTCTGCTTTTGCGATCGTGATGGTACGGCATGGGCGTGAGGTGCGCCAACACTATTTTGAGAGCCAGAGGGAGAAGCTGATCGCGGAAGCCTCTGATCATGCAAAAACGAGCTTTTTAGCAAATATGTCTCATGAGATCCGGACACCTATCAATGCAGTGCTTGGTATGAATGAGATGATTTTGCGTGAGAGCAGAGAACGAAAGATATGGCGCTACGCGGAGAATATCAAGACGGCGAGCAAGAGCCTGCTGTCTTTGATCAACGACATCTTGGATATTTCCAAGGTGGAGTCGGGCAAAATGGAGCTGGTAGAGACGAGCTATCAGGTCAGCTCCCTGCTGAATGATATGGTCAATATGGTTCAGTCGAGAGCAGATGAAAAAGGTCTGGAGCTAAAGGTGGATATCGATGAACAGATTCCGTGTGAGCTATATGGAGATGAGACGCGCATCCGTCAGGTCATCACCAATCTACTGACAAATGCAGTAAAATATACAAAGGAAGGCTCTGTCACCCTAAAGATCCGCTGCACGCATATGCCGGAGCCATCCTTCGTGCGGCTCGATGTGGCTGTGGTGGATACTGGTATTGGCGTAAAGAAGGAGGATCAGGCGAGGCTGTTTGAGATCTTTCGGCGTGTCGATGAGGAGAATAACCGCGGCATAGAGGGTACCGGTCTTGGACTTCCCCTATCCAAGCATCTGCTCGAGCTGATGGGCAGCCGCCTCATGCTCGAGAGTGAATATGGCAAGGGCAGCTCCTTTTTCTTTGGACTGGTGCAAAAGGTGGTAGATGATTCGCCGATCGGTGATTACAAGGAGATGTATGAGCGATCCTTGCGGGATCAGTCTCATTATCGGGAGAGCTTTCAGGCTCCGGATGCCAAGATACTCGTCGTGGACGATACACGGATGAATCTGGAGGTATGCAGAGGCCTGCTGAAAAAGACGCAGGTTCAGATCGATACGGCAGACAGTGGTATGGAATGCCTGAATCTGATCGTGAAAAATAAATACGACATGATTTTGCTGGATCATAAGATGCCGCAGATGGATGGTATCGAGTGCTTGCAGCGCATGCATGAGACAGATGGAAACTGCAACGAGACAACACCTGTGATCGCGCTGACCGCCAATGCAGTCAGCGGCGCAAAGGAATATTATCTGGAGCAGGGCTTTGACGACTACCTATCTAAGCCGATCCAGGGAGATCGCTTAGAACAGCTGTTGTGTCAATATCTTCCGCCGCAGTATTTGAAGATACCTGAGCAGGAGGATGGTGAGTATATTGAGGAGCTGTGTATTCCGCCGATCGAGGGTATTGTAGGAGAAGACGGTTTGCGCTATGCAGGCGGTGATCAGGAGGAATATCTAAACACCCTAAAGCTCTATCAGGGTGAATATGAAAAAAAGAGAACGGAGCTGATCCGTTTTTATGAGGATAGCGATCTGGAGAATTATCAGATTTCTGTTCATGCTCTAAAGAGCACCTCCAGACTAATAGGAGCCAATGAGCTCTCCGATCTGGCGCTTGCACTTGAGGAGGCATCCAAGGCGGGAAATATATATCTGGTGCGAAAGGAGCATCCTGGACTTATAGAACACTACGCACAGCTGCATGAGGCTATCGCAGAGGTGCTCGATTCTATGGGAATGCAAAAGGCTGGTGCGCAGCTGGAGCCTATGAGCAGGGAGGAGCTGCAGGAGTTTTGTGAGAAGCTGCAGAGTGGACTCGATGAATTTGATATCGGTCTTTTGCGTCGTTACGTTACGCTGCTGCAGAGCAAGGATCTGCTGTGGTCTGTAAAGGAGGATCTGCAGGAGGCAGTCGACAGCTTTGATTATGATAAGCTGCAGGAGCAGGTGACCTTGTTAAAAGGCTATCTGAGTGAACCGTTTGACGCGGATGATAAAAAAGAGGAAAAGCTATGATAAAAAAGAAAAATAAAGCATTGCGGGCATTTGCCTGCACGGCGGCACTTGTGTTTTGTATGAATGTCGCATTTCCGGTGTCTGCTTTGGCGACACAGACAGGTCAGATCGAGGATGAGATGGCAGAGGGCGATCAGCAGACGGTGATAGGAGATGATGCGGCCTCCTCGTCAGATAGCAGTTCCTCACACACACAAACAGATACTGGCACGTCAAATACAGGAAGCACAGGCAGCTCTACGGGCAGCTCTACGGGCAGCTCTGCGACTACTACGACGACTCGCTCCTCTGATAGCTCTCTGGCACACCTTGGTATATCACCAGGTACACTAAGCCCGACTTTTTCCGCTAGTGTGCATGAATATACGGCCACAGTCGATGCGAATGTGACGGCGATCTCTGTGGCAGCCAGACCGAACAATGCAAAGGCTGTGATCGCATCGGTGACCGGCGCAAAGAGTCTCACTCCGGGTTCAAATACTGTAAAGGTAGTCGTATCGGCAGAGGATATGTCTACGACGACATATACGATCGATGTCATCTGTGGAAGCGTAAGTACCGTCACGACGGATACGACTGATGCAGGAGATACCGCAGATGCGGCGGATGAGACAGAAGGATTAGACACCTCAGGCGATGAGATCGCCGGAGAGATCACAGAGGATACACATGAGGAGAGCGAAGAGCCTTCGGTGTCCTTTGATGAAAATGGCTATCTCTTATATGATGGGGAGAGCTACATGCCTACGAGCATGATGCCGGAGGGTGATTATGTTTCACTCGAAAAATACAACAAGCTATATGACCAGAGTCAGTCTGAGCGGACAAAATATGTGCGTTTGGTTGTGATTTTGGCTGTGCTGCTGTTGATTTTAGCCATTGTGCTGCTCAATCTGGCACTTCGCATGCGGGACATGAAGCAGGATGCGGCGCTAGGTATGGACGATTATGATGTCACTCCTGTGAAAAAGGAAAAGTCCAGACCGCAAAAACAGCCCAAGCAGCCCAAACAGCCAAAGGAAGCAAAGCAGCCCAAGGAAGCAAAGCAGCAAAGGCAAAAAAAGAAGGCTCCTAAAAACGGCCTAGAGCTGCCGGAGTTTGACGAATTTGACGAGCTGGAGATACTAGATCTCAACGATCTATAAAAAAGAAAGGTAACAGAAACAAAACATGAATAAACCATATACAGCCAAGGCAAAAAAGGCCCTCGCCCTGGCAGGTAAAATATCACGGAATCTGCATCACAATTACATCGGAACAGAGCATCTTTTGCTTGGATTTTTACGCGAGGGCAGTTGTGTAGCAGCCTGTGTGCTGATGAATAACGGTATAGAGGAGGACAAGCTGCAGAATCTGATCGAGGATCTGATCGCACCATCCTCTGGGGTGCTACTCATGGATCGCGACGGATATTCTCCGAAGACACAGGCTATATTGGAGCGTGCGAAGGAGGAGGCAGAACGCTTTGGCAGCGAGGAGATCGGAACAGAGCATATCCTGCTTGCCATCATAAGGGAGGTTGACTGCGCAGCATCGAGACTGCTAAATACACTCGGAGCAAATACACAAAAGCTATATGTGGATGTGTTAGTAGCGATGGGTGAGGATATAAATAAATACCGAGATGAGCTGCAAAATGCAAAAAACGGAAAAAAATCAAAAAATCAGACCGCGACACTCGATAACTACTCTCGTGATCTGACTGAAATGGCAAGAGATGGAGCACTCGATCCACTCATCGGAAGAGAGGATGAGATCGAGCGGATCATCCAGATACTTAGCCGCAGAGGCAAGAACAATCCCTGCCTGATCGGTGAGCCGGGTGTCGGAAAGACTGCCATTATAGAGGGACTCGCACAGCGTATAGTAGACGGGTTAGTACCGGATACAGTAGCAAATAAGCGACTGCTCACCTTAGATCTATCTGGCATGGTAGCAGGCTCAAAATATCGCGGCGAATTCGAGGAACGCATAAAGCGCGTGATCGCAGAGGTGAAAAATGCTGAAAATATCATCCTGTTTATTGACGAGCTGCATACGATCATCGGAGCCGGTGGTGCAGAGGGTGCCATCGATGCATCGAATATACTAAAGCCATCACTAGCACGCGGCGAGCTGCAGCTCATCGGAGCGACAACCATCGATGAATATCGCAAATACATCGAAAAAAATGCAGCCCTGGAGCGTAGATTTCAGCCGGTGATGGTAGAAGAGCCAAGCGAGACGCAGGCGGTTGCGATACTAGACGGGCTAAAGAGCCGCTACGAAACGCATCATCAGGTCGAGATCACGCAGGAGGGCGTAGAGGCAGCCGTGCAGCTCTCAGCACGTTATATAAACGATAGGTGCCTGCCGGATAAGGCGATCGATCTGATAGATGAGGCAGCAGCGCGTCTTCGACTGTCTGCCTGCAGGCTGCCGCAGGAGCTGATAGCTGCCAGGGAGCATGTAAGTGAGCTAGAGCAAAGCGTTGTGGATGCACTATCAGATAATGATATGGAACGCGCAGCACAATATATGGAGGAGCGTACCGAGGCACAAAAGAAATGCGAGAAGCTGGAAAAAAGTGCAGCACGCAGCCAAAGCCATAAAAAGCTTGTAGTTGGCGAGGCACAGATAGCTGAGGTCGTAGCCAAATGGACCGGCATACCGGTGCGCCGGCTCACAGAAGGAGAAGCAGCGCGCCTGCAGAGACTCGAAAAGACCTTGCACAAGCGAGTAGTCGGTCAGGAGGATGCGGTATCTGCAGTGGCACGTGCTGTGCGCAGAGGACGAGTCGGCTTGAAGGATCCGAACCGCCCGATTGGCTCCTTCCTATTTTTAGGGCCTACCGGTGTGGGAAAGACGGAGATTTCCAAGGCACTTGCCGAGGCGATCTTTGGCGATGAGAAGGCCATAATCCGTGTTGACATGTCCGAGTACATGGAAAAGCACAGTGTATCGAAGATGATCGGCTCGCCGCCAGGCTATGTCGGCTTTGATGAGGGCGGTCAGCTCTGCGAGCAGGTACGTCGTCATCCATATTCTGTCGTTCTCTTTGATGAGATCGAAAAGGCACATCCGGATATTTTTAATGTGCTGCTGCAGGTGTTAGATGATGGCCGCATCACAGATTCCAGGGGCAGAAGGATAGATTTTAAAAATACTATCATCATCATGACAAGCAATGCAGGTGCTCAGTCGATCGTTGCACCGAAGAAATTGGGCTTTGCCTCTACTGAGGATGAAAAGCAGGATTATGAACGCATGAAATCGCTGGTGATGGAGGATGTCTCTCGTATTTTTAAGCCGGAGTTTTTAAATCGTATCGATGAGCAGATCGTATTCCGTATGCTAAATAAAGAAGATATGAAGCAGATCGTGACGATACTGGCACAGGCACTTGTTGAGAGGTGTGCAGAGCAGATGCAGATTCAGCTTGTGATCACAGAGCCGGCGAGGTCATATATCGTGGAAAAGGCATACGATCCAAAGTATGGTGCGCGTCCCCTGCGACGCATGATCCAGTCAAAAATTGAGGATACACTCGCGGAGGAGATACTATCCGGACGCGTAAAGCAGGGCGATAAGGTACGGGTCGGCTGCAAAAATGATGCACTCACCTTTAATGTAAAAAAGAAGTAAAAAAATAAACATTCCGTGATATACGCACGGACAAAAGGAGGATATTTAAAAATGAATACAGTAAGTGAACTGATCCGCTCTGAGGCAGACGGAGGACTCAGCTTTGGTGATTATACCCTGCAGGCAAAGGCAAAGCTCGATAATTTTTCACACGCCGATGCTTCGTATAAGGTAAAGACCTTCTCTGAGATCACAAAGCTTGAGAAAAACGGTGTATTTGCCTACGAATCCGTCCCTGGAACTGCAGTAACTGAGTTAAAGGAAGCAGACGGTGGCGTGAGCTTTTTCGTAGAAGGACCTGAGGATGCTGAGATTACGATCGGTTTAGAGGCTGAGACGAGCTATGAGGTGACGATCGCGGGCGCGTCAGTGGGCAATCTTACGACCAATCTTGGCGGCAAGCTCACCATAAGCGTGGAGCTGGGTGATGAGCCGGTAGCTGTTGAGATTCGGCGCGTATAAGAGCCTATGGCAAAGGGAAATGTAACCGTATATTTTTGCCAGTCCTGTGGCTATGAATCCTCCAAATGGATGGGACAGTGTCCGGCCTGCCATGAATGGAACAGCTTTGTGGAGGAGGTCGTGAGCGCGAAGACACAGACCAGGGCAAAAAACAGACCAAATGAGAAGCGCACTCCGGTGCCGCTTCGTGCGATTGAATTAGAAGAAGAAAAACGAATTAGCAGCGGTATGAAGGAGCTTGACAGAGTGCTTGGAGGCGGAATCGTCTCCGGCTCTCTGGTGCTTGTGGGTGGAGATCCCGGTATCGGAAAATCTACATTGCTGCTTCAGGTATGCAGAAATCTGGCAGATCAAAGGCTTCCTGTGCTGTATATCTCCGGCGAGGAATCGCTGGCACAGATCAAGCTTCGCGCACAGCGTATCGGCGAATTTTCGGATACGCTGCAGCTGCTGTGTGAGACGAATTTAGACGATATCACAGAGACGATCCGCAGGGAGCGTCCTAGAGTGGTTGTGATCGATTCGATTCAGACGATGTATCGGGAGGAGATTAGCTCGGCACCAGGCTCCGTATCTCAGGTGCGGGAGTCTACCTCGGTGCTCATGCAGCTGGCAAAGGGAGAGGGCGTGACGATCTTTATCGTCGGACATGTGACAAAGGAAGGCGTTGTGGCAGGTCCGCGCGTGCTCGAGCATATGGTGGATACGGTGCTTTATTTTGAGGGCGATAGGTATGCATCATATAGAATACTTCGCGGAGTGAAGAACCGCTTTGGTTCTACAAATGAGATCGGAGTCTTCGAGATGCGGCGTGAAGGCCTGTGTGAGGTCGAGAATCCGTCCGAATATATGCTAAGCGGTAAACCGGAGCATGCCTCCGGCTCTGTGGTAGCCTGCTCCTTAGAGGGGAGCCGCCCGATACTTATCGAGATACAGGCGCTCGTGTGCCATACGAATTTTGCGATTCCGCGAAGAACTGCAGTCGGCATGGACTTTAACCGTGTCAATCTGCTGATGGCGGTGTTAGAGAAACGGCTGAATCTCAAGCTGTGTGAGTGTGATGCCTATGTAAATATCGCAGGAGGTATCAAAATGAATGAGCCGGCGATAGATCTGGGTATCGTATTAGCACTCATATCCAGCTATAAGAGCCGTCCGATCGATGAGGGTACGATCTGCTTTGGTGAGGTAGGACTAAGCGGCGAGGTACGTGCCGTCAGCATGCCGTCACAGCGTGTAGCAGAGGCTGAAAAGCTAGGCTTTACCACGTGTATTTTGCCGCAGGTATGCCTAGAGCAGCTGCAGCACAAGGGAAACATTCGTTTAATCGGCGTGCGCAATGTCCGTGAGGCCATAGATCTGATATGATCATGAAAAAAAGGAAAGCCAGATTCGGCTTTCCTTTTTTAGTATTTTTATTAGTTAGCATCGCTGGCGTAGTTGGGTGCTTCCTTTGTGATATGAATATCATGCGGATGGCTCTCACGCAAGGATGCGGCGGAGATCTTTACGAATTTGCCGTTTTGATGAAGCTCTTCGATGGTCGGACAGCCGCAATAGCCCATACCTGAGCGGATACCACCGATCATCTGGAAGACGGTGTCCTCTAAGGAGCCCTTGTAAGCGACACGTCCCTCGACACCTTCGGGAACGAGCTTTCTGGCATTCTCCTGGAAGTAACGATCCTTTGAACCGTTCTCCATGGCAGCTATACTGCCCATGCCGCGGTATACCTTGTATTTTCTGCCCTGATAGAGCTCGAAGGTACCGGGTGCTTCGTCGCAGCCTGCAAAGAGACTACCCATCATGCATACATGTGCGCCAGCAGCGAGTGCCTTTGTCATATCACCGGAGTATTTGATACCGCCATCTGCGATGATGGGGATGTTGTATTCCTTGGCTGTAGCGTAGCAATCCATGATGGCTGAGATCTGCGGTACACCGATACCTGCAACGACACGTGTCGTACAGATGGAGCCCGGTCCGATACCTACCTTGACTGCATCCGCGCCTGCCTCGATGAGTGCGCGAGTAGCTTCGCCGGTAGCGATATTTCCTGCGATAACCTGTAGATCAGGATAAGCAGCCTTGATTCGCTTGACAGCCTCGAGGATGTTTTTTGAGTGGCCGTGTGCGGAGTCAACGACGATGACATCAACGTGAGCCTTTACTAAAGCATCGACACGATCCATCATATTTGCTGTGATGCCGACACCGGCGCCGCAGAGAAGGCGTCCCTGTGAATCCTTTGCGCTGAGTGGATACTTGATCTGCTTTTCGATGTCCTTGATCGTGATGAGACCCTTTAGGTTGTTGTCTGAATCTACGATGGGGAGCTTTTCTTTTCTCGCTTTTGCGAGGATTTTCTTGGCGTCCTCTAGGGTGATGCCTACGGGTGCGGTGATCAGATTCTCGGAGGTCATGCATTCCTTGATCTTTTTAGTGAAATCCTCCTCGAATTTTAGGTCGCGGTTTGTGATGATGCCGACGAGCTTAGAGCCACGGGTGATCGGCACACCGGAGATGCGGAATTTTGCCATGAGATCATCCGCATCCTGCAGGGTATTATCCTCGGACAGGGAAAAAGGATCGGTGATGACTCCGTTCTCGGAACGCTTTACCTTGTCTACCTCGTCTGCCTGCTCCTGGATGGACATATTCTTGTGGATGATACCGATGCCTCCCTGACGCGCCATCGCGATCGCCATGCGGTGCTCGGTAACCGTATCCATCGCAGCACTCATCATAGGAATGTTTAATGTGATCTTGTTTGTCAGCTTTGTGGTTAAAGTGATCATATCCGGGGTCACTTCGGAATATTGCGGAACCAAGAGCACATCATCAAATGTAATGCCTTCACCAATAATCGTAGCCATCTGTTTTTTCTCCTCACTTTCTCAACTAAACATAAAGACCTGACGACGCTTTTTTTGACGCCGTGCTTAATGTATCTATGATACAAAAAATGAAAAACAATGTCAATGGAGGCACTTCACATTATTTTGTAAAAACCTAATCGGAAAATATTTTGTTTTTCGTGAATTTGTGATAAACTCAAACCAAGTATGCATAAGGGTGAAGAAAAATGGAATTTAGGCCTTGTATAGATATTCATAACGGAAAAGTAAAGCAAATCATCGGAAGCAGCCTAAGCGACGCAGGAGATAGGGCGAAGGAGAACTTTGTCAGCGAGCGCACGGCAGCGGATTTTGCAGCCTTATATAAAAAAAAGGGGCTGCGTGGCGGACATGTGATATTGTTAAATGCCGCGTCCTCGCCCTTTTATGAGGAGACGAAGGCACAGGCTATAGAGGCACTGGATACGTACCCTTTAGGTCTTCAGATCGGAGGAGGTATCACGGATCTAAATGCCTCCGAATTTTTGGAGGCAGGAGCGAGTCATGTGATCGTAACGTCCTTTGTATTTTCTGACGGACGGATTCAAAGAGAGAGATTAGAATCGCTTCGGGCAGCAGTAGGACGAGAGCATATAGTATTGGATTTAAGCTGCAGGAGACGACCGGACGGAGATTATTATGTGACGACAGACCGCTGGCAGCGATTGACGAAGGAGCGTGTAAATATCGCGCTGTTAGAGCAGCTTAGCAGCTATGCGGATGAGTTTTTGATCCATGGAGTGGATGTCGAAGGAAAAGCAAACGGCTTTGAGAGAGAGCTGGTACAGCTGCTTGGTGACTATGAGGGAATTCCGGTCACCTATGCCGGAGGGATCAGAAGCTTTTCTGATATCGACCAGCTATGCGAGCTTGGAAGAGGACGCGTACATGCCACGATCGGAAGCGCGCTGGATCTGTTCGGGGGGCCTTTGGATTTTGAAGAAGTATGTCAATATTTTAACCATATATAAAAGGAGACAAAGCGTATGTCACATTATACAAAAGAGGACATTTTACAGCTGGTAGAGGATGAGGATGTCGAGTTCATCCGGCTGCAGTTTACGGATCTGTTTGGTACGTTAAAAAATGTCGCTATCACAAAAAATCAGCTGGAGCGTGCACTGAATAACCAATACGTCTTTGACGGCTCTTCCATCGAGGGCTTTGCCAGGGTAGAGGAATCAGATATGCTGCTGTATCCGGATCCGGATACGTTTGCGATCTTTCCGTGGAGACCGCAGCAGGGAAAGGTAGCACGTGTGATCTGCGATGTCTATAATGCGAATGAGAAGCCCTACAAGGGCGATCCGAGAGGAATCCTAAAGCGGGTTCTAGCCGAGGCAAAGGAGATGGGACTTGCCTTTCAGGTAGGACCGGAGTGTGAATTTTTCTTATTAAATACAGACGAGGACGGCAATCCGACGCTAAAGACGAGAGAGCATGCAGGCTATTTTGACCTAGGACCAAATGACTCCGGCGAGAATGCCAGACGCGATATCGTACTTACGATGGAGGATATGGGCTGTGAGATCGAGGCTTCACATCATGAGGCAGCAGCCGGACAGCATGAGGTCGATTTTAAATATAAGGAGGCACTAGCTGTCGCAGATGATTTTATGACCTTTAAGCTGGCAGTAAAGACCGTGGCCAAGCGACACGGCTTATTCGCAAGCTTTATGCCAAAGCCGCGTGCAGAGGTGGCAGGCTCCGGCGTGCATCTGAATATGTCGCTTACGCGTGACGGGGAAAATATCTTTTACGATCCGGCAGGCCGATATGGACTGAGCAAGGAGGCGTATTATTTTATCGGTGGTATCATGAAGCACATTCAGGCGATGACACTCGTGCTCAATCCGCTGGTCAATTCCTATAAGCGGCTGGTACCGGGCTATGAGGCACCGACTGATGTGGCATGGTCATTTACGAACCGTACACCGCTTATACGTATTCCGATGGTCAAGGATTCGAACAAGCGGATCGAGCTTAGAAGCCCGGATCCGTCCATGAATCCGTATCTGGCACTGGCACTGTGCCTGGCAGCAGGTCTTGATGGCATAAAGCATCAGATCATGCCGCCTGCAGAGGTACAGATGAATGTGTTTGCGATGAGTGATGCGGAAAAGGAAACGCTTAATATTGCGCGTCTTCCGGAGTCTCTAAAGGAGGCTATTGACTGCTTTGAGGCCGACCCGTTTGTATGGGATGTACTAGGCAAGCACATTTGCAGCAAGCTGCTGCAGATCAAGAAAAAGGAATGGGTGACCTATCGGACGCAGGTCACGAACTGGGAGCTGGAAGAATACTTGTACAAATTTTAATGCGAGAGACGCACGATGAATATTATTTTAGTATTTCCAAAACCCGATACGGCAAAAAAACTGAAAAATGTGCTCCGACAGGCCGGCTATGAGGTGGATGCGACTGTTTCTACAGTAGCACAGGCCTTACAGGCGATCAGTGAGTATGACAGCGGGATCATCGTATGCAACTATCGTTTCATTGACGGTATGGCTGTCGATATCTATGAGAATGCAAGCAATGCCTTTCAATTTTTGATGATCGGTCCGAAGGACTATGTTGAGGCTCGTGCGATCCCGGATATCTTTTCTCTCACTACACCGCTGCATGCAGGCGAGCTGCTATCTACGATGGAGGTCATGAGCTATGCCTATGCACGCTTCAAAAAAAAGATGCGCCGGCAGCCGAGGAGGCGTTCTGCCACAGAGCAGCAGACGATCGAGCGTGCCAAGCTGCTATTGATGGAGCGAAACGGCATGAGTGAGCCGGAGGCACACCGCTATTTGCAAAAGGCCAGCATGGACAATGGCACGGGTGTAGTTGAGACGGCCGGTATGATCATGAGTTTGATGAGTGAGAGATAGATTTAGAAAGGAACGATTATGGAATTTACAAAAATGCATGGCTGCGGCAATGATTATGTTTATGTGAATGGCTTTACGGAGACGGTAGAAGAGCCAAAGAAGCTGGCCAGATTCGTCAGTGACAGGCATTTTGGAATCGGCTCGGATGGATTGATATTGATTCGTCCGTCTAAGGTCGCGGATTTTGAGATGGCTATGTATAACGCAGACGGCTCGCGTGGAGAGATGTGTGGAAATGGCATCCGCTGTGTCGGAAAATATGTATATGATTATGGCCTGACAGATAAGACCACTGTGCGAGTAGAGACGCTCGCCGGCATCAAGACACTGCAGCTTATCGTTACAGAGGGCGAGGTTTCTCAGGTGGAGGTTGCGATGGGAGAGCCGATATTAGAGGCGAGCGAGATTCCTGTGAATTTCCCGAATAGTCCTGTGGTAGCTCATCCGCTTCGTGTGAACGGGATGGACTATGCAGTGACCTGTGTATCGATGGGCAATCCACATTGCGTCGTTTTTTTAGAGGAGGATGTGAGGGAGCTTGATCTAGTGCAGATCGGGCCGTTTTTTGAGCATCATGAGGCCTTCCCGAAGCGCATCAATACAGAATTTGTGAATGTGATCGATGAGACACATTTGCGGATGCGTGTCTGGGAGCGGGGCAGCGGTGAGACGTTAGCCTGCGGCACAGGTACGTGTGCGAGCGTTGTGGCGGCGATTCTAAACGGCTACGCAAGGAAGGATCAGGAGATTTTTGTGGAATTACTCGGCGGCAGCCTGCAGATTAGGATGGATTCTGCAAGCAACCAGATTTATATGAGAGGACCTGCGACCGTTGTTTTTGACGGCGTGATAGATACAACAAAAATTTAATGCAATTAAGGAGAGAGACATGTTTCAGATCAATGACAATTACCAGAAATTACCCGGCAGCTATTTGTTCAGCACCATTGCAAAAAAGGTAGCGGCCTTTAGCGAGTCGCATCCTGATGCCAAAATCATTCGACTTGGCATAGGTGATGTAACACAGCCAATAGCACCGGCGATCATCACAGCGATGCATAAGGCAGTCGATGAGATGGGAGCAGCAGAGACGTTTCATGGCTATGCACCGGATCTGGGCTATGAATTTTTACGCTCTGCGATAGCAGAGAGCGATTATAAGTCAAGAGGCTGTGATATATCGGCGGATGAGATCTTCGTATCAGACGGAGCCAAGAGTGATTCCGGAAATATTCAGGAGATCTTCTCCGTAAACAATCGCATCGCAGTATGTGATCCGGTTTATCCCGTTTATGTGGATTCGAACGTGATGGCAGGCAGAGCAGGAGATTATGACGCAGATACAGGCATGTTTAGCCGTGTTATCTATATGCCCTGTACGAGAGAGAATGCTTTTGTACCGGAATTTCCGAAGGAGACACCGGATATGATCTATCTGTGTCTTCCGAACAATCCGACCGGTACGACCATTACGAAGGCGCAGCTTCAGGAATGGGTAGATTATGCAAATAAGGTCGGCGCAGTCATTATCTATGACGGTGCGTACGAGGCATATATTTCAGAGGAAGACGTGGCACATACGATCTATGAATGCGAGGGTGCAAAAAGCTGTGCCATCGAGCTAAAGAGCTTTTCTAAAAATGCCGGCTTTACCGGTGTGCGGCTCGGCTATACGGTCGTACCTAAGGAGCTAAAGTGTGGCGATGTGTCTTTACATGGCATGTGGGCGAGACGCCATGGCACCAAATTCAACGGCGCTCCTTATATCGTACAGAGAGCCGGAGAGGCTGTTTATTCTCCTGACGGAGTGGCACAGCTAAAGGAACAGGTGGCTTATTATATGCGCAATGCCGCTGCCATAAAGAGCGGTCTGCAGGATACCGGCTTTGAGGTATACGGCGGTGTGAATGCACCCTATATCTGGCTAAAGACACCGGAGGGCATGAATTCCTGGGAGTTTTTCGATTATCTGCTTGAGAGGGCAAATGTAGTCGGTACTCCGGGCTCAGGCTTTGGACCAAGCGGTGAAGGGTATTTTAGATTGACAGCGTTTGGCAGCTATGAGAATACACTGGCTGCACTAGAGCGCATTCGTGGGTTATAAAGCCAGAAAGAGTACCTGTGAAGGTACATATAAGTTATGAAGGATGTTAGGTTAAAAAACAGGGTATTGGTATGGCAGATGTTACAACAGCACAGATTGAACAATTAGAACAAAGGGTGATGCCCACCTCAGAGCATATCAGGAAGATGGATGATTTTGTAAGCCCTGAGATTTTATATCAGGAGCTTATAGACTGCGTGCGCAAATATCATCCGTCTGATGATATTTCCATGATCAAAAAGGCTTTTCGGATCGCAAATGATGCGCACAATGGTCAGGTGCGAAAATCCGGTGAGGCCTATATCATTCATCCGCTTTGTGTGGCGATCATTTTAGCAGAGCTCGAGTTAGATAAGGAGACGATCGTAGCAGGACTGCTGCATGACGTAGTGGAGGATACGGTCATGACGGATGAGCAGATCGCGCAGGAGTTTAACGAAGAGGTGGCACTGCTCGTGGATGGCGTCACCAAGCTAGGCCAGCTATCCTATGATGCGGACAAGGTGGAGATCCAGGCGGAAAATCTGCGCAAGATGTTCCTTGCCATGGCAAAGGATATCCGTGTGATTTTGATCAAGCTGGCAGACCGGTTGCACAATATGCGTACGCTTCGCTATATGACGCCGGAAAAGCAGCGGGAGAAAGCCAGAGAGACGATGGATATCTATGCGCCTATCGCACAGCGGCTGGGTATTTCCAAGATCAAGACAGAGCTTGATGACCTGTCGCTTAAGTACCTGGAGCCGGAGGCCTACTACGATCTGGTGGAAAAGGTGGCCATGCGAAAGGGCGCGCGGGATGAGTATGTCCAAAAGCTCGTAGAGGATGTCAAGCATCATATTGAGGAGGCTGGTATTGAAGCCACCATCGACGGCAGAAGCAAGCATTTTTTCAGTATTTATAAAAAAATGGTCAACCAGGGAAAGACGATTGACCAGATTTATGATCTGTTTGCTATTCGTATATTAGTCAGTGATGTCAAGGACTGCTATGCTGCGCTCGGTGTCATTCATGAGATGTACAAGCCGATTCCCGGTCGTTTCAAGGATTATATCGCCATGCCAAAGCCGAATATGTATCAGTCACTGCATACGACGCTGATCGGCCCGGACGGACGTCCCTTTGAGATACAGATTCGTACATATGAGATGCACCGCACTGCTGAGTACGGTATCGCGGCACACTGGAAATATAAGGAAGCTGCCAACGGCAATGCCGTGGGCGGCGAGGAGGAAAAGCTCAGCTGGCTGCGTCAGATTTTAGAGTGGCAGAGGGATATGTCCGATAACAGGGAGTTTATGAGCCTGCTGAAAAGCGATCTGGATCTGTTTTCGGATACGGTATTTTGCTTTACTCCCTCCGGTGATGTGAAAAATCTGCCGAACGGCTCTACTCCCATCGATTTTGCATACAGCGTACATTCAGCGGTAGGCAATAAGATGATCGGCGCCAAGGTAAATGGCAAGCTCGTTACGATCGATTACAGGATTCAAAACGGGGATCGTATAGAGATCATCACCTCGCAGAATTCCAGAGGACCGAGTCGTGACTGGTTAAACATCGTAAAGAGCACACAGGCAAAAAATAAGATCAACCAGTGGTTTCGCAGTGAATACAAGGAAGAGAACATCCTAAAGGGCAAGGAGCTCTTAGAAAAATACTGCAAGAGCAAGGGTATGGTCTGGTCGGAGATCAACAAGGAGATCTATCAGGAGAAGATACTGCGTAAATACGGCTTCCATCACTGGGAGGATTGCCTGGCGACCATCGGACACGGTGCGCTAAAGGAGAGTCAGGTCGCCAACCGCATGCAGGAGGAATACCGCAAGGATCATCCGTTAGTGACGACGGATGCAGAGGTGCTAGCACAGCATGAAAAAAAGGATGTGGAGAGACAGGCCAGTGAGCATCGCTCTAAAAGCGGCATCGTGGTCAAGGGGCTTTATGATATCGCTGTGCATCTGTCAAAATGCTGCAGCCCGGTTCCCGGGGATGAGATCGTAGGCTTTGTCACACGCGGACGCGGAGTATCGATCCATCGAACCGACTGTGTGAATATGATGCATCTATCCGAGCTGGAAAAGTCCAGACTCATCGAGGCAGAGTGGAGCGATGGCGGTGCGGATGAGGGCACGTATTTAGCAGAGATCAATATATATGGAAACAATCGTACAGGTCTGCTCGTAGATCTGACACGTACCTTTACGGAGCGCGGCATCGATATCAATGCCATTCATTCAAAGACGAGCAAGCAGGGAGTAGCGACGATTTCCATCTCCTTTGAGACAAAAGGAAAGGCACAGCTGATCGGATTGATCGAGAAGCTTCGCCAGATCGAGAGCGTGATTGATATAGAGAGGACGAGAGGCTGATGAAGCTTTTACAATTTAGCGTAGGAGTAGTAGGAACGAATTGTTATTTTGTGGTAAACGAAGAGACAAAGCATACGATCATCATCGATCCGGGGGATGAGGCAGACAGACTAGGGCATGCGCTGGATGAAAACGAGCTTGTGCCGGAGGCGATATTGCTGACGCATGCACATTTTGACCATATTATGGCGGTGGATGCGCTCGTGGATGCGTATAGGCTGCCGGTTTATATTCATGAGGCGGATGCGGATATGCTGACACAGCCACAGCTAAATTCCGGTGCGATGATAGGACGGAGTGTAACGGCAAAGGCAGATCATTTCCTGCGGGATGGGGATGTGCTTCATCTGGCAGGAATGGATATTAGTGTGCTTCATACACCTGGCCATACGCCGGGTGGCGCTTGCTTTTATTTTCCGGATGAGGGAATCGTCTTTTCCGGTGACACGCTTTTTTGTGAATCTGTGGGACGGACGGATCTGCCGGGCGGCAGCATGTCGGCGCTGGTGCGCTCCATAAAGGAGAAGCTATTAAAGCTATCTGATCTTACGATAGTATATCCCGGACACGGCGAACCGACTAAAATTGGCACTGAAAAACAATACAATCCATTTTTATAAAACGATGATAGCAGTACAGTTAAATAGAGCAGATTTTGAATATGATATACATTCTCTGGTGAAGGCGTTTTTTCCATCAGAGAATATTTTAGTGTCGACAGAAGCGTATACGGGTGATGAGGATTGTCGCTTACGTATGGACATTGCATTTGGTGAGCGAGGCATCGATGTCTGCTGGACGGACATAGAGAATGAAAAGGTGCGCCTTTACATAGATACGCCCTCTAAGGAGCGTCTCGACGTAAAAAATGCATTAAAGATCGGACTATATGACATGCTGGTTGACATTACGGGGCATGCACTTCCCTGGGGCTCTCTGACAGGTATACGGCCGACGAAGATTCCGATGCAGCTGCTCTCTGAGGGCAAGGGTGAAGCAGAGATCGCCGCTCATATGAAGCAGATGTATCACATGAGTGAGGAAAAGATTAATCTGTCCATCGATATTGCAAAGCGTGAGAGAAAGCTTTTATCAAAACTGGACATCGAAAATGGCTACAGCCTATATATCGGTATCCCGTTTTGCCCGAGCACATGTCTGTATTGCTCCTTTACATCCTTTCCCCTTAGCGCATGGCGGGGGCGTGTGGATGAATATTTGGATGCACTTGAGCAGGAGATCGTTTATGCCTCAGAAGCCTTTCGTGAGAAAAAGCTAAATTCTATTTATATCGGTGGCGGCACACCAACTACGTTAGAGCCAGAGCAGATAGACAGGCTGCTTACGATGATAGAGGAGCGCTTTGATCTATCGCATTTACTGGAATTTACAGTGGAGGCGGGACGACCTGACAGTATCACACTAGAAAAGCTTAAAGCCATCAAAAGACATCCGATCGTGGATCGTATCTCTGTCAATCCGCAGACGATGAAGGAGGAGACGCTGCGCATCATAGGACGGCATCATACTGTTGCTCAGACGATCGAGAGCTTCTATTTGGCGCGGGAGGCAGGCTTTGACAATATCAATATGGATATTATCTTAGGTCTGCCGGGAGAGTCGTTATCTGACGTGGCAGATACTATGAAGCAGATTGCTGCGCTGCAGCCAGATAATCTGACTGTACACTCTCTGGCGCTAAAGCGGGCGGCCAGACTAAATATATGCCTAGAGGAGTACAAGGATTATCAGATGCAGATTACGCAAAAGCACCATGAATTGACGGCTAAAGGCGCGTCCTTGATTGGCATGTCACCGTATTATCTATATCGTCAGAAAAATATGGCGGGTAATTTTGAAAATGTAGGGTATGCCATGCCGGGCAAGGAGGGCATCTATAATATCCTCATCATGGAGGAGGTGCAGACTATTCTCGCACTCGGAGCCGGCTCGGTATCAAAACGGGTGTTTCCAGACGGACGTATTGAGCGCTGTGCCAATGTCAAGGATGTGGCGCAATACATCGAGCGGATCGATGAGATGATACAGCGCAAGAGGAAACTTTTTTATCTTTAAGCTTTGCTTAAGGTTTTAGCGTTATGCTGTCTTTAAAGTTAAAAAAGAATTTAAGAGAAAGGCAGGATAAGCATATGAATTTACGAAAACTACAAGGAAAGACAAAGATACTACCCATCGCATTGGCGGCGGCACTCAGTGTATCCGCGGCAGGAGGCGCATACATCTATAACAGCGCAAAAGATACGCAGGCCGCTCCCACGAATGCCACAACGGGCACGAGCGAAAACGCAACAACGCCTCCAGAGCTTCCGGACGGCACTACGCCGCCTGCTACCTCGGATGGCACTACACCGCCGACACCGCCTAGTGGCAGCACTCCCGGCAATCCACCGGATGGAGCTAATGGAGGCAGCAGCGCAGTCACGGAGTATACATCCTTAAAGACCTATACAAAAAATAAGACACTTAAAGGAAAGAAGATCACCTCAACCGGTACGGATGAGAATGCGATACTCGTACAAAATGATGCGAATGTAAATATCACGAACAGTACGATCAAGCGTATATCCTCAGAGAGCACCGGCGGAGATAATTCCAGCTTCTACGGAGTGGGTGCAGCGGTGCTGACGACAGACGGCACGACGACGCTCAAAAATTCAAAGATTAAAACAAATGCCAAGGGCGGCGCAGGTGTCTTTTCCTACGGAGACGGCATCTCCTATGTAGAGGATACGACGATTACGACGAAACAGGATACCTCCGGCGGACTGCATGTGGCAGGCGGCGGCAAGCTATACGCATGGAACGTCACGGCAACGACAAACGGAGAATCCTCTGCAGCGCTACGAAGTGACAGAGGCGGCGGTACGATGGTCGTAAACGGCGGAACCTATACGACAAACGGGACCGGCTCACCGGCGATCTATTCTACTGCAAATATAGCAGTGAAAAATGCGACGCTGACGGCAAACAATTCCGAGGCGATATGCATCGAGGGACTAAACTCCATTCATCTGTTTAACTGCGATCTGACCGGTAATATGCCTACAAACAGCCAAAATGACTGTGACTGGAATGTGATCTTATATCAGAGCATGTCCGGAGATTCCGAGGTAGGCAACAGCACCTTTGAGATGAAGGGCGGCAGTCTGACTGCGAAAAACGGCGGTATGTTCTATACGACCAATACAGAGTCTACCTTTATTTTAAAGAATGTGGACATCACCTATGCAAAGGACAATGACTACTTCTTAAAATGCACCGGCAACAGTAACAAAAGAGGCTGGGGAAGCACAGGAAGTAACGGTGCGGACTGCTCCTTTACCGGTATCTCTCAGGAGATGGAGGGTGATGTGATCTGGGATTCCATCAGCAAGCTTGATTTTTATATGACAAAGGGCAGCAGCCTGACCGGAGCCGTGATAGATGATGAGAGCAATGCAGGTGATGGCGGCGACGGCTACTGCAGTCTCTATATTGACAAGACTTCAAAATGGGTCGTAACAAAAGACTCTACATTGACGAATCTATACAATGCAGGTACAATCGTGGATGAAGACGGAAAAACTGTCACCATCAAGGGTACGGATGGAACCGTATATGTACAGGGTAAGAGCGCTCTTACAGTGACAGTAGACAGCTATTCCGAAAATGTAGATCTAAGCAAGGCATCTGCCACGACTAAGTGGTCAGATTACCGTGTGAGCAAAAACAAATAAAATAGGTAGACGATATGAGACTTTTACTGGCAGAAGATGAAAAAGAGCTATCAACAGCCTTAAAGGTGATCCTAGAGCATAGCAACTATGCAGTAGATGTGGTGGACAATGGCATAGATGCGCTTGATTATTTACAGGCGGACAATTACGATGGAGCGATTTTGGATGTCATGATGCCGGGTATGGATGGAATCACTGTCCTAAAAAAACTAAGGGAGCGTGGCAGCACGCTCCCGGTTTTGGTTTTGACCGCGAAGGCAGAGATTGACGATCGCGTACTCGGACTTGACAGCGGTGCGGATGACTATCTTACAAAGCCCTTTGCGACAAAGGAGCTGCTGGCCAGAATACGCGCGATCACACGCAGACAAAAGGAAGCAAAGGATGTGCATCTGCGTTTGGGCAATCTGACACTGGATCAGGCGAGCTTTCAGCTGCAGACAGCTTCGGGCAGTGTTCGCCTGCCAAACAAGGAATACCAGATGCTGGAGCTGTTTTTAGCTAATCCCGGACAGGTGATCTCCGCGGAGCGTTTGCTTGAGCGCATCTGGGGGTATGACAGCGAGGCGGAGATCGGCGTGGTGTGGGTGTATATTTCGAGCCTGCGCAAGCGACTGAGCGGCCTGGATGCCAATGTAGTGATCAAAAGCATCAGAAACCAGGGCTATTTGCTGGAGGTAGCAGAATGATACGTGGACTTAGAAGACGATTGATCGCTGTCGTGATGACAGCGACTTTTGTCGTTTTATTTGTGATGATCGGTGGGATGAATCTGTTGAATTTTCACAATCTTCTCGAGGATGCAGATGGACTGACCAGGCTGCTTTCGGATCACGATGGAAAATTTGTTGTACAGGTTCCGGAGGATGAGCCGGGAGCAAAGCCCGGGGAAAAACCAAAGGAGCGAGAGAAGAAGGAACCGCTGCAGGAGGGAAGAATAAAACAGATGCCTGCCGAGATGCCCTATGCGACACGCTATTTTAGCGTACTTGTTACGGATGAGGAGGCACAGATTCTAGACCTTGAGCATATAGCCTCGGTGAGTGAAGAGGAGGCAATAGCATATGCAAAAAAAATCGCCTCCTCAGATCGGGTGCTTGGCTTTTTAGAGCACTATCGATACAGGCTTACCGAGACAGAGGATGGCAGCATGGTAGTATTTGTGGATTGTGAGTCTACATTGGATGTGTTTTATGAGACGCTGAGAGCGACCGTTATGATGTCTGCTGCAGGCTATGCGGCAGTATTTTTGCTGGTTTTGCTTTTTTCCGGTGTGGTGCTTCGTCCGGTACAGACCAGCTATGAAAAGCAAAAGCGGTTTATCACGGATGCGAGCCACGAGCTGAAGACGCCTCTGACCATCATCGATGCGAATGTTGAGATTTTAGAGATTGACCAGGGGGAAAATGAATGGACCTGCAGCATCCATAATCAGATCAAGCGGCTGACCTCGCTTACGAATCAGCTGGTGTCCTTGGCGCGGATGGATGAGGAAAATGGAGTCATAAAAAAAGAGGACTTTGATTTTTCTGAGGCAGTCTATGACGTGGCAGACGGCTTCTTTTCCGTGGCTGAGGCTTCTAAGCTGACACTAAAGCTTCAGATTGCAGAAGGGCTGCATTACAAGGGAGAAGAGGGTAAAATCCGCCAGCTCATAGGCATCCTGCTTGATAATGCGACGAAATATGCGACGAGTGGCTCAGTAATCGAGGTGAGCCTGCAAAAAAAAGGGCGACAGCTGCTTTTTTCTGTGATAAATGAGGCAGAGGGACTTACTGTAGGCGAAAAGCCGGAGCTGTTTGAACGCTTTTACCGGGCAGATTCCTCCAGAAATTCCAAAACCGGAGGCTCCGGTATCGGACTGTCGGTAGCAGAGGCTATCGTTTCGGCACATAAGGGCTCGATTCGTGCAAGCAGCCCGGATGGATTGCATCTGCAGATGGTGGTGCTGCTATAGACCAAGAAAGTGCTGATCGCTCCTTGACGATTGTTAAGACGGGACGTATAATGAAGGTTATGTGTAACAGCAGGAAGAACGAATGACATGGAGGAAAGCAAATGGCACTGAGTAAAAAGCCTGTAAACGGCATGAAGGATATTTTGCCGGCAGAGATGCAGATTCGCGATTACGTACAGGGTGTGATCAAGGATACCTACAGAAGCTTTGGCTTCACCCCGATCGAGACCCCGTGCATGGAAAATATCGCTAATCTATCCAGCAAGCAGGGCGGCGAGAATGAAAAGCTCATTTTCAAGATCCTTAAGCGCGGAGAGAAGCTAAAGCTCGATCAGGCAAAGGAAGAAGCGGATGTGGTGGATTTTGGCATGCGCTATGATCTGACCGTTCCGTTAGCACGCTTTTATGCGAACAATGCAAACGATCTGCCGAGCCCCTTTAAGGCGCTGCAGATGGGCAATGTCTGGCGTGCGGATCGCCCGCAGAGAGGACGATATCGTCAGTTTATGCAGTGCGATATAGATATTTTAGGTGAGCCGAGTAATTTAGCGGAGATTGAGCTGATACTCGCTACGACAACGACGATCGGACGCATCGGTTTTTCTGATTTTGAGATCCATATCAACGAACGCAGGATATTAAAGGCGATGGCTGCTTACAGCGGTTTTCCTGAGGAGTCCTTTGATGTGGTCTGCATTATTTTGGATAAGATGGATAAGATCGGCACAGACGGCGTGGCTGCGGAGCTTTTAAAGGAAGGCTTTTCACAGGAAGCGATCGATAAATACTTAGGGCTTTTTGATGGAGTAGAGTCAGCAGAGGACGGACTGAAATTTTTAGCAGACACCCTGGCTGATTATTTAGAGGAGGGTGTCTACGAGAATCTAACGGAGATCATTAGTGCGGTAGAAGCAGCCAAAACAGCGAAATTTAAGCTAGTGTTTGATCCGACACTTGTGCGGGGTATGGGCTACTATACCGGCACGATTTTTGAGATTGTGATGCCGCAGCTGGGCGCAGCCTGTGGTGGCGGCGGCAGATATGATAAGATGATCGGTCGTTTTACAGGAACGGATGTGCCGGCCTGTGGCTTTTCCATCGGATTTGAGCGAATCGTACTGCTGCTTTTAGAGAGTGGCTTTGAGATTCCTACGCAGCCTAAGAAGGCTTATCTGATTGAAAAGGGATTTTCTGCAGAGCATCTTACAGAGGTTATAAAGCAGGCGCAGGCAGAGCGTGCAGAAGGCAGGCAGGTTTTAGTGGTGCGCATGAATAAAAATAAAAAGTTCCAAAAGGAAAAGCTGACCGCTGAGGGCTATACGCAGTTTGAGGAGTTTTTCAACAGATAGGGAGGAAGAGTATGAGTGAATCAATGCAGGGACTGCACCGCAGCCACCGGTGTACAGAGGTTTCGAGTGCGAATATCGGGCAGACCGTTACTGTCATGGGCTGGGTGCAGAAGCGACGAAATCTGGGCAGCCTGATCTTTATAGACTTAAGAGATCGAAGCGGTCTGCTTCAGATCGTTTTTGATGAGCCGCAGATCGGTGCAGCAGGGTTTGAGCGGGCGGAGAGCCTGCGCAGTGAATATGTCATAGCAGTTGTCGGAACTGTACAAAAGCGCTCTGCAGCAGTCAATGAAAATCTAAAAACCGGCGATATCGAAGTCATCGCAAAGGAGCTTCGCATTTTATCCGAGTCCGAGACACCGCCGTTTCATATTGAGGAAAACAGCAAAACCAGCGAGGATATCCGCTTAAAATACCGTTACCTGGATCTGCGCAGACCGGACATTCAGCGTAATCTGATGCTTCGCAGCCGTGTGCTCATGCTGATGCGTGAATTTATGGCAAAGGAAGGCTTTTTGGAGATCGAGACGCCGATTTTATGCAAATCAACACCGGAGGGCGCCAGGGATTATCTCGTACCTTCACGTATTCATCCGGGTCATTTTTATGCACTGCCACAGTCTCCGCAGCTGTTTAAGCAGCTTTTGATGGCCAGTGGCTATGATAGGTATTTCCAGATCGCAAAGTGCTTCCGTGATGAGGATCTGCGTGCGGATCGTCAGCCGGAGTTTACACAGGCGGACATGGAGCTGTCCTTTGTGGATATCGATGATGTGTTAGACGTTAATGAACGCCTGCTTCAATATGTATTCAAGGAAGCCATCGGCGTGGATATTGCCCTGCCGCTGCCTAGGATGCCCTGGCAGGAGGCGATGGATCGCTTCGGAAGCGATAAGCCGGACACCAGGTTTGGCATGGAGCTGTGCGATGTATCAGAGCTCGTAAAGGGCTGTGGCTTTGGAGTCTTTACAGGAGCACTGGAGGCAGGCGGCTCTGTACGTGGCATTTGCGTAAAGGGACAGGGCGCGATGCCTAGAAAAAAGATCGACAAGCTCGTAGAATTTGCCAAGGGCTGTGGAGCCAAGGGACTTGCCTATCTGTGCATCAATGAGGATGGCACCTATAAATCCTCCTTTGCAAAATTTATGAGCGAGGAGGAGTTGGCTGCACTGGCAAAACGGATGAACGCAGAGCCGGGCGATCTGCTGCTCTTTGCCGCCGATAAAAATAAGATCGTATGGAACGTGCTTGGTGCACTTCGCCTGCAGCTGGGCGCAGAGCTTGGACTAATCGATGAGAATCAGTACAATTTCCTTTGGGTGACAGAGTTCCCGCTTCTCGAGTGGTCGGATGAAGAGAATCGTTTTATGGCGATGCATCATCCCTTTACGATGCCTTTGGAGGAGGATTGGGCAAATATTGACTCAGATCCCGGTAGCGTACGAGCAAAGGCCTATGATATCGTCTTAAACGGCACGGAGTTAGGCGGCGGATCGGTTCGTATCCATCAAAGCGATATTCAGGAAAAGATGTTTGAGGTGCTGGGCTTTACAAAGGAGCGGGCACATGAGCAGTTTGGATTTTTATTAGATGCGTTCTCTTATGGTGTGCCGCCTCATGCAGGACTGGCATACGGAGTGGATCGCATGATCATGCATATGGTGCATGCGGATTCGATCCGTGATGTGATGGCCTTCCCGAAGGTCAAGGATGCTTCCGATCTGATGAGCGAGGCTCCAGGTACAGTAGATACGCAGCAGCTGGAGGAACTTGGTATCGCAATCGTTAGAGGAGAAGAAGCATGAATGCATGGCTTGGACTGATTGTACAAAGTATTGCTCTTGGTGTGGCACTTGCGATGGATGCGTTTTCTGTCTCCATGGCAAACGGTCTTGCTGATCCGAATATGAAGAAAAAGAAGCTGTGCATCATTGCAGGCACCTTTGCAGGTTTTCAGTTTGCAATGCCTATGATCGGCTGGTTTTGTGTGACGACGATCAAGGAGCTGTTTTCAAAATTCGAGGCCTTTATCCCGTGGATCGCCCTTATTTTGCTCGTTTTCATCGGAGGAAAGATGATCATAGACGGCATTCGTGGTGATGAAGACGAGGAGGAAGCGAGTAGTGAGCTAAGCGGACGGATGCTTTTTTTACAGGGAGTGGCTACCTCGATCGATGCACTATCTACAGGCTTTACGACTGCGGATTATCATGTGTTTGAGGCGTTTGTATCATCTATGATCATCGCTGTGGTTACCTTCTTTATATGTGTGGCAGGTGTGAAGCTGGGCAAACGTTTTGGACTTCACCTGGCGGGACGTGCACAGATACTTGGCGGAGTGATACTCGTATTGATCGGCGTGAAGATCTGCTTTTTTGGCTAATTATTAAAAAACAATAAAATCTATTTACAAACCAAAAAGATATGCTATGATTAGCATATCTTTTTTCGTATACTTATTTTTTTGTCTCGCAGAAAGTCCTGCGAGCATATCTTATGTTTACTGCCAGATCGGCAGAATTTTTCCCGTATCCGTGCGACGCAGATCGAACGGAGGTATTTGATTGTCTGAAATGAAAATAATCGGTTTGTTTGGCTGTGGTCAGACAGATATCTGTCTATACGTGGCTTCTATCCTACAGAACATGGGACGACGCGTGTGTGTGGCGGATAATTCCTATGAGCAGGCGATGAGCTATTGTATTCCGCGTCCGGAGGAAAAGCTGCTTACCGTCACCTATCGAAAGATTGACTATGAGACGATGGTCTCCCCTGAGAGCTGGGGCCAAAAGGACTATGATTTTTTGATCGTGGATCTTGGCATATGGCCGATGGAGGAGGCACTGCGGCTCTGTCAGGAGATTTATCTTGTCATGGATAGCTCGATTGTATTTTTAGAGCGCTATCGAGAGCTTATGAAGCGTGTGGCGCTTCCGATGAATGTCATTTTGCGTGATGTTTGTCCGGAATCGGTGAGCGGCAAGCGTATCATATCGATGCTCACCGAGGAGAATTGTTTTTTGGTAGATTCGTATGTGCTGCCGCTGGCTGAGGAGGATATAGCGCTGCGTCAGGGTATGCAGTACAGAGGCTACCGCAATTTTATGCAGCTATCACTTCCCTTTGAGAGGCTGCTTGTTCGCATGTGCAGACAGTTAGTCGGCTGTGAGATCGCTGCGATCTGGAGAAGCTTTCGCCATGCCAGAAAGGGGGAGTGCGCATGAAGATTGCTTTCTGGGGCGGCAGTCACAGATGCGGAACGACCAGCAGCATGACTGCGGTGGCGAGCTTTCTGGCCTATCACATCGGTTACAGCAGCATCTGCGTGCAGCCAAAGGGCGGCGGTACGGACCTGGAGCTTTTTTTCAATCCCTTAGAAGGCGGGGGGCTGCTGCGGGAGGAGAGCACGTATTATGCCATGGAGGGCATGGATTATCTCATCTGGCAGGAGCAGCATCACAGGCTCGATCCTTCCGTGATTCGAGAAACACTCATTCCGTTGCCGGGAGGACGGCTCTTTTATCTGCCGAGCGGTGCGAGAGAGAAGGCAGGACTATATCCGACTCAGACAGGGGAGCTGCAGCGGCGGATATTGCTGCAGCTAGAGGAATGCTCGGATCTGATCTTTATCGATCTAGGCACGCAAAAGGGTGGCCTTGCCACGAGTATGCTAGAGCTGTCTGATGTCTGTGTTGTGAATCTATGCGGAGAAAAGCAGGAGCTGGAGTATATTTTTTCACAGCCCTTTGCCAGACGGGACAATGTGGTGTATCTGCTTTCAAATTATGCGGATGATCAGGTCTATAACCGTGAGAATCTGCAGCGGATCTATCGCATAGACAGCAGCCGCATCTGCAATCTCTCCTCAAATGTCGGCTTTGCCCATGCCTGTATGCATGGACGAGTAGATCGATTTGTGCAGCACAGCGGACGGACGTATGGCACGAATCGAAACGGACATTTTTTCGGACAGCTGCGGCTTTTGTCCAACCGGATCATGGAGGTGGGCGGCCGTGAGTGAGACGCATGGAAGGGTAAGTGAGCTATCCCTGGAGGAGATGGTGCTTCGCATCAGTGAGCATGTGAACCGCATTTTGCGTGAAAATCTTTATGAACTGCGCTTAGATGAGCGAAAGCTGCGACGATTAGAGCGTCAGAAAAAGGAGCTTAGAGAGCACCTGGGTCGCTGTGGAGTGGGCGATGCATCGGCAAAGGCTTATGTGCTGGAATTTATGCAGGAGAGTCTGCTGAAGCTGTTTTCACTAAATGAGGGCAATATAGACCGTACCTTTTATTTTAAGGAGAGTGCGAGTCGTGAGCCGGAATATCTGTTTGACCGCCTGCTCTATTTTTATAAAAAGGATCACGGCCTAGAGGCGATGAATCGTTTGATCGAGGATAATGCTCTGTTGTCTGATGCGAAAAATGAAATTGACGGTGCACAGATTTTAGAGGTCTATGAAAAAATGGCACGTCCGCTTAGCTTTGTGGAGAAAATCGAGCTTTTGACACAAAAGGTATACAGCGCCTACAAGGGGCTTGGCGTGATAGATGAACTGCGTGATATGTATATCGATGGCGTATCTGGTGGTGTGTCCGGTGCGGCCGAGGATTATCACAGTGTCTGGATGTTTTATCATGGCAGGAGCGTGCATCTGTCCTTTCTGGATTTTCGCAGTGAGCGGGAGCTAGAGCGGATATGCCGCAATATATGTCGCTTTGAGCAGCCCGGAGAGCTTTCGAGGGCACGCGGTTATCTCGTGCATGAGATGGCGGATCATTCCCGTGTGGTTGTGGCTCGTCCGGATTTTGCGGAGAGCTGGATGTTTTTTGTGCGAAAATTAGACAGCGGTGGAAAAAAGAGCCTGCAGGAGCTGTTTAGTCAGCCAGGCGCAGCATGTGTGATCACGCTGCTGCAGTGGCTGATGAAGGGCTGTGTGGTGGTGGGCATCACAGGTATGCAGGGGTGCGGCAAGACGACGCTTCTCATGGCACTCATAGAGAGTATCCCGCCGGAGTATACTCTGCGTGTGCTTGAGCTGGCATTTGAGCTGCATCTGAGGAGATGGTATCCTGCCAGAAACATTGTGACGTTTCGTGAGACAGCTTCCATCGATGGATGGGCGGGATTAGAGCTTCAAAAAAAGACTGACGGAGCAGTCAGCATCATTGGAGAGGTAGCTTCTGCCAAGGTGGCAGCCTGGATGGTAGAGAGCGGACAGGTCGGCTCACTCTTTACGCTGTTTACCCATCATGCAAAGACGACGCGTGCTCTTATTTTATCACTGCGCAACAGTCTGCTATCTGAGGGGAATTTTTCCAGTGAGCGGGTGGCACTTGAGCAGGTAGTGGGAGTCGTGAATTTTGATGTGCATTTACACTTAGATCGCGAGGGCAGACGTTACATAGAGCGTATCACACAGATTATCGAGCGGCCAGAGCTGCCATGTGGCTATGAGCTCGTTGATCTGATCGTATATGAGGAGGGCTGCTACAGGCAGCTTAATCGTCTGGATGAGGAAACGTGCAAAAGAATGGAACGCTGGATGAGTGAAGCGGAGAGAAAGGAGTTTCGGATTGCTGGTATATAATCTGGTATTAGATGTCATGCTCGCCGCACTTTGGGTGATGGTATGGAAAAATCGGCGGACAGCGCAGGAAAATGCAGCTCTTTTGCAGGATTTTGAGCATTTTCTGGTGGAGCTGTCTCAGGAGTATTCACGCTGTGCGGATATGCTAGAGGCGCTGGAGACGAGTATTCCTACCGCAGGCGGTTTACTTCGGGAGGAGCTTTTGACCTTTTTAGATGCCTTAAAGGGTAATCGCTTTGATGATAGCACCTTAGATGTAAAACAGCAGAAAAATCCGTATGTCCTGCTGCTGCTTTCCTTGTGCGCTACGATTCGAACCTATGGGGATATGCAGGTTAATGGAGTATCGCTGTTTGTGTATAATCTTCGCTACATTAAGGAAGAGGTGCGCATCGAGCTTTTGCGCAGGCAGGAGGGTCATTACGCCTTTCTAGGTCTTAGTGCACTGGCTTTTTTGCCCTTTTTTGTCTGTGTGCCGCTGCAGCTGTGGAGCCATTCGATCAGCGAGTCGTTAGATCGCTTTTTTACCGGAGGATACGGCTTTGTGACGCTGTCGGTTTGTTTTTTACTTACGGTGGTGTGTGCACTTGGCGTACAAGAGCTGCAATATCCGATTCAGCCCGGTGTACGAAACGGTGCACTAGAACAGCGTCTGCTGGCTTTTTCTTTTGTGCGTATTCCGATTGACAGGCATATTGCCAGACACTACAGCAGGTACTTACGCCAGAATGAACAGCTGAAAAATCTGCAGGGCTATGGAAATATCAGAGAATTTTTGCTAAGAAAGGTGATCTGCGCTCTGGCATGTATGATGCTGGCAGCTGTTTTGCTGTTTGGCAGCTTTCTTATACGGATGCATCAGGGGGATACTGGATCCATGCCGGCTTCGCTGCTGTTGCTTTTCTTTGCAGGAGCCTTCGGGTTTTTCCTGCCGGATGCACGGGTGATCATTTTGCGTGCGCGGGTAGAATACCAGAAGATGGAGGAGACACTTCGCTTTGAGACGCTGATCCTTATCGTCATTCATTACACGCAGGTTACTGTTGAGGAGCTGCTGCGTCAGATGGAACGCTTTTCTATCGTATTTTCAAGAGCACTGCAGCGTGCTGTGGATGATTTTTCGTTTCACCGCAGGGAGAGCTTAGAGCGTTTGGGCGAGGATTTGTGCTATGAGCCGGCAAAAAAGATATCGGATGGGTTGATCGCCTGCGATGATCTGCCGCTGTCACAGGTGTTTCACGACATCGAAGGAGAGAGAGCCTATAATATGGAGAGCTTCAAGCGAAAGGCACTCGATCTGCAGCGGGAAAAGGCAGCCTTTGCCCGTGTGATTGCTTTTTTGCCGTTTGTAGCTATTCTGGTGCTTCGTTTGATCGTGCCGTTTGTACTAGAGGGTTTATCACAGTTAAATCAATATTAAGGAGGATAAAAAAATGGAGAATAGTTTAAAGGGACTGATGCTCGCAGCGGGCATCATCATCACCTGTATCATTATCAGCTTAGGCTTTTATATCGCCAGAGAGGCATCGGATACGGCCAGCAGCGGGACCGGACAGATTCATCAGCTGCAGGCAGAGTTTTCAGATACCTCCAAGACGATGTATGAAAATACGGAGGTGTCCGGCAGTGAGGTGATCAATGTGATCCGCAAATTTGCCGATGAACCGGTAGGCATCAAGGTGCAGACCAAGAAAACGACAAACTATTACAATTACAATTTTAAAGATACGGACGGAGAGCTTGGCGCTAAATCCAGCACAGATGTCAAGCTGGCACAGGTGCCGAGCAATAACTCCTACATCAACCCGACAGGGCGATTCTTAGGTGCAGTCGTGAGGGATGCAAACGGGATGATCACCGGGCTATCCTTTGTGCAGCAGTAGGAGGCGCGATGGAGCATGTAACAAAGGGACTCTACCAGGCAGCAGCGGTTGGCTGCTTTGTGCTGGCTATCAGCGTGATGATCGTTAGTGCGCATGCCCTGGATGGATTGTTTGATCGTCTGATGGATACGGCTCCCGGCATGGTCGCTTCGGTGGAGGGAGACGTCGATGAATGATATCTTCGGAAGAGTATTTAGTATTTTTTTGGCTGCCATTATTTTCTTTGGCATGCCGCTTGTTTACATGCAGGAGCGTGCAAAGACGGCAGAGCAGCTATATCTTCTCACGGAGGTGACGCATTTTGTGGACAGCACGTGCAACACAGGCTATGTGAGCGAGCGCATGCTTCGGGATTTTTACGAATCCTTTTCACTAAAGTCTGCCCGCTATGAGATTACGATCACACATGAGCAGCCGGAATATGTATACGATGAGGAAAGCGACTCATATGCGTGCTGCGAGCGTTTCTTTGATGAGGAGGATATGTGGACATGCGTGGAAGGCGGAGAACCGTATTATTTTCAAAGAGGCGATTTTTTGGTGGTGACGGTAGAACGTGACGCAGGATACGTATTGCTCGCCGGCAGGAAGGATCACACGGTCAGCATCCGTTACGGAGGAACTGTAAAATATGAAGCTTTCTGATTTTTGTATTCTCTTTTTCGGTTTGTTTATATGTCTGTTTTTAGGGCGTGAGCTGCGCATTTTAGCCTATGAAGAGCAGCTTATCAGTAAACAGGTCTATGAGAAAAAGATGGACCGGCTCACAGAGGATGCCCTGATGGATGTCGTGGAGACACAGCTGGATGACGGAAGCCTTGTGATTCGCACAAAGCAGATCGAGGAAAATTATGAGAGGCTATTGCGTGCACAATACGATCTAACCGATGACGACTGTAAGCTGCTTGCAAAGGAGGCGGTGAGCCTATATCAGTTTGGCCAGTATCCGTATGAGTGGAGTAGTGAAAATCTGGAGGGATTTCGTGATGCGCTGCAGCGGCAGATGAATGAGAGAAAACGAGAAAGAAGAGAGGCTTTTCGGCTGCAGCTTGAGTTTCCCTATATCACAGGGGAGGACTGGTATCAGATGCCTGCCGGCCCGCAGCTTTTTTTAGGTTTTGATCCAAGAGAGTGGTTAGGAGAGACAGATCGCGTCGTATTTAGTGCCTCCCGTATTGTAAAGCTCAAAAATTCATTGTAGAAAATGAAAAGGTATGGTACAATATTTGGAAAATGTTTTCGGGAGGATGACATGAGTCAATCAGATATCGCACAGCTGCTTATTGTTGCATTGCTGCTTGCCCTGTCCGCTTTTTTTTCATCGGCGGAGACTGCATTTACGACATCGAATAAAATCTATATGCGTACACTGGCACAGGAGGGAAACGCGCGTGCCGCAAAGGTACTGCAGATCACGGAAAATTCCGGCAAGATGCTGAGCGCGATCCTGATCGGAAATAACGTGGTCAATCTGTCGGCATCGTCTCTTGCGACGGCGCTGTCGATTCGGGTATTCGGAAATATGGCTACCGGTATTACGACAGGTATATTGACGCTGCTAATTTTAATCTTCGGAGAGATCTCGCCGAAGACCTTTGCGACGATTCGGGCAGATAAGATCGCACTTCGTTTTTGCTATATTATCTGGGCGCTGATGACGGTGCTTACTCCGGTGATCTTTTTAGTCAGCCAGCTATCACGTCTGTTTTTGCGGCTGCTCGGTGTGCGTCCGGGCGAGGAGAGCAGAGGTATGACAGAGGAGGAGCTGCGTACGATAGTGGATGTCGGACAGGAGAGCGGTGTCATAGAGGATGAGGAACGCGAGATGATCCACAATCTGTTCGATTTTGGTGATGATCGGGCAAAGGAGGTCATGGTTCCGCGCATCGACATGTGTTTTATCGATGCAGACAGCACCTATGAGCAGATGCTGGCGATATATCGGGACAGCTATTTTTCAAGACTACCGGTTTACGAGGAGACGACGGACAATGTGATCGGTATACTGAATATGAAGGATGTTCTGGCTTATACCGGCCAAAGGGAGCAGTTTTCTATTCGTGCTCTGATGCGTGAGCCGTTTTTTACATATGAATATAAGAATACGTATGAGCTGTTCATGGAGATGAAGAGCAAGGCGGTGAATCTGGCGATCGTGTTGGATGAATACGGTGTGACGGCAGGTTTGATTACGATGGAGGATCTGTTAGAGGAGATCGTCGGAGAGATCCGTGACGAATACGATTATGATGAAAAGGCAGAGTACGAGGTGATTACCGAGGGAAAAGAGTACCGGGTGAGCGGCTCGATGAATCTGGAGGATTTTTCGGAATTAGTCGGTGAGAATTACGAATCTGAGGATTCTGACACGCTCGGAGGATTTTTGTTAGAGCTTTTTGAACACTTCCCTGAGAAGGGGGAGAGCTGTAAGACACCGGATGGCGTATGCTTTTTGATCGAGTCCATGGATAAAAAGCGAATCGAAACCGTGCATGTGACATTTCCTGACCTACAGTCGGATGAAGAGAAGAAATAGAGCGAGGGTATGGGCATGTTGGATATTTTAATGGATACTCTCTTAGATAGCGCAAGGCTGCTCCCGTTTTTGTTTTTGACCTATCTTTGTATGGAGCTTTTAGAACACAGAGCAGGAGATGGCATGCTGCGTGGCATCGCCAGGGTGGATAAGGCAGGACCTTTCGTTGGCGCGTTGTTTGGAATTGTTCCCCAGTGCGGATTTTCTGCGGCTGCCTCTAGCTTATATGCAGGCAGAGTGATCACTCTTGGCACACTTTTAGCAATCTATCTATCGACCTCAGATGAGATGCTTCCGATTCTTTTGTCTTCTGCCGTACAGCCGGTTACGATTTTGCGGCTGCTGGGTGTTAAGCTGCTCATCGCTATGCTCAGTGGCTTTTTCGTCGAGTTTTGCATGCATCGGATTTTAAGGCATGATGAGGAGCAGATGGATATTCATACGGTGTGTGAAAAGGAGCATTGTCATTGCGAGGATGGCGTGGTTCTATCTGCCTGCAAGCATACGATACGAATCCTTTTGTATATTTTTTTGATATCGCTCGCATTAAATGCAGTGATTGCCGGCATTGGTGAGGATGCGCTAGGCAGTGTTCTTTCGAACCGGCCTTTTTTGGGGGAGCTGTTAGCGGCACTGATTGGTCTGATCCCAAATTGTGCATCCTCGGTGGTCATCACGAGTCTATACGTAGATGGTGTGATTTCTGCCGGTATGATGATGGCAGGGCTGCTTGCGAATGCCGGAGTTGGATTGCTTGTGCTGTTTCGCATGAATAAAAACAGCAAACAAAATCTGATGATCCTTGCGCTGCTGTTTTTATTGGCGGTATTTTGGGGATGTCTGATACGCTTTCTTGGAATCACCTTTTAACGAAAAAAGCCTGACCAAACGGTCAGGCTCTTTTTACGTAGTTTTATTGCTCTAGGCTTGTAGTATTATCGGTCCCGCTATTTTTCCATTCGTTGAATTTTTTCTCTACGAGATCATAGGTATCGGAGCAAAGAGAGGGAAGCTCATCTCCCCAGGTCTTGGTGGCTTCCTCGTAGCCCTTTTTAAAGGCATTTAGCATCTCCTCGGCATTGTCAGGATCGTCACCTGCGAGTGCCTTGGCAAAGGATAGGATGCGGTCTGAGGTCTGCTCTGCACCCCAATAGCCATCCTCTGCGACATCCTTTTTCGCTTGTTCGATCGTATCGGCATCTGCAGTGAAATCACCCTTTGCAAGAAATGACCACATATCATCTGCAGTAGCTAGTGTCAGTCCCTGCTTGGTGAGCATCTTTTCCACGAGACTTTGCAGCTGTGCGGTGCGAGCCTCGCTGTCTGCCTTCATCTGTGCGACGATGGCTGCATTCTGAGCCTTTTTGTCTGTCTGTACAGCGGAGGAGGCATCAGAGCTCTTTTCATAAATGACAGCGGTATCGGAAGTGCTCTCTGCGGTGGCAGTATCAGCTGCGGCGGTAGTAGGATCGGTAGTTTTTTTGGTTGTGGTGTTTGCCAGCTGACTGGTATAGGCAGTAGCAGCAGTTATAGAAGATAGATTCATGGTGTATCCCTCCGTGGTTTTTGTAAGGTTGTCGGAATCCGTTCCGTTTTCATATGTATCGGCATGCCTGGCATAAAAAATAAGTTGGAGTTGACTTTTTTTGACGAAAACGGTAACATAGGCTGTGGAAATTGTATACAAAATACAAGATACATACAAGATAGGAGATTTGGCTATGGCAGGCAGTATTCATTTAAAGGCACTGGCAAAAATCAATCTTGGCTTGGATGTGATTGGCGTACGGGAGGATGGCTATCATCTGGTGCGCATGATTATGCAGACCATTCAGCTTCATGACTGGGTGAGTATAAAAAAGGCATCCCATTTAGGCATTACACTTACGACAAATCTGAAGTTTTTACCGACGGATGCCGGTAATATCGCCTATCAGGCAGCAAAATTGCTGCAGCAGGATTATCCGCAGATAGGAGGCGTGGATATATCAATTCATAAGTGTATCCCGATAGCAGCCGGCATGGCGGGCGGCAGTACGGATGCGGCTGCTGTGCTATATGGTATGAACAGGCTCTGGGAGCTTGGCATTCCAAGAAAACGACTGATGGAATACGGATTACAGATCGGTGCAGACGTTCCGTTTTGTTTGATGCGGGGAACTGCTCTAGCAGAAGGGATCGGCGAGGAGTTGACGAGACTCTCTTCGATGCCGCCCTGTCATATATTGATAGCAAAGCCGTCTGTTAGTGTATCGACAAGGACGGTATATCAGGCCTTTGATGCCTTATCTGAGCAGCCGCATCCGCCGATCGATGCGCTGATGGATGATTTGAAGGCACAGGATCTGTCTGCGTTATCTTCCCATATGGGAAATGTATTGGAGCATGTGACGATTCCGATGCATCCGGTGATCGCATCGATCAAGGAGCAGATGTGCCTAGAGGGTGCATTAGCTGCCATGATGAGCGGCAGCGGACCGACGGTATTTGGTATTTTTAACGAAAAGCAGGCGGCCTGGCGCGCAGCAGAGAAGCTGCGAAGCAAAGGACTTGCCAAGCAGATTTATGTGACAAAACCCGGAAGGTACTAAACAGTGTAAGGAGAGCGAGAGATGAATGACAAGTTAGAGTTGAACATGGATGCCTATTTGCCATTGCGTGATGTCGTATTTAATACGCTGCGCGAGGCGATTTTGCGGGGAGATCTGGTGCCGGGTGAGAGACTCATGGAGCTGCAGCTTGCGAGCAAGCTTGGTGTGAGCCGTACACCCATCAGGGAGGCGATCCGCATGCTTGAGCAGGAGGGACTTGCCATTACGATTCCCAGAAAGGGTGCGATCGTTGCAGGTATGACGGAAAAGGATATGCAGGATGTGTTGGAGATTCGGGAAGCATTAGAGGAGCTGTCCGTACAGGTAGCCTGCGATAAGATCACGGATGAAGAGGTCGAACGGCTGCGGGAGAACATGGAGAGCTTTGAAACCTCTTTAAAAAGCAACGATATAAAGCGCATGGCAGAGGCGGATGTGGAATTTCACGATGTGATCTATCAGGCCACAGATAATCCGAAGCTGATAAATATGCTAAACAATCTGCGGGAGCAGATGTACCGCTACCGCGTGGAATATCTGAAAAATCCTGACAATCATGAGCAGCTTTTGCAGGAGCATGCGGCGATCTATGAGGGGATTTTGGCAAAGGATAAGGATGCAGTCACACAGATGATCAGAAGACACATCAGCAATCAGGTCGATGTGGTAAAGCATATCATACGTGAGCAGGAAAAATAAGCGATGACAAGGGATGTAATCGTAACGATCTGTGGAATACAGACATACCATGAAGAGGGCGAGAGCACAGAGCCGATCGTGGAGACGTATCCGGGTACCTATTATAAAAAGGGCGATAAGCATTATATCACCTATGAGACACAAAACGAGGACGAAAAGGCTAAAAGCAGACACATGCTAAAGCTGCAGGAAAACGCACTCGAGTTGATCCGAAACGGTTCCGGGGGCACTCACATGGTGATTGAGGATCAAAAAAAATATGTGATGAGCTATCAAACTCCCGTAGGCAGCCTTTTTATTGGAATTGATGGAAAAGCTGTGCATCTGGAGGAGAGTGAGCATTGCATTTATGCGACTGCAAGCTATGCATTAGAACAGGACGGGGAAAAAATCGCAGACTGCAGGCTGCAGATTGAGGTTCGTTCCACAGAGTGAAAGGAGAAAGCATGAAAATCAAGAAAGCGATCATTCCGGCGGCGGGACTTGGTACCAGATTTTTGCCGGCGACCAAGGCGCAGCCAAAGGAGATGCTGCCAATCGTAGACAAGCCTACGATCCAGTATATCATCGAGGAGGCAGTCGCTTCCGGTATCGAGGATATCATCGTGGTGACAGGCCGCAACAAACGCTCCATCGAGGATCATTTTGACCGGTCGATTGAGCTAGAGCTGGAGCTAGAGCGCAGTGGAAAGACGCAGCAGCTTCAGATGGTGCGGGATATTTCCGATATGGCAAATCTTCATTATATCCGCCAAAAGGAGCCGAGAGGATTAGGACATGCCATCCTAGCAGCGAGCCATTTCATCGGAGATGAGCCATTTGCCGTGCTGCTTGGGGATGATGTGGTCATATCAAAAAAGCCCTGCCTAAAGCAGATGCTAAACGTCTATGAGGAATATCAGACCTCGATTTTAGGTGTACAGACCGTAGCACATGAATGCGTGAACAAATATGGTATTATCGATGGCCATATGGTGGATAAACGCATCTACAAGGTGGATGATATGATAGAAAAGCCCTCCTTAGATGAGGCACCGACCGATGTGGCAGTGCTTGGCCGCTATATCATCACGCCGGATATTTTCCCGCTGCTTGAGACGCAGGATGCGGGAACAGGCGGCGAGATCCAGCTGACGGATGCGCTGCGCAGACTTGCAAAGCTGCAGCCGGTTTATGCGTATGATTTCAAGGGACACCGCTATGATGTCGGAACAAAGAGCGGATTTGTCCAGGCCAATATTGAGTTTGCCTTGCGGGATGATTCTCTGAAGAAGGAGATGCGTGAATATCTCGATACGCTGCACCGCTATATGGATGCGATGCTGGAGTATGAATAGTAAAAAAAGAAGCTGCACATGTCAGCTTCTTTTTTTTATGCATATTTTTATGCTATTTTTTATGCTATTACATACCTGCTTTTTCCTTTAGCTTTGCCATAAAGCCCTTTTTCTTCGGTGTGGTATCGAGCGCACCACGCATTCCCTTGATGCCTGTGATATACAAGCCGCTGACGGTCGCCTTGACCTGCTGCTTGACGGGAATCTGGTCAAAGATCTCGGCGTCACATAAGAATGTCATGACCTTAGGACCGACCTTTGCCTTTACGACAGGCATCTTTGAGCGGCGCATCAGCTTCGGTGTCTGGTCAAGCACTGCCTGCGGCAGCCCGGCATCGGCAAGCTTCATTTTTTTCTTGTCTATGATAAGCAGCGGGAGAGTCTGGGCAACAGCCGCCATCTGTGCGTCCTGCTCATCCTTGCGCTTTTGCATCTTTTTTCCGAGAAAGTACAATACGACCATGGCGATGATCAGTACAGCTAAAATGACCAAAAAAACGATCATAGGTGTTGACATATGTTTTCCTCCTTGCGTGTCAAATTCGTGCTCTATTGTACCATTACTACGGACAAAAAGCAATAAAACCTTTTCAATTCTTCTTTTCTATGGTAACATAAATCGTTAGGACGCAACATTATGAAAGGAAGTTAGTTTCTATGAAGAAGGCTTTTAGGAAACGGCTGTATGCTGCCACATTATCCGCACTTATGACCATGTGTGTGACGGGCTGCGGCAGTACGGATACAGCAGATGGACGCACCTATGATGTGACAAAATATGTGACGCTGTGCGATTATAAGAATATGGATGTCACGGTCGAGGGCGATTTTTCTGTTACTGATGAGGATATCACGGAATATATCGAGAATATGCTTTCCTACTATCCAAGCTATGAGGATAGTGACAAGCAGACCGTCGAAGAGGGTGATTTTGTAAACATTGACTATGAAGGGAAAAAGGATGGCGTGGCTTTTGACGGCGGAACGGCAGAGGGCTACGTGCTTGAGATCGGCTCAAATACCTTTATCGATGGCTTTGAGGATGGACTGATCGGTGCATCAGTGGGAGATACCCTGGATCTGGAGCTGACATTTCCGGAGAATTATCAATCGGAGGAGCTAGCAGGAGCGGCCGTTGTCTTTACGGTTAAGGTTAATAAGATCGTAGACAAGATAGATACGACCTATGAGGATTTGACGGATGAGTTTGTAGCAGAGAATCTGGAATACGATACGGTGGAGGAACTCTACGATGAGACAAAATCCTACATGGAATCCTATAGCGAGCAGAACAAGACTGTGGCCGAGAGATCTGCTGTGCTAAATTCTCTTATTGAAAACAGCAAGATTGCTATTCCGGATGGCCTGCTAGAGCAAAAGGTCGATCAGTATATCCAGCAGTTCACGGCACAGAATTGTAAGGATGGTACGACGCTTTCTGATTATCTGAGCGAAAATTACAATATGACAGAGGAAGATTTTAAGACGACGATCACCTCGGAGATGGAGTCAAATCTCGATGATGAGCTGGTGCTAGAGGCACTAGTGGCAGACGAGAAGAGGACCTTAGATGAGGACGGCTTTGCCGATTATGTGACGACTGCCATACAAAACGGAGGCTTTGAGGATGAGGAGGCGCTGTTTGCAGCCTATGACAGCACCTATGAGGATGGCAAGACCTATTTGCAGGAACGATATGTTTTGACAGAAGCACTGAGTGAGCTGGTGGAGACGTGTAATTTTACTTACACCGGAGTGGATGCTACAAGCGAAGAATAGAAGGATAAGGAGATAGCTATCATGGATTTGATCAACGTAAGGGATTTATTTCATCAGACAAAGGATTATATCGGAAAAGAGGTGTGCATCGGCGGCTGGGTCAGAAGCAACCGCAATTCCAAAAATTTCGGCTTTATCGTCGTAAACGACGGCACCTTTTTTACCCCGGTTCAGGTCGTTTATGGGGATGGACTAGAGAATTTTGATGCGATCAGCAAGCTAAATGTCGGTGCAGCTATCATCGTGCGCGGTGAGCTGGTAGAGACACCGCAGGCAAAGCAGCCCTTTGAGATTCAGGCTGCCTCGGTAGAGATCGAGGGAGCGAGTGATCCGACATATCCGCTGCAAAAGAAAAAGCACAGCTTTGAATATCTGCGTACGATCTCACATCTGCGTCCGCGTACAAATACATTTGAGGCAGTTTTTCGCGTGCGTTCTCTGATCGCTTATGCGATCCATAAATTTTTCCAGGAGCGTGACTTTGTGTACGTGCATACACCCATCATCACCGGCAGTGACTGTGAGGGTGCAGGCGAGATGTTTCAGGTGACTACCATGGATCTGCAGAATATGCCAAAAGCAGAGGATGGAAGCGTGGATTATACACAGGATTTCTTTGGCAAGCCGACCAATCTGACAGTCAGCGGACAGCTAAACGGCGAGACCTATGCGATGGCATTTAAGAATATTTATACGTTTGGACCTACCTTCCGTGCGGAAAATTCCAATACAACGCGCCATGCTGCAGAGTTTTGGATGATAGAGCCGGAGATGGCATTTGCTGATTTAGATGATGACTGCGAGCTGGCAGAGGCGATGCTCAAATATATCATCAATTATGTACTTGAGCATGCACCGGAGGAGATGGAATTTTTCAACAGCTTTATCGACAAGGGACTTTTAGAGCGTCTTCATCATGTAGCAGAATCAGATTTTGCCCGTGTGACCTATACGGAGGCGATTAAGCTGTTAGAAGCCCACAACGATAAATTCGAATACAAGGTATCGTGGGGCGTGGATTTACAGACCGAGCATGAGCGTTATTTGACGGAGGAGATCTATAAGCGTCCGGTCTTTGTTACGGATTATCCGAAGGAGATCAAAGCCTTTTACATGAAGCTAAACGAAGATGGCAAGACGGTAGCGGCAGTAGACTGCCTCGTACCCGGCATCGGAGAGATCATCGGCGGCTCACAAAGAGAGGATGATTATGACAAGCTTCGCAGTAGAATGACAGAACTTGGATTAAATGAAGAGGATTATGGCTTTTATCTGGATCTGCGTAAGTATGGCAGTACCAGACATGCCGGCTTTGGACTGGGCTTTGAGCGCTGCGTGATGTATCTGACCGGCATGAGCAACATCCGTGACGTCATTCCTTTCCCCCGTACGGTAAATAACTGTGAGTTATAATTGAACAGTTTTTGATTTTGTGCTATACTTTGCATAATGATACACATATGAGGGGAGGTGCAGGTGTGAACCAGGTTCCGTCAAAACGAATGGTTTTAGTAGTAGATGACCAGGAGATCAATCGAGAGCTATTGACGGCGCTGCTTGCATCCGATTATGAGGTGATCACCGCTACAGACGGTGGGGAAGCCTGTGCGACACTAAAGGAAAAAAAGGATAAATTATCCGCCGTGATCACGGATCTGGTTATGCCTGTGATGGACGGCTTTGAGCTGCTTCAATGGATGCGTGAGAGGGGCATGGATTTTCCTGTTATTGTCATGAGCCAGGAGAACAGTGAGGAGGCAGAGCTGCAGGCACTAGAGGCCGGCGCTGCGGATTTCGTCGCGAAACCATATCATGCCAGCGTATTAAGACATCGCCTGCTTCGTGCGATTCGTTTGTATGAGGCGAGTCAAAAGATTGATGTGCTGCAGCGCGATGAGCTTACAGGGCTTTACACCAAGGCTGCCTTCACGGAGTATGCAGAGCATATATTGCAGACGCAGACAGACAAGCAGTGGAATCTGATCGCGATCGATATTGATCGGTTTAAGCTGGTGAACGAATCCTATGGCTATGAGGTGGGTAATGCACTGCTCGTTCATCTCGGCAAGATTTTAGGACATTATGCGAAGGTCTGCAGTATGATCTGTGCGAGATCCTATGCGGATCATTTTTTCCTTTTAGCAGAACGGCATGATTATAGCTTTATCAAGCAATGCTACGATGAGATCGCAGAACATATGGAGAAGTTTTCGGTCGATATGAAGGTCGAGATCAGGCTTGGCGTCTATCAGATCAACGATCCTACGATGGAGATCAGCAGTATGTGCGATCGGGCACATTTGGCGATCGACCAGATCAAGGGACAGTATGTACGAGAGATCTCCTTTTATGATGATTCCCTGCGGGAGCAGCTGGTACGGGAACAGTGGATATTAGATGATATGGAGGAGGCTCTGCGAGAGCATCAGTTTCAGGTTTATTTTCAACCGAAGTATGATATTTTTACCGAGACCTTATCCGGTGCGGAGGCACTCGTGCGCTGGATCCATCCGCAGAGGGGATTTATGTCTCCGGGCGAGTTTATACCCATTTTTGAAAAAAATGGTTTTATCACAGATGTAGATATGTTCGTCTGGGATGAGACGTGCAAAAAGATCCGTGAGTGGATCGATAGGTTCGATTGCTATGTGCCAATATCTGTGAATGTTTCGAGAAAGGACGTTTACAAACCAAACATAGGACAGATTTTACTCGATACTGTGCATAGAAATGGCCTAGAGCCAAGACATCTGCACTTAGAGATTACAGAGAGTGCATATGTGGAGAATCCGGAGCAGCTGCTTTCGGTTGTCGAGGAGCTAAAGGGCTACGGCTTTAAGATCGAGATGGATGATTTCGGCAGCGGCTACTCATCCTTGAACATGCTTGCGTCAATGCCTATCGACATGCTAAAGCTAGATATGAATTTCGTGAAGAATTATTCAGAGGAGAACAACTCCCGCGGGATCATGAGCTTTGTCATCGGCTTGGCAAAATGGATGAATCTGTATGTTGTGGCTGAGGGCGTGGAGACGCAGGAGCAGCTAGAGCTGCTGCGCGGCATGGATTGTAATCTCGCACAGGGGTATTATTTTTCAAAGCCCTTGCCGGCAGCTGATTTTGAACGGGTTTTAAGAGAATTTGGACAAAATTTAGAGAATATATCGGATCAGCCGATTCGAATGTCTACGGCACACGAGGGAGAATACCAGACGATGCTCATCATCGATGGTCTGGCAGTGAACCGTGCGATCATCACAGGATATCTGGAGGATTCGTATTCGATCGTAGAGGCATCCGGCGGCAAGGCTGCACTACAATATCTAAAGCATGTCAAGCGTGCGGATATGGTACTTATGGATGCGCATTTGCCGGATATGGAGGCTAGTGAACTGATTCGTGAGATCAAAAAGGATCCTTTGATGGAGCGTATCCCGATCGTCGTTACGACACATGGCAGTGATGATACTGTAAAAAAGATTCTGGAGGCAGGAGCGGATGCGTATATCACAAAGCCCTACCGTCAGCAGCAGCTCTATCAGTGTCTAAACCGTGTGATGTCTGCGCAGGGCGAACGCTTAAAGCAGGAAGAAAAGCAGATTTTAGACAAGATTCGTGTCATGGAGATGCTCTCTACGAAGGATTATCTGACCGGATTATGGAATCGTGTCGAGCTGGAGCGAAGGATTGAGGAGCATATAAAGCATTCGCCGGACAGCGAATTTTATCTGATCAGCGTGGATATCGACAATTACAAGGCACAGATCAATAAGCATGGTTATTCTGCCGGCGATAAGATACTGCATGAGGTAGCGAACCGTATGGCAGGCTGCTTTAGTGACAGAGATGCTGTCGGACGTATTACGGGAGACCGCTTTGGAATTTTTTTGGATGAGGCGCTTGATAATGACGAGCTTTTAGTACGGATGATGCATCTGCAAAGTGAGCTGAATTTTAATCTGGAGGACATAAAGGTGACATGCTCGAGTGGCGTGAGCAAATATCCGGATTGCGGAAGGACCTTTGATGAGCTGTATCGTCATGCGGAGCTTGCGATGGAACAGGCAAAGTCAAATGGCAAGAATACGTTTCTTTTCTGCGAACAGTGCAGCTGTGACGAGAATATAACAGAATAAAAAGAACATAATAAAAAGAGGGCGCTGCTTTGGCGCCCTTTTTTTACGTCTATACGGTAGAAGCATAGAGATAACGCTTTTGCTCTGGAGTTAGAGTATCGATCTGCTTTCCAAGGAAGCGCAACTTTCTAATGGCTACCTCATTGTCGACCTCCTTTGGTACTGCGATGAGCCGTTCGGTCAGCTCCTTTGCGTGCATTACGAGATAGCGCGCGGATAGTGCCTGGATCGCGAAGCTCATATCCATGATCTCAGCCGGATGCCCGTCGCCACAGGCGAGATTTACGAGGCGTCCTTCACCGAGTACATATATATTTTTGCCATTTTCCAATGTATATCCCATAATGTTGTGGCGCTGCTCGTAGGAGGAGCTGCACATTTTGCGAAGCCCTGCCATGTCAATCTCTACGTCAAAGTGGCCGGCGTTGCATAGGATCGCACCATCCTTCATGGCGAGCATATCCTCACAGGTGATGACACCGGCACAGCCGGTTACGGTGATAAAGAAATCGCCAACGGCTGCAGCCTTTTTCATGGGCATCACGTCAAAACCGTCCATGATGGCCTCGATCGCCTTGATCGGATCGATTTCGGTGATGATCACGCGGGCGCCTAGTGCCTTGGCACGCATAGCCACACCCTTGCCGCACCATCCGTAGCCGGCTACGACGGCGATTTTGCCTGCGACTATGAGGTTGGTCGTGCGATTGATACCATCCCAGACGGATTGGCCGGTGCCGTAGCGGTTGTCAAACAAATGCTTGCAATCTGCGTTGTTGACGCATACCATCGGAAACTCCAGCTTGCCTTCCTTTGCCATAGCCATCAGACGAATGATGCCTGTCGTCGTCTCCTCACAGCCACCGATCACATATTGCAGTCGGTCGCGCATCGAGGTGTGCAGCATATGAACGAGATCTCCGCCATCATCGATGATGATGTTGCAATTATGCTCTAATACACGTGTGATGTGTCGGTTGTACTCCTCGTCAGTGGAATTGTACCAGGCGAAGACATGAAGGCCGGCATTTACGAGCGCTGCTGCCACATCATCCTGTGTGGAGAGTGGGTTGCTGCCGGTGATATACATGTCTGCACCGCCGGCTGCCAATACCTTGCACAGATAGGCGGTTTTTGCTTCCAGGTGGATGGAAAGAGCGATGCGGATGCCAACAAAGGGCTGCTCCTTTTTAAAATCCTCCTCCAGAGAGCGTAAAAGCGGGCAGTTTTTTCTTACCCAGTCAATTTTGTGTTCGCCGGATTCGGCGAGATCTAAATCACGTATTTCGTATTCCATAAAGAGCCTCCAGGTTAAATTTAACGTGTTCATTACCTTCACAGTTAATTGTAATCTCCATATAGTTTATAAGATTTTATATGGAAAAGCAACGCGTTTTTTGGTATGCTTGAGAGGTATATTGTATGTAAATGTATTGAAGTAGGTTGTGAGTGAACAGTAGCGTTGGAGGAATGAGATGAAAAAAAGAGGATTTTTTGCGCTGCTTTTGTGTAGTGTCATGCTAGTGTCTGCCGGCTGTAGTGCAGATCGCACAGAGGATGAGCTGGCCTATCGAAAGATTGCGCTTCGATATATGGAACAGGGTGAATATGCACAGGCGATCGAGAATTTTCAGTTAGCACTCGATCAATCCAAGGGAAAGATTCGTAATCTGGAGCTCGATATATGTATGAACAAGGCGGAGGCGATGTATTGCAACGGGCAGACGGAGGATGCCATCGAGGTATGCGATGCGGTGCTTGCCTATGATGGGGATTATGCAAATGCATATTATCTGCGCGGCAATCTTTATCTGCTACAGGATAAGGTGGAGGAGGCTCTGGCAGATTATGAGCAGGCAGCGGCTCATGCGGATGCGGATTTTTCCATTTATATCCAATTGTATGAGAATTTAAGCCGCGCAGGCAGAGAGGATGAGGGAATCGAATATCTAAACCAGGCACTGGCCCTAAAAGGAAAGGGAAGGGAATATCAGGCAGGACGAGGATATATTTACTATCTGCTCGGGGATTATGAGCAGGCTAGGGGTGAGTTAGAGAAGGCCGTCGCCATCGATAAAAAAGAGGGCGAGGAGGATAAGGCGCAGCTTTATCTGGCACAGACCTATGAGAAGCTCGGAGAGCAGGAGCTGGCGGCAGAGTATTATGAATCCTATGCAAAGGATCACGCGGATGATTCCATCGTTTTAGAAGCACTTGGCAGTATGGCGATGGAGCAGGGGAATTTTAAGCAGGCGCTCTCCTATTATGAGAGTGGGCTTGCAACAAAGGCTCCTGTTAATGAGCAAAAGCTTTTGCGAGGGCGGATCGCGGCGTGCGAGAGACTATATGAATTTGAACAGGCAAAGGAATATATGGCTCAATATGTGCTTGATTACCCGGACGATGAGGAGGCGGCCAGAGAATATCTGTTTTTAAAGACCAGAACGGCGGTAGCAGACCAGATCAAGGTCGAGCAGGCAGCTTCTGCGCAGGGTGAGGTTGAGTTCGAGGATACCACAGAGGATACGACAGAGGGTGATACGGATGCATGAAAACAAAGCAGTCGAGGAGCGCGTCATATTATTCGGGCTTCAAAAACGGGATGGGGATGATGCGGCGGATTCCATTGCGGAGCTTGCAGACCTTGTACATACGGCAGGTGCTACTGTGTGTTCTGTACTGCTGCAGAGGGCAGATAGACCACATACTGCTACCTATCTTGGAACCGGAAAGGTGCAGGAGCTTCGGGAGCTTGTGATCACATACGATGCGACAGGCGTGGTCTGTGACGATGAGCTTAGTCCGGCGCAGATGCGCAATCTGACAGATTTGCTGGATACAAAGGTTATGGATCGTACGCTGATCATTTTAGATATATTTGCATCACGGGCGCATACGAGCGAGGGTAAGATTCAGGTTGAGCTGGCTCAGCTGCGCTATGAGATGACCAGGTTGAGCGGATACGGCCGTTCGATGAGCAGGCTTGCCGGTGGCATCGGTACAAGAGGACCGGGAGAAAAAAAGCTCGAGATGGATCGAAGACTTATTGCAAATAGAATCTCCCAGTGTAAGCGTGAGCTTTCTGAGATAAAGGAGCATAGAGAGATCACACGAAACAAGCGTATGAGAAACGGACAGCCGGTCGCTGCCATAGTAGGCTATACAAATGCCGGCAAATCCACACTGCTAAATACACTGACGCATGCAAACGTGCTGGAAATGGATGCCCTCTTTGCAACGCTTGATCCGACGACGAGACTGCTGGAGCTTTTTGACAAGCAAAAAATTCTGCTTACGGATACGGTAGGCTTTATTCGCAAGCTGCCGCATCATCTGATCGAGGCGTTTCGTTCGACGCTTGAGGAGGCAAAATACGCAGATTTTATATTGCATGTGGTAGATGCCTCAAGCCCGCAGATGGAAAAGCAGATGTATATCGTCTATGAGACGCTGCAGCAGCTTGGAGTGACAGAAAAACCGGTGATCACGCTTTTTAACAAGCAGGATCTGCGAACCGATACGGATGCACTGCACGATTCGAGAGCAGAGCAGATCATTCATATCTCCGCAAAAACCGGGGAAGGACTAGAGGAGCTTATGCATGCGCTAGAGGAGCAGCTTCGCAAGGGAAGGATATATATAGAACGGCTCGTTCCTTATACGAAAAGTGCTATACTTGCACAGATCCGCAGTCAGGGAGAGCTTTTGAGCGAGGATTATCGGGCGGAGGGTATTTTTATACAGGCATATGTACCGCACTCGATTTATCCGTTACTGTGAATGTGCTGAACAGTTATGTCTTGACTTTGCAGATTACATAGACGTGTGATACAATAAAAGGTGGTCAAAACGCAGCTATGCTTTGACATAAGATAGGAGGAGAAGGAATGTCACTTTTAATACAGTCAGGCCGATTGATCGATCCGGCTAGCGGTACGGATCAGATCACGGATATTTTCATCGAGGATGGAATTGTTCAAAAAATTGGGAAAAAACTAAAGGTGAATGCCGATCAGGTGATCGATGCAGCCGAAAAATATGTGATGCCGGGCTTTATTGATCTGCACGTGCATCTGCGTGATCCGGGTCAGACCGAAAAGGAGACGGTGGAGACAGCGGCGGCTGCAGCTGCAAAGGGTGGTTTTACGACGATTCTTGCCATGCCAAACACCAAGCCTGTGGTAGACAATTCCGATGTACTAAGCTATGTGTTAAACAAAGGACGCAGCGTGACACCGGTGCATGTCTATCAGGCGGGTGCTGTCACGGTAGGACTAAATGGAGAAGAGCTGACGGATATGGAGGACATGGCCTCTAACGGAGCGATCGCCTTTAGTGAGGATGGCAAATCCGTGATGAGTGCGCCGCTGTGCAGGGAAGCTATGATGCGCCTTGCCAAGCTTGATCTTCCGTTTATGGATCATTGTGAGGAAAAATCGCTTGTAAATGGTGGTGTGATCAATGCAGATCATAACTGTGAGCGGCTAGGACTGCCGGGTATCTGCAATGCGGTAGAGAATCTGATCGCATCGCGCGATGCACTTCTTGCGATCGAGTCCGGCACCAGACTGCATCTGTGTCATTGCTCCACAAAAGAGGTCGTAGAGATGGTGCGAGTTGCAAAGCAGCGCGGCTATACGAATATCAGTGCAGAGGTATGCCCGCATCACTTTACACTGACGTCTGATGATATTCCGGATGCACCGGAGACAGAGGTGATTGATACACCGACGCTTTCTGCGATCCCTGCGAGCAAGGAAGGCTTAGAGATGGTGAATTATAAGATGAATCCGCCGCTTCGCACACCCAAAGACCAGGCTGCACTTATCGAGGGCTTGCGTGACGGAACGATCGATTGTATCGCTACGGATCATGCACCGCACAGCAAGCAGGATAAAAACAAGGGCATGCTGGATGCTCCGTTTGGTATCGTAGGATTAGAGACTGCTGCGGCACTGACTCATACGAAGCTTGTAAAGACAGGTGTGCTGACGCCTCTTCAGATGGCAGAAAAGCTGAGCCTGAATCCTGCAAGGATTTTGCGACTCTCAGGTGGCGCCGGCGAGATTCGGGTAGGAGGAGCAGCCGATCTGGTGATTTTTGATCCAAAGGCGGACTATGTCATTGACAAAAGGACCTTTGTTTCCAAGAGCAAAAATACACCGTTTGACGGCAGAAGCGTTACAGGAAAAGTAGATTATACGATCATCGGCGGAGATGTCGTGTATGAAGCTTGAAAGGTGAGGAAGAATATGATTGATCGTTTAATTGAACAGATAAAAAAAACAAATGCACCGATCGTCGTTGGACTAGACCCGATGCTCTCTTATGTACCGGAGCACATATTGGATGCTGCATTTGAGCAATACGGAGAGTCGCTCGAGGGTGCAGCGGAGGCGATCTGGCAGTATAACAAGGGAATCGTGGATGCGGTGTATGATCTGATTCCTGCGGTAAAGCCGCAGATTGCGATGTATGAGCAATTTGGCATAGAAGGCCTTAGAGTATTTCAAAAAACCGTAGATTATTGCCACGAAAAAGGACTGCTCGTCATAGGAGATGTAAAAAGAGGAGACATCGGTTCGACCTCAGCAGCTTATGCTACGGGACATCTTGGACGCGTAAGGATAGGAGGCAAAAGCTACGCGGGCTTTGCAGAGGATTTTGCCACGGTCAATCCGTATCTTGGAACGGACGGCATCACACCATTTGTTGAGGTGTGCAGGGAAGAAAAAAAGGGTATTTTTATTTTAGTAAAGACATCGAATCCTTCCAGCGGAGAGTTTCAGGATCGCCTGATCGATGGAAGAGCGCTGTATGAATATGTCGGAGAAAAGGTAGAGCAGTGGGGTGAGGACTGCATGGGAGCTTGTGGTTATAGTGCAGTAGGAGCCGTAGTCGGGGCGACTTATCCACAGCAGGGCAAGGTTCTTAGACAGATTATGCCGCATGCTTTTATTTTGGTGCCGGGTTACGGAGCGCAGGGAGGAAAAGGAGCTGATCTGGTTCACTTTTTTGACCGTGACGGATTAGGAGCCATAGTCAATTCCTCACGGGGAATCATAGCGGCATACAAGCAGGATCGGTACAAGGACCGTGGCATCACACCGCAAAATTATGCGGATGCGTCACGACTGGCAGTAGAGGATATGATTTCTGACATCGCCGGTGCCCTGCAAAGCAGATAGATGACAATAGGAGATTATCATGACGGATAAGGTATATGAGCATGCGATCATCATCCGACAGGAGGAGATCGCAACCGATGTATACAGCATGTGGTTAAAAACGGATCGGATCGCAGCCTCTGCACAGCCGGGACAGTTTGTCGCACTCTATTGTGAGGATGGCAGCCGACTGCTGCCTAGACCAATCAGTATATGTGAGATCGACCGTATGGGTGGAGAGATACGCCTGGTGTATCGCGTAGTCGGTCGCGGCACACAGGAGTTTAGCATGTATCACACCGGAGAACAGCTGAGAGTGATTGGACCACTCGGAAACGGCTATCCGAAAAAAAGCAAGCGAGCACTGCTGCTCGGAGGTGGTATAGGCATTCCGCCGCTGCTTGAGCTTGCAAAGGAATTGACGTGTGATCTTCAGATCGTGCTTGGTTATAGGGATGAGCTGTTTTTGGAGGAAGAATTCAGTACGCTTGGCAGAGTATTTATCGCGACGGAGGATGGAAGCGTCGGAACGTGCGGTAATGTATTAGATGCGGTGGCAGAGAATGGCATAGAAGCAGAGATCATCTATGCCTGCGGACCGATGCCGATGCTGCGTGCCATAAAGAGCTTTGCGGCTTCGCGAGGCATAGAGTGCTGGATCTCACTAGAGGAGCATATGGCCTGCGGCATCGGTGCATGCTTAGGCTGTGTGACAAAGAGCACAAAAAAGGACGCACATACGCATGTGCATAACAAGCGGATCTGTACGGAGGGTCCGGTATTTCGTGCTGAGGAGGTGGATATCTGATGAATACGAGTGTGCAGATCGCAGGTGTTACCTTTCAAAATCCGATCCTCACGGCCTCCGGTACCTTTGGCTCAGGCGCAGAATATGCGCAGTTTGTGGATCTAAACCGCCTAGGCGGAGTCGTGACAAAGGGCGTAGCCAATGTTCCATGGGAGGGCAATCAGACGCCTCGTGTTGCCGAGGTGTATGGCGGCATGCTAAACGCGATCGGTCTGCAAAATCCGGGTATCGATGTGTTTATCGAGCGTGATCTTCCATTTCTTGCAAAATATGACACGCGTGTCATCGTAAATGTATGTGGCAGGTGTGAGGCGGATTATGTAGAGGTGGTCGAGCGACTGTCGGATCAGCCGGTGGATATGCTCGAGATCAACATCTCCTGCCCGAACGTAAAGGAGGGCGGTATAGCTTTTGGACAGGATCCGAAGGCAGCGGAGGCGATCACAAAGGCAGTAAAGTCGGTAGCCAGGCAGCCGATTATCATGAAGCTTAGTCCGAATGTGACTGACATTGCCGTGATGGCACAGGCTGTAGAGGCTGCAGGAGCTGATGCCATATCGCTCATCAATACGCTCACAGGCATGAAGATTGATGTACACAGGCGCAGATTCGCGCTTGCCAACAAAACAGGCGGTATGTCAGGCCCTGCGATTCATCCGATCGCGGTGCGCATGGTCTATCAGGCAGCACAGGCGGTTTCTCTGCCTATCATCGGTATGGGCGGTGTGAGCAATGCAGAGGATGCGATTGAACTGATGCTGGCCGGCGCCTCAGCTGTAGCGGTTGGCACGGCAAGCTTTACGAATCCTAAGGCGACGGTGGAGATTGCAGAGGGTATTCGGGAGTATATGGCTGCACATGAGATCGAGGATATAAGAGAGCTCATAGGCGGAGTATTAGAAGAATAGTTATACAGCTGCAAAATGCAATTGGAAAAGAGGTTTAAGAAGTAATGTTAAAAAATGTCATGGATCTTCACACTCATTCACTAGCCAGTGGTCATGCCTACAGCACCATCATCGAGATGGCACACTCTGCAGCAGAGCGTGGGCTGCAGCTGCTGGCGATCACAGAGCATGGGCCGGCGATGCATGGAAGCTGTCAGCATGTGTATTTTGAAAATATCAAGGTGATTCCGAGAGAACGCTTCGGAGTGACGACCTTATTTGGTGTGGAGCTAAACATTTTAGATCCGGAGGGTCATGTGGATATTAAGGAGGAGCTGCTTCCTGCGATGGATGTATGTGTTGCGAGTCTGCATGTTCCCTGCTACGCGCCACGCACAAAGGAAGAAAATACAGCAGCCTATGTGCATGCATGCGAGAATCCCTACGTAAATATCATCGGCCATCCGGATGATCCGCGCTACCCAATTGATCTGCGTGCATTAGTAGAGGCAGCCAAGAAGAATCACGTGCTATTAGAAATGAACAATTCCTCACTTGCACCTACGAGCTTTCGAAAGGCTACAAAGGAGGGCTATTTTGAATTTTTGGAGCTGTGTAAGGAGTATGACCAGCCGATCATTTTAGACAGCGATGCGCATGTGGATATTGATGTGGGAAATATATGCTATGTATCACAGCTTGTGGAGGAGGCACATTTTCCGGAGCATCTGATCATGAACACAGATATGGAAAAGGTAAAGCCGTATCTAAATTATTATCGTCGTTAAAAATGGATTTACTTTCACACTTTTGTGTAGTAAAATGTAAAAGCAAAATAAAAAGGAGTGTGAGAGCATGAGCAAGGACATTCATACCGATGCGGTCAATCATTTATTCGAGGCGATCTTGTGTTTGCAAAACAAAGACGAATGCTATACCTTTTTTGAAGATATCTGTACGATCAATGAGCTGCTGGCCTTATCCCAGCGCTTTGAGGTGGCTCACATGCTACGCGAGCAGAAGACTTATCTGGATATCGCGGAGAAGACCGGTGCATCGACTGCCACGATCAGCCGCGTGAATCGTTCCCTCAATTACGGGAACGACGGCTATGATATGGTATTTTCCAGGATGAAGAAAAAGGAATCATGATTTTTTTTCACGATCCAGATCGATCATTTTTTCAATGATCATTTTTTTAATGAAGGTGTCAAAGCTGAGCATACATATCAGCGAAAACCTCTGCAGCGCTTCACGATCCTCTTCGGGAGCATTTAAAAAGGTCTGCTTGCTGCGGTTGAATTTTTTCGTGATGTCTTTTGCGAGGTTTTGCACCTCATCTTTCTCTAGGCTGAATACTTCATTGTAGATGTCTGTCAGGTTCAGCTCATCGTTATCGGAAAAATATTTTTTGCTGATCGGCTCTAGTATATGATGCAGATCGTTTATGCAGAGAATATTTTTGAAATAGTAGATGAAGATGAGCAGCAGCATATGCTCCTTGGAGTATTTCTTTTTCTGCGGAGGCGGTAAAAGCCCATCCTTTGTATAGTTGTTGATCATCGTTTTGGTCAGCACCTTATCGTCGGGATAGCGCTTGGACGGCGCGAGATTGTTTTCCATAAAGGTGGTTACCTGATCCATGTATAGATCAATGTCAGGAATCGTGTCAGGTTTGATGTGGTTGACACGGTTTAGGCTGGCGAGAATACTGTTTAATAAATCCTTATCATCAATGGTCATGCTGGATAACTCCTTGTCTTGAATCGTTACATGCTACTTCATTATATAGTATTCAATACCATATGACAAGAAAAAGGTGACTGCTGTGAGACGAAACAGTTACAAGATGACTTTTAGTGGGAGATTTTATGGCTGCATATGATACGTTAAATAAAGAACAATACGAGGCTGTGACGACGACGGAGGGACCACTGCTCATCATCGCCGGTGCAGGAAGCGGAAAGACGAGAGTACTGACGCATAGAACGGCATATTTGATAGAGGAGTTAGGGGTGAATCCCTATAATATCATGGCGATCACCTTTACGAACAAGGCGGCAGCAGAGATGCGGGAGCGCATTGATGATATCGTAGGCTTTGGCTCGGAGAGCATATGGGTGACGACCTTTCATTCGACCTGCGTGCGCATACTCAGACGGTTTGCTGATCGAATCGGATACGATAACAGCTTTACTATTTATGACTCAGATGATCAAAAGCAGGTCATGAAGGAGGTATGCAAGCGGCTGCAGATCGATACGAAGATATATAAGGAAAAGGTTTTTTTGCATGTGATTTCCTCTGCAAAGGATGAGCTCATAGATCCGACGGAGTTTTCGTTAGGAACCATGGGAGATTATGCAAAAATTCGTCAGGCTCAGGTGTATCGTGAGTATCAGGCCGTATTAAAGAAAAACAATGCCTTTGATTTTGATGATCTGATTTTAAAGACCGTGGAGCTGTTTCGCAGCGTCCCGGAGGTGTTAGACTACTATCAGGAACGCTTCAAATATATTATGGTCGATGAGTATCAGGATACGAATACGGCACAGTTTGAGCTGGTACGGCTGCTTGCCGGAAAATATGGCAATTTGTGTGTGGTTGGAGACGATGATCAGTCGATTTATAAATTCCGTGGTGCCAATATCAAAAATATTTTGAATTTTGAACAGTATTTTTCGCACGCAAGGGTGATCAAGCTCGAGCAGAATTACCGCAGCACAAAAAATATTCTAAATGCTGCCAACAGTGTGATTGCGCACAATATCGGACGCAAGCAAAAGTCACTATGGACCAATCAGGCGGCAGGTGAGAAAATTCATTTTAAGCAATTTGACACGGCTTATGATGAGGCAGGTTTTGTCGCGACAGATATACAAAAGCAGGTGGAGCTTGGCGGCAGCTACAGCGACAGTGCTGTGCTTTATCGGACGAATGCGCAGTCTCGTTTGTTTGAGGAGCGTCTGATCAGGGAGAATATTCCGTATAAGCTCGTTGGCGGAGTGAATTTCTACGCCAGAAAAGAGATTAAGGACATACTCGCTTATCTAAAGACGATCGATAATGCACAGGATGATCTGGCAGCTACGCGTATCATCAATATTCCAAAGCGTGGAATCGGTGCTGCGACTATTGCAAGGCTTCAATCCTATGCAAATGAACAGGGCATGAGCTTTTTTGATGCGGCAAAGAAGGCTGAGCAGATATCTTCTATCGGGCGGGCAGCCGCGCGAGTACAGCCGTTTGTTACCTATATTCAGACGATGCGTACAAAGGCACAGTTTTTGCAGGTGTCGGAGCTGATCAAAAATATTATAACGGACACAGGATATTTGGAGGAGCTTCGTAGTGAGCATACACCGGAGGCAGATGCACGTATCGAAAATATCGATGAATTGATCTCAAAGGCTGCCAATTACGATAACTCCGTGGAGGTGCCTTCCTTGTCAGGCTTTTTGGAGGAGGTAGCGCTGGTTGCAGATATCGATGAGGTCGATGTAGGCAGTGACTATGTGGTGCTCATGACCTTGCATGCCGCAAAGGGACTGGAATTTCCGAACGTATATATGGCTGGCATGGAGGAAGGACTCTTTCCGAGCTATATGACGATCACGAGTGACCATGCAGACGAAGAGCTGGAGGAGGAACGTCGACTTTGCTATGTCGGCATCACCAGGGCAAAAAAGAGACTGACGATCACGAGTGCAAAGGTGCGTATGGTACGTGGTGAAACGATGTATTGCAAGGTGTCTCGTTTTGTATCGGAGATACCGCGGGAGCTTTTAAATGCAGAGGGAGCAAATGGCAAACGGATTCCGGCTCCTAACGATGAAAAAAAGCAGCCGGTGCATTTGTCTTCCAATGCGAGTTCTGCCAGAGAGATTTTGCGTGAAAAGCCAAAGGTGAGCACAGTATCAAAAGCATTTTCCGGCAAGGCAACGAGTCAGATCACACTTTCCTATGCAGAAGGAGATCGTGTGCATCACATCAAATTCGGCGACGGAACGGTGAGACAGATCCAGGCAGGCGGCAGGGATTATGAGGTGACAGTTGATTTTGACCGCTTTGGAGCAAAGAAGATGTTTGCAAGCTTTGCGAAGCTAAAAAAAATATAAAAAATGCTATACGTTAAGCGTGAAATATGGTAGAATGTTTGTATTAAAAACACAGCAAAGGAGCGTATCGATATGAATAGAATAGAAGAATTACAGAGCTTACTTTCAACGAACATTTCCAAGGTAAACGAACTCCTCGGAAAAAAGGAAGAGCAGGAGAAGAAGCGCGGACCGAAGGCATCGACAGTATTTGCGATCATCGGATTTATCGCTGTAGCAGCAGCTGCCGCATACGGATTGTATCGTTTCTTCGCACCGGACTATCTCGAGGATTTTGAAGATGAGCTCGATGATGAGTTTGATGAGGATTTCTTCGATGACGAGGACGACACCGAAGAGAAGCCTGAGGAGAAAAAGGAAGAAGCGAAGGAAGAGGAAGAGCCGTTCGCAGAAGACTAACAGATTACAGGAGCTTCGCATGAATGCGAAGCTCTTTTTTACGCAAATAGCTACGAAAAAGGAGCAGCTTCAATGAAAAAAGGACAAATCTATGACGGCATCGTAACCGGAGTATCCTTTCCGAATAAATGTCATGTGACGATCGAGGGCGAGGAAAGATCAGTGACCATAAAGCATGCGCTTGAAGGACAGCGGGTGCGCATTCGCATAAACAAAATACGAAAGGGAGCATGTGAGGGGACTCTCTTAGAGGTATTAGAGCCGGCAGAGAATCAGCTGCCGGCAGATAAAGCCTGCAGTCATTTTGGCAGCTGTGGAGGCTGCAGCTATCAGCAGCTTACTTACGAGGATCAGCTCGCCTTAAAGAAGGGACAGATCGAGGAACTGCTTGCGCCGGTGTTATCACAGGCAGGCACATCGTTTTCGCAGGTATTTGAAGGAATTGAGAAAAGCCCAAAGCAGTTTGGCTACCGCAATAAGATGGAATTTTCCTTTGGCGATACGTGCAAGGATGGTGAGCTGGCACTAGGCATGCATAGGCGTGGCAGCTTTTATGATATCGTTACTGTGTCAGGCTGTCAGATAGTGGATGCGGACTTTCGGGCAATTTTGACGGCTACGTTGGATTTTTTTGCAGAACGCGGGATTCCTTATTTTCATAAAAATACACATGTCGGTTATTTGCGGCATTTGCTCGTACGGAAAGGCGAAAAGACAAAAGAGATACTGGTGGATCTCGTCACAACGACGCAGGCACCCAAAGGAGAGAAGCAGCTGTTAGAGGATTATGTAGGAAGGCTGATGGAGCTGAAGCTCGAAGGACGGTTTGCCGGGATTTTGCATACGCATAATGACAGCGTTGCAGATATCGTAAAGGATGAGGGGACGGATATACTGCATGGACAAGGCTTTTTTTATGAGGAATTGCTAGGTCTTCGTTTTCGCATCAGCCCATTTTCTTTTTTTCAGACTAATTCTCTCGGTGCCGAAGTGCTCTATAGTGTTGCCAGACAATATGTAGGTGATCTGCAGGAAAGAGGTGACGGTGGCATCGTGTATGATCTGTATTCCGGCACAGGAACGATCGCACAGATATTATCTCCGGTTGCAAAGAAGGTGATTGGTGTGGAGATCGTGACAGAGGCAGTCGAGGCGGCACGCGAAAATGCAGCAATCAATCATTTATCAAACTGTGAATTTCTCGCCGGCGATGTGCTAAAGGTGTTAGATGAAATCGAAGAGGTGCCGGATTTTATCGTGCTCGATCCGCCAAGAGACGGAATTCATCCAAAGGCTCTCGAAAAAATCATCGCCTATGGCGTCAAACGCATGGTGTATATCTCCTGCAAGCCGACCAGCCTCGCCAGAGATCTATTGGTGCTGCAGTCGTGTGGTTACTGCGTAGAGCGTGTGCGGTGCGTAGATATGTTCCCAGGGACGGTGCATGTGGAGACGGTCGTTTTGCTGTCACATATATCTGGTATCAACAAATAAATTTAAACGCAATATAGTGTAAGAATCATGTTTTAACAGTTCAAATTAGGCTGATTACCATAATGAATGATGTTAAAGACAAGTAGCCTAAAAGACATAAGGAGGTCTGCATACAAGATGAAAACGGAAGAAGGTCAGTGTGGCAGCAGAGAA
>CAVBEI010000009.1:0-66129 GCA_963594555.1 Lachnospiraceae bacterium | reverse complement strand
CAGCACATGATCAGCATTCGTCACTCGTCAATCATGCAAGCATGTTGACTCGTTTGCACTCATTATATCACAATGCAAATGATGGAAAACAACAGAGGTGACACTCATGGATAAAATAAAGGAAGGCTTTGACAGTCTGCCCATTGCCGTCTGCTTTTTTGGTAAGGACGGCATCGTGCGGCTTGTCAATCACAGGATGCTGACCGTCATGAACGATCTGCGGCCGGACGGCGTACAGACACTCTCAGAGCTTGAAGCAGCCCTGACCAATCCGTCAGAAACTGTAAACAGACTGAATCCGCAGCTTCCCATTTACCGTTTTTCGGACGGTAAAATACTGCATTTTACGAGAGAGCAGATCACCACAAGGGACCAAGAACCATATACCCAGATCACTGCTTCCGACGTGACAAAGCTGATGCTTCGCCAGGAGGAGCTGATCGATGAAAATGAACGGTTAGAAAAAACCAATGCCAGACTAAGAATGCTCTTTGAAGAGATGCCGCAGCTCATCCGCGAAGAGGAAACCCTTGCAATGAAGCAGCGCATCCATGATGATATCGGGCACAGTATCCTCGTTGCTCGCAGAACTCTGCTGCATCAGGCAAGGCTTTCTGACATTCAAAAGGCCGCCCTGCTATGGGAAAATTCTATCGATGTACTCTACCGCTCCAATCAGATGCGTGCAGAGTCAGACGAGCTGAAATCAGCCATAGAAAAAGCCCTTGAAATGGGCGTTTACGTGCTATTAGATGGAGAGCCTCCAGAGATTCCTGCCCTCCGCTCGCTGATCGCTCTATCCATCACAGAATGCGCATCAAACTGTGTACGCCACGCCGACGGCACACAGCTTAATGTGCACCTTGAAGCAGACGGTGAACACCTCCGTCTGACCTTAACCAACGACGGCATACCGCCGTCAGGAAGGATCCGTGAGGGCGGAGGCCTTTCCATGCTTCGCACACGCATACAGGAAGCAGGAGGCGATATAGAGATACTACGCAGCCCCCGCTTTACACTCATCATAAACCTGCCACAAAAGGAGATTACAGCCCATGAATGTAATGATTGTTGAAGACCAGCCCATGATACGCAGCCTGTTAGAGAGCTATTTTCGCACAGAGGACGGACATCGTATTGTAGCGTCCATTCCCGGCGCAAAACAGGCAGTCGAGATCTGCCGTGTCAGCGCCGTTGATTTAATTTTAATGGATGTATTGACACAGAACCGTGAAAATGGGCTGACTGCCGTGCGTGAAATAAAAGCCATGCACCCGAAAATAAAAATCGTAGTCGTGACCTCACTGATTGACAATGCAGTTTTAGAAGAAGCAAAATCCGCCGGTGCAGACAGCTTGTGGTACAAGGATTCTACCAAAAACCGATTGATGGATATCGTCGCTCAGACGATGGACGGAGAACACATCTTTCCCGACGCACCGCCGCCGGTGCAGATCGGCATGGCAAAAAGCACAGAATTTACTAAACAAGAGCTAAGGGTACTGCGCTATCTGCTTCGCGGACTATCCTACCCGCGCATCGCATCTGAAATGGGGATCGAAATGTCCACCGTGAAATTTCATGTGACAAATATGCTGCAAAAAACAGGCTTTGAAAATAAGCTGCAGCTCGCTTTAGCTGTCAGCGAGCTAAAAATGATCGCCGATCTTTAGGAGCATTGACTTATCCTAGCTATAGTTTCTCTCCCTGCTGGCCTCTAAGATCACCATCTCCACCGCGATGCGTTCATTCATCCGTCCGGTCTTGACTGCCTCCTCCTGCTCGATGCTTATTGTCAGGATGTGCAGAATCGTCTCAGACGATAAACGAGACGCCTGGGCTAACGATTTGTTCAGTGCAAAGGGCGGGATCCCGACTGCCCTTGCCATATCGGCTCTGCTCACTCCACGGCGCTTCAGATCCTTTAGCTGCAGCAGGATATTATACTGCCTCGTGATCAGATACAGGATGCGCATCGACGGCTCCTTTAATGCCAGCAGGTCATAATACATCTCGAGTGCTTCCTTGCTCTTGCATTCGACGATGGCACTGACCATATCAAAGATGCGGTTGTTGACTGCCTGCGGGCATATAGACTCCACATCTGTTCGTTCTATCACATCTCGATCCATGCAATAGCAGATGAGCTTTTCCATCTCCCTGTCTAACGTACCCATATCCGTGCCAACGCGCTCAAAAAACTCCTGCATCGCAGCCTTTGTGATGTTTTTATTCTCACGCTTTAATCGTCCAAGCATCCACTTCGTTAAAAGCTCCTCGCTTTGCGTCGAAAACTCCACGACTATGCCATATTTTTTCAGTGCCTTATACATACGGCTGCGCTTATCAACATCTGTTTCGGAAAAGACAAATACGCTCGTCTCCGGCACATGCTCCATATAATCGGCCAGCTCTTCTGCTCCGCCCTTAAAAAAGCCGGAATCCTCTACTAAAATGAGCCGTCTCTCTGCAAAAAAAGGCATCGTCTCGGACAGATCGATCAGCGCAAGCGGATTCGTCTCCTTTCCCTGAAAAAAGGAGGCATTCATCGTATCGCCCTCGGTACTAAGTGCCGCACGAAGCTTGTCCTTGTACTGTTTTTTCAGGTAGGCTTCCTCGCCATATAGTAAATACGCTCTCGAAAAGGTATGATTTTTAATATCTGTATCGATTGTTTTCATTCGTCACATTTCTCCATACATATACTGCAGTTCCAAATAATATCACCATTTCTGATTTTTGATCTCTACAGTAGAATCACCAACCATGGCAGATATGAGCTTATGCTGTGTTCCATCCTTAAAGGTCGGTTCCAGATCGATCTTATCAGTACTGCCCTTGTCTGTCATACGTGCATACAGATAGATATACTTTCCATCCACACGCGAAAGCAGATTTGTCGTATTATACATCGCATTGACCTCATCCACTTCCCCGTCAAACTCGAGCCTCACCAGATTCTTGGTCTTTTCAACAGTCGGTGTGATATTCACAGATACATGCTTCTCGTTTATCACCGTACAGCCTATGTCGGCATTCGAGGAATTTGCAAGCGGCACGCGCTGTCCCATTTTAAGCGCATTTACACCATCCATACAATCCATCATTTCATCAAACAGCTTGCCATCCTTACTCTGCACCTGAAAACCGATCTGCAACTCAGAGATCGGGACGAATCCCACACCAGCCTTTAAGGACAATTTGATTTTATTGTTGTCCTTATCCACAATCATATTAAATATCGGGCTATAATAGACCACCGATCCATCGGTGTCACAGAAATATGCCGCATTCAATTTGATACCAGCCGGCAATGTAATCTCCCAATAATCGTTGAAATTATTGTTGTAAGCAGAATCCCCGATGTGTATGGTCATATAATAATAGCCCTGTCTGGTTATCTCTTCGTCTTTTCCATCCTGTTTCACCTTCACTAATGATCCAGGCTTAATATATGTATTATAATCCTTCGACTCATCTGATTTCTCCTTCACACTCACCTTCGTCCCGGCGTAGGGCACGGCGTTTTGAATGTCTACGACGTAGTCCTGCGAGTAGCAGACATCGCCATCCTGCAACAGATACAGAGTATAGTTTACATAATTTACGTAGACACGAGACGGAGATTCTTCAGTTCCGGCTCCTGCGATATAAAACGCATCCTTTTTGATCGTAAAGGCAGTCTGCAGCGTGAAGCCCTCATAAAACTGAGACGTATGCGGATAAGAAATGGCATAAGCGACGTTTTGCTCACCGGCAGATACTGCCACACCACTGGCGACGCTGATGCTGCTATCTGCGCCATAGTTTATCAGGGTGGTTTTCGTATTTGTATTGCTGTCAGCCTCATAATAGCGCAAAGTCAGCGCCGCACCGGTAGCATTTATCTGCTCTTGCAGCTTATTTTTCCGCATCACATAGCCAGAAAAGCCCTCCGAATCCATCTGTGCCACGATTCCGTTCATATAGGCAAACTCGATGCCAGAGCCTGTCACATCAGACGTCGGAAGCAGTGCACTGCCGGAAGAGATCGCACTGCCGGAGCCAATCGCCACCTGCTGACCGCCCTCACTAAGCAGACACAGATATCCGATGCCATTTCCTGTTTCTACACCCAAAGGATCGCCTGCTCCCTCTACTCCCAGCATTCCCTGTAGATTTGCCTTAATCTCATTGCTGATGGTATTGCAGATGGTCTGTTCATGATTGATGCGCTGCAGCTGCATATAAACCTTTGAGATCGCCGGCAGACACATCACCACTGCCGTCATAAAAATGGCAAACAAAGCAAAGGTTACGATCAGCTCTACTAAAGTGTAACCTTTATTTCCTATTTTCCTGTCAATATGGCTTATTCCTTGTCTGTCCATTTCTCTCATCCTTGCACTTTCAATCTGTTACTTATCTATTTATAAATGTGATAGATTCCCTGTGCTTCGTCCCCTTCAACCGTCCAGTCTGCCGTCGTAACATCTAAGGAGAAGCTCTTAGTGCCGCACACAAAGCGAAGTGTCTGATTAGATGAATTACTCAGCTTATCCTCCAAAAAGCTGCTGCTCCATTCACCTTTTGTATCATCAAAGCTTTGCTGCAGGCTCCTATAGGCTGCCTCAGAGATTTGCGTCGTCTGCTGCTGCCTTCTGTCACTTTGCTTTTGGATGCGTGAGGCTAACAGGGTTACTGTCGTTATCATGGCGATCGCCATCAAAACCAGCACAAAAGCCACCATGACCTCTACAATCGTAAGGCCTTTATCATTACTCAGCCCTTGTCGTATACATTTTTTCAAATCGAAGCTCTTTTCCCTTGTATTCACTTTCGGCTCCCTCTCCATATCCTAATATTCTACGATGTCGCATCAGCCGCAGACCGTCGTCCTGCTCATTTCCTGCCCATTTTTCAGCCATCTCCATCGTAACTCTCGTGCCGTTAATCGTCAACGTATCTACCGTATCACCTGTCGTGGCATCTGTCACGGTAAACGAATCGCTATTCTCATCATACACACATTTATAGATGGTTTCTTCCCCTGTGTAGCATTTTGTCTCCAACGTATATTCCATATCGTCATCATCTAATTCTCTGTAAAAACGATAGCGTGTCGTCACTGATTCCTTGCCTCCACGCTTTCCAAACACCTTCACCGTCACATCCAGGTATTGCTGTCCTAGCTGCTTGCTCTCCCAATCCTTTGGCTCAAATACCTCCTCCACTCCGTTTTGAAAGCAAATCAGCGTGCTGCCATAGCCATCCGGCAGAGTATCCGGTGAAAAACGAAGCTCCTCCTCCTTTTCATCCGAGGCACTATCCGGCATATAGGCAATGGCAGCATCATAAATGTCGCCCTTTCCCTGTTCTTTTGTGCCGGTCAGCTGCTGCCCCAGCACATTGCTTAACGAAAGAGCCTGAACATAGCAGTCGTCCTGATCATCGTAGCTGGCTGTCTGCAGACTGATGACTCCTACGCCATAGAGAAGCGCCAGGGCAAGTGCCGTAATCACGGCCATGACAACGAGAGCGTAGATGAGTGCTACGCCCCGATTGTCCCGTATGATCGTTTTGCATGATTGTTTTTGTTGTTGCATCGCTTTTACCCTTTTTTATGACTGTCCGGCAGATTTTACGTATCGGCTCTCATCCTCAGGAATCGCCTGGATCCAGATATCCGTGATCAGACGGCTAGTTCCGCTGATGGTCACATTGCCGTCTGCCGTGATGGCAGCTCTCGTCTGAGGCAGACGAAGCTCATAGATTACCTTGCCATCTTCTGTGAACCTCCTGATACCACAGGTCAGCGTCATGCGATAAGCAGCTCGATAGGTCGCTCCGGCCCGATAGGTTCCACTCACCATGCTTTCTATGGCATCGATGCTACACTCCTGCTCTCCTAGGATGCGATAGGTTTTTGTATCCTCCGCTGTCTCTACGATCACCTGATCGTCTTTTATAGTCAGCTCATAAAAGACTCCATTTGCACCGCTAAGCGTTAAAACATTCTCCTTTACATAGGAAGGAACACAAAAACGATAGGTCTCATAGTATACCGTCACATTCGTAAACGGCTCTCCGCTCTCCGACAGCTGTGTGCGAAGGTTCTCGCCAAACGTCTCGTAGGTTCGCTCGCTGCTCGTCGCTGTCAACGTCGGCGTATTTAGTCTGACACGCGGAATCCGGCAAGGCTCTCCACAGGTCCAGTACGAGCTGATATCCGTAGAAGAGGTAGCACGTACCAACGGCACCAGATAGCCTCCGGCGTAGGAAATATCGCTAAAGGATGGCGCTGCCGTATAGATCCTTTGTGACTTATTTTTCAAATTCAGCATGATCGGCCGCTCGCCGCTGCTTATCCTCCTATAATTTGCATCGCTTAGTATCTTCTCAAGCGATACATACCTCTCATAGGGTGTACCCTTTAGATTTGTAATAAACGTCTCCGCATCCGATTTGCTGTCAAAGCATACGGCATTCATCACATAATTGCCTGTTTCTCCAAAGGTCAGATCCAGCTTTAATGCATTTGATACAAACTGCTCTTCGCTGAGTACATGCGCCTCTTCATTCAGATCGATCTGTGCATCCCGATAGCTCCAGCCATAGGCATTTTCCACCAGTTGCGGAGCTTCCAGGCGGCTGGCAACCGCTATGCGTTTCTTTAAGCCAATCTTCGACTTAAAGGATACCTGATTTGTCAAATCTACCTTTTTGCTATTCTTCAAATCATCTGCATTCACATATGCTACCACATACAGCTGCACGGTTTTTCCGGCATAGCTCTCAAAATCACACTCGATCGTATGCTCCTGTGTCTTTTCTAGCAGCGTAGTTTCATCACCTGTCTTTATGTATAGAGCATAGCGTAATTCATCCCGCTTAGACTCCTCCACTCTGGCAGATAGATCCTGCCAGGAAATACGATAATTTAAATCATTTTGATCTATGAGCTTTACGGACGGCTGGCTGAGCTTTTGAAGTCTCGTGCGAATAGAGATATCTTTTATCAGTACACGCGGTACCACCTTTCCCTTGTTCTCGTGCTCACCACTATCGCCCGGTGCATAGCCTGTATCTCTTTGAATCACGACAAGCTGGAGCTTATCAAAGGTCACATCATCTGCCTCATAGGTATAGGAAGTCTCATCACCGGTGCGCTCGATAGGATACTGCTGCTCTAACAGTACACGATCACCACCTTCACCTACTCCATAGATACGTAACTCGTAGGATGTCGTCTCCTTTGACTTATCGTGCCACGTAAAGGTATAGCTGAGTTCATCAGAAGTCACATCATAGGAAGCCGTCACATCTGTTTTAGCATTCATGGTAGGGCGATTAGTCATGGCATAGGAAGAGGCCTGGGCTGCTATGGCAGCTTCATTTTCTCCTGAAAGTGATGCCGTACCACCATCTTTATTCGTATATACAATCCGATTTCCAAAATCAGATGCATTCTCTAAGATTACACCTGTGATAAAGGATTTATCCTCCTCTGTCGTATCCACAGCAAGACTTCCGTGTTTTTCCAACTGATCTGTCTCATGCCACGTATATACCGGTCCTACACCTGTTTGGGATACCCAGGCACGCACATAGAAATATTGTGTTTCTTTATTATCAAAAAACTCACTCGGCAGCTCAGTAAAGGTCAGACGGCTGATCTGATCACTCACCGCCAGCTCCTTTGCTGCCAGTATATGCTCTTTTCCTGCTGTATCCACACGGATGAGATCCACCTGATAGAGCGGATATATACCGGTCCTTGATGTATCAGATGCTATGTATACATTGATCTTGGCGTCTAGCTCACTCTCATAATTATCATCAAAGGAAGCATACAGCGTCTGAACCTCCGGTATCGCATTACCATATTTTGGCGTATAAACAGAGGTCTCATACTGTTCGGAGGACAGCAAGGTTTTATCCTTTGATGATGCCTGTGCATATAGCTGCCAGATCGCCAGTGAAGGAGAATAATTACCATCACTGATTTTTTTGATCTCTCCTCCTACTACGATCTTTGTCGTATTTGACTTGGTGAACGTGCATAGCTTTGTAGTTTCACTCTTATCACCCTGTCTATATACATCCACCTGCCAGTTAGAGCCATACTTTTGTTTATAATCTTTTAGATTTTCAAGCGAAATCTCATATTTATAAGTATTACCACTCTCTACCAGCTCTAATCGTATACTTGGAGTCAGCATCGGCTCTTTAATCTGCTCACTCTCACCTGATATGTACACATCCGAGGTGCCATTTTCATTGACGGCGCGAACTGATACCTTCAGCTTTTTATTATACATCTCCTCTGTGATGGGTAAGGTCAGCGTATTGCCAAAACACTTTTTATCAGTCACATAGGACGTACCATCTGAAGCAGCAAGTGTCACAAGATAGTATTTTACTACATTTCTCGCTCCATCGATGGAGTTTTTCCAGCTTGCCTTTACACTCGCACTGTCGTTATCGATCTTTACTGTAGCTTCTGTCGGTGTCTCCGGCAAATTCGATCCTTCCTCATAAGGCATCGCAGCCGACAGGGCGCCCTTATAATGGTCAGTCAGTGCACTATCAAGCGCAGCATAATCTATCTTACCACTGGTTAGATTGCCAGATGCAGTCGCATAGATGCTGCCGTAGGGGCGATAGGTGGTCTGCTGATTCCACCCGCTTCCTGTTGTAGTGGTTTTAAAGATCTCACTGCCAATTATCGTTGCATTATCTATTTTCGCATAATCTTTTCTATTATCAGCACTAGCTGATAAACGCGTACTCTCAAACTGCGGTTCGATGAGAAGTGTCTTCCCATTTTTATTTGAAACAAACAAATATTGTGTGCTGGCGTTTCGCTTACGGTTTCCTCTATTTGAATAATTCTCTCTAGTCACCACCTCGCGATCTACCAGACGTGAGGATGTGATGGACTCTCCGGCACTTAAGGCTATTTTCGATCCACCCGACTGCGTCAGGGTCAGAGCTTTCAGCGCAAATTCTGTACTTCTCTCGCTATAGTAATAACCATATTGCTGGAAAAAGCTTGAAGCCTTGTTTATTCCATTTTCCACATATTGGATGCGCAGCGCGTATATCTTAACATTTTTCGGGAAGGATACTGTCTCGGTACTGCTATTTACACAAATGGACTCCTTTGCCAGTGTAAAGCTGCCTCCAGTTGAAGCATCCACGAGATATTCCACGCGACAGGAATGCGTGCTGCTTGAACCAAACTGCAGAGTGAGCTCGCCAAGCTTCACAGGCTGATCTAGCTGAATGTATAGCTGGGTGCCTTCATGTGTACCGGATACAGTATAATTTTGCCGCTGCCAGCCTCCCCAGGAGGATAAAATGCCGCCTAAGTTTTCACCTCTCTGGCCACTTTCCAGCACCGGATAAACTGTGCCACTCACACCCCAGTAGCCATAGCTATAATCAGAAGCCTTGGCAGAGCCAAGATCCAGCTTTACCGACTCATCCACAGCATCTCCATCTGCATTCACCAGCAGCACGTGGTTATTGTAGCAGATGGCACTTTTTCCGCCGTCATATTTGTAGGAGTCTCCGCCTCCATCACCGTCATAGCAGATATATCCGTAATTTTTCGCACCTGCCATCTCGGAATCAACTGCCACTGTAAAGCAGTTCGTAATTCTAGTATTTTCATGTCCGCCGCCGCGATCCGAAAAGATACCGGCTAACCCATTTACACTTACAAAATCCGTCGCATAGTTTCGACATCGGTCGATGTTTAACTCGAGATTTGAAAGTGCCTCATCATTACTCGCTGCCTTATCACTGGTTAAAAGTGTGATGATGCCGGAGCACATAGAGCCTGCGACTATCGTCACATCCTCACTGTTTACACAATCCACGATATTGACCTGCAGCGACTGCGCCTGGGACTTATTTTCTGCCTGATAGGTCACGATATTTCCTAAAATACCGCCGGAATCGTTGGCACATAAGCTACTGTCACGCCCCTTTTCTCCTGTTCCAAATATGCTTCCGTCGTTTCGACAGGAAAGGATCGTATAGCTTTGCTCATCCAAGGGATGATAGAGCTGGGATGCAATGCCTCCTGCCGCTCCCTTATAGCCAGCCTGAAAAGAGGTCTGCAGCACGCCGTAATTTCTGCAATATTCTATACTGCCGCCCTGATCAGACCAGCGTCCGATTATACCGCCGCTATAATGCGAATTGGCATTGACTACCATACCTGTATTTATGCAGCCGTAGATCGTCCAATTTGACGAGGTGGTATTGTGCTGATAGCCGATGACACCGCCATTTACTCGTTCCGTGACACCACTGGGGGATTCACGCAACACCATCGCCTGATTGATCAAAAAGTATGTATCATGATCCGATTCATTCGTGCCGATCACACCACCCTGTGCACTATGCTGGGAGGAGCTGCGGTTATCGATGAGCCAATGACCGCTCACGCAATATCCCATCTCTCCATCTGCCGTATTATAAGCCGTGATTCCACCGACGCTGCCATTACCTGTCAGCTGCAGCAGAAGTGTCGGCTCTGTATTTTCCTTCATCCAAGTAACGATTGTCTGGTCATTATAAGAATCCTTTGAGAGCATCGTCTGCAGATCAGAAATTCCGGCCGTCAGGCGGTTTTTTATCATGCTCTTTACCGTTTTATTTGTATCAATTAAATATTCATAGCCGGCTTGCTTCTTTCCGGTCTCAAGATCTGTGTGTACATCTCCTTTATTGTCTGTCTCATATTTTTCAATCGCTTTTTGTACACCTTCTGCGATCGCTACAGCAGAATCCTCCTCAGAGGCCAGATAACCGCTAGTGGTCAGCTCGCCCTTGTTGATGCCTGTGATGCCGCCCACAAAGCCATTTTCTACGACGATCTGATTCTTATCATAGCCATCTGCGGTATCCAGCGTGCAGGCACTGATCTGCCCGGTCGTCTCATTTTTTCCGACCATACCACCCAGGCATCCTGCGAGCTGCTCCTGCAGCTTTGCATTCAGGGTGATATTCGCCTGATAGAGACCACTGATAGCTGCCGAGATATTTTTTACCGTACATTCATTAACCTTAGCTGTATTTGCGCCGATCAGTCCTCCGTAGCAGCTGCCCTTTAGCGAGGCATCTAATTCCTTTAGAGTCAGATCACTCACCTTAGATTTCGATACAATGCCTGCCCCGCTCACGCGTCCGATCAGTCCGCCAAAATAAGCGCAGTTACCCTCTAAGGTGATGGAATAATCCTTCACCTTAACATTCTCCACTTTGTTATACTTAGTCCAGTCACACATACCGATCGCACCGCCGATGGTGAGTCCATCTGTCGCTGCAGTCTCCAGCTCATAGCTAACCTTCATCTGTGAGTCTGTGACATCTCCGGTATTCGTTCCTACGATTCCTCCGATGATCGAACCGTTTCCATGCAATAAAATGCAAGGTTCATCTTTTGACGCATCATCTGCCTCTACCGCACACGATATAATCGTACCATCATTTACGGCAGCGATGATACCCATGCTGTCTGCATCACTGCTGATGGTCTGCTTTTGTGTACACATAAAGGTGTTTTTCTCTAATGTGCCTTTGTTCCATGCACAGATACCACCGGCATAGCTATTCATCGAGATAACATCTGCTTTATTCTCACAGGCTAGTACACTACCGCCCTCTTCTACGAGTGCTACGATACCTCCTGCATATCCATCTGTTCCATAGGCTGTCACGAGTGCATCCGTAAGATTCGTCGCAAGATTTATCGTACCTGTACGAACAAGACCCACGATACCTCCTGCGCAGCCGTCATTTGCCGTGACAGAGGCTGCATTTTTATACGCCGTCTGTTCACCGTCTGCATCCACGACTTTTCCACCATCTAATACACCAAAGATACCTCCCACAGCATCAGTACCGTTTACTCGCAGAGCTTTATCTGTCAGATTCTCCGCATCTGTCTGCAGCGTTCCTGCCATCACACCAACGATGCCGCCTAGTGCTTCACCTCCGCCTATCTCTAGCGAGGCATCTGCTCCTAATGGAGTATCTATTCTCTGTGAACCCAGCAAAATACCGCATAATCCACCCACGCCGTAGCCATCCAAGGCTCCATTGATATTTGCATACATCTCTGCCGAATCCGCATTTGTCGCTGCATTGATCGCAAAGAGACCACCGACGATGGATTTTCCCTCGATGGTATAATCCGCATTCTTTGCTCCTACGCAGCTTACCTTTACGCGCGCACTTTCTCCGTTGATAGAAGCCAGTCCGCCTGCAAGCGTAGATTCCTGAGTACCCAGATTGCTCTCGACCTTACAATTTTTTAGCGTGCCCAGGCTAATACCTGCGATACCGCCAAAGCCATTATTGGCATAGATCATGCCACTTTGTGTGCAGCTATCTGCTACTGAGCCTTTCGGTAAAAAGCCAACGATACCGCCTACAAAGCTTCCTAGCATCTCCTCGTCTGTACTGCCCAGTGCTTCTTTTAAGGATTCATAGGAATAGTCAGACTCCGATAGTATCACCGGTGTGCCGTTTTCTGTATTTCCCTCATAGAGATCTCGCAGGGAAATGGAGCCTAGCTTTATTTGTTCATCTGTAGCCGCCGCTGCTGCCAGATCGCTGATATCTCCGGTATTTTTACAGTCTTTGACCGCGATATTTTTCGATGCACCATAGCCTAATATACCGCCGCCGTAGCTGCCGGCTATGATACCGGAGGCATTCTCACCTGTGATGGTGAGCCTTCCGTTCTGATAGCCTATGATACCGCCGACAAAGCGCATGCCACTCACCGTACCGAAGGCATTGGTATTCGATAAAAGTACTTTATCAGCTGCTACTTCATTTAGACCGATAGCTCCGCCTACATAATTTTCGCCCTGTACCAGGTATGGACGCACCTCATAGGACTTATCAGGCAGGGCAGTTGCACTTACATTTTTTCCGATGTAGCCGCCTGCCGCATCGCCGGTAGCATATACCTCGATGCCATCCATCGTATAATCGGTAAAGGCAAAGGTCGTTTCTTCATCTGCATAACCGAATACTCCACCGACATTGTCATCTCCTACCACGATGGAGGAAATGTTTGTTTTTGCCTTGTCCGTGCGAGTTATGGAACCATATTTATTGTAGCCTACGAGTCCTCCTACATTATCTCCGTAGATCTGCCAGACCTCTGCCACCAGCGTAAAGCTGCTGTTATCGTAATCAAACACCTCCGAGGTGCAGTTCTCTATACATGCCTCTTTTTGGGCATCACCGCAGTTACTGCCTGCGATTCCACCGATATTTATGCCGGAGCCGACCACGATGCCTTCATTTATGCAGTTGCATAATGTAGTGCCTGCGTGATTGCTTCCTATGATGCCTCCTACATTTGAGTGTCCGATGACATAGCAGTTGTTCTCTAGCTCCTTTGAGCCTGTCATCGTAAGGCGATCGCTTTCCGTAGAAATCGTGGCCAGATAGCCCACGATACCACCCACCTCGTCATTTCCGAGGACGTATCCGCCCTCCTTTGTCTCGCAGTTTTGCAGCTGACCTTCCACGACACAGCCTGCGATACCGCCGACATAATTACCTGTCATATAGTCTGATAAAAATGCATGTGCACGCGTCTGCGCCTGCCCATTTGCCAATATCACACCGCTAGGAGTCGTATCGACTGCCGCCTCAAGAAATACTTCATCGGAATTTCCTGAACTCACGGCACAGTCACGTACCCTTCCGTTTTTCAGATATCCTATGATGCCGCCTCCAAAGCAGTTGTCGGCATTCGTATGCGCGCTCTCTGCCTCTAGGTAAGCTGCATTTTCCGTACCGCAGGCAACGAGATCGACCGGCTCTCCTGACAGATGAATAAGCCCCTTCGAGCTGCAATTATCGATAAGCGGTGCGAGCACTTCATTTATCGTAACGTTTACATCCGATGCATAAGCACCATTTCCGCTGATGCCTCCTACAAAGGCATTTCCGCTTACAGAGGCTGAATTTATCACGCTGTAGTGCTCTGTCAGATGCAGAAAATCTGCAATCTGCTCCACTACCTTTGCTTCTTCACCGATAGCAGTAAGCGGCGCACCTGCAGCTGCCCTTCCAAGCGTAAAGCCGCATACACCGCCGATTCCAGCATAGCGGAAGCGTGAGCATACGTCATCCTCACCGGTTTGTGCTGCATATCCTGCGTCATTAATATCATAAAAATATCCCTCGAGTTCTCCGGCTGTCTCGATATCAGTCAATGCCCTATTTCCATCATGAACACCGCAGATCATGCCGATACCGGATAACTCTCCGGCCATATCCACAGACGCACCGGCAGGTGCCTTGTAATTAAGTGCAATATGCGCCCTGGTAGCATCGTCTAGTGAGATACCCGTGATGCTTCCCTCGTTTAGGCCGCAGATTACGCCAGCCGCACGCACGAGCAGTGTCGAATTTTTTGACTGTCTTGTAAAGTCTTCTCCCGTCGTTTTTTCATATCCAAGGAGTGCTGTGGTATTGGTAAAAGCAAGCTCCTTTATCGTGCCGGCATTAGTCCCAAGGATTCCAAAGCAGGTATCCTTTGAACCTACAATCGATTCCTCCGTCAGCACCAGCCCATCAATGGTATGACTGCCGATTCCAAGCAGTCCCTCTCCGGATAATGACCAGAAGCTGCTAAACCTTTCGATCATCGGAAAGGCCTTTGTGGTATGATATTCCATCGGCTCCATCACAGAGTCCTTTTGATCATAAATCACTGCATCTGCAAAATACAGATCGTCCGTGACATAAAAGCTCATGGAAGCATTCGTATTAACGCGTCTGATATTGCTCAGATGTCGCATGGCAGCAATATCTGCACTAGTCTCTGTGGCTGATGCAAAATATGCATTCTCCGTATTTGATACGACGGAAGAGCCGACGATATAATCCTCCTCATTGATCCAGAGACGAACGCCTGTTTTCGACTCGTCATAGCCTATCGGAAGGTCTGACTCCGTCAGCTGCTGCACACGTACAGACGCATAGATATCCGGCAGGGCATTTTTATCAGATAAAAACCGTGCAAAGCTGGTAGCTTGTGCGTCCGCCGCACTCAAGGCAGCAGCCATCGCAGATTCAGTCTGCGCACTCATCACTGCATCCAATGTCAGATGCAGCTGTCCGTTTATAAAATACAGCGGGAATTCATACATTTCCGCTTTTTCTTCTCTCACACCACCACTATACCTGTGTACTGATAGCTCTACGGTATGCATGGTCTGTGCCTCGGCCGCTGTGTATCCTGCCCCATACAGATCCATCAAAGAAAAGCTCACCTCAAACAGCGGACTGTCTCCATCCGTTCTACTCTCATAAATCGTAGCTGTATAGGCGACATCTGCCTCGCCATGGCGCGAAGTACTCGTCACGACTAAATCCAGTGTCTCATCGTTATCTAACAGACAATCCGTCACACGCAGTCTGCCATCGCCAAAGACAGCAGCCACGCCCAGCTCATCCACACAGTAGTAGCCTAGCAGCAGCTCCTTTCTCGTATCATAGGAGCGGTTATTTTCATAATCTGCCGCGGCATTTAAGCTCACCGTACCCTGCTCATCGTAGGCACTAACATCCGCGCCATGCAGATCCTCATACACAAAAGCCGTCGCCCGTGTGCTGACAAATACCGCATAAACGCTATGTGTATAGCTATCATATTCCAGTGTTATCGCTAAATTGCATACGCTCGTATCGTAGGAATACGGCTCGATCAGCTCAAAAACAAGCTCTGCCTCCTTTGATACCTCACCGCCGTTTTGATAGGCCTCGTATTCTCCTGCCTTTGCCGAAATCGCCACAATACGCGTCTCCTCATAGACCTCCTCCGGCGCACCGGCTCCCAGCTGCGCTATAGTCTCCAGGCCTTCTCCGCTCTCACAGACTCGCTTTGTAAAATCTTCCCGCTCCCCTGAAAGCTCGAGATTTGACAACTCAAGAGATGCCGCCGTGTAGATCGTATGGGCATATTCGTTGGCTTTTTTAAATTCGGAGTTTCGCATCCAGGCGCGCAAGCCGACAAAGGTCACTGCCAAGACTAGACTAACTATCGTGAGTGTGACCGCCATCTCTACCAGCGTAAAGCCGTGATTATTCCATTTTTTTTGCAGATTATGGCGTTTTTTCATAATGGATTACCTATAAAAAAATTCGTTAAAAAAACTGTTCCAGATCTCTTTTATCATTTGTGAATTTGCGTGCCTGATCCATGGCGATCACGCCACGATTGACAAGCTCCATCAAATCCTTGTTTAGCGTATGCATGCCAAGGGAGGCTCCCGCCTGCATCGCCGTATTCAGCTGGTGACATTTATTTTCGCGGATCATATTGGCTACCGCGTCCGTGCCGATCAAAATCTCGGTGGCAGCGATACGTCCTCCTGCGATTTTCGGTATCAGACACTGCGTCACGACTGCATTTAACACGCCTGCTAACTGTGTACGAACCTGATTCTGACTGCCGTTTGGACATGCATCGATGATACGGTCAATCGTCGCAGCGGCACCTGTCGTATGCAATGTGGATAGCACGAGATGTCCTGTCTCTGCGGCGGTTAAGGCTGCCGATATCGTCTCATAGTCACGCATCTCTCCGACCAGAATAATATCCGGATCCTCACGCAGTGCCGAGCGCAGCGCTGCCGCAAAGCTCCCTACATCGCGGCCTACCTCACGCTGATGCACCAGTGCCTGTTTTTTTACATAAACATACTCTACCGGATCCTCAATTGTGATGATGTGATCCGGACGTGTCTCGTTGATCGAATCTATCATCGCTGCCAGCGTCGTGGATTTACCGCTTCCTGTAGGTCCTGTCACTAAGATCAGGCCTCTCGGCTGCTTTACTATCTCGCCTAATACCGGCGGCAGTCCTAGAGATTCTAAGGTCGGGATCGTGGAATTAAGCAGTCGTATCGTGGCTGCCAGAGAGCCCATATCACGAAATACATTTACACGGGTTCGCTGTCCGTCCTTTGTCTGCACCGCAAAATCCAGATCCTCTCCTGCTAAAAGATGCCGGCGCATATCTGCATCGCACATCTCTAAAAGCATCGCTGTGATCTCTTCCTTTGTATACTGCTCGCTCGTCTCCTGCAGTGAACCGTTGATACGCATCATCAGAGGCTTGGCTGCCGTGATGTGAATATCCGAACAGCCACATTCCTTTGCCTTTGCTATGATATCCTCGATGTGTATCCTGGCAGGTCCTATGCCGGCATACGGATCCTCTATTATCTGCTGCTGCACAGCCACCGTCTGAGCAGCCACAGGCGTCTTGGCAGGTATAGCTGCAGCGGGCGCAAGTGTTGCTGCTGACTGGATCGTGGCAGCATCTGTATCGCTAGGTGCATCCGAATAATAAGCGACCTTTCGCAGCTCCTCGATTGTAGTCACCTGCTCTAGCACCTTTTTTACCGCACTATCACGCAGCAAATGCATGCCCTGCTTTCGTACGGCATAATCCGTGATCGCATCCATAGATACGCCATCCGTGATCATTTTTCGCACGTTGCTATCGACTGTTAGTATCTCATGGATCGCGATACGACCGCTGTAGCCGGTAAAATTGCACTTGGCACAGCCGTGTGCTTTTTTTATTTTTGTGCCAAGAGGTACGCCCAGCAGTCGGCACTCCTCCTCACTCGCTTCTACCTCCTGTCCGCACTCCGGGCAGATGCGGCGCATCAGTCGCTGTGCCACCGTGCCGACCATGGAATTGGCCACCAGATATGGCTCTACGCCCATATCTATCAGACGCACGATAGAAGAGGTCGCATCGTTCGTATGCAGCGTAGAAAAAACAAGGTGTCCTGTAATAGCGGAACGCACAGAAATCGATGCCGTCTCGCTGTCACGCGTCTCACCTACCATTATGATATCCGGGTCCTGACGAAGCAGGGCGCGAAGTCCTACCTCAAAGGTCATGCCGGCGACGTTATTTACCTGCGTCTGGTTTATTTTTTTAATATTTTTCTCGACCGGATCCTCGATGGTGGATATATTGACACTTCGCTTTGCCATCTCATCCAATACCATGTAAAGCGTCGTTGTCTTTCCGCTTCCTGTTGGTCCTGTCAGATAGATGATGCCATGAGGGCTCTCAAGCATAGCCCGAAAACGTTCATAGTCGTGTTCCTCCATACCAAAGGAATCCGCATGCTGGATGGCGGAATTTCCTGCCAGTAAACGAAGCACCGCCTTTTCTCCAAATACCGTCGGCAAAACAGATACACGGATATTTATATATTGACCTTCGATATTTACGCGAAAATGTCCGTCCTGCGGCACACGCCGTTCTGCGATATCGAGCTCGGATATGATCTTGATACGCGCGATAAGTGATGCATGCAGACCCTTTTGCAGCGTCACATAATCGACCATCGCACCGTCGATACGCATGCGCACGATGGATTTGTCCTCAAAAGGCTCGATGTGGATATCACTGCTGTTTACGCTATAGGCACGCTTTAGCAGGGAATTTAACAAATTGATGATCGGTGTCTCGTCATCACCATCCTCGACGGTTAGCTCTCTTAGGTCGTCCTGACGTTCGTTTGCTAAGGTATTAGCGGTACGTGCGGCCTTTTGCGCTGCGACCTCGGAATAATAGTAATGAATCGCCTTCTGCAGAGGCTCTGATTCGCACAGACAGATATTTAGCTGGCGTCCGGTCAGCTGCTTGATGTCCTCAATCGCAAAAAAATTCATCGGGTCATTCACGACCACAGTTAGCACATCGCCCGCTTCATCGATGGCCAGCATGCAATATTTTTCCGCGAGATTCACGGGGATTAGCGCAGTAGCATCGAGATTGACCTTTGTGCTAGCGATGTCCAGATGCTTCATGTTCAGACGGATCGCCAGAGCCTGAAGCATATTTGTCTCCGAAATAAAGCCCAGCTCAATGAGTGCGCCGCCCAGACGCATGCCCTTGTGCTCCTTTTGGTAGCGCAGCGCCTGAGCTATCTGCTCATCATTAACATAGCCGGATTCCTTTAGGACATCTCCGATTCGTATATTTTTTAGTCTGGCGGTTTGTTCTTCTGCCATTTCCTAGACCTCCTGCTTTGCCTGCATATACACGGACAGCTCCAGATGCAGCTGCTCACTCGTATTAAAGATCAATGCGCCGTAAGCATCTTCTCCTGCCATAGAATCCCTAGACCAGGAATAGGAGTCGATCTGAATCGCCGGATAGGCTGTATCACTTGATAGCAGATCGATATAATCCTGCAGTCTTTTATGCTCTCCTGTGACATCTACGGATAGCTTGGCTACGTATAGGATCTGCTCTGCGCCGTCTGTTGCAGTGCCTTCTTCTACTGCCTCACCCTCAGCTGCCTCTGCTGTGCTCTCACTATCTACAGCCTCCTCGGCCTCACTCATCTGTGCTTCCTCTGATACTGCTTCTGCTGCTTCTATCGCCGCGTCCGATAAAAAATACGGCGTGATCACATAAGGTGTATCCGAAATCGCAATCGAGAGATTTTTCGCACCCAGCCCCTGATCCAGCGTAAGCCCTGTGATCATCTCATCCAGCTTTTGACTCTCCATATACGGATAAAAATCAGATAGCTCAATCTGCAGACTATCCTCCAGCTGTTCGTTTTCTGTGATCAGCTTTGGCAGCCTCGCGAGATTCATCTCTGTTTGCATGACCTGTTGCTCCAATTCTTCTTTTTTGGCCTTAAGCTGCTCTACACTAGTATACAGTGGCAGCAGCACAAAATATCCGACACCTACGATGAGCAAAAACAGCACTAAAAAGGTGATGAGCTTTCGATCGCGATCGGTAAATTTCATCTCTAGTTTCATCGCACTACTCCCTTCCCACAGACGCTGCCAGCGTAAATATGACATTGACGGTCCATGCATCGTCTGTCAGAGTATATCCGGTATATTCTACGTTCGTGAGCATCTCATTGTTCAAAAGATTTGAGATCAGCTGATGGATATCTGCCACATCCTTGGATTTTAAGGACATCGTCAGTGTTCCTGTATTAGCATCAAAGCTCGTGACCTCGATGCTCGCGAGTGCTCCCACGCTATCACTCAGCTCCTCTAATACCTTAGAATCCGCCAGCGGATAGCTGTAAAGCGCCTCCTTTACACCCTGTACATAGGTGATCTTTCGGTCATAGAGTTCCTTTAATGCCGTCTGTTCATCATACTGTGCCTGCTTCGAGGAAATGTTCGGATCCTGCAGATAGCTCTGCGCCGTCTCGACCTCCCCTGAAACCTGCACATATTTTACGAACTGTATCAGCAGCAAAATAAGCATCAGCGTAGCGACAGCGATCACCGCAGCCCAGCTGCGCAGGGCATTTTTGATAGCCTGCGTATGTGCGGAATGCTTTTGATACTGCTTGCATATAGAGGTCGGCCCCTGTTCTGTCAAAAATCCGGCTATCATCGGAATGTAATCGGTCAGCTCGCAGTCCTTTACCTGCCAGTTAATCACGCCCTCTCCGCTGATCCAGTCGGTTACTATATCATCATTGATCTGGCAGATTCCTTCATCGACATAGGTAAAGGTATCCGGTGAGATGCCTGCCACATATACATTTTTTATCTGCGCATCGATCTGCTGCGCCTTCATGAACTGGATGATGTTGCTGACGCTGCGGGCGATCTCGACGCCATAGCCAGGTGTATCGATCTCGCTAAAGAGGCGGTTAGTCGTGGAATAGGTATAGGTTCCGTCAATGTAGAGAATATTTGTCATACCGCTGCCCTGCATGATCTGCACGATACAGGTGTTGTTTTTGATCTGCGGCATGAGCTCCATCAAACGGATGAGGTTAGACTGATTAACGGTGATGCTCTTGAGCTTTAGCTTTAATGCGCGTGCGATTCTGTACACATCGTCTAAGGTGTCCCGCTCGATCATCGTCGCGAAAACATGCTGATATTTTTTGCCTTTATCCTCTTCTGTTTCTTTTTTTAATATGGTATTTATGGGCAGACAGCCGTATATTGGCTTTTTTCGATTCTCGACGTCGTTGAATTCACGCGGAATGTAGCGCATGAGATCCTTATCACTCATGAGTGGCAGCTCGACCATCTTTAAAATGAACATGTTCGAGGTCAGTATGAGATTAACGCTATTTCCAGGCAGATTGTTTTCCTTGAAAAAGGCTCCTAGCTCCTTTGTATAATCCTCGACATCTATGATTTTTCTGTCTGAAATCATCGGACGATCGAATTGCTTGACGTAGAGCTTTTGTACGGTGAGTTTTTTCCCTTTGACTGTGCCGACGAGCGCGATGACACGATCGCCGGATAAATACAATGTAACCATATAACCCCCTAGTAACCGGACGAATCCGAGATGCTTCCGTAGGAATTGTAGATCGGCATCATAACAGAGACCATGACAAAGCCGACGATGACTGCCATGACGATGAGCATGATGGGTTCGATCATGGTGACCATCTTATTGATGGCGAGTTCTGCCTCGTAATCGAGTGTGTCTGCGGTCGATTCGAGCATGGACTCGAGATGACCTGTCTCCTCTCCGATGCGGATGGAGGCGATGAGCTTTTTAGTAAAGCCGTCGATCTTTTCTAGTCCTTCGCTTAATGTGCCGCCGGCACGTACAAAGGCGATGACTTCATCGAACTGCATATCGATGTAGGTGTTGCCGGTTGTATGTCTGGCGATAGCGAGTGCCGATATGATCGGCAGTCCCGAGCCATACAAGGAGCATAGCGTTCTTGCAAAGCGCGCGGTGTAGATGGCCTTTTGGAGCTTGCCAAATACAGGCAGATGCAATATGAGCTGGTCCTTTTTGATGCAGACTGCAGGTATTCGCAAAAGCAGCTGATAGATGAGCACAACCGCGCTGATGGCGATGATGCACAGCAGCCATTCTTCCCGAACGAAGTCACTGATACCGATCAAAATGGTGGTGGGCAGCGGCAGGCTGTCCATCTGAGCGAAAAGCTCGGAAAACTGCGGCATGACAAAGGTCATGATGACGGCTACGACTGCGACGATTAAGACGCTTAATATCTTCGGATAGGTCATGGCGGAGTTGACCTTTGAGGAGAGCTTGTACTCCTTTTCATACTGGTCTGCCATGCGAAGACAGGTTTTGTCGAGATTGCCGGCCAGCTCCGCGGTGTGCATCATGTGTATGAGCAGAGGCGGAAAGACGCCCTCTAGCTGCTGCATGGCCTCGGAGAGCGGAGTGCCCTGACGGATACGTTTGTTTAGCTCCTTATACACCTGCTTTTGATAGGGCTTTAGCCCTTCCTCCTCCTGCATGATGCCAAGTGCACGAACCAGCGTGACGCCGGAGGCTACCAGCGTGCCCATCTGGCGGCAGAGCTCGGATAGCTCCTTTGCTTTGAAGGCCTTGTGCTTTAGGTCGTTTGTCTGCTCCTTGCAGGAGAGCATATACAGACCATCGGAAAAGAGTTGCTCGGATAGCTCGATTTCGTCGTTGCAGCTGGCCTGACCCTTTATTTTTTTGCCATTTGCGTCGCGCGCGGTGTAGCTGTATTTTGGCATGACGGATATGCGCTCCTTTTGTCTGATTTTTATGTTTATTTGTGTACGCAGCTTAAATACTCTAATATAGCCCTAAGTACCACGTGAGTATCTGCGAGCCGTAAAGCGTCGATACGATAGCGCCCAGGCACAAAAACGGCCCAAAGGCGAAGTGCTCCGTGCGCTCCTTTTTACCGGTCAAAAGAAGCACGGCAGCATATATTCCACCGCTTAGTATAGCCAGGAAAAATGAAAGCAGCGATAGCTTCCAGCCTAAAAAGAAGCCCCACGCAAAGGTGAGCTTTATGTCTCCTCCCCCGAAGGCTCCCGGCACTAGTATGCTTAACAAAAGCATTGGCACACTAATGATAAGACACGCTAAAAGTCCGGATAAAATGCTCCCTCTCGGCAGTAACAGCTGTCGCAGCAGTGCGAGCAAGAGCACCGCTAGGTTACATGCATCCGGCAGGATCTGACGCAATGCATCTATCTCTGCCATCCAAAACAGTATACCTAGAAAGGCTGCCGTAAGTATCGCCTCAGGCAGTGCCCATTCACGCACACCCAGAAGAATCCAAAGCGTGATAAACAGCAGTGCGACCAGTCCGTTGTGATAAAAAGGTATTTTTCTTACTTCCTCTGCCGCAAGGACTCGCTTTCGCACACGGGAACAAAGCAGTGTGACAAACAGCAGCGTAAACCCGATAGCTATGAAGTTAATAAGCTGCGCCCTCTCTGACATGGACTCTCCTTTATAAGCATTAAAGGCAAACCCGCGCTAGGCAGGTTTGCCTGAAATTCAGTGCATTTTTTTGAATTGTTTATGAGCCGGATACGTTTGTAACTTCCCATGCAGAACCGGATGCAACGTTCATAGAAGCTTTCTTTTTATCTTTTTTGTCTGTAAATTCAATTTTTGTTATTTTCCATTTTGTATCAGTTGTTACTACACACTCATATTCGCCAGTCAGTCCTGCCAAATCTGTTGCGTTATCTTTAACTTTATCGGCATCATTAGTTCCATTAGTCTTTGTCTCGGTAAATGTAAAACTTCCAGAATCTGTATAAGAAGCCGCATACGCCTCACTCGCTGCTGTCTCTGCAGCCAGATAAGCGGTTCTCGCATCGATGACAACCTGCTTCTCCCTTGCCTTGTCGATATACTTTAATAGTGCCGGGATGGTGATGGCTGCTAAGATAGCGATGATGACTAGTACCACGATCATCTCAACTAATGTAAAGCCCTTCTGCTCCTTGGATTTTTGATACATCTTCTTTAAAAACTTCATAAAATGTTCCTCCTCTTTTTGTTCGTCCTTTCTTTGATAGATTCGAACTGAATTTTTATTATCATAACATATATCGGACGGCTCTGACAATATTATAACCCCTTGGATGACAAAAATTGGGTATGACATACCTCACTTCTCGAATAAATCCTCCATAGTAACAACCGATTGTATGTTGTCGGAATATGTATTTTCTGTTTCATGCCTCGATATACTTTTTCTGTAATCGTATATTCGGAACCTGAGTATTTCATTTCCCAAATATTTATGACCTGATCTTTTCTGACGATCAGCATATCGATCTGAGAGCCAAATGATCCCTTATCAGCATCAGTCTCACAGTTATTTATATTTTACTTAATCTCATTTTTCAAGGCACATCAAGCAAGATTAAATCTCTAAAACCCAGCAGCAAAAGCGGATATACATTTGCGTCATTTCCGTATATAATGATATGATTAAAGGGTCACAAGTTATTTTTTACAAGAAAGGGAACCTCCATGCAAAAAAATTATAAGCTCACCATCGCCTACGATGGTACTCGCTACTTTGGCTGGGAGCACCAGCCGGGCAAGGATACGATACAAGGAAAGCTAGAGACTGTTTTGCAGCGCATGTGTGAGATGGATGAGATTCCTGAGGTGATCGGCGCCGGACGCACGGATGCCGGTGTCCATGCGAAGGCTATGGTGGCAAATGTGCACCTGGATACTCCACTATCCGAGGCTAAGATCATGGCATATATGAACCGCTATCTGCCGGACGATATCGGCATTATCGACGTACGGGAGGCCTCTGAGCGCTTTCACGCCAGATATAAGGCCACCGGCAAGACCTACTCCTACACCTGCTACGTAGGCGAGGGCAAGCCCGTCTTTAAGAGGCGCTACGTCACGCGGCTGGATTTTACGCCGGATATAGACGCTATGATAAAAGCCTCCGAATATTTGCAGGGCGAGCATGATTTCAAGAGCTTTTGCGGCAATCCGAAGATGAAAAAATCCACAGTCCGTCTCGTGGATTCCATTACGATAAAGCGCAGCAAAAATCAAATCTATTTCACCTTCCACGGTACCGGCTTTTTGCAGCATATGGTGCGTATCTTAGTCGGCACGCTCTTAGAGGTCGGTGCCGGACGGATGCAGCCGGAGGATATGCCCTCTATAATCGATGCAAAGGATCGGCGCCTGGCAGGTCCCACCGCACCCGCGAACGGATTGTGCCTGGAGCGAATCGATTACTAGCACTAGCAAACAGCAGCGAAAAGGAGTTCACTATGACAGATATCAAGCTTGGTTCCCATGTCGGCATGTCCGGCAAGGATATGTTTTTAAATTCGGTGCGCGAGGCGCTCTCCTATGGAGCAAACACCTTCATGGTCTATACCGGTGCGCCTCAAAACACTAAAAGAAAGGAAATCGCAGAGCTAAATATCCCTGCTGCCCAGGCACTCATGCGCGAAAGCGGCATCGGAGAATTTATCGTCCATGCGCCCTATATCATCAATCTGGCGAATACGATTAGGCATGAGATTTACGAGCTGGCGGTGCGGTTTTTACGCACCGAGCTGGAGCGTGCCATCGCCATGGGCAGCCACATACTCGTGCTGCATCCGGGCTCTCATGTAGGTGCCGGTGCAGACGCCGGCATCGCCCAGATCATCCGTGGCTTAAATGAGGTGCTAACCCCAGATCTTGACTGCTTTATCGCCTTAGAGACCATGGCAGGAAAAGGCTCTGAGATCGGCAGGAGCTTCGAGGAGCTAGCCGCCATCTACGATGGTGTGGTATGCAGCGACAAGCTGCGTGTCTGCTTTGATACGTGCCACACCCATGATAGCGGCTATGATATCGTCCATGATCTCGACGGAGTCATCGACGAATTTGACCGGCTCTTAGGCAAGGATCAGATAGCGGTTTTTCATATCAATGACTCGAAAAATCCCCTTGGAGCAGCTAAAGACCGCCACGAAAATATCGGCAAGGGCGAGATCGGCTTTGACGCCCTCTCTCGCATCGTCTGGCATCCGGACTTTTTGAACATACCAAAAATCCTTGAGACCCCCTGGTATAAAAACCCGGAAAATCCCAAGGATACGTATGCTCCCTATAAGGAAGAGATCGCAAAACTGCGCGCTAGTTTTTCTTATTCATCCGTCGAAGCACAATAATCGAAAGCACTAAAATCACAGGAAAGATGCTGCCCGCTAAAAGTCCGCGGCGCAGATCATCCCCTGCGGCCTGAGAGACAGCACCTACGATGCCTGGGCCAATCGATCCTCCGAGATCGCCTGCTAGGGCAAGCAGTGCAAACATCGCCGTACCTCCGGCAGGGATCGTCTGTGAGGAGATGCTGATCGTTCCCGGCCACATGATGCCTACCGAAAAGCCGCAGAGCACACAGCCTAACAGTCCTATCAGCGCGCTCGAAGAAAACGCCGCTGCTATATAGCAGATCAGACACAGCAGACCGCTCGCTATCATGTAGCGCATCAGATCCAGCTTCGCGCCATATTTTCCATAAATCACACGGCTAATTCCCATCATAATAGCAAACAGACACGGTCCTACCAGATCACCGAGCGTCTTGCCCAAACCCAGTGCAGTCTCTGCATAGGCAGACGCCCACTGCGCCATGGACAGCTCTCCGGCGCCGGCACAGACCATCAGCACAATCGAAATCCAAAAGGAAGGCAGGCGCAGCAGACCACTGATGCCTAGTCCCTCGCCCTCTTCTACGATGCGCTCAATCGGGCAGGTCGCAAAATTATATACATTATACAGCGGTACGATCGCCCACAGGCATGCCAATATCCTCCAATGCTCGATGCCAAACACCGCAAAAAACAGTGTCGATAGCAAAATCACACCAACTGAACCCCAGCAATAGAAGGAATGCAGCAGACTCATCACCGCATCCTTATTGTCAAAGGGACACGCCTCCACGATCGGGCTCGCCAGTACCTCGATTAGCCCGCTGCCCGCCGCATAGATCACAACGCTTATGAGCAAGCCGATGAAGGCCTCCGGCAATATCTGCGGCAATATCGCCAGGCTAAGTAGTCCGAGTGCGGATAAAATCTCTGAGGCTACCACGCATTTGCGGTATCCTATCCGATCCACTACCCTTGCACAAAACGCATCGATCAGAAGCTGCGTAAAGAAAAGCACGGTAGATAGCAGTGCGATCCTTCCAAGCGATATGCCGTAGGTCTCATGAAACGTCAAAAATAACAGCGGTGCAAAATTTGCCGAAATCGCCTGCGTGATAAAGCCAAGATAACACGCAAGCAATGTCTTTTTATAGCGTCCGTTCATTATCTAAAGTATTCCACTCCGCTCTCAAATATCTTCATATCCTGCTCGCCATAGATATTCACAGCGACTCCGTCACCACGGCGCTCTGAGTGTGCCATCTTGCCGAGCACACGTCCGTCAGGACTGGTAATACCCTCAATCGCCATATAGGAGCCATTGACATTCCACTCCTCATCCATGGTCGGATTGCCGGATTCGTTGACATATTGTGTCGCCACCTGTCCGTTTTCAAAGAGACGCTCCAGCCACTCCTTCGGTGCTACAAAGCGTCCTTCTCCGTGGGATGCCGGATTTGTATAGACGCCGCCGAGTGCGGCACCTGCTAACCAGGGCGATTTGTTGGATACGACCTTTGTGTAGACCATCTTGCTGATATGTCTGCCGATGGTATTGTAGGTCAGTGTCGGTGAATCGCTGCTTTGCTCTCTGATCTGCCCGTAGGGCACGAGTCCTAGCTTGATCAGTGCCTGGAAGCCGTTGCAGATACCGAGTGCTAATCCGTTACGCTCGTTTAACAGCTTCATGACCTCTTCACTAATGACCTCATTTCTAAATGCGTTGGCGAAAAACTTTGCACTGCCCTCCGGCTCATCACCGGCTGAAAAGCCGCCGGGGAACATGATGATCTGCGCCTGTGCGATCGCCTTTGCAAAGGCATCTACAGAATCCCGGATACCGGCTGCATCCAGATTGCGAAATACCTGCGTGATCACCTGCGCACCGGCACGCTCAAACGCCTTTTCGCTGTCGTACTCACAGTTCGTACCGGGAAATACCGGAATAAATACGGTCGGCTTTGCTACTTTATTTTTACATACATATATCTCTTTTGCCTCATAAAGGCCTGTTTTTACCTCATCCTTGCCCTCTACGGCTACAGTCGGGAATACCTTTTCTAGCGTAGTGGACCATACCGCGATCGCATCCTCCATCGATAGTGCCATATCGTCATAGACAAAGGATTTTGTATCATTTACGCGGCCGATCAGGCTGCAGGCATCAGATAATCCTGCCTCGGCAAATGCTTCCTTTACCGCATCGACTGCTGTCACAGGCACCTCTGCCACGATACTGCCAAAGGCAGGTGCAAACAGGCTCTCCCTTGAGACGCTGCTATCGATCGTGACACCGAGCTTGTTGCCAAAGCCCATCTTGCTTATGGCCGCTGCGATTCCCTTGCCGTCTAAGGCATAGGCAGAGATAACCGCGCCCTTTCCTATCAGAGCATGGATCAGCTCATACAGCTTCATCGCCTGTGCATAATCCGGCAGATCATACTCATCCCGCTCCATCTTAAATAGCATGAGCTTGTTGCCGGCGGCCTTTAATTCCGGCGTGATCACATCCTTACCTGTCGCTACATCTACCGCAAAGGATACTAAGGTAGGCGGCACATCGATCTCATTGAACGTGCCGGACATCGAATCCTTTCCACCGATAGAAGGCAATCCCAGAGAAATCTGTGCCTGATAAGCGCCCAGGAGTGCCGCAAACGGCTGGCTCCAACGCGCAGGATCCTCGCTCATGCGACGGAAATATTCCTGGAAGGTGAAACGTACCTTTGCATAATCTCCGCCTGCCGCTACGATGCGGGACAAAGATTCGACAACTGCATAAGCCGCGCCATGATACGGGCTCCAGCTGGACAGATACGGATCAAAGCCGTAGGACATCATCGTTACGGTATCGCATTTTCCATCCAATACCGGAAGCTTTGCCACCATGGACTGTGTCTCGGTCAGCTGATAGCGTCCTCCATAAGGCATATATACGCTGCCGGCTCCGATCGAACCGTCAAAGCGCTCCACGAGTCCCTTTTGTGAACAGACATTCAAATCCTTTAGTGTCTCGGTCCAGGCAGATAGCACATCACCGTTATTTAATGCTTCTTCTACTGCAGGCAGCTCGTATTTTTTGAAGAAATTCTCGGATTCTGCAGGAATATCGACAGAAACCGCCGTCTCCTGGTGTGCGCCGTTCGTATCGAGGAACGCACGGGAAATATTGACGATCTCGCGGTCTCTCCAGGTCAGCACGAGACGCGGCTCCTCTGTCACCTTCGCTACCGCAACTGCCTCGAGATTCTCCTCAGCCGCATAAGCTAAAAACTGCTCTACATCATCCGGTGCCACAACAACAGCCATACGCTCCTGCGACTCTGAGATCGCAAGCTCCGTGCCATCCAAACCGGCGTATTTTTTCGGCACCAGATCCAGATTTACGCGAAGTCCGGCTGCTAGCTCACCGATGGCTACAGACACACCGCCGGCTCCGAAATCGTTGCATTTTTTTATCATATGAGATACTTCCGGTCTGCGGAACATTCTCTGGAGCTTGCGCTCAGTGGGTGCATTACCCTTTTGCACCTCTGCGCCGCAGACTGCGGTTGACTGCGTATTGTGCGCCTTTGATGAGCCGGTGGCTCCACCGATACCATCACGTCCGGTCCGTCCGCCGAGCAGGATAATGATATCTCCCGGATCAGAATTCAAACGCTGCACGGCACTTCTTGGTGCTGCACCCATGACTGCACCGATCTCCATACGCTTCGCCACGTAGCCTGGATGATAGATCTCCTTGACATAGCCTGTCGCCAGACCGATCTGATTGCCATAGGAGCTATAGCCCTGGGCAGCGCCTCGAACCAGCTTTTTCTGTGGCAGCTTGCCGGGGATCGTATCCTTGATAGAGCCTGTCGGATCTGCTGCACCGGTCACACGCATCGCCTGATATACATATGTACGTCCTGAGAGCGGATCACGAATCGCACCGCCTAAACAGGTCGCAGCACCACCAAAGGGCTCGATCTCGGTCGGATGATTGTGCGTCTCATTTTTAAAATTCACGAGCCACTCCTGCGTCTCTCCGTCGATCTCTACAGGAACGACAATCGAGCAGGCATTGATCTCGTCAGATTCCTCCTGATCATCCAACTTTCCTTCTTTTTTCAGTCGCTTCATCGCCATGAGCGCCAGATCCATCAGGCATACAAACTTGTCCTCGCGCCCTGCATACATCTGCCTGTGCGTGTCCAGATAATCCTGATAGGTCGCCTCCATCGGCGCACGATAATATCCATCTCCAAAGGATACGTCAGTCAGCTCTGTAGAAAAGGTCGTATGGCGACAATGATCCGACCAGTACGTATCAAGCACTCGCACCTCTGTTACGGACGGATCACGTTTTTCCTCATTTTTAAAATAATTTTGAATATGCAAAAAGTCCTTGAAGGTCATAGCCAGATTCAAAGAATCATACAGCTCCTTTAAAGCCTGCTGCGCCATAGCAGTAAAGCCTTCAAAGCATTTCACATCCTCCGGCTCCTCAAACTCCTGCACGAGTGTAGCCGGCTTGTCCATCTCGGCTTCCCTCGAATCCACAGGATTGATGCAGTGCTTTTTGATCGCCAAAAGCTGCTGCTCATCCAGCTGTCCTTCTATCACATACGTCGTTGCGGAACGAATGATCGGCTCCTCCTCTTCATTTAAGAGCCGCACGCACTGAACGGCTGAATCCGCACGCTGATCAAACTGTCCGGGCAAATATTCCACGCTAAAAACCGCAGCGCCATTGGCGTCAAAGGTCTCCTCATAAAGCTCATCCACCGGAGGCTCGGAAAATACACTCACCTTTGCCTTTTCGTAGGTCTCATCTGATATATTCTCGATATCATAACGGATCAGTACCCGCACATTCGTCACGGTATTGATTCCCAGATATCCCTTGATCTCCGACTTTAGATCCTTTGCTGCCACCGCAAAATCCGGCTTTTTCTCCGCATATACGCGACGCACATTACTCATGTTCTTTCCTCCATTTAAAATAAATGATTAAGCGCTCCTATTATAATAATAAGAAAAGGTACGAATTGCAACCTTTTGTTTTATATAAAAAAGGAAGATGCCACATCCAGCATCTTCCTTTTTACTACATCGAGCATACACGGTTCTTTCCGGTGTTTTTCGCATGATAGAGTGCCTGATCCGCCTGATCGAAAAACTTGCTGGCGGTATCCCAGGGCTTATCGTACTGTGCCACACCCATACTGATCGTAAACTGATGCGCCTCACCTGATTTATCCGTAAAGACTGTACGCGAAAATTCCTTGCGGATCATGTTCGCACGGTTTAATGCGTCCTTCTTCTGGCACTCGCCTAGGATCATGACAAACTCCTCGCCGCCATAGCGTGCCGAGAAATCCTTTTTTCCGCAATATTTCTTAAACAGCTCGGAGAGGCCAAGCAACACCTCATCACCAAAAGCATGACCATAGGTATCATTGACCTTTTTAAAATTGTCAATATCTGCGATAAACAAACAGAAAACCTCTTCCTCACGGTGCGAAGACTGCTCAAAATCCTTCATCCTTCGCTCTAGCTCCTCGTAGAAGCTCTCGTGGTTATACAGCCCTGTCGCAGCATCCATACGCGTCGCATCGCCTAGCAGCATCGTCTGCTTGTGCACATATTCCACATTCATATAGACCATATAACCCGTCGCTAAAACACCTAGCAGATCGATGATACCCCAATAGGGTGATTGCGGAATCTCTACATATTGCAGGATCACATGGCGCAAGATCACGATCACCGCCAGCAGCAGTGTCTGCCACTTCACCCAGCCGCGATCCGTCCACACAGGATACATCGCGATCACACCTACTGCCAGGCCATCAAGCGGTGACATCCCCGAAGGATGCGCCAGCAGAAGAATCAGATAAGCATTCAAAAGCAGATAAGCTACCCATTTTTTAACGACACAGGCACGCTTTACCACTAACCTATTATATAGAAAATACAGCAGTCCTGTCAGTGCGAGCGAGCCTGCATATTCATAGAATAGTCCGCTATAATACTGCCCGCCCATGCACAAAATCAAAAGCCAAAAAGAGGTAGTCACGCAATAAGCGATCCACATGCTCTTCATGCATGCTCCCAACATGTCGCCCAGTTTTTGATCTCTATTCTTTTTATAATCGTCAAGTGCTCTCATAGAATCAAACCATCTCCAAACGCATACGCTTTCCTAGTTAAACTATATAACCTATTTTACCATATTCTTCATTTAATGCAATGTCTGATTTATTGTATAGTGCTAAATGTTTTTATTTTGTCATTTTTCAAAATGTGTAAAATTGCATAAAATTATTTTGTACAATCATTTGTTTTTGTCTATAGACACCAAATATCAAAACCATTACACTAGCCTTATCATAAAAATTTACAAATGGAGGGGGTAATTATTATGGCGAAATACGTAATGGCATTGGATGCCGGAACAACCAGTAACCGTTGTATTCTCTTTAACGAGAAGGGTGAGATGTGCTCTGTAGCACAGAAGGAATTTACACAGTATTTTCCGAAGCCCGGCTGGGTTGAGCATGACGCAGACGAGATCTGGTCTACACAGCTTGAGGTTGCTAAGGCTGCTATGGCAAACGTGAATGCTACCGCAGCAGACATCGCAGCGATCGGTATCACGAATCAGCGTGAAACCACCATCGTTTGGGACAAGAACACAGGAAAGCCTGTATACCATGCGATCGTTTGGCAGTGCCGCAGAACATCTGAGTATTGCGATTCCTTAAAGGACAAGGGCCTTACGGATACCTTCCGTGCAAAGACCGGTCTTGTCATCGACGCATACTTCTCAGGCTCAAAGGTAAAATGGATCCTTGATAATGTAGAGGGCGTTCGAGAGAGAGCAGAAAAAGGCGAGCTGTTATTCGGTACCGTTGAGACATGGCTGATCTGGAAGCTGACCAAGGGCGCAGTTCATGTAACGGATTATTCCAATGCTGCACGTACCATGCTATTTAACATCAACGAGCTACAGTGGGATGATGAGATCCTAGCAGAGCTAAATATTCCTAAGAGCATGCTGCCGACACCGAAGCCTTCCAGCTGCGTATACGGCGAAGCCAATCCGGAATTCTTCGGTGGCCCGATCCCGATCGCAGGTGCTGCAGGCGATCAGCAGGCTGCATTATTCGGACAGACCTGCTTCAACGAGGGCGAAGCAAAGAACACCTACGGAACCGGCTGCTTCATGCTGATGAACACCGGCGAAAAGCCCGTATTCTCCAAGAACGGCCTGGTAACCACCATCGCATGGGGACTTGATGGCAAGGTTAATTACGCATTAGAGGGATCTATCTTTGTTGCAGGTGCTGCGATCCAGTGGCTGCGCGACGAGCTGAAATTCGTTGATTCTGCTCCGGATTCTGAGTATATGGCACGCAAGGTAAAGGATACCAACGGCTGCTACGTTGTACCTGCCTTCACAGGTCTCGGTGCTCCTTATTGGGATCAGTACGCACGCGGAAGTATCGTTGGTCTGACCCGTGGTGTCAACAAATATCACATTATCCGTGCTACATTAGAGTCCCTTGCTTATCAGGTAAACGATGTTCTGCAGGCTATGAAGGCTGATTCCGGCATCGATCTGGCAGCCCTGAAGGTAGACGGCGGTGCTTCTGCGAACAATCTTTTGATGCAGATGCAGTCAGATATCATCCAGGCTCCTGTGAACCGTCCGGTATGTGTAGAGACCACCGCTATGGGTGCTGCTTATCTGGCAGGTCTGGCAGTTGGCTACTGGAAGAGCAAGGAAGACGTAATCAAAAACTGGGCGATCGACCGTACCTTCGAGCCTGAGATTTCTGCAGAGGACGCTGCACAGAAGGTGAAGATGTGGAAGAAAGCAGTTACCTACTCTTTCAACTGGGCAAAGGACGAATAAAATAAAAATCATTGACAGGAGGAAATATTATGTTACCTTATATAGCAGAGTTAATCGGAACCTTTATGTTAATCCTTTTAGGTGATGGCGTTGTTGCGAACGTAAACTTAAACAAATCAGGCATGCAGGGAGCCGGATCCATCCAGATCACATTTGCCTGGGGTCTTGCAGTTTTAGTTCCCGCCTGCATCTTCGGAGCAGCCTCCGGCGCGCACTTCAACCCGGCTCTTACCATCGCTCTCGCTGCTGAAGGCAGCCTGGCATGGAGCATGGTACCCGGCTACATCATCGCTCAGATGATCGGTGCTTTCCTCGGTGGTGTCTGTGTATACATCCTCTTCAAGGATCAGTTTGATGCAACAGAAGACCCCGGCAAAAAGCTCGGCGTATTCTCTACCGGCCCTTCTGTTCCAAACACCGGACTGAACCTTTTAAGCGAGATTATCGGTACCTTCGTACTCGTATTCGCTATCAAGGGCTTTGGCAATGTTGACGCTGCAGGCGGAATCACTAACCTCTATGTATTTGGTGTGATCGTTTCCATCGGTATGTCACTCGGTGGTTTGACAGGATATGCTATCAACCCTGCCCGTGACTTAGGTCCTCGTCTAGCTCACGCTGTATTGCCGATCAAGGGCAAAGGATCCTCCCGCTTCGATTACGGCTGGATTCCGGTTGTCGGACCTATCATCGGCGGTTTGCTGGCAGTTGGTTTATTCAACATCATTCCTTGGTAATAAGGGTTTAAAAAGTAAATAACTAGCAAGAGATGAGAGCCGTGCTAGGAGATACCGGAAACGGTATCATCCTAAGTGCGGCTTTTTTCCGTAGTTTAGGAGGAAAATTTATGTATGACGTAGTGATCATCGGTGCAGGCGTGACCGGAAGCGCCAGTGCACGCGAACTATCCCGTTACAAATTAAACATCTGTGTCGTAGACAAGGAAGAGGATGTCTGTGCAGGCACCTCCAAGGCCAATAGTGCCATCGTTCATTCCGGTATCGATTGTACGCCCGGCACTCTGATGGCAGAATTAAATGTCAAGGGAAATGAGCTCATGGAGCCTTTGTCCAAGGAATTGGACTTCTCCTTTATCCGAAACGGTTCTCTGATCCTTTGCTTTTCAGAGGAGGATCGTCCAAATCTCGAGGCATTGTATGCACATGCAGAAAAAAACGGCGTTCCAGGATGTCGCATCGTAGAAAAGGAAGAGCTGCATGAGATGGAGCCAAACCTGTCAGAAGAAGCGATCGCAGCTATCTACTGCCCGACCGGCGGAATCGTCTGCCCCTTCGGACTCAATATCGCCATGGCTGAGAATGCTTATACAAACGGCGTAGAGTTCCGCTTCAACACCGCTGTACGAAAAATCACAAAGACCGACAAGGGCTGGCTGCTTTCCACAAACAACGGTGATATCCTCACGAAGGTCGTTGTCAATGCGGCCGGCGTCAATGCCGACATCTTCCATAATATGGTGAGCGCAGACAAGATCCACATCACACCCAGACGCGGAGAATACTGTCTGCTCGACAAGACAACCGGCGGTCTTGTACACAATACGATCTTCCAGCTGCCCGGCAAATACGGCAAGGGCATTTTGGTTACGCCTACAGTTCATGGAAATACGCTCATCGGACCGACTGCAGACGATCACGAGGATCGGGATGCCACCAATACGACTGCGCAGGGACTGGCACATGTCATCTCCGCCGCCACAAAGTCCGTACCGAATGTACCGGTGCGCCAGGTCATCACCTCCTTTTCCGGCAATCGTGCCCATGAGGATCACCATGAATTTATCATTAAGGAGCTGCCCGATGCTCCGTTTTTCGTAGATGCAGCAGGTATCGAGTCTCCGGGGTTGACCAGCTCTCCCGCTATCGGCATCAAGGTAGCCGGTATCGTCGCAGACCTGTTAAAGCCCGAAAAAAATCCGGATTTCAACGGCACGAGAAAGGGCGTATTAGATCCAAAAGGCTTATCCGAGGAGGACTATAAGGAGCTTATCAAGCAGCAGCCCGCCTATGGCAATATCATCTGCCGCTGCGAGATGATCACAGAGGGTGAGATAATCGATGCCATCAACCGCCCCTTAGGCGCACGTTCCCTCGATGGCGTAAAGCGCAGAACACGAGCCGGCATGGGCAGATGCCAGGCAGGCTTTTGTTCCCCGAGAACGATGGAGATTCTCTCCAGAGAGCTTGGTATCTCGCAGCTAGAGATCACCAAAAACGGCGGAGCATCCAATATGGTCGTTGGATATAGCAAGAAAAGCATAGAGGAGGCGTAGACTATGAGTTCATATGACATCGTTATCATCGGCGGCGGTCCTGCCGGCCTGGCTGCTGCAGCGTCTGCAAAAAGAGCAGGCGTTGATAGCATCCTGATATTAGAGCGTGATACCCAGCTAGGCGGTATTCTAAACCAGTGCATCCACAACGGCTTTGGTCTCCACACCTTCAAGGAGGAGCTGACAGGTCCTGAATATGCACAGCGTTTTATCGATCAGGTAGAGGAATTACACATCGAATACAAGCTAAACACCATGGTCATGGATATCACTCCGAATAAGGAGATCACAGCCATGAACCGCACCGACGGTCTGTTTCACATCAAGGCCCAGGCCATCGTCCTGGCGATGGGCTGCAGAGAGCGCTCCCGCGGTGCTCTAAACATCCCCGGTTTCCGTCCTGCCGGCATCTATTCCGCCGGTACGGCACAACGCCTAGTAAACATCGAGGGCTACATGCCCGGTCGAGAGGTCGTGATCCTAGGCTCCGGCGACATCGGTCTGATCATGGCCAGACGTATGACATTAGAGGGAGCCAAGGTAAAGGTAGTTGCCGAGCTAATGCCCTATTCCGGCGGTCTGAAGCGAAACATCGTACAGTGCTTAGATGACTTTGGCATTCCGCTGAAGCTTAGCCATACCGTAGTAGACATCAAAGGAAAGGAACGCTTAGAGGGCATCACCCTGGCAGCTGTTGACAGCCACGGCAAGCCGATCCCCGGCACCGAGGAGGAATATACCTGTGATACTCTGCTGCTCTCCTGTGGTCTGATCCCCGAAAATGAGATCTCCCGCAGCATCGGTGTAGATATGGAGCCTGTGACAAACGGCCCGGTTGTAAATGAGAGCCTAGAAACCAGTATCGACGGCGTATTTGCCTGCGGCAATGTCCTTCATGTGCATGATCTCGTGGATTTCGTATCAGAGGAAGCCGCTGCTGCCGGACGAAACGCTGCTGCTTATGTGCAATCAGGCGGCTCACTCGCTGAGCCGGGCAAGGAGATTCCTATCCTGGCAGTAGACGGAGTCCGCTACACCGTACCGAAAAAAATACACGTAAACCGCATGGCAGACGAGCAGATCGTACGCTTCCGTGTCGGCGCCGTATATAAAAACTGTTATGTCTCTGCTTATCTAAACGACGAGCGCATCATCCACCGCAAGCGCCAGATTATGGCACCCGGCGAGATGGAGGAGATCAAGCTGAAAAAGGAAGAGCTCGCCGCATTTGACGGCTTAGAGAAGATCACTGTAAAGATTGAGGAGGCGTAAACCATGGAAAAAAGAACTCTGACCTGCATCGGTTGTCCGATGGGCTGTCTGTTGACCGTAGAACTGGAAAACGGCGAAGTAAAGAGTGTCACCGGCAACACCTGTAAACGCGGCGATGATTATGCACGCAAGGAGGTTACCCATCCGACCCGCATCGTAACAAGCTCCGTCTATGTAAAGGGCGGCACGATCCCGATGGTATCTGTCAAGACCGCACAGGATATTCCAAAGGAAAAGATCATGGATATCATGGCCAGCATCGAGCATGTCCAGATCGCCGCTCCGATCCATATCGGTGATGTGATCGTAAAAAATGCAGCCGATACCGGAGTAGATATCATCGCTACAAAAAATATCGCAGCCATATAGCAAAAAAAGCTCCTCGGTAGTTTACCGAGGAGCTTTTAGCTGTTTTTACTCATCCAACCATCCGTGCATGCATCTTGGACTGCTCCACGGTGCACAAAAACGTCGGATTCATCATAAGATGGCAGAGACTGTGGATCTCGCTGTGCAGCTGCTCATCACTCTTATGCTTCTTGTGATAGATGTAATCTAGCATGTAATAGCAATAGGAACCTGCCGCATATTTTACACAAAATTCCATCAGCTCAGCATCCACACCGTATCCCCTACTGCATAAAAAAGCACTCATCTGCTTTTCCACAGGCTCAGAAATCATCGCTATGAGTCTCGGCCACTCGATCTGACTCACCATGCGTTCAAAAAATGGCCGTTCCTGATCCAGCACATGAATCACATGCACCGCCCAATCCTCTATCGACTGACCCTCTCCGCCTTCGATCCGGTCGGTAAAATCATGCCTCGTCACCCAATCTAGCACATCATATATGTCCTTAAAGTGATAGTAAAAGCTCTGTCTGCTCATACTCGTGGCATCCATGATGTCCTGAATCGTGATCCTTCGAATCTCTTTCTTTTTCATCAGCTGCTTGACACAATCTGCAATCTTACGTTTGGTAGCATAACACATATTCGTCGTCCTCCTATCTGTTTCGCTTGTAAACCTACATGTTCCAGACCTGTTCATTTGTGGTGGAGATAGCGATCGCTCCGGCATCTAGTGCCGCGATCACGTCTTCTCTGTCTGCGATCAATCCGCCTGCGATAAGCGGCACATTCAGCTTACTTTTCATACGCCGAATGACCTTTGGCATAAGCCCCGGCAGAATCTCCACGATATCCGCGTATTCTCCGACGCGCCGATTCATATTCGACAGTGCCTTCGAATCGATGACAAAGATTCGAAAAATCGTACTCAAATTAAGCTGTCTGCCGCGCTTGATCTGTTCAAACCGCGTCGAGATGATACCGTCCGCCTGTGTATACTGTGCGATAAAATCAACAGCTTCCTCTCTCGCGCTAAGTCCGGCTATGAGATCCATATGCACCATCACCTGTTTGCCGGCCGCCTTCAAGCGCTCTGTAATAGTAGCTATCGAAGCCACATCTCCGTAGAGTACGAACACCACCGTCGCATCCCTTACATGCAGACACGCCTCTAGTCCTGCCTCATCCTTGATCGCCATGATGATCGGATTTGCACTAAGCGCATCAAATAACTGCTGTTTCATCACGTCCCCCCTCGCCATACAGCAACACGTTTTGCAATTGCATACAAAAAGGTATAAAAAAAGAGCATGCCCGAATGAATAGCATCTCTGCTATTCTCATGCCATACTCTATTCTCTCGGCTACTGTATGAACTTCCTTAACTATGTCTCATTATAGTCCTTTCCTATTTGAAAGGCAAGACAAACTATCATTTTCGCCAAAATAGCATATTTTCTCGTGTCAGTTTTGTGCATATTGATCAAAACTTCGGCGTATTCTTCACGTCCTCGATCTCCTCTAGGATCGTCTCCAAATCACTGCCACAGAGTGCACTGACGGAGGCTGCCACTGCGCTCTCCACAACCGGTGCATCCACCATACGAACCCTTGCACTATCGTATTCCTCTAATACCATCTCTGTTGTCATAACTGCACTGCCCATATCCATGAGAAGTATCACGCCATCCTCACTGTATACCTGATCGATGGCTGCCTTTATCCTGTCATAGCTCGTGCCAAAGCTGCCGTCCTCTAAGCCTCCGGCCGCCGCAATATGTGCTCCGTCTGCCATCATCCCTGTCAGCTCTACGATACTCTCCGCCAGCTTTTCACTGTGAGATACTACTACGATACCTACCATATACGCTCCTTTTATGCGGATGCAAAATCCATTTCAAGGCTGCTTCGCTAAGGACCTTGCACCCGCTTTTATTTTGTCTTAATAGGCTGCTAACACCTGCTCTAGCATCAATGTAAAGGATGTCGCGCCAGGATCCTGATGTCCTATGCTGCGCTCACCTAAATAGCTCGCTCGTCCCTTCGTCGCTATCATAGGCTTGGTGGCCTCTACTCCTTCATGCGCCGCAGCGACACCTGCTGATAAAACCTGCAGCGTATCTGCGCCCTGTGACTGCTGCTCCTTCATCGCATCAAGTGCCGGCACCATCGCATCCAGCATCGTCTTTTCTCCTGTCGTGGAGCGGCCACGTGCCCGAATTCCCTCGATGCCTGCCTCAAGTGCCTGCAAAAAGTCCTTCATATCGATGTCATCCCTGGCTCCGATGGTCACACCCATCTTCATAAAGGCGGTGCCATACAAAGGCCCTGAGCTGCCTCCGACCTTGGATACTAGTGTCATGCCGACGGTCTTTAGAATCGTTCCGATATCCTTTTGTTCAAAGGAATCCGCCTGCTTTTCCACTTCTAAAAAGCCTCGTGCCATATTTATTCCGTGATCACCATCACCGATGACATTGTCCAGATCCGTCAGATATTCCTTATTTTCCTCGAGTACTGCTGCGATTGCATGCAGGATCTCGATCACCTTGCTTTTTTCTGTCATAGTATTTTCCACATTCCCCTTTTATGCCTTAAATGCCGGAGTATCCGCCTTCGCTGCCAAAAGCTCCTTTAACTGATCATCGAGCTTTAGTACGGAGATGGAAAATCCTGCCATATCGATTGATGTCATATATTCGCCAACAAAGGTCTCTACTACCTTGATGCCCTTTGCTGCTAATACGTCTGCCACGTGATTATTGATAATGTAAAGCTCCATCAGCGGTGTAGAGCCGGAGCCGTTGATCATCACTGCAACCTCGCTGCCGCTGTAATCGATATCTGCTAAAATTTTGTCTAATAAATGATCTGCGATCTCGTCTGCGCTCATGAGCTTCTCGCGATGTGTACCGGGCTCGCCATGGATACCGATACCGACCTCCATCTCATCCTCTGCCAGCTCAAAGCCGGGCTTACCTGCTGCCGGAATCGTGCTCGGCAGTATCGCTGCACCCATCGTGCGTACATTGTCGATGACCTTTTGTGCGACTGCCTGTACATCGTCTAAACTCGCACCGCTCTCTGCGAGTGCGCCTGCAATCTTGTGTACAAATACCGTGCCTGCTACGCCGCGGCGTCCTACTGTATATAAGCTGTCCTTTACAGCCACGTCGTCATTGACTACTACCTGCTTTACCGTAATGCCTTCCATCTCTGCCATCTCAGCAGCCATCTCGAAGTTCATGACATCGCCGGTATAGTTTTTAATGACCATGAGTACGCCTGCATCAGTAGCGATAGCCTTGATGCCTTCTAAAATCGCATCGGATGCGGGTGAGGTATAGACTGCACCTGCTACTGCCGCATCGAGCATGCCCTCTCCGACATAGCCTGCATGTGCCGGCTCATGACCGCTGCCGCCGCCGCTGATCAAGGCCACCTTGCCCTCTTTTTTGTTCGCACGAACAACGACATTGTGTCCGTCGAGCTTTTTCAAATACTTCGGATAAGCCTTCACCAGACCCTGAATCATTTCATCTTCGACTTTTTCTACGCTGTTGATAAATTTCTTCATTGTACATACCTCCGCCTAAATAGTATTTTGTAAAACCCCTACACCCACATTCTAGCATGCATAGATGCCCGATTCAAACGCTTTCTGCCCGCTTTTTTACACATCAGAGAAACTGTCAGAAGGGGCCTGACCCCCTCCGGGCTGACCCCCTCCTGGCTGGCCGCCTCCTCCGTTATTCATGGAGCCCATATCAGACAGTGTCAGATCCGATGCATCTATTAAAGCCGAAGCATCCGCAGACTGTCCGTCGCTTGTAGAAGGGATCGTGCCTGCGAGCTGACCTGAGATACTCTCAGAACGAAGCTTACAAAACTCCTGCAGCGCATCAACGCCCTGCTCAAATTCCTCGTAGGTATAAAAAGCCGTAGGATCCTTTTGTACATAAGGAGCGATCAGCTCCTTCGTCTCTGTGATCAGTGATTCGATATCCACCGACTCTAAAAACTGTGCATAATACTGATGATACAGCTGTGTATAGGTCTCGTCTCCAAAAATCCATGCCACCATCGGTCTATCCTCTAAATCATCCCCCGAAACCGGTGAATCTATGGGAGAATTGACCTGAGACGATGCATCCGAGGATTCAAAAGCACCAAAGGAGAGATTATAATCCCACGGGATCATGGAAAGCTGTCCGTCCTCCTCATACAGATAATAGTTGTGCACCATCGAACCGGTGTAGCTGTCTCCGTTGCAGAGGAAATTGTGTACTACAAAATAGCGGATCACTTCATCCACATTGACCACGTCCTCGATATCACTTCCCTCGCCAAGCGATTTTAAGGACTCGATCAGACGCTCCTTGTCCGCATCTGTGATATCGGTTTTTGCATTGTCAAAAATATTTGAATAGCTATCCTCGTCATCATCGATATACTGCAGCTTCACATCCTCGCTGCCCTGTGAGCCGCCGCCTCCGTCATGTTGGCCGCCACCCTGTGGCATATCGCCCATGTCAGGCATATCAGACATGTCCGGCATCTCAGACATATCCGGCATCTCAGACATATCCGGCATCTCAGACATATCCGGCATCTCAGACTTATCCGGCATATCCGGTTTCCCGCTGCTTTCCTCATCCTGTCCATTCGCAACATCCGGAGGTTCCATCCGCTCTGAGGGCCCCTCACCTATCGCACCTCCCGATACGACGTCTTTTTGGTCAAAGTCTTTCTGGTCAAAGTCTTCCGGATCAAAATCTTCCATATCAAAGTCCTTGCCGTTACCTTTTCCGGCTCCAAAGCTCATCGAATCCGGCTTGTAGAGCTCACCGTAATCATTGCCGTAGTTTCGCTCTAAAAAGCCCTCTTCCACATCCTCTACTGCCAGATAAAGTCCCCATTCCTCGCCGTTTATCGTGATGTAGGCGTAGCTGCATAAGGGCGAGGGCACACCCATCTGCGCCATCAGTGTATAGGCCAGATAGTCCTTCATATATGTAGTATCCTGTATGATATTGTTCAGACAGAGCTTGTCGAGTCCGTAATAGCTCTCTGCCGAATTATAGTGATCAAATTCTATTTTTAAGCTATAGCGGTCACTGCCAAGCTGTGATACGGTGCTTAGGGAAGTATTTCCCTTGGCACGGATCGCCACATTACTGTAGCTCTCCCCGTCAATTACAATAGTAGCCACCGTATATTCCTCGTTTTCGCAGGTCTCTAAAAATCCGTCCCAGTCGTCCATCACGATATCTATCGTATGTACCTTTGAGGTGTCAAATAAGCGATTTTCATATCCGCAGGTGGCAGCAGAGCTAATCAGTCCTGTTACATCCGCATGCATAAAAACAGCGGTCACAAGCAGTGCAATGATCAATGCCCCTATGCATATTTTATCCATGTATTTGCTTGTTGACATAGTCTTCCTTTCTGCTATCCCATATAATCGCCGTTGTAGCTGACGAGCACGGCACTCTTGATTCCGGGCAGCTCTGAGAGCGTATTGACAAAATCGGTATTATCCTCCTGCAAACGGATCTCAAGATTTAATTCAACGAGTCCCTTTTGTGCGGATTTACTTTTAACCACGCAGCGCTTTGTATTTTTTTCCAGATATTCTCTCGCACGCTTCTCACTGTCGTGATCCTCGCACTGCAGCACTACGATATAGGGATTGACATGTGTCTTTTTATTGACAAAAACAAGTAATACGATACCTATTACGGCACTTCCAAATACTGCCAAAGGAATCAGTCCGGCTGCCAACACGATGCCGGCTGCAATCGACCAGAATAAAAATGCGATATCTAGCGGCTCCTTTATCGCGGTACGAAATCGCACGATTGAGAGTGCGCCGACCATACCGAGGGAGAGCACGACGTTACTCGTTACCGCCAGGATCACGAGCGTGGTGATCATCGTAAGGGCAATCAGCGTCACGCCAAAGCTAGAGGAATACATCACTCCTGAAAAGGTCTTTTTATACACAAAATAAATAAATAATCCGAGTGCAAATGCCAGCAGCAGTGCGACTGTCATATCAAGCAAACTCACACTCGTTACGTTCTCTAAAAAGCTTGATTTAAAAATGTCATTGAAGGTCATTGGTTTTCTCCTTTTTTATCCATAGATTCTGCAAGCTGCATATTTCGAATATGCGCTCATTTGTCTGCTGCCAAGCTGCACGGCATCCCGTATGCACTCCGGCAGATATGCATCCCATTTTACCTCTAAGATCGTCTCGCTACCGCCGGCCGGTATCGTCACACAGTCAGGATTCAAAAAATCGATGCAGCTTAGTCCGGTTCTAATGTTGTAATCGAGTGTCACACGCACATTTCCCGGCCCGTATACGAAAGGCTCTCTCGTATAATCTACAATCGTTTTCGGCCGCAGACCCTGTGACTTCATCTTCACGTAAAGCTCCTGAAGGAGCGGTCGGTCCGTCTCCATCATCCAGTCCAGATCACCGTCTATGATCCTTTGTGCTTCCGCTGCGCTAAGAGGTGTACGATCCTTCGTTCCTAAGCCGTTTTTTTTGCTCTTTTTTTCCAGAAAAATATGCTCCGTATCGCCGTTATAATATCGGATGCGAAATTTTTCCCGCAGATTCACACCGTCGAGCTTTTCGCGCAGCGCCTTATCTGCCAGGTTGTCAAAATAAAGGCTTCGGATCACATATCTGCCGTCTGTTGCATTTTTATCCGTATGTGCGACTGCCCGCATCCTCTGACGGATAGCGATCTTATCGGCTGCATTTATGATGTGCTTCCATTCATGCCTATAAATTGCCTCCATAAAAGTTCCCCTTTCTTTTTTATTCTGTGATGATTGTAGCCATTCAACCTTAAGTGAACCTAAAAAAGCATGATTGCGGCAATAATTCACAAAGACTTCACAATTTTCATTTTTTCTCTATTTATATGGAAATTTTCTTGACAATGATGTTATAATACCATTTGCGGGCAAACACCATGCTTGCCTAGCCACGATGGGAAAGGAGGATTCCTATGAAAAAGCTGGAGGATTATGTCAGAACAATTCCAGACTTCCCGGAGCCCGGTATCATGTTTCGTGACGTAACCAGTATTTTGCAGGATGCTGACGGATTTCAATTGGCAGTTCAGTCACTGCTAGAGCTCACAAAGGATGTTCCCTGTGACGTCATAGCAGGTACCGAGTCGCGCGGCTTTATCTTTGGCGCACCGCTCGCTTATGCGATGAAAAAGCCCTTTGTCTTGATCCGTAAAAAAGGAAAGCTGCCCTGCAAAACCATTTCCACATCCTATGAGCTGGAATACGGCACCGCAGAGATCGAGATGCATGCGGATGCCATCACACCCGGTCAAAAGGTTATCTTAGTCGACGATCTGATCGCTACCGGCGGTACGATCGAGGCTGCAGCCCGACTGGTAGAGCAGCTCGGCGGCGAGGTGGCAAAAATTGTATTTCTCATGGAGCTCAAAGGCCTTAATGGCCGAGACAAATTGGCGAAATACGATATAGCTTCTGCGATTTCCTATGACGGAAAATAGCTTATCCCGCACTACAGTTACCAGAGGAGAATTTCACACAGAAAGGAAATGTTACTATCATGGAACGTTTTTTTAAACTGAAAGAAAATCACACAGATGTACGTACCGAGGTCATCGGCGGCATCACAACCTTCATGACAATGGCGTACATTTTAGCTGTCAATCCGACGATGCTCTCCGCAGCAGGTATCGATGCTACCGCTGCCCTGATCGCTACTTGTCTGGCATCCTTTGTCGGCACGATGTGTATGGCACTCATGGCCAACTATCCGTTCGCACTCGCTCCCGGCATGGGCTTAAACGCTTACTTTGCATATACCGTATGTATCGGTATGGGCTATGACTGGAGAGTGGCTCTGGCTGCAGTCGCAGCAGAGGGTGTAGTATTCATCATCCTCTCCCTCACCTCTGTCCGTGAGGCGATCTTCAATGCGATTCCGAGCACACTGAAAAAAGGTGTAACCGCCGGTATCGGTCTGTTCATCGCATTTATCGGTCTGCAGGGCGCTCATCTGGTTGTAAACAGCGACTCTACCCTGCTTACCTATGTAAGCTTCCGTTCAAACTTCAACACAGAGGGTATCTGTGCTATATTAGCCTTGATCGGACTGTTTATCATCATCATCCTACATGCAAAGGGCGTAAAGGCTTCCATCCTGATCGGCATCATCGCTACCTGGGTATTAGGCATGATCGCTCAGGCTATCGGACTCTATCAGGTGACACCCGATGCCGGCTTTTATTCTCTGTATCCGTCCTTCGGCATCACTGATTTCTCCAAATTCGGAGAGACCTTCGGACAGGTATTTAAGGCTGATTTCAGCGGCGTGAGCATCACAAACTTTATCGTTGTGCTCTTCGCCTTCCTCTTTGTCGATATCTTTGATACGATCGGAACATTAGTCGGCGTGGCTACAAAGGCTGACATGCTTGATGAGGACGAGAAGCTTCCCCGCATCAAGCCCGCACTTCTTGCTGATGCGATCGCTACACTCGTTGGTGCGATCTTTGGTACCTCTACCACTACTACTTATGTAGAGAGCTCTGCAGGTGTTGGTGCAGGAGCTAGAACCGGTTTGGCTTCTGTTGTAACCGGCTTCCTGTTTTTGATCGCCATCTTCTTTGCACCGATCTTTACTGCTGTTCCCGGCTTTGCAACAGCTCCGGCACTGATCTTCGTAGGCTTTTTAATGGTAACCTCTGTCGTACAGATCGACTTTACGGATCTGACCGAGGCTATCCCTGCTTACCTGTGCTTCCTTGCAATGCCTTTGATGTACTCCATCTCAGAGGGTATCGCTATCGGTGTTATCTCTTATGTAGTCGTCAATGTATGTGCCGGCAAGGCAAAGAAGGTAACTCCTTTGATGTACATCCTGACAGTGCTGTTTATCTGCAAATACATCTTCTTATAAAATTAACAAAAAAAAGTGGCTGCCATAGGCAGTCACTTTTTTTCTTGAAGCAATCGCTATTTCATTGTATAATTGTTGCGGTTAAACAAAAAAAGGGAGGACGTAAATATGACAGATTGGAAAAATTTAGACACGCTGGCTTCCTATGCGAAGCTAAAGCAGACCTCACCGGTAGAGCTCTCCGGCGAATTAAGCGGTGATTTAGGTGCAAAGCGTGTGAAGACATACAGCACACCCATGGCCGCAGGACTTAGCTATAACTACGCAGCCAAGGCAGTGGATGAGGATATCCTGCAGGCACTAAGCGACCTGGCAGACGAAGCGCAGTTATGCGAAAAGTATGCCGATCTCTACAACGGAGCCGTAATCAACACCGGCGAGAACCGTCTCGTGCTTCATCAGCTCACACGCGGTCAGTTAGGCGATTCCGTCATTGCAGACGGCACAGACAAGAGAGCCTTTTATGTCGCTCAGCAGAATCGTATCGCACAGTTTTCCAGTGACGTTCACGAGGGGCGCATCTGCAATGCAGCCGGCGAGAAATTCACCACCGTCGTTCAGATCGGTATCGGTGGCAGTGATCTAGGTCCGAGAGCTATGTATCTGGCTTTAGAGAACTGGGCTAAAAAGAACAATACCTTCCATATGGAAGCACACTTTATCAGCAACGTAGATCCGGACGATGCAGCAGCCGTACTCGCATCCATCGACGTGGCACATTCCCTGTTTGTGCTCGTATCCAAATCCGGCACGACACTTGAGACACTCACAAACGAAGCCTTTGTCAAAAATGCACTGGCGCACGCCGGCCTGAAGGCTTCTGATCACATGGTCGCTGTCACCAGCGAGACCTCTCCGCTTGCAAAGAGTTCTGACTATCTGGCAGCCTTTTTCATGGATGATTACATCGGCGGACGTTATTCCTCTACCTCAGCCGTAGGTGGAGCCGTATTATCTCTCGCCTTTGGTTCTGATGTATTTGCCCGCTTCCTAGACGGTGCAGCCGCAGAGGATCGCCTGGCGATGAATACTGATATTCGCGAGAACGCTGCTATGCTCGATGCCTTGATCGGCGTATATGAGCGCAATGTACTAGGATACCCTGCCACTGCAGTACTGCCCTATTCGCAGGCACTCTCCCGTTTCCCGGCACATCTGCAGCAGCTCGATATGGAATCCAACGGCAAATCCGTCAATCGTTTTGGTGAGCCCATGGATTATCCGACAGGCCCGGTTATCTTTGGTGAGCCCGGTACGAACGGACAGCATTCCTTCTACCAGCTGCTCCATCAGGGCACAGATATCGTACCGCTTCAGTTTATCGGCTTTAAAAACAGCCAGTTAGGAACAGATGTCGATATTCAGGGCAGCACGAGCCAGCAGAAGCTGTGTGCCAATGTCGCTGCACAGATCGTAGCCTTTGCCTGCGGCAAAGCTGATGACAATAAAAACAAACACTTTAACGGCGGTCGTCCTTCCAGCATCATCATCGGTGAGCAGCTCACTCCGGAGGCACTAGGTGCCCTGCTCGCTCATTTTGAGAACAAGGTGATGTTCCAGGGCTTCCTCTGGAATGTAAACAGCTTTGACCAGGAGGGCGTTCAGCTCGGCAAGGTTCTTGCAAAGCGTGTGCTTGCGCATGAGACCGACGGCGCACTAAAGGAATTCTCTGATTTATTAGGAATTTAGTCCTTCATAAAAAAAGCTCTGGGAATCCCAGAGCTTTTTTATTTTTTATTTTCCTAGCTTTGCCCGTATACGATCCATATCATTGACAAATACTAAAATCTCCGCCACGACCTCATAGAGCTCCGGCGGGATCATATCGCCGATCTCTAAGCGCGAGAGTGTATCTGCCAGCGCACTATCCTGATAGGTCGGCACATCTGCCTCCTTTGCGGCCTCTAGGATGCGCTCTGCAACCGCTCCCTTTCCTGTAGCTAATATCTTTGGTGCAGCATCGCCCGGATTGTAGGCTAGTGCCACGGCGGTTTTAGGTTTTTCTGATGAGTGATGCTTTTCTGCCATCGCTATGCCCTCACATCAAAGGAATACCGATGCACGATACCCACGCTGCCTCCGGCACGATCCTTTTTTAAAAATTCTGCCATAGAATCCGTCTGTGGCTCCTGCTCTCCTACTGTAAGCGTCACGTTATAACCGAGTGCCGTGAGCTTCTCATCTAAGACTGGCAAAAACTGCTCCACAAGCGCCAGACTCTCCTCATCCGCAAACACAAAATTCGTCTTTACCTGCTTATCCCTCATGCGCACTGACACATCGGTAGGTCCAAGATGCTCTAAATCCAGATGCAAAAAGGCCGTCAGCTCGCCGTCCGTATCCTGCAGATTGCGCTTGTTCGTATAGACGTAGAGCTCGCCGTTTGCGTCCTGTCCGGATAGCTTTAGAGGCAGCTGAATATAGTTATAGACCGTATTGAGCTGGTTCATAAACTCTATATTATCACTCAGCTGTGTAACCGCATGAGAAAAGGACGTATGCTCCTTGCCGTTTTGACTGAGTGCAGCGGAAATCTCCTGCAGCTGGCGGTTTAATCTCTCATAGAGTTTTTCGACCTTTTCCTTGCTCCCTACCTCCTCAGGAGTAAGCAGCCACTGCTCCTCTAACGCCTGCGAAAAAATCCTCTGATATCCCTTGTCTGATAAAAGCTCCCGCACATCGTCCGCCTCAAGCGTGCCTGCTCCCAGCTGGCTGGTTAGCTCCTGATTTATGATGCGAAGCATATCCTTTGTACTTAAATTTAGGTTTAGATCGCCTTCCTCATCGAAAACGACTTCATTTTCCGATAGTTCACCTATAGCCCGCAGCACATTGGAAAAATCCTCCTGTGTCTGTGCATCCAACACAGCTCCCAGCTGCCCCGGTGCATACTGTGCCGTCAGCTCACTTTTTGCCATCTCGCCCTGCTCTCCTGCCAGTGCATCAAGAAACAGCCCCCTAGCCTGCTTCGGCTCATCCGTATCAGTGGATAATGGCGGCAGCTGTAATTGAGTGTCAATCGGCTCCCCAGCAGTGTTCGCAGTCACGGCAGGTGTCTGCGCGGTCGTAGTATCTGTCGCAGCAAATGGCTCTCCTGAAGTATCCTCCGTCAAAACCCCGATCAGCTCATCATGTAAATTCACAAACTGCTGCAGGCTCTTATTAGCATCCTCTACAGATTCCGCCGACTCATATAGGCTCGGAAGCGTATCTGTCAGCTCCTGCATCTGATCTAAAAGCTGATGCGTATCACTGCGATAATTTTCAAACTGCGTGGCTAGCTGCGGTGTGATTGACAGCCCCTGCTTTTTCATCTGTACGAGTGTGTCTACCCGAATATTTTCATTGGCTACTACCACGCGATGCATATCACCTAGCGCATCCGCATGAATCGGCAGCTGCTGCTTCATCATCTCATTGACCATCTGTAGATTGCGCTCATTTATCGGAAGCCCGGCTGCCTGCAGGGCACGCATGAGCGTCGGATTCGCACTGCCGTCTCCCATATACGGGCGGATCGCCACGACACCGTCTTCATTTGACTTTACCTGAAAAAACATCGACTCTCCAACTGTAAGCTTCGCAGCATTTTTATCGAGTCTGGCGTGAATGTTTTGTCCATTTTCCAGGCTAAGGATTACGCTGCCACCCTTTGCATATGAGATATTGCCCTCAAAAATGCTGCCGGGAAGCAGATCACGCACAGAAGCACTCAGGCTCGTGACCGCAGTCGATGGAACCGGCTTGCCAACCGGCTGTCCACTGTTTTTATTATATTGTCCAACCTGTGTGATCTGCATAGTTTATCCTCTAGTCGGAGTATAACCGCACCTATCTGCCCATCGCTCTGCTGCGAGATAAGAGCTTATCCCGGTATGCATCACGTTTTGATCTCTTCTGTGCTGCACGGGGATCCTTTTTCGATACCTGCTTAAACCGAATCAGCGTAACCTGTTCACTCCATAAGGGATCATCCAGCTTGTCCTCGATTTCATTCTCGTACCTGATCTCACCGGTAGCACGATTGTAACGTGCAGCTGACGCCTCATGCTCGATGATAAATTCTGTACCGATAGGCAACAGCACTTCCTTCTCGCTCTTGAATGCGGAGACATTCATGACATCAAAACCTGTCACATCGTCGATCTCATAGGATGCCAGCACACCCTTTGAACCACTCTGTACACGGCTATCGTAGAAGCCCTTTGCCACCTTGCTGTCAGAAGTGGTGGAGGTGAGCTTTCCAACCGTATAGGCACTGCCGGTCGGCTGTGAAAATGCACCGACATAAGGCTCGCCACGATACAATAACCTCTTGTGATCCGGCGTATTCTCATTCACATTTTTTCCGCCTCGCTCCAACAGTGCATCCTGAGAGATACGTCCGGAAAGACGGATGACATTTAGGACATCCTTTAGAATCGCATCATCTCGCTCTGATTTATCATCGCCGTGATAGAGCTCTCCTGTGCTTTCCAGTGTCTTTTTACCCTCTTTGTTGCCTTTCTCCTCATTCGTATTCATGTTGTAGTAAGCAGGCGTCGTATAGACGTTTAATCCGACATCCTGTGCATTCATACCCTTGGTAGAGTAGAACAGATCCTCTCCTGCGGACAGATCGTTGTTCTTTGTTACGGTATCCGTATAGATACGGTAGTCATCGTTCTCCTTTTGCTTATCTTTTTCGTAGAAATAATTATACTGCTTTATATCGTTTTCCATGTTAAGCTTTTGCTTTGAGATATTACCGATAATAATATCTATGGCTGCAATCTCGGCTTCCAGCTGTATGAGCTTATCTTTTCGTCTTTCATTCTGCTCGATCTGCTCCTTCGTAGGATCTAACAGCTTTTCAAACTCCTGAATCTCCTTATTTAGGAGTTTCACCTGCTTTCTATCCCCATTTTTCTGCTTCTGGAGCGTATCCTGCTGTTCTTCAATGGTCAGGCTGCCATTTAAGCTGGCCGGCAAATCGATATTATCACGCTTCATGGCAAGCTCGGCTTTTTTCTTATTTTTATCGTAACGATTGGCCTTTCTCTTTTTGGATAGTTCCTCCACCAGCTTCAGATAAATCGTCTCATGCGGATACTGCTTATCCGGTGCATAGTTTTCACGAATATCGTCCTTGCTCAAGGGATCGATGGTCTGATACAGCTCTGCCATCTCCGACATATCCTCGCCGCCGCGGACGCCGGCCTCGTGAGAGCTGCGCATTACGCTGTATATCGACTCGTCTCCGGAGCTGACCATCCAGGCCATCAGTGCCAGACGAAAATACAGTAGATCGGTCTTGTTCGCACCCATCATGCGGTATGCCGTCAGCATCTTTACGATGTTTTTGTTCGTTTTCGGCTTCTTTGCGCCAGCACCGGCCGTCGGCTTATCCTTTTTACGGAAACGGGCACGCTTCGCCTTTAATTCCGTCGGTGTATACTTCTCTGCCCACTTTTTGTCCTTACGCTTATCAAGCAGCTTCTTCATGCGGGAATAGCTGGCATCCGTCAGCGCATTTCTATTCTTTTTTCTCGCTTTTTTGTTGCCTAGCACATCAAAATTCATATTTGCGAACATGCCATCCGCAGAATTGCCTAACACGGCACGCATACGTTCCTGATCGTCTGCCGTGATGTTATTTAGCATATCATTAAAGGACTGTCCCTTGGTCGCTCTTCCTTTTTTATCGATACCGTTCATGAGCATCTGCTGCATGAGCATATCCATATCAGACTCCAGGGCAAAATCAGGTGAGACAATGCTTCCCGGAATCGTCACATCATCACCGTACTGTTCTCCCGAAGGAGTCGATTCACCGGAATTACTGGGGTTCTCACCTGCCATCTCTGTTGCAGTAGACGTCAGCTCCTCCACGTTCTCGTCCTTTTCCTCCTGATTTCCGCCGGTTCCGTAATAGGCCTGCAGCATCGTGCCCATCTGTGATAACACGCCATGCGCTGCCTGCTTTACAACCGGTGACTTTGCCAGATTGGTTGCAAAGCCCTGCTCGTACTTTTTTGTCTCAGATTTCCAATCCGGATGTTTGTAAATCAAGTCCTTATAAGCATCTGTAGTATATTTTGACGGCATAAGTTACCTCCCTTTTGAATTCTCTTCCTCAGCAGCAAATGCTTCGGTTGTCATACTTTACTCGTAATATCTCCAATACTCACCAGCTCGCCCTGCTTGCGCCGCTCCATTAATATCGCCTGTATGAGATCGCCTCGCTCGATTGTATCTCCCCCATGCTCCTCAGCCAGAAAGGCTGCATTGATGGAGATCGACTTGATCTCACTGCCGGTAAATTCAAAATTCTCTGCCAGCTTCTGGGGACTGATCTGACGAAGCTCATAACGGCCGCCAGCCAGCAGTCTCTGCCACAGCAACAGCCGCTCCTCCATAGTAGGCTTGTTGATGGCGATTGCATATGTAATCCTTCGGATAAAGGCATTGTCGAAATTACCCGCGATATTCGTGGCTAGTATGCACACGCCCGAGTATGCCTCCATCTTTTGAAGCAGAAAAGCCGTCTCTGCATTGGCATGCTTGTCATTGGTGGAGGATACCTCCATACGCTTTGTAAAAAGTGAATCCGCCTCATCAAAGAAAAGCACGGCATTGGCTTTTTCCGCTGCATTGAACACTTCATTGAGATTCTTCGCTGTCTCACCGATATATTTGCTGATCAGCTGGGATAAATCACAGCGATAAATGCTAAGCCCCAGCTCCGAGGCGATCACCTGCGCCGCCATGGTCTTGCCGGTGCCAGGAGGCCCGTACAGCAGCACGGATACGCCATTACCGTAAACGGCCTGTCGGTCAAGCCCTAGCTTTTGATAGACGCGGCTGCGATTTTTGACTCTGCAAATCACCTGCGTCAAAAGCGATTTTGTATCTGTGCTTACGAAGAGATCCTCCATGGTAAAAGCAGCCGGTATCTGTTGTGCGATCTGCTTAAAGTCCAGCTCGCCCTGCCGTCTGATCTCTGCCTCGATCGCCTGCCGATCCACGATAAAGCTGCCATCCTCTGCATCGATATCACTTCCGACTCTCGCTTTTAGCAGCACGTCTAATATCTTGCCCGGCTGCAAACGGTATTTTGATATGATCTCCCAGATATCAAGGTCCGCCCCATAGGTGATACGTAACTCTCCTGCAATATTCTGCCAGAACAGGCCATGTTCTTCTCTGGTATAGACCGGCATTTTTTTGAAAAATTCAATGCCCTTAACCTTCCATCTTCCGGATAACTCATCCTCAGATCCTATTATAATACATCGGATAAAACGCTGTAAAAAGTTAACGATTTTGGCCGATTCGGCTGCATAAGCGGCTGCGCCGCTGCAATGCTCTAAAAGCAGCAGGTTTCGTTCAAACAGACACTTCCATACGATCTGCTGCAGCAGCTCATACATCCGACTCTCATCCGCAAGCAATAGACGCCCCATATCCACCTGCAGCACCGGCATGCCATATATCGTGCCGATATTTCGAACCAGATATGATATTCCACTGCCTCTGCCACCCTGCAGATAGATCACACCCTGCATATTGCAAAGCATCATCTCATGGTACGTCTGCACCAGCTCCTCCAAAAAATCCTCCCGCACAATCGTATCCGGCAGATCCTCCATGGGTTTTAATTGATCAGCACAGTCTTCCAAATCTCCCATCGGTGTGTCCGTTCCTGTATAAATATACGAAAAAACCTGCGGTCGGATCACCAAACGGCGGTCTGCGACCTCGCCGTTATCCGTTCCACTCACTAATACAGTGTGAAATACCGACGTCTGATCCAGCAAAATCGTAAGGTCATTTTCCTCCTCAGATAGGAAAAAACTGCAGAAATCCCGCACCAGACCGGCCGTCAGGCCACATGCTCTTAGATCATCAGACTGAAGCCTGGAAAAGACGGCTGCATATTTTTTATTCGATGCATAAATATACATTAGTATTAGTGCCACAAATTCGATATCATCAAAATCTCCGGAAGAAAACTGCCAGAGAGACAGATCGGCATGTGATAGATCACTGCCGTTGCACTTCGCCCGCAGCATATCATAAATCGCCCTAATCTGCGCTCTTTCCGGAAAAACATAGGGCTGCTGCGGCTCTAACAGCTGCACCATCTCCTCTTCATCCGGAAATAGGCTGATACGTGCGGACACCTCTATGGGCTTCGCCTCCCGCTGCATCAGCATCAAAAGACAAACCATATCCGTAAAGGAGCTCCATGCCAACAGCTGCTCCGCGGAATCCGCAAACCGCTCTGTGGTCATGTTTTTAAAATATTCCTTGTAGAATCCGTAATCCATCATAGCTTCTCCAATTAAGGTTTATTTTGTAACTGTGAAGACATCGAATAGTTATGAATAATTATAACAAGATAAATGCATAATTTCAAGAGTGGTAAATGAGATCACTCTTGCTGATTCCTCATTCGTTTTCAACAAAATGTCCGATAAAGCTCCTACGGTGAATCGGGCAGGGGCCGAGACTTTTTAACGCCGCGATGTGCTCTGCCGTACCGTATCCCTTGTTTTTTGCGAATGCATAGCCGGGATAGGCTTTATCATATTCTACCATCATCCGATCCCGCGTCACCTTGGCAACGATGCTCGCCGCCGCGATAGATATGCTCTTCGCATCGCCATGGATGATCGGTATCTGCGGAATCGATACCTCCGGTATCGTGACTGCGTCATTAAGCAGCAGCTCCGGCGTGACAGAAAGCTCCCCGATCGCCTGGCGCATCGCCTCGTATGTCGCCTGCAGTATATTGATCTCATCGATGCGCTGCGGACTAGCCTGCCCGATACCGACAGCAACTGCCTGCTCTAGGATGATATCATATAGCGCCTCTCTCTTTTTTGCGGAAAGCTTTTTTGAATCATTGATGTATAGTATCTCACAATCCTTTGGCAGGATGATGGCGCATGCCATAACAGGTCCTGCCAGAGGGCCTCTCCCCACTTCGTCAATGCCACAGATATATGCCACATCCGCATGCTCTCTCTCATAAGCGCCCATTTCATAAACGCGCTGCTTTTCCGCGGGGTCAGGCCCCATTAATTTTTTGTTAACTTTTTGTAAATTTTTGTTCATGGGGCCTGACCCCCTTTTTCGAGGCTGATGCGGCCGATGGCGCCACTGCGAAATTCATCGAGTAGAAGCGTGGCGGCCTTTGTGTAATCGAGCTCGCCCCCTTTTTTGATACAGGAGCGTTTTTCAGCGATCTCGGTAAGTATGCCTAGCGTATCTGTCGTCTCCGTAAGCTCGTAGCGGTCACAAAGTGCCTGCAGATCGTCCGGATCCTGCTGTAAGAGCTTGATGAGCTCTATGCTCATCTCATCGATGTTTAGTATCTCATCCTTGATCGAGCCGATGAGCGCGAGACGCAGTCCTACGGACTGATCCTCAAATTTCGGCCAGAGAATGCCCGGCGTATCTAGAAGCTCTACATTTCCATTCAGGCGAATCCACTGCTTGCCCTTCGTGACACCTGGCTTATTGCCGGTTTTTGCACAGGCTCTGCCGGCGAAGGAATTGATGAAGGTGGATTTGCCGACATTTGGAATACCGACTACCATCGCACGCACCGGACGGTTTTTGATGCCGCGGCGCTTATCCCGCTCTATCTTCTCTTTGCAGGAGGTGAGTATCGCCTGATGAACCGCCTTCATCTGAGATTTGCTGCGCGCATCCATCAGTACGACGGTGCATCCCTGCCCTTCAAAATATTTTTTCCATGCAAGATTTTCTTCCTGGTCAGCCAGATCCGCCTTATTTAGCAGGATCAGGCGTGCCTTATTTTTTCCGAGTTCATCAATGTCCGGATTGCGGCTGGCTAGCGGAATACGCGCATCCACCAGCTCGATGATCAAATCTATTAGCTTTATGTCCTCTTGCATCTGACGCTTTGCCTTGGTCATATGCCCGGGATACCACTGAAATTGCATGCTTTTCTCCTTTATCTTAGCAGTCCGAAATCCGGCATGAGCCGCAGAGATGCAGTGCCGCGAATCTGAGACTTTTTTATAGCTCCGACGTCTGCATCACGGCTGTCACAGCTGTCATTGCGATTGTCACCGAGAACAAAATACTCATCCTCGCCCAAGGTGATGGGCTCCTCTGCGAGTCCCGGATCCTCTATGACTTCCTTGCCGTAATCCTCTTCTAATAGCTCTCCATCGATGTAGATATTGCCATCATCATCGATACTTACCGTCTCGCCAGGCAGTCCAATGACGCGCTTGATGTAATCCGTATCCGTATCATAGGCATATTTAAAGATCACGATATCGAACCTATCGAGCTGCCTGATCCGGTAGGAAAATTTATTTAACAAGAGCCTGTCGCCATCCTGCAGCGTATCATTCATGGACGGACCATCTACTGCCACCTGGCCTACGATAAAATGCGACAGCAAAAAAGCCGCACCAAATATCAACACAATATATAATATAAAACCGATCATGCTTTTACTAAAGTTCTTCATATCTTCTCCTATTTTACGAGGCCCATCTCAGATAACGGCAATAACCGAAACCACGCCCGGCCGATGATATAGTCGTATTTTACATTTCCAATATTTGCATAACGGCTGTCCTCGCTGCCTGCCGGATTATCACCAAGCACGAAGCACTCATCCGCATCTAGCTTTACAGACTCTGCCGCCACACCGGGATCCGCAATCGTTCCTGTAAAATGTACATCCTCAGAGGGCTCACCGTTTACATAGATGACGCCGTCCTTAATCTGCACCGTATCGCCTCCGGAAGCGATCACACGCTTTATGTAGTAGTGCGACTTTTCATTGCCGTTTGGCAAAAAAACGATGACATCGCCAATCTTAGGATGGCTGACTGTGTAGATAAAGCGGTTGATCAGCACCTGATCTCCCTCCTGCAGCTGCTCTGCCATCGACGAACCGACCACCGTCGTTCGTGCACCAAAAAAATAGACGAGCACGCCCGCGAGTAGGACAGCGATCAACAGCTCGACAAACCATATTGCGATCTCGCGCAGCAGCAAAAGATTGACCTTTTTCTTCTTTTTTCTAAAATTCAAGCCCTTTGTACGCGGCATAGAAGATCTCCTCACTTTTTTCGTTTACCTGACTTATTCTAACACAAAATGCCGTCTCTTCCTATATTTTTATACAACAAAAATCCCCTTTCAGCGGTCTGCTTTGGGGGATTTTGTTCACATCTTGTTCATAATTCGTCCATGATTTGTTCATGGGGTCAGGCACTATTTTACAAGTTCTTTTACCTTGGCTGCCTTGCCGATACGTCCTCGTAAGTAGTTGAGCTTTGCACGACGAACCTTACCACGACGAACGACCTCGATCTTCTCTACGTTGGGAGAGTGAAGCGGCCAGGTCTTCTCTACGCCGACACCGTTGGATAATTTACGAACGGTAAAGGTCTCACGGCTGCTGCTGCCCTGTCTCTTTAATACGGTTCCCTCGAATACCTGTACACGCTCTCTGTTACCCTCGATGATCTTTCCGTATACTTTGACGGTATCGCCTACGTTGAAGGCGGGAACCTGCTCCTTCATCTGAGCAGCTTCGATGTTTTTAATGATCTCTGTGTTATTCATTTTGTGACCTCCTGTAATTTTGATGTTCTTAAAATGTCTGTTTATCATTTCAGAGGACCATCGCCTATTTTCACAACAGATTGATTCTATCAGATTAGGGTATGTTTTGCAAGTGGTTTTTTTCATATTATGTAGTCTTTTCATAATGTGAGCACCGCTTTTTTATTGCAAGATTTCCAAATCCTTCTCCGATAACTGTGCTTTTTTTAGCAGATCCGGGCGACGCTTCGCTGTGCGAAGGATCGACTGCTGCCTGCGCCATGCATCCACCTTGGCATGATCGCCGGATAGCAATATGGGCGGCACCTTTTTGCCCTTCCATTCCTCCGGGCGGGAATACTGCGGATATTCTAATAGATTGCCCTCGAGTGATTCGCTGCTGCCGGAGGCGTCATTTGTCAGGACACCCGGCACCATGCGGCTGATGGCATCTACAAGAACCATCGCAGGCAGCTCGCCTCCCGTGAGTACGTAGTCTCCGATGGATATATAATCCGTGACGATCTCCTCTAGTACACGCTCATCGATCCCCTCATAGTGACCGCACAGCAGGATGAGATCCTGCTCTCTGGCCAGCTCCTTTGCCTTAGGCTGGGAAAAAACAGATCCCTGTGGCGTGAGATAAACTGTGCGGGGCCGATATCCGATACGCTCGACAACCGCGTGCCACGCATCATAAACAGGCTGTGCCTGCATGACCATGCCTGCGCCTCCGCCATATGGATAGTCGTCTACTTTTTTATGCTTGTCTAATGTATAGTCCCGAATATTGATGCACTCGATATCCAAAAGACCTCTATCTGCTGCACGGCCGATGATGCTCGTGGAGAGCCCACCAGACACCATATCCGGAAACAGGGTTAATATATGAAAATTCATAGGTTAGTCCTTTTTATTTAGCCCGCGAAGTCCGGGCAAGAGATGCAATGTCACAAAGCCAGCTTCGAGGTTGACCTCTACTACACAGTCATGGATCGCAGGCACCAGCAGCTCCTCATTTTCCGGTGTTTTGATGACATACACATCATTCGCTCCGGTGGTGAGCACATCGGTAAGTGTGCCCAGGCTCTCGCCCTCATCGCTTTTTGCACTAAGGCCGATCAGATCTGCCACAAAATACTCATCTGCTGCAAGCTCTACCGCATTCTCACGAGTGACGAAAAGTCCACATTTTTTGTACTGCTCGATATCGTTGATATGATCATAGCCTTTGAACTTTACAATAACGAGATTTTTAAAATAGCGTACATGCTCGACCTCTAAGGTCAAAAAGGTGCCGTCCTTTTTCTCCAGCTCGACCGCTCGAAGCGTATCGTAGCGAGAGGCATCATCCGTAGTCGGAAATACCTTGACCTCGCCCCGCAGCCCATGTGTATCTAAAATGGCACCTACCTGCAACAAATCTTCCATATATATTCTCCTATGATAGGAAATGCACACGCCGGTGGCGTATGCATCTCGTGTGGCTATTGCAGGATGTCTACAATAACCTTTTTTTCACTTTTTGAGGCTGCTGCTTTCACAACAGAACGGATGGCCTTTGCAATGCGGCCCTGCTTGCCGATCACCTTACCCATATCGGACTGTGCAACGCGAAGCTCCACAACGATGGATTTATCGGTTTCGGTCTCTGTGACTGTGACCTGATCCGGGTAATCGACCAAAGCCTTTGCGATTACTTCCACTAATTCCTTCATTGGTCTACCTCACTTATTTTTCGATTCCGGCTAATTTGAAAATCTTTGCAACAGTTTCGGTAGGCTGTGCGCCATTTGCTAACCACTTCTTAGCTGCCTCAGCATCTACATGATACTCGCTCGGATCCTTGGTCGGATCATAGGTACCGATCTCCTCGATGCTCTGACCGTTGCGTGCCGTACGTGAATCTGCAACAACGATTCTATAGTAAGGAGCCTTCTTCTGTCCTAATCTCTTCAATCTGATCTTTACTGCCATGTCTTTCACCTCCTTAAAAAATACTATCATCTATGGTCAAAACGGGAGCTTGAAGCGTCCCATCTTACCGCCTCTGCCTTTCATCATGCCCGGCATCTGCTTCATCATCTTGCGTGCCTGCTCAAACTGCTTGACGAGCCGGTTCACCTCTGCGATGTCTACTCCGGCACCGGCTGCGATGCGATGCTTACGACTGGGATTTAGCACATTCGGGTTCGCCCGCTCCTGCGGTGTCATGGAGTAGATGATCGCTTCGATACGCGCCATCTTTTTCTCATCCATGGCATTTTCGAGTTCTGCCATCTGTGCACCGCCGATGCCCGGCATCATGCCGAGAATACTGCCAAGTCCACCCATCTTTTTCATCTGGTTCATGGACTCAAGATAATCATCAAAGGAAAATTCTGCCTTTTTAAAGCGCTGCTCCATCTCACGCGCTTTGTCCGCATCGATCTGTGCCTCCGCCTTCTCGATTAGGGTAAGCACATCGCCCATACCTAGGATCCGGCTAGCCATACGATCCGGATAAAACTGCTCGAGATCAGAAAGCTTCTCGCCCATACCGACGTAAAAAATCGGTTTGCCGGTCACAGCACGAATGGATAGTGCGGCTCCGCCTCTGGTATCACCGTCTAGCTTGGTCAAGATCACGCCGTCAATTCCGATGGTCTCATCGAAGGTCTGCGCCACATTGACCGCATCCTGTCCTGTCATGGCATCCACAACGAGAATCGTCTGTGCCACATCTACCTGCTCTTTAATAGAAACGAGCTCCGCCATCATGTCTTCATCGACGTGAAGACGTCCGGCTGTATCTAAGATCACGAGATTGTAGCCGTTTTTATTCGCATGCTCTACGGCTGCCCGTGCGATATCCACCGGAGAGTTCTTATCTCCCATGGAAAAAACATCGACACCCTGCTTCTCGCCGTTGATCTGCAGCTGTTCGATGGCTGCGGGGCGATACACGTCACAGGCTACGAGCAGTGGTTTTTTGCCCTTTTGCTTGAACTTGCCTGCTAGCTTGGCCGTAGTCGTCGTCTTGCCGGCTCCCTGCAGGCCTGCCATCATAAGAATGGTCGTCTCCTTGCCCGGGCGAAGAGACAGCTCTGTCGTCTCAGAACCCATCAGCGCAGTGAGCTCCTCGTTTACGATCTTGATCACCATCTGGCCCGGATTTAAGCCGTTCATCACGTCTGCTCCGATGGCACGCTCCTGTACGGACCTTATAAACTGCTTGACTACCTTAAAGTTTACATCCGCCTCAAGCAGTGCCAGCTTGACCTCCTTTAGAGCGGTCTTGACATCATCCTCCGTGAGGCGTCCCTTGCTGCGCAAGCCCTTGAATACATTCTGAAGTTTTTCGGATAAGCTGTCAAATGCCATACGCTATAATTCCTCTATGATCTCACCTGAGATGAGTTTGATCTCGCCTAGCAGCTCTTCTCTGTGGCTGCGCTCATATTCTCCTGCACACTGCTGTATGCGGACTGCCTTTTCACGCAGATCTAAAAATCGTTCTATCAGCCGCAGCCGCTGCTCGTATTCCTCGAGCTTTTTGGTCGAACGGCGGATCATATCATGTACGGCCTGTCTGGAGATGTTCTGCTCCTGTGCGATCTCACCGAGAGATAAGTCATGAAAAACAAAATCCTCAAATACCTGCCGCTGATGCTCGTTTAGAAGCTCTCCATAAAAATCATACAAATACGTCTGCCGTACCTTTGGTTCCATCTGTGATGCCATCCAATCACACCTTTTCTCTCAAGCCTTCGTAATCATACTACAATAAAAGTGAGCCGTCAAGTATTTTTTCTTTACACCAGGCAACTTATGGGGGCAGACCCCAATGTTACTTATATGGGAATCGACAGCCTACAGTATAAATTGGAATAGTATCTTTATCTGCGCCTTTTCCACCTTTGGTTATCTCTGCTACATAAGCCTCATCAATAAAATCTCTGTCCTTATAGATTTTCAAAGGCTCTGTTTTATTAGACTTATTTGACTTTACTTCAATTCCATATTTTCTATCATTCATATCTACAAGCATAAAATCTAACTCATAATTGTTATAAATTGAACAGCATGGCTTGTTGCCCTTTAGGCAGTGTGTTTTATACAATCTATATAGCTCAGAATAAACAAAGTTTTCTGCTATAATACCAGCGACTGAACTATTGTCTATCGGAGTTGTTCTCGCTACATAGCTTGCTATTCCACAATCCATAAAGTAAAATCTTCTCTCACTTAATAAGTCGTTTACATTTCCCTGATTGTATAAGTCGCATCCACCAAGTATTTTTGAATACTTCAACCAAGATATGACATTATTTACCTCAGCCCTGCTTACATGCTCCTTGGTATCATCCTTTACAAAATCTGTAATTTCCTGTATATCTTTTGATGCAGTTCCTTTCTTTTCCTTTGCAATACTCATAAGTGCTGCTTTATAAACATTTTCAAATACTATATAGCACTTGTCATTTTCAAAATAAGAAGCTGACTCTTCTGTAAACCTTGATATTATAGTCTCAATTACTTCATAGCATCTGTCTATATCCTTACTTCTTAGATACTCTTTTACAACCGCTGGATAACCACCTATTTGAATATAAGCTTTATACAAATCTGTTAATTCAATGTACTGCTCTTTATCTGAACTGCCATAAATATCTATTGAATTTAGTAATTTCTCTTTATTGAAAGCTCTGCAAAATTCTGAAAATGATAATGGAAGCATTTCTATCTCTTTCATATTTCCTGCTGGCTTAAAGTATTTGGAATTTATAGTCTTTCCAAGGTAGCTTCCTGTAACTGCCACATGGCACTTCAATTCTCCCTGTAAAGCTCTAATACTGTTATACACTGTACTGTTCTCTTGGATTTCATCAATAATAAGTATCGTAGTAGGTGTATTTTCAAACTCTTCTAATCTTTCTTGTCTACAGTAATTTATCATTCCAAACTGTAATGAATTTGACAAAACAAGCTCTTCAAAATACTTCTGTTGTCTCTCATTTGCCAAATTTACATATATGATTTGCTCATAATGTTTATATGCGAATTTCTTCAGTTCAGTTGTTTTTCCAATCTGCCTTGCACCTGTCAGATACAAAACATATTCACTCCATCGGTCTCTCCACTCTTCAAGCTCATACTGAACATCTCTTATCAATGGATTTTCCTTGCAAAGCTTCTCGTATATTGATTGATTTATTTTATCAACAGCTATCTCATCCAAAGCTGTATTTTTTGATTCTATGACTCCATCTGTTGTAATAAACAGATTATCTATGAGATTGATATTTTGCAATGCATCATAGTATTTGATATAGCTGCCATCAACTATAAATCCAGTTGTTCTTTTTTCTTTATTATGAACTCGTGCTGAAGCTTTCAAAATACCCACCTCCATTTTTCACTTATTATATCGCCTAATTAATGATTTTACAAATTTTGTTCTCTAAATTTTCGAAAAGGACATCCACTGGAATGTGGGTGTCCTTTAATAAAATAAATCCTGCTCTTATTGATTAAGCAGTTCATTTTTTACTAAGTGTACATCTGTTAAAATAATATAAGTATCTAGTATGCATCAATCGTTTTCGTTACAAACTATATAGCAACCCTCAAAATATACCGTGTGTGCCTCAGTTCTCGAAACCCCTGCAAAAAGCAAGAAAAAAGCTTATTTACAGGGCTTTTTTTGATTCTATTCGTTCAGAAAATGCATCAGGCGTAATAAAGAAGGAAGTTCACATTGAAATACGCCATATGCAGCTAAGGTTTATAAGCCAAGATCCTTTGCGTTCTTTCACAGAATTCTTTTTCCAATCATCACGCACAAAAGCCTCTATTTAAATCCACATTGTATCATTCCTCATCCTCAACTGTCATTAGTCATACCCCTTATATTGTATTTGCTTTTATACCTATAGTCAAGTTGATTTCTACCCCACAGGCCGTCCAAAAACGCCCATTCTACGCCATTTTCAGCCTATTTTTTACGTCTCTCTTGCCACAAAAAATCCCCCGTGCGTATCGCGCAGGTGGATTTTGTCCATAATTTGTTCACAGTTTGTTCATGGGGCCTGACCCCCCTGTTCCGCTGTTCAAAAACTGATTTTTTATTGCAACTTTGACACTTGAATGTTATACTTGTGCCAAAGCAATTGCATATTTTTCCATAGTCAGGACGGACAGTATTTGGCGAGCCGTCTGTATCATATATACTATTTTAGCATTTCAAATTATCTCGGAAAATCTTGCTTTTATTTACAACTATATTTTAATTTAAGCAGGATTTGTACGGATAATGGACTTGTTTTCATACAGATTCTGCGGCTTACAAAAGGAGGAAACTGTATGGCAAACAAAGAGTACAAGAGTGATGTGTTTAGCATGCTTCTTCAGGACAAGAATCGTGCGTTGGAAGTATATAATGCAATCAATGGAACGGACTATGATGATCCGGAACTGGTTGAGATGACAACCTTGGACGATAAAAGTTTTTCGCTTACCGTAAGGAATGATGCTTCCTTCATTCTTGATGCGAATCTGAGTCTTTATGAGCATCAGTCAACCTATTGTCCGAACATGCCGTTGAGAGATCTGCTTTATTTTGCAAGTATTATTCAGAAACGGATTAAGGCGCAGAAGCGTGATATTTACGGTGGAAAAATTTTGAAGATTCCGGTTCCACATTTTGTTGTGTTTTATAATGGCAAGGAGGAGGCTCCGGAACAGTATGATTTGCGGCTTTCGGACGCGTTTGAGCAGGAAACGGAGCAGCCGGAGATAGAGCTTGTCTGTCGTGTCTATAATATCAACAAAGGTAAAAACGCCCAGTTGTTATCCAAATGCCGGACCTTGCGCGAATATATGTATTTTGTGGATATGGTGCGGAAAAATAATGAGATCAGTGGAAACTTGGAAGATGCTATCAAGCAGGCAATCGATCACTGTATAGAAGAAGATGTGCTCAGGGATTTTCTGGATGAACACCGGGAGGAGGTAATGCACGTGATGACATTAGATTATACGTTTGAACGAAGATTGGAAATGCAGCGTGCCGAAGCAATCGAGGATGGCGAGAAGATTGGAAAAGAAATCGGAAAAGAAATCGGGAAGGAAGAAAAAATATCTGAGCTCATTCGCAAAAAGATATTGAAAAACAAACCATTGGATCAGATTGCGGATGAGTTGGAGGAGTCTCCGGAAAGTATCCGCTCACAATACGAAAAAATCAAACAGGAAATGCAGCAATAACTTCTGAGCGCCGCGGATATTCCGCGGCGTATATTTTTAACTTTACAGACGATCGTAGAACGGCTGCGGGAGGCCTGCCACAGACCGGTGATACCGTGGCAAAAAGCCATACGAGTGCGATGTGTGGAATCATATTTGACCCACTCATCTACTGTCATTAGTCATACCTCTTATATTGTATTTGCTTTTATACCTATAGTCAAGTTGATTTCTACCCCACAGGCCGTCCAAAAACGCCCATTCTACGCCATTTTCATCCTATTTCAGACGTCTCTCTTGTCACAAAAAATCCCCCGTGCGTATCGCACATGGGGATTTTGTCCATAATCTGTTCACAGTTTGTTCATGGGGCCTGACCCCCAATGTACAGATGGGCAGATATTCGTCATCGCTCTCGCACCTCGCACTTCTTTTACAAGCGCTTTGAACCCAGCCGTCTGTGGAACAATTTGAAGCAGCTTATAAATATCGTAAATGTGGCGCGAATGTTTTTTCACCCGATCCTGTATATAATAATCGCAAATGGCAAAGACCTTGTCTGCCAAAGTGCGA
>CAVBEI010000008.1:0-69294 GCA_963594555.1 Lachnospiraceae bacterium | reverse complement strand
ACGCTCAACTTCTACAGTGAAGTCAACGTGTCCCGGAGTATCAATGATGTTGATACGATGCTCTAATGCACCGGGCATGGGTTTGGTTTCTTTCTCAAGAGTCCAGTGGCAGGTGGTAGCGGCAGAGGTAATTGTAATACCTCTTTCCTGTTCCTGCTCCATCCAGTCCATGGTAGCAGTACCTTCATGAGTATCACCAATCTTGTAGTTAATACCAGTATAATACAGAATACGCTCTGTCAATGTCGTCTTGCCGGCATCGATATGAGCCATAATTCCGATGTTTCTGGTTCTCTCCAACGGATATTCTCTTCCAGCCAAGATTTTTTCCTCCTAGAATCTGTAGTGCGCAAATGCCTTGTTGGCCTCTGCCATCTTGTGCATATCTTCTTTTCTCTTTACAGATGCTCCGGTGTTGTTCGCAGCATCCATGATCTCGTTTGCCAGTCTCTCTTCCTGAGTTTTCTCGCCTCTCTTGCGGGAGAACATGGTCAGCCAGCGCAGTGCTAACGCCTGACGACGATCGGGGCGAACCTCGATCGGCACCTGATAGGTAGCTCCGCCGATACGTCTTGCCTTTACCTCGAGTAAGGGCATCACGTTGTTCATAGCCTCCTCAAATACCTCTAAGGCAGGCTTGCCGGTCTTCTCCTCGACTCTGGCAAATGCTCCGTATACAATCTTTTGTGCGATACCCTTCTTACCGTCTAACATGATGTTATTGATAAGCTTGGTGACCACGGTGTTGTTGTAAATCGGATCTGCTAATACTTCTCTTTTCTGAGTATGTCCTTTACGCGGCACGATACTTCCCTCCTTAATAAATAATATTAGATCATCGGTACTCACATGTGTCCTCTAATGTGCTCGTGCTGAAATCTATTATGTTTCGGAAATAGAATATTCCAACACTTACCTTAGTTCTGTTTGTGGTACAGCTCTAACTCCTGCAAAAATTATTTTGCAGCCTTCGGTCTCTTAGCACCGTACTTTGAACGGGCCTGCTTTCTGTTCGCAACACCTGCGGTATCTAATGTACCACGGATGATATGGTAACGTGTACCGGGTAAGTCCTTGACACGTCCGCCACGAATCAGAACGACACTATGCTCCTGCAGATTGTGACCTTCGCCCGGAATGTAGCTGGTTACCTCGATTCCGTTTGAAAGACGTACTCTGGCGATCTTACGAAGAGCTGAGTTAGGCTTCTTAGGAGTAGCAGTCTTGACTGCGGTACAGACACCTCTCTTCTGCGGAGAAGAAGTATCGATAGACTTTTTCTTCAGAGAGTTAAATCCCTTCTGTAAAGCCGGTGCGGTAGACTTCTTAACGCTGGTCTGTCTTCCTTTTCTTACTAACTGGTTAAATGTCGGCATTCTATTCACCTCCTGTTTTTATAGTGGTTCACCGGATGTTCCGGCCATTTTTGCGCAGAAAAAACCCTGCACGATAAAATATTATAGACACGAAAAAGGCGGCTGTCAAGAGAATTTCCTAAAAATCCCCTAACAGCCGCACAGTCTGTGTCAATTACATCAAATCCTGCACCAGCTCGTAGAGTGCCTCTGCAGAGTTGAAGTTATCCGGGATGATCTCATCACTTGGGATCTGTACACCATAGCGGTCTGAGATTTCTGAAATGATGGAAATGATATCGAGGGATTCGATCAGACCATCATCTACGAGTGCCTCCTCGTTCTCGAAATCTACGCCCGGCTTGATTTCCTTTAGCATGCTGATAAATTCATCCATTACTGTTGTCCTCCTTTGATTTGTTCGTTGATTATGTTTTTAATATCCTTGCGTAAGAGCGAGCCCTTAAACGTCTTTGGAATCGCATCTGTAAAATAATACTCATGCGGCAGCTTGTAGCTCTCTAGGTGTGCCGTGAGAAATGCCTCGAAGGCCGCCTGATCGTAGGATTCCTTTTTTACTATAAGCATCACCGGAAGCTCTCCGGTGATCGCATCGGGGCGTGAGCTGTAGGCACAGTCTGCGATGCCTTCGTAGTCTCTGGCCAGATCCTCTACCTCTGCAGGCGCGATCTTGCTGCCGCCGTAGTTTACGATATCATCACTTCTGCCAACGAGGATGCATCTGCCCTCCTCATCGAGATAAGCCATATCCTTTGTCATGACGCAGCCGTTTATCATCGTATCCTTTGTCAGCTGCGGCTCCTTGTAGTATTCCTTCATGACGATCGCACCGCCCCAGGCCAGCAGCGCCGGATGCTCCTCATCCACATGCTCTGCGATATTGCCGTTCTCATCTACAAAGGTCACGACGGAATTGACCGTCGGGCGACCGATACAGCCTGTTTTGTTATCAGAACTGTTAAAGTCTAAAATGCAAGAGCAGCCTGCCTCAGAGGAACCGTAAAAATTGTATAATCTCAGGTTCGGCATCAGCTGAATGAGCCGCTGTTTATCCGCCTCCATCAGTGGTGCGGAGCCGATCTGGATATAATGCATCTGATCCTTATAATCTGCGATGCGATCTCCTGACAGCTGGAAGATCATACCCAGTGATGCCGGAGAAAGTGCCATAGCTGTCACATGATATTTGTCCATCAGCTTCCAGAGTGTTCCCATAAATACCATGCCGTCCATCAGACAGACAGTACCGCCATTTACGATATCAGACTGATATCTGCGGATACCAAAGGCATGATTGAGCGGCATCGGAATGACCTCTACGTTATCGGAAGCCATCTGCGTGCCATACATGACATTCTCTGCAACTGCCACGTCATTTACATGCGTCAGCACAACGCCCTTTGATTTGCCGGTCGTTCCGGTCGTAAACAAAATCATGGAGATATCATCTGCATTAGGGAGCGAAAGCTCTGCCGGCTCTGCCGCCTCCACCTCTTTTATCAGATCCTTGGATTTGTAAGCGCAAATGCCCTCCACATCCTCATCAGCCAAAATCACCTCTGCATCGACAGCTCCTGCGATCTCAATCAAACGATCTGCCCCCAGTGTCTTTTCCACAGGGATTGGAATCGCTCCAACATACTGCAGGGCACTAAAAAGCACGAGATAATCCAGATTCTGCGTACAGCGCAGCACCACGTGCATTCCTTTTTTGATATCTCTACCCAGCAGTACAGCTGCAGCTTTTCTTATCCGCTCCCAATACTGGCTGTAGGTCAGATTTTTTCGAAGCTCACACACCGCATACTTATCCGGCTGCGTGGCAGCATAATCTCTAATATAATGAAGTATACTATCCTTTCTCACTGTCTTCCACCTTTTCCTTATTTTTCTCCCATTCCTCCAAAAGCTCCGCTTCGCGTTTATCCCATTTCTCACACATTTTCTCCCAATGCGCAGTCTCGGCTTCATTTAGACGGGAATCCAATTGATAGTTGTCCTTTAAATAATGTGCCAGATATGCAGTCACCTTGCGTGCTCCGGCAATATTCGTATGCAGCGCATCATAATAATCCGTCGAAAAATCCAAACCGATCTCATCCTCGCTGCCGAGCATATTTAAGTACGAATAGCCCTGTGATTCAATATAATCATCCATCTGCAGCTGCAATGCTCCACGGATCTTGCCGGGTGAGTAAGGCGTCGCAACCAGCAGCACCTCTATGCCCAGCTCCTCGCCCTTTTCTATGATCGCGTCCAGCTCAGCCTTTGCATCCTCAGGATATTCATACTCGTCACTGGCCATGAATTCCTTTTGTGTCGTCGGTGTGACTGTCGAGCTCTGACGCACATACATATCATTTACACCCACGCCATTTAATCGCTCTACCATCGTCTCTGCACTAAATTCATGTACATTATCGTGATATTTGAGCAGAGGTATCGACCACTCGAGCAAGGTATTTTCTTCATCCTCCACGAGGATCTCCCGGATCATCTGAAAACGATTCAACGACTGCTTCATACCGGTAGCAATATAAGCAAAGCTTCCGGTGGCATCCGTCTGGTCATACTTATCTGCCAGAACATTTGCATTCACAGCGATCGAATTACGCACCTCTACGACAAACAGATCTACCTTTTGCGTCTTTGCGGTCTCCTCCATGATATATGGAATCGCCTCCACATCCTGTGCCGCCGTAGCGATCAAGGCAGAGGTGATACCCGTCTGCTCATACGCCTCCTGCGGAATCCAGAAGCGATATATAGCACTCGAGCCGATGCATGCCACATTGATCGTATCCTTATCTTCCTTATTTAAATATTCAAAGCACTGCGTATTCATATCGTTCGGACGGAAAAAATAGCCCAGGCCATTCACCGCCAAAACAAGTATGCATACAAATACGACAGCTGCTATGATTCTCTTTCCTGCCTGCTTCATTTTCGCAACCGCCTTTCACCTAAAACTGTTCGTAAATAAACGCCGCACCCATACCTGAGCCGTATACACCAAAGACGAGTATGCACAAAACACCGCCGAGCAGTACGATCCAGCGCAGCCACAGATTCTGTCTTGAAAGCCACCCGCGAATCGTCTCCGTGCTACCCTTTTGCTGGCGTATCTCCTGTGCAATAGATACAAGCAGCAGCACGATACAGCTAAATATGACAAGCAGCCACTCGTTATGCGTCAAGCCAATCGTTTCTATATTATAGAAAACATCTGCATGTGCTACGCTCGAATATAGCATACGTGCTGCCGAGCGAATCCCATGTCCCATAAAAATGATACGGCCGATCACACACAAAAAGAAGGTGCGCAGCATCCGAAAAATATTCCAGCTGATGCAATCCCGCTTGATATTTAGCTTTACCGTCAGCTTTTCGATCGGCTGTTCAAACATGGTAGACAAACAGATCAAAAATCCGTGGTATAGTCCCCAGCAAATATAGTTCCAGTTCGCACCATGCCAAAAGCCTGTCAGAAACCAAACGCATAAAATCGGCAGACAGCTGGCAATATTGCGCCCCCACTCATTTCCGAAATGCTTTCTGCCAAAGGTATTCAGCTTCAAAAACAGCTTCGAGGTCGAAACCGGATAGAAAATATACTCACGGAAAAAAGCACCCAGTGAGATGTGCCAGCGTCTCCAGAATTCCGGCAGCGTCTGTGAAAAATACGGACGTGCGAAGTTCTCGCCCAGACGAATATCAAAGCACTCGCTCGCGCCGCGCACGATATCCATACAACCCGAAAAATCGCAGTAAATCTGAATGGAATACATGATGCCGGCAAACAGAAAGATCGTTCCCTTATAATCACCGCTGTGATTGAACACAGCTGTAACAAAGGAGGATAGTCTGTCCGCAATAACGAGCTTTTTGAAATAGCCCCAGATGATCAGCCAGATGCCCTGTGTCAGTGTATTATAGGAAAAGGCATGTCCGCTAAACAGCTGCGGAGAAACCTCCTCATACCGTGCAATCGGACCCTGCGTCACATGGGGAAAATACAGCACATAGGTCAGATATTTCAGAAAATTCTTCTGCGCGCTCGCCTTGTCATTATATATATCCACCAGATAAGAAATCATCATAAAAGAATAAAAGGATATGCCAAGCGGCGCGATCAGATTCCATTCCGGTATCTCAGACAGACTAGCCATTCCAAGTAAACGGTTTATATTTGTAATGCAAAAATCACTGGCCTTAAACACAAACAGCACACCGATCACAACAATCAGCGCAAGCACCAGTACCTTTTTTCTTTTGGCCTTCATCTCGTTTTTCACGGCACGAGCTGCCTTACGGTCTAGTCCCTCCAGCCTAATCGCCTGCTCATCGAGATTTTTTTGCATACACAGCGCAAAAAAATAAACCAGCACTGCACTCAATACGACTACTGCCAGATATTGCACTCCGGCGATCGCATAGAAAAAGATGCTGCCTACCAGTAAAACCAACCATTGAAATTTCTTTGGAACAATATAATATAGGGAAATAACGATTGCCAAAAAAACAAAAAATGTATAAGAAATAACCGACATAAACTAACTGTCTCCTTCCACGATTCTCTCATCCACTTCTCGAATATTATCATTTCATCTATCTACTGTCAAATATTTTTCGCCCGCACAGGCACGTACGGGCGAATGATCTGTCAGTTTTTTTACGAATACGACTAAACCGTGGAGAATGCCGGCCAGTAGCGAAGCAATAGATAGCTTAATATGGACAGCGACACAATGACGATAAGTGAAAGCTTCCAGCCCTCTTTTAGCATGTATTTCGGTTCCATACCATATCCCACCGGAATCGCACGAATCGAAGTCGGCAGCATATAGGATAGATTCACACCAATTGAAGCGATGTATACAAACGGGATCGGGTCTTCGCCAATTCCTTGTATGATGGAGATTACGATGGGCATCGCTACGGCTGCTGTCGCAGTATTGCTCGTTACATCTGATAGGATCAGTGTTACTGTAATAATGATAAAAATCGTTACAAAGCCGCCGCTTAAATTCATGGATGCTACCCAGCTTCCGATATTCTCCGCAGCACCCGAACCATTGATGAGCGTTCCGGCTGCCAGACCACCGGCAAAGATGTAGATCATCTCCCAGATAATCTTTGACTGCACGGATTTCCACATCATCAGTCGGTTTCCTTCGCGATCAGTAATCAGGAAGGAAAGGATCGCGCACACGATAAATGCATAGGCAGGCTTTAGTCCCGGCAGCACATCCTGATAGAGCTGTCTGGTAAAGGCGAGCACTGTAGCGATCAAAAACAGGATAAGTGACATCTTTTCCTCAAAGCTCATAGGCTTTTTCTCGCCATACTCACTGTTAAAAAACTCTTCTACATTACCAATACTGTCCGCTTTTTTGACATCCCGAAGCATAAACAGCAGATTGCTGATTACTAATACAAGCATAATCGGTGCAAATCGAATGACCCAGGAAATATACATATATTCCTCTCCGGTCAGCTGCTGGATATAATCCACTGTCACCAGATTCATGGCACCGCCCAGAGGAGAAGCCAGACCGCCGATACCGGTCGCATAAGCGATGGTGAGCAAAAGCTTTGAGCCTACACGGCTGTTTTTGATATCGCCCTCGCCTATATAGGTCAGCATCGATACTGCGATCGGCGTGATCGTCGCACAAACGACTGCATTTGGAAGAATCGCTGACAAAAATGCAGAAAGTAAAAACCAGAATATCAGCTGCTGGCGAAAATTACTGCCGAGCATTTTTAAAAATACCGATGCAATGCGCTTGTCAAGTCCTGACTTTTCCCAGGAAACGGTCAGGATAGATGCGCCCAGCAGCAGCAATATCGTCTCTGATGCATAGTTTGCGATCACACTGCTCATATCCGTGATCTGCAGCAGAGCATTCACGGCGATGGGCAAAAAGCCGGTCACTGCATAGTCCACAGGTCCTGTCACCCACCAGTATGCCATCCAGGCAACCGTTCCGACTGCCGAGCGTGCTGCAAATGTCGTAAAAACGCTCTCCGGCAATGCAAAAATGGAAAGCAGCAACAGCAGCGGTCCGATGATCAGATTAATTTTCTTTGATGTTTTCATTTTCCTCTTTTCCTTTCATTAGATCGATAAATACCTTGCATATTTTTGAAATATAATGGTCGCTATCATAAGCAAGGTATATTTTTCTGCCGGATACCTCCTGTGGCAGAGAATATAGGCACACCTCTTCCTTTAGATTTCTCCCCATGATTGCTTCCTGCGAGGCAACCACCATGCCAAGACCTCGTTGCGCAAGTGCTACACCGGTCGCGACCTGGTTGACACACAAAAACGAGCTGACATGCATCCCCTTTTTCTCAAAGAAAGCATCCATACGCCTCTGCAATGGATATCGGGACGGCAATTTGATGAGCTCACACCCATCAAAGGCGCGATAATCCGGAACCTCTTTTTGCTCTCCGAGCTTGACCTGATAATCACGCAGCCTCTCATTCACAGGAAAATGTGCCGGCACGCAAAGATAGAGATGCTCACTTCGAATCTGCACCAGCTTAAAATTATCCGGAATATTCTTCTCATCGGTGCAGATAAAGCATTCGATCTCTCCATCCACGGCGTTTTGCACTAGCTTCTCGAGTGGTCCGATGTGCATATCAATCTGGCAATTTGGATAGCTCTCCAACAGCTGTGGAATCACATCCGCCACCAGCGACTCGATATAGACTGTCGCCGCGCCGATGGACAGGACTCGTCGTCTCTGCTCACCTGCATCTGACAGCTCCTTTTGCAGCTGCAGCTCCAGCTCTCTTTGCTTGTGCAGATACTCCGCATATATACTGCCCTCCTCCGTAAAACGAAGTGGCTTGCGCTTTCGATCGAGTAAAGTAACGCCCAGCTTTTTCTCCAGATTGGTCAGTGCCAGGCTAAGCGCCGGCTGACTGATTCCAAGTGCCCCGGCAGCCTGTGTTAGGCTGTCCCACTTGATCGATTCCAGAAAATATTGCTCTGCCAGTTCCACAATTCCTGCCCCCTTTTGCACTATTTACAATCACTTATGTGCCCATTTGCATTTCATTATACTAGACTTTTCTATCTTGTCAATATATAAATGCACAAAAAATGCAGATACCTTTCGATATCTGCATTTTAAAATACTATATTTTATTCCTCATCCTCAAAGTCGTCTGCTTCGTCATCTAGTACGACAGCCTCATCCTCGATTGGCTCATCAAAGCTGTCTACAAACGCATCGTCTGAATATACAACCTGATGCTCCTCCTCAAAATCGGCCTCCTCGAGCACTTCGTCGTCTTCGTGCAGATGCTCCATGCGAGCATCAGAATCCAGCTTGATGTTGCGGTAACGCTTCATACCTGTACCTGCCGGAATCGGCTTGCCGATGATGACATTCTCCTTCATACCGATCAAAGAATCGACCTTGCCCTTGATGGCTGCCTCGGTCAATACCTTAGTAGTCTCCTGGAAGGAAGCTGCGGATAGGAAGGAATTCGTAGCAAGAGATGCCTTTGTAATACCCAGCAGCACCTGTGTGCCCTCTGCAGGCGTCCTGCCCTCCTTCTCCAGCCTTTCATTTGTATCCTCAAAATCTAAGGTGTCAACCATCGTACCGGGCAAAAAGCCTGAATCGCCGTTTTCCTCCACGCGGATCTTCTGCAGCATCTGGTGTACGATAACCTCGATATGCTTGTCGTTGATCTCAACACCCTGCAGACGATATACTCTCTGCACCTCGCGCAGCATATAATCCTGAACAGCTCTTACGCCCTTGATCTTTAATATATCATGCGGGTTGACAGAACCCTCGGTCAGCTCATCGCCGGCCTCAAGCACTGCTCCGTCCATCACCTTGATATGTGATCCGTAAGGGATCAGATAGGTTTTGGAATCGCCGGTCTGCTGGTCTGTGACTACGATCTCGCGTTTCTTTTTCGTATCCTTGATCATAGCTACGCCGCCGATTTCCGTGATGATGGCAAGTCCCTTCGGTTTTCTTGCCTCGAAAATTTCCTCGACACGGGGAAGACCCTGTGTGATATCGTTTCCGGCTACACCACCGGTATGGAAGGTACGCATCGTCAGCTGTGTACCGGGCTCACCGATAGACTGTGCAGCGATAATACCGATCGCCTCGCCGACCTGTACTGCCTGACCGGTCGCCATGTTCGAGCCATAGCACTTTGCGCAGACACCCATATGGCAGCGGCAGGTTAAAATCGTACGGATCTTCACCTGTGTGATCGGCTCGCCGTTTGCATCCACACCCTTGCTAAGCACTGCCTCGGCACGCTTCGGTGTGATCATGTGGTTTGCCTTTACGATGATCTCTCCATCCTTGTCTACTATCGTCTCAGCCGCAAATCTGCCGGTGATACGATCCTGCAGACTCTCGATCTCTTCCTTTCCGTCCATGAATGCCTTGACATACATGCCGGGGATCTCGCGGTCAGTACCGGCACAGCAGTCGGACTCACGCACGATCATATGCTGGGAAACGTCTACCAGACGTCTCGTCAGATATCCGGAATCGGCAGTACGAAGTGCGGTATCTGAAAGTCCCTTACGTGCGCCGTGTGCGGACATGAAGTACTCCAAAACGTCGAGACCTTCACGGAAGTTCGACTTGATCGGCAGCTCGATCGTACGACCTGTCGTATCTGCCATCAAACCACGCATACCTGCAAGCTGCTTGATCTGTTTATCGGAACCACGGGCTCCGGAATCTGCCATCATGAAGATGTTGTTATATTTATCAAGACCGTTAAGCAGGGCTGCAGTCAGCTCGTCATCGGTGTCCTTCCAGGTCTCTACGACCTCCTTATAACGCTCCTCCTCGGTGATCAGACCACGCTTATACTGCTTGGTGATGCGGTCTACCGTATCCTGTGCGTCCTGGATCATCTGCGGCTTCTGCGGCGGAACGGTCATATCTGAGATCGATACCGTCATAGCTGCACGGGTCGAATATTTATAACCCATTGCCTTGATGTCGTCTAATACCTCTGCGGTACGAGTCGCACCATGGATGTTGATGACCTTCTCTAATATCTTCTTTAAGTGCTTTTTGCCTACATGGAAATCCACCTCAAGCAGCAGATAATCCTCGGGCTTTTCTCTCTTTACAAAGCCAAGATCCTGCGGAATGATCTCGTTAAAGATCAGTCGGCCTAGTGTCGTAGTGATAGTGCCTGACACCGCATCGCCGTCCGGTGTCACAGTCTCCTGGTGCACATGGATCGTCTGATGCAGGCTGATCACGCCATTTTCATAGGCGAGCAATGCCTGATTCGTACTGCTGAAGAAATGTCCTAAAATATCCTCCGGTGTACAGATCACCTCTCGCTCAGACTCATCATGTGTCTGGAAGCGAATCATATCCTCTACACTGATCTCTCCGGCATCTAAGGCAGCCTTTAGCTGATCAGCTGAATCGTATACCTTGTCATTGACCGGTGTCACGCCCTTATCCCTAAAATCAGGCACCTTGTCCATCGTCAGATAGTAAATACCAAGCACCATATCCTGAGACGGCACTGCTACAGGGCCACCGTCTGAGGGCTTTAAGAGGTTATTCGGAGAGAGCAGCATGAAGCGGCACTCTGCCTGCGCCTCCTGAGACAGCGGCAGATGGACTGCCATCTGGTCTCCATCGAAATCGGCGTTGAACGCAGTACATACAAGCGGATGCAGCTTGATGGCTTTACCCTCGACTAGGATCGGCTCAAAGGCCTGAATACCGAGTCGGTGAAGTGTCGGTGCACGGTTTAGCATCACCGGATGCTCCTTGATGACATCCTCTAGGACATCCCACACCTCAGTATGTAAGCGCTCTACCATCTTCTTGGCAGACTTAATATTGTGCGCCGTACCGCTGGCTACCAGCTCCTTCATCACAAAGGGCTTGAACAGCTCGATGGCCATCTCCTTTGGCAGACCACACTGATAAATCTTTAATTTCGGCTCAACTACGATAACGGAACGTCCGGAATAATCCACACGTTTTCCAAGCAGGTTCTGACGGAAGCGTCCGGACTTACCCTTTAACATATCTGATAAGGACTTTAATGCACGGTTTCCGGGGCCTGTAACCGGGCGGCCTCTGCGGCCGTTATCGATCAGGGCATCCACAGCCTCCTGCAGCATACGCTTCTCGTTGCGTACGATGATATCCGGTGCGCTCAGCTCTAAAAGTCTGCGCAGACGGTTATTTCTATTGATAATACGACGATACAGATCATTTAGATCGGAGGTAGCGAATCTGCCGCCGTCGAGCTGTACCATCGGGCGAAGATCCGGCGGGATAACCGGGATGACTGTCAAAATCATCCACTCCGGGCGGTTTCCTGACTCACGGAAGGCCTCTACTACCTCTAAGCGCTTGATGATACGCGCTTTTTTCTGACCACTCGCATCCGCGAGCGCGGCCTTTAGCTCTGCGGAATCCTTTTCAAGATCGATCGCCTTTAGTAGCTCTAAAATCGCCTCAGCGCCCATACCGACACGGAAGGTTCTGCCGTACTTCTCAACAGCAGCCTGATAATCGGCATCGGAAAGCACCTGCTTGATGGTAAGATCTGTCTTTCCGGGGTCAAGTACGATATAAGAAGCAAAATATAATACTTTTTCCAGGGTACGGGGTGATAGATCAAGGATCAGTCCCATACGTGACGGAATACCCTTGAAATACCATATATGGGAAACCGGAGCAGCCAGCTCAATGTGACCCATACGCTCTCTTCTGACACTAGCCTTCGTGATCTCTACGCCGCATCGGTCACAGACCACACCCTTATAGCGAATCTTTTTATATTTTCCGCAGTGGCACTCCCAGTCCTTGCTCGGTCCAAAGATACGCTCACAAAAGAGTCCTTCCTTTTCCGGCTTTAGTGTACGATAATTGATCGTCTCGGGCTTTTTTACTTCACCACGCGACCACTCTCTGATCTTCTCAGGTGAGGCCAGTCCAATCTGAATTGCATCAAATGAAATTGACTGGTTGGTTTCCTTGTTTGCTGTCTCAGGCATCTTGGCACTCCCTTCTAATCTTCGTCATCCATCAGAGCATCATCAAAATCATCCGCTCCGAAATCATCATCAAAATCGTCGGCATCCTCATCCTCTTCAACAGCTACCAGCTCCTTGCTGTCTGCGTCAAACTCCACCTTAGAGAATCCGTGCTTTGCAAAGCTCTCACTGTCCTCAAACGCAAAATCCTTGTCATCACCGATGACCGAGTTGATGTTCGTATTGCCATACTCACTGATCTCCATCAGCTCAACCTCTTCCCGGTTCTCATCAAGCACCTTGACATCCAGACCAAGAGACTGCAGCTCCTTTAAGAGCACCTTGAAGGACTCCGGAATACCCGGCTCCGGGATATTATCTCCCTTGATGATCGCTTCGTAGGTCTTTACACGGCCGAGAACATCATCGGACTTCACGGTCAAGATCTCCTGCAGCGTATAGGATGCGCCATATGCCTCGAGAGCCCAAACCTCCATCTCTCCGAAACGCTGTCCGCCGAACTGTGCCTTTCCACCCAGCGGCTGCTGCGTAACCAGAGAGTAAGGGCCTGTAGAACGCGCATGAATCTTGTCGTCTACCAGATGGTGGAGCTTCAGATAATGCATGTGACCGATGGTAACCGGTGAATCAAAGGGCTCTCCGGTACGTCCGTCTCTTAGCTGCACCTTACCGTCTCTAGAGATCGGCACGCCCTTCCACAGCTCTCTGTGTGCTCTGTGGTCGGACAGATATTCCATGACATCCTCTCGCAGGGTGTCCTTGTATTTATCGTAAAAATTCTCTGTTTTTCCTTCCTTGGCCGCTTCCTGCGAATCAAACGGCATATTGACATAATCGTTTGCCAGCTCTAGTGTATCCTGGATATCGATCTCTCGCGCGCCGTCAAATACGGGAGTTTCGATGTTAAAGCCCAGTGCCTTTGCAGCCAGACTCAGGTGAATCTCCAGCACCTGTCCGATATTCATACGGCTCGGCACACCAAGGGGATTTAGCACGATATCAAGCGGTCTGCCGTTCGGTAAAAACGGCATATCCTCAACCGGAAGCACACGGGAAACGACACCCTTGTTTCCATGGCGGCCTGCCATCTTATCGCCGACAGAGATCTTTCTCTTCTGTGCGATGTAGATGCGGACTGCCTGGTTCACACCGGGAGATAGTTCATCTCCGTTTTCTCTTGTAAATACCTTGGCTGCGACTACGATACCATACTCACCATGCGGTACCTTCAGCGATGTATCACGCACCTCGCGTGCCTTCTCACCAAAGATCGCACGCAGCAGCCGCTCCTCTGCCGTCAGCTCTGTCTCGCCCTTAGGCGTTACTTTACCTACTAAGATATCACCGGCGCGAACCTCTGCACCGACACGTATAATACCACGCTCATCAAGATCCTTTAGAGCTTCCTCGCCGACACCCGGTACATCACGTGTGATCTCCTCAGGTCCTAGCTTCGTATCACGGCTCTCTGCCTCGTACTCCTCGATATGTACAGATGTATAGACATCATCCTGTACCAGACGCTCGCTAAGCAGTACAGCATCCTCATAGTTATAGCCTTCCCAGGTCATAAAGCCGATCAGAGGGTTTTTGCCCAGCGCCAGCTCGCCCTGTGAAGTAGACGGTCCGTCAGCAATGACTTCGCCCTCATCCACATGGTCTCCGCGGAATACGATCGGTCTTTGATTATAGCAGTTGCTCTGGTTACTGCGCGAGAATTTAGTCAGACGATAATTTGATGTAGTTCCGTCATCATTCTTGATCCAGATCTCATCAGACTGTGCCTTTTCTACAGTACCTGCCTTCTTTGCAACGACGCAGACACCGGAGTCCACAGCAGCCTTCGGCTCCATACCTGTACCGACCACAGGAGCCTCCGTCGTCAAAAGCGGAACGGCCTGACGCTGCATGTTAGAGCCCATCAAAGCACGGTTCGCATCATCGTTCTGCAAAAACGGAATCAATGCGGTAGCCACTGAAAATACCATCTTCGGAGAGACATCCATATAGTCAAACATCGTCTTGTCGTATTCCTGTGTCTCGTCTAAATAACGGCCGGATACGGAATTACGCACAAAATGTCCCTCTGCATCGAGCTTCTCGTTTGCCTGCGCTACGTGGTAGTTATCCTCCTCGTCCGCAGTCATATATACCACTTCATCTGTGACACGGGGATTTCTCGGGTCACTCTTGTCAATCTTTCGATACGGTGCCTCAACAAAGCCATAGGAATTGATGCGCGCATAGCAGGCTAAGGAGTTGATCAATCCGATGTTCGGGCCTTCAGGCGTCTCAATAGGGCACATACGTCCATAGTGTGAATAATGGACATCTCGCACCTCGAATCCGGCACGATCTCTGCTCAGGCCACCGGGTCCTAAGGCTGATAAACGTCTCTTATGTGTCAGCTCACCCAGCGGATTGTTCTGATCCATGAACTGAGACAGCTGTGAGGATCCGAAAAACTCCTTGACTGCTGCCGTAACAGGCTTGATATTGATCAGACTCTGAGGAGAAATGCCCTCTAAATCCTGCGTCGTCATACGCTCTCTGACCACGCGCTCCAGTCTCGATAAACCGATGCGGTACTGATTCTGTAAAAGCTCTCCTACCGCACGTATGCGTCGATTGCCCAAATGGTCGATATCATCGTCGCTGCCAACGCCCCACTCCAGGTGCATATTGTAATTAATAGAAGCAAAAATATCGTCCTTTGTCACATGCTTCGGAACGAGCTCATGTGCCTGACGGTGAATCTCTTCCTTGATCTCCTCTAAGTCAGAATGCTCCTCTAGTATCTTTTTTAGCACCGGATAGTATACCAGCTCTGTGATGCCAAGCTCCTTTTGTGCTGCCTTATCAGATAGCTCCGGCACCCAGGCACCTAACTCTACCATCATAGAAGAGAGCACCTTGACAGTACGCTCCTCTGTCTTTACATAAACGTATGGAACTGCAGCATTCTGAAGCTGTGCCGCCTGTTCTCTCGTCAGCTTCGTGCCTGCCTCTGCTAACACCTCGCCGGTAGAAGGATCGATGACATCCTCTGCCAATACCTGATTGCGCAGACGATTATAGAAGGATAGCTTTTTGTTGAACTTGTAACGGCCGACTCTGGCGAGGTCATATCTTCTCGGATCGAAAAACATCGCAGAAATGAGACTCTCTGCGCTCTCCACCGTCAAAGGCTCGCCGGGGCGGATCTTTTTATACAGCTCTAATAGGCCGGATTCGTAATTGGTAGAAACATCCTTTCCGAAGCTGGCCACAATCTTCGGCTCCTCGCCGAAATAATCTATAATTTCCTGGTTAGAACCGATTCCCAGTGCACGTATCAATACCGTGATCGGCACCTTTCTGGTTCGGTCCACACGAACATAAAATACGTCATTGGAGTCTGTCTCGTACTCGAGCCACGCACCGCGGTTCGGGATAACGGTACAGGAATACAGTGTCTTTCCGACCTTGTCACGGGTAATCCCGTAGTAGATACCCGGTGAACGAACGAGCTGGCTGACGATAACACGCTCCGCTCCGTTGATCACAAACGTACCGGTCTCAGTCATCAGCGGCAGATCGCCCATGAAAATCTCGTGCTCGTTGATCTCCTCCGTCTCCTTGTTATACAAACGTACCTTCACCTTCAGCGGTGCTGCATAGGTGGCATCGCGTTCCTTGCACTCGGGGATCGTATACTTTACATCATCCGCACAGAGCGTAAAGTCTACAAAATCCAGGCTCAAGGTCCCGCTGTAGTCCGTAATAGGAGAGATATCCGCAAACACTTCCTTCAAGCCCTCGTCTAAGAACCACTGATAGGAGTCCTTTTGAACCTCAATGAGATTCGGCATCTGCAGAACTTCTTTTTGTCTTGAGTAGCTCATACGCAGGCTTTTACCAGCTTGTACCGGACGTATTCTGTTTTTCTCCATCGACGTTTCACCTCTCGTTTTTATTATTCGGCTGATTTTTGCCTAAAACAGCGCAGAAATAGCCCATTTACCACAGTAAAGCACCATACATAATAACACAAACGAGAGGACGCGTCAACAAATTTTTATTCCGTTTCCTCCTTTTCTTTTTTTACTTTTTTACACGCTTCACCACGCCATCTTCATCCGCGTGATATTTTTTTCCGTTCAGCTTAAAGTTACGATCGGTATACATCTTGCCGTCTGCGCCGAAATAATACCGGTTATTGTCGATTCTAACGAGCTTTTTTGTGACCATGTAGCCCTTTTTATTGAAATAATAGGTCGAAGCGCCTCGCTTCACCTTCTCATCGGTAGCAAAAATTCCCTCTTCATCAAAATAATACTTATGGCCCTGTACAGTCGCGATGCAGTTTGAGAGGACTTCTCCCTCTCCGTTGATGGCATACATCTGACCGTTAAACCTGTAGAAATCTCTCTTGCCGTCATAGCCTATCATACGGCCGTCTCCGTCAAACAAATACAGCGTACCGGATATATCCAGCTTCTCGTCGTAAACCATCCTTCCTGACGTATCCAGATAATATGTGCCGTCGTCCATATCGACGATCTCGTCCGTACGGAAGGCTCCGTTCTCCTCTAGTATATATTCATCTCCGCGAATCGTAGTAAAGACGTCTTCCTCCTTTGGCTCTAGGCGGTATCCCTGTTTATCGAAAAAGTAGCGATACTCCCCAACATAAGCAAATCCTACCTGCATCACAGCCCGATCCTGTTCATCCAACAGATAGGCACGCGTGCCGTTTTCATCCTTCACCCAGGGCTTGTAGCCGTTTTCTTTGTATTTTCCAGAAACCATGCGTCCGCCGGTTCCAAAGTTATAATACAGTCCGTCGATCTGTTGAATGCCGGTCAAAAGCTCCCCATAGGAATCCAGATAAAACCAATCCGTGTCATGATACCTTCCGTCTGAGCCTGCCAGCTGTACCCAGCCCTTCATCCTTTTTCCGGTGTAGGCATCCTCACCACGATATAGCCGCACACTGTCATTTTTCACCTCAATGACGATATTATCACGGTTTGGCTGAATCATATAATTGATGCCGTATACCTCAGAGCGCGCTACAGCGCGATAATTTTTCCATTTGCCATTCTCTTTTTTCGGCTCATAGCTCGGCGTCGTGGTAAAGCTGTAGGTCGGCGTGATATAGGATAACAGCTCCTCGGTATTTGTCTTGCCCTGTCCATGATGATTGAGCTTCATGATGTCGCAGTCAAGCTCGCTTCCATAACGCTTGATCAGCAGCTTTTCCTCTGCTTCCGCGATATCGCCGGCAGTAAAATATTTGATATTGCCGCAGGTAAAGATCGTGACGAGACTGCAGTTATTCTCATAGGTGCCGTAAGCATATTCTCCCCTAGCGTTTAGCAGGGAAAGCTCTGCTTCATCCACAGGTCCTATGACTCGTCCAACCGCATCTCCCACATAGATCGTATCTCCTACCTTTAAATACTGAATCGGAAATTTGCCTTCGGCATATTCCTTTAATATCCTGTAACGAGTCGGATTATTGATAGAACGTGGTGCCACATTTTCCGCCGGAAGATATAGCTTATCGATCGTAATGCCGGCATCCGCAAATTCCTGCAGGCCATCCGTCAGCTCCTCATAGGTGCCGCAGGAGCCTGTATGATCCATATGCAGATGGCTAAAATAAATCGAGAGATGATCGATGCCCAGATCCTCGAGCTCCTCGATCACATACGGCGTACCGTAATACATGCCGATATCCATGAGCAGATATTCACCCTGTGATTCTAACAACACCGAATCTCCCTTGGAATTTTCACCCAGATATATGCCATGCAGCGTCATCTCGGCTCCATAAGCATATGCTTCCTTTCCGGCAAATAATCCAAGCATCATCACACATAAGCCGGTAAGCAGCTTTATCACGTTCTTTTTCATTTTTTACACCTGATTCTCTTCCTTTAAATATGTAATCATCCTGCGGTAGGCATCTGCCAGTGATACCGTAGGCTCCCAGCCAAGCGCACGAAGCTTTGTCGCATCCAGCCACAGTCTTACCGGCGGCGCATAACCTAGCGCATTCGCATTCTCCGGAATATCCACTACCACGCGGATCGCTCCGCCTGCCACCTCTGATGCCACAAGCTGTGCCATTCCGCGAATCGAAGTATGCGCACTCTCATTTGCGATATTGTATGCTTCGCCGCTCTTTCCCTTTAAAAGCAGCAGCAAAATCCCACGGATAGCATCTGCAGTATAGACATAATTGCCCTCGGATTCACCCGTTGTATGCAATACGATATCTTCTCCACGCATCACACTTCGCCCAAATTGTGCAAATACACGGTTTTCACCGGGCAAAATACCGGCGCCAAAGGTCTGTGCCAGTCTGGCACTAACGACGCGAAGTCCGTACTGCGCCGCGTAGGCATTGCACAGACATTCGCACATCCGCTTTCCTTCCGGATAGCAGCTGCGCACATTCGCGATGTCGATATAGCCTAGATCGCTCTCGTTACTCTTCCCTACCGTCTTAGGCTGTCCGTACACCTCCATAGAGGAAATATAGACAAAGGCCTTCACCTGTTTTTCTACCGCCAGACGAAGCAGCTTTTCCGTTCCATCTATCGCTGTACGAATCGTACCCACCGGATCTGCCACCATCTGCTTAGACGCAGTAACTGCTGCCGCATGGATCACATAATCACAAGGAAAATCCTCCGGCAGCTCATCCCGCTGCAAATCCGCGATAACATATTCCGGTGCAAGCTCTGTTCCATAGATCCCCTGTGCTTTTTCCACATTTCTAACGAGAGCATAGACCTTCATGCCAAGCGCACGCCTTTCGTTGCAAAACAAAAGCGCACGCACGAGAAGTGATCCTACCAGTCCTGTCGCACCTGTAACTAATATAGAGCTACCTAAAAGCTTCTCCCAGGGCAGCTTACTAGCTGCAATAGCTTCAAAATCCTCTGTCAGCATCTGACCTATCTGCATGTTTATTCCTCCAAGCCGTATATCTGCGCTTCTTCCTTTGCATCCAAAAGAGCTCGCATCGTATAGAAATCATCCGGCGTCGTAATCTTGATATTTTCCTGCGGTCCTTCGATCAGATATAGCTTTTTGCCATAATACTGCATCATCGAGCAGGAATCGATAAAGCCCGGCAGCCCCTCTGCCATGCTTTTTCTATGTGCCTCTAATATCTCATCCAGATAAAAGCTCTGTGGAGCGCGTGCCAGTCTCGTATCCTCTCTCTTTGGTACGGAATCGATGGAATTATCCGCCGATACGACAAGCACTGTCTCCTTTACCTTGACGCTTGTGATGGCAGAGCCGTGCTCCCTGACACAGGCGATATTATCCGTGATCGTCTTTGCATGAATGAGCGGTCGCACGCCATCATGGATGAGCACGATGGAGCGCTCATCCCCTGCCAGCTCCTCGGCAGCCACCAGCCCGTTGTAGATCGATTCCTGACCGCTCGCTCCTCCGGGCACTACGCGCATCACCTTTTTGATATTAAATTTTTCCAACAGGTCGTTCAAATAAGGAATCCATGACTCTAAGCACGCCACTACGATCGCATCGATCTCCTCATGATTTTCGAAAATCTCGAGTGTATGAATGATGATCGGCTTGCCGTATACGTTGATAAACTGCTTTGGCTTCACACGGCTATTCATCCGTGTTCCGACTCCGCCCGCAAAAATCAGACCTATGTTCATGCGTTTTTCCCCTCTCTTAGTATATATTTGTCCTGATATTCCATCATCACATCGTAGATACGTTCGCAATTGTTCCGGTCTCTATAATAGAAGAAATCGTCTGCCCTGCGCACGTATTCGTCCTTCATGACGCAGCCCTCTGCCATATATTCACACAGCAGATCGATCAGCTCATCGTTGTCATGGGCGATCTCACCGAAGGCCATCGTATCATAGAAAAAGGTGCCCTCCTCATAATGCTGCGGAATATCCTTGTGGTGCAGATACACCAAAGGCTTTCGCATATATGCAAAATCAAACTGTATTCCGGAAAAATCCGTCACCATCAGGCTCGATTCGCAAAACATCCGCTCATAGCTCATATCACCCACAGCAGGAATGATATCCACATAATCATTTTTGTCAAAATCATCCACCTGGGCACTCACGATGGGATGCAGCACGTATTTTATGCGATAGCCGTATTTTTTCGCCGCCTCGATCAGACGCGGATCGTTGATCAGGGCATTGAACACCTTGTAATACATGCTCTCCTTAAACAGCGGATTGTAATCGCGCTGCTCGCCCTCGCTGGTACGCACCGGAACTGCCGCCTGCATGCGCCACGTCGGGCTTATCATGATCTGCTTTTTATCGTCATTTACCAAGCCGTCATAGCGCGGCACACCGGTGAGCTTTAGCGCATCATAGCCCACATAGTCGTAGATCGGCCGGGAGAGATTCTCAATCTCATATTTTGAAGCGCAAAAATACAGTCTCGTATTATCCCGCAGACGGTTCTGTGCCACAGCGATCTTTTGCACAGACATACCATGCTGTACACAGCACACATGAAAATCTACGATATCCCGCACGTAGCTCGAATTGATCATGCCAAAATTGTTAAAGGCAAACACGGTAGAATTCGATATCACCATCATATCTGCCAGCAAAAAGACCAGCCTGTGCTTTATCGAGCCGCGCACCAGCGGCCTATAGCCGTCCCTGCGCAGCCTCTTATAATCCGTCGTATGCTTATCTATCAGATAATAATGACGAATATGCCTATTTTTAGCACTGGCGTAGCGGTATAGGTATTCCGAGGAATCGCCGCCCTTGTATATCTTGTCCAGATACATCCACACCGGTCGCCGCTTTAGAAACGGCTTTGCCAAAAAGCAGGCATTGCGCACTCCGATGAAGACCCAGGCACGCTTGTCAAACGAGCGGAACATCTCCCACTGCAGCCTGCGCTCCTGCGCCCGACGCTGCTTTTTCGTTGCAGTCACAAAATACATGCCGTTTTCATGCTTTCGCATCATATATTCCTTATGCTTGCCAAAGCACCAATAGCTCTCTAAAAAAGCCCCGCTCATGCGGCTAAAATGCGATTCATAGGAAAAAGCGATCTCTATCCTCTCCCCATCAATCACAGCCTCGCAAAACAGCGAGCCCTTCTTTATTCCCTCCAGCGGCAGATCCAGGCTAAAGGAATGGCGCTTATACACGCTCACGCCAAATACCTTGGTCAGGGCATACCGCTCGCTATACTTTAAATCATACTCCGTGTCATTGTAACGGATATATATACGCTCCGCCATCGCATACAGAATCGGATGCACCGTTCCATCGATATGCAGCACGTCATCATGCTCGTTTAAAAACAAAATATTTGTCTTTAGATTCTCGATTCGCCCGATCACACACGAACCATAACAGGCATTCGCCTTTCCCGCCAGATAACACTTGCCGGGCTTAAAGCCTTCCCCATATTTTAATATGCCATACACCCAGAGCATGCTGTCTAGCTGCCTGCATTCCGGCAGCTTCAGGTAATCGAGCAAAACCTCATCGTCGATATATGAAAAGAGCTCGCCCAGCAGCTGCAGAAATTCCCGCTCCCTGCCTCCTTCGATGACATGCTTGTTTTGATTGTCGTGGTTTGCATTAAACCGGCAATCCACAGAAAACATAAAATGATACTGTATAAGCCTCGGAATGCCACCCTCTCCTGCCCATTTTTTTAGATAGGGCTTCCAGAAATTTTGCATGGAGCCAAAATACCAGTCCGGATTGTAGATCTCCTTGTAAAAGATCGGATCTCCCTCCATCGCTCTAGAGCCGATATAGCTCACACGGCTTAGATATACGAGCTTTTTTTCTCTGTGCAACAGCGTCAGGAAAAACTCCCGCTGTGCATCGATGCCATATTCATGATGCCAGACAGATGCTTCTAGTGCAGCTCTTCGCACAAAGGTTCCTGCAAAATAAAACGGATAATGCGAAAAGGTCTCTGTCACATCAAACACCTTCACCGCATCAAAAATCTCAGCACTGGCAAAGGCAGAAAACTCCACCTCCGGCAGCTGCTTATAGGGCATAAAAATCGAAATCTGCGGTCTGTTTTTCGCCTCTGATAAAAGCTTTTTATAGGTACCGGGGGAATACGTATCTCCACCGTAGAGCGCTGTGATGAGTTCTCCGTCACTACGTGCGATGGCATCCGCATAAATCTCTGTCTCTAATCTAGTGCCAATGGGTGTATAGATCAGCTCTGCCCGCTCCTTTAACTGAAGTAATATGGCAGGGCATACCTCCGCCGTGCCGTATATCAAAAGCTGCGGCATATCAGAGCAGGCGGACAGCTCCTTTTTTAAGCACTCTACGCTGACGCGCTCCTCTTCCTCACGCTCGCCGCATATATATATGATTGAAAGCTTCATTTCTTTGCCTCCTGCTTCTTTTTCCGTCTCTGCTCGACTTCCTTTCTGGCAGCAGCAGGGAGCTTCGAGAGGTCACTGCAGTCATCGAGCATAGCCTCATACTGTGCGGACACCTCACCGATATCACCGTAAGAAATCAGCTGACCGTGATCTAGGATCATCGCCTTGTTGCATAGTCTGCGCACCTGTTCTAGGGAATGGGATACAAACAGCACCGTCACGCCCTGATCAAACATGTCCATGATCTTTTTCTCACTTTTTTTGCGGAATTTCGCATCGCCTACAGATAGCACCTCATCTAAAATGAGAATCTCCGGTGATACTGCTGTCGCGATGGAAAAGCCCAGACGCGCACGCATACCGGAGGAATAATTTTTCACCGGTACATCGATAAATTCCCCCAACTCCGAAAATTCCACGATCTCATCGTATTTTTTCTGTATAAATTCCTTAGAATAGCCCAGCAGTGCTCCGTTTAGATAGATATTCTCCGCACCTGTATATTCATTCTCAAAGCCTGCTCCAAGCTCTATTAACGGAGCGACCTTTCCTATCTTTTTTACGCTGCCCTCGGTCGGCTTGAACACACCTGCCACGACCTTTAGAAGCGTACTTTTACCCGCTCCGTTTAATCCTAAGATACCGACGCGCTCTCCCTTTTCTACAGTAAAGCTCACGTCCTTTAACGCCCAGAATTCGTTGAATTTCAGCTGCCTGCGCAGCGCCTTTATCACATAATCCTTTAGCGTATCCGTCTTTTCCTTACTTAAGTTGAAGCGCATACTGATATGGCTCAACTCTAACGCACTTTTTCCCATGCAACACCTCTGCTATATGTGTAAAATATATTCATCCTGCTTCTTATAAAACATCCATAGGCCTAGCAGCAGCGATACGAGCGAAAAGCCTATCGCATACAGGAAATATTCCATATTGATCCATCTGCCAAATACCGCATCACGGAAGCACTCGATCAGGCAAAAGAGCGGATTACACCGCAGTATCCAGCCCCAGTGGCTCTCCAACAGCCGATCCGCAGAATAAAAGATCGCACAGGTATACATGATCAGCATGAGTGCCACGCTCCACAGATGCTCCAGGTCTCTGAAGAACACTCCCCAGGTCGCTAAAATATATCCCGTACCGATGGCCAGCAGCAGCAGTGCCGCCAGCACGAGCGGTGCCTGCAGGATATAAAGTGTCGGATACACACCCATCAGCAGACTTACCAAAACCAGCACGATCAGTGATATCAGAAAAATCACAAAATTGAATAAAATACTCGAAAGCGTATAGATATATTTGGGTACATACACCTTCTTGATCATCGAGGCATTCTTACGTATCGAGGTAAGTGCCGCCTTCGACGCATCGGAATAGAAGCCATAGAGCAATCTGCCGCACAGAATATAGATCGGGAAGGTCTTATCATCGCTCTTTTGCAGCAGCGTACCAAATACGATGGTCAGTATCACCATCGTAAGCAGCGGCTCCAGCAGCGACCAGATAATCCCCAGATAGGAATTGCGGTATTTGAGCTTGATTCCTTTTTTTACCAGCTCCTGCAAGAGAAACTGATATTGAAAAAATGATTTCACAAAAGACTTCATATCGTTTTCATCCTTGTTTTTTATTTGTCCACAAGACGCGCCTTATTTTACCATTTTATACTATCTGCGTCAAATCGCGTGATTCTCGCTTAGCTAGAGCCTGTATCCTGACTCAGATAGACCTTTAACCTGTGATCCTTTCGCTTCTCCTCCGGCGGCAGCTGCATATAATCTCCATAGATGCCACGCAGATAATCATCCGCACATCCCGGTGCGAGGAGGCATCGTCCCTCAAATTCCACCTCAGTAAAATCTACGACCCGTTCCCGTTTGCACCGCTCACCTACGCCGTAGATGCCATAGGTGATCGCACCCACATACTCTGAGCTGTCATAATCTCTCTTTTTTGCCAGGCGATCGATATGAGCTAGCAGCCGCTTCGTGCCAAGCAAATGTGAAAATGCCACCACAGGCGCCTTTAGGGCGCGCCGAAGCGCATTCGTTCCTACTCCGATTCTCGCCCGACTGCATAATATCAGATATCGAAGCAGGCGCGTGCGAAGGCTAAGCAGCCTTGCAGCCGCATCAGATTCTGGCCAGCCGTCCTGTGGAAAGATATCGATAAACAGCTGCAGTATCTGACATTCCTCGCGAATGTATCTGGAGGTTTCACGCTCTAATCTGGTATTCGTATGAAGCAGCTCGCAGTACGGATTGGACAGCGTGCCCTCCTTTGATGATATCGCTCGCATATATGGCGCTACAGGCTCCTGTTGCTCCAGCTTTAAAAAACGCTCATAATCAGGCCTGGGCATACCGACATCGATATCATCATCCCACGGTATAAAGCCACGGTGACGGATCGCACCCAGCAGCGTACCGCCCACCAGATAGTAGCGAAGACCGTGCTTTTTACAATACGCCACAAACGCATCCAGCATCCCAAGAAGCTCCTGCTGCGCCTCTTTTTTATCTAGCAGACGCATATCAGGCATCTCACCGGGGAGCTTTAGATCATACAATACGTGCCGCTCTCTCTTTTCCTCCGGCGGCAGCGTGCGATAATCACCGTATAGCCTCGTCAAATACCGGTCATAATTTTTCGTCACAGACAGCTTTTCTCCTGCAAAGTCCATTTTTTCCGTCTCAAGCAGCACAGCTCTCTCATAAAGCTCGCCAAAAAAATGCCCCCTGCCGGATGGGATCGTGACATATGTAGAATTCGTATCCGAACACTTACGCATCAGGCGCTGCACGTGCCGGTAAAAAGCACGCGGAAATAACGCTACAGGCGCACCGATCAGCTGCTTTATACGCATGCTTCGCTTTGCAGCTGCATGCTCAGAAGCAAGCGCTAAGTATTCCCCTCGCCACCTAAAAAAGCGATAGCACGAAAGTAAAAACAGTCCCGCGTCCACGCGAAGTCCATGCAGCCTTCTGCGCCAGGGCGCATCATAAGTATTTTCTATAACAAACAGATCAATCTTTATGCCGCAGGTCTCCTCCTCCTGCCACAGATATTCCCGAAATACGGTATGCTTCAAATGAATCTGTATAAAGGAGCTATAATACCCCTCCGTCTCCATCGGGATCTCACACACATATTTATCCGGATAACGCTCCTTTATCGCATCCAAAAGACTATCTATATACTGTCTCTCCACATTCAAATCCAGATCATCATCCCACGGTATAAAGCCGTGATGGCGCACCGCCCCAAGTGCCGAGCCGCCGCCTAGCATATATGGAATAGAAAGCTCCTCGCACACACCAACGACATCCCTGGTGATCTCTAGTATCACCGCCTTTAGTGCATCAGACTCTTCGTCGGTTAATCTATGCAGTCTGCCATCATGGGAGAGAGTTCCCTTTAACAGTTCATGCGTTTCTAACAAAGCCATACGCCTGGCTCCTTTCTCATCCGGATTCGCTTGCCATTGTACCATACTTATAAAAAAATGAAAAGAAAAGCCCCACAGATCTCTCTGCAGGGCTTTCCTTCGGGTTGGGCTGTATTATTTTAAGGTAACCTTAGCTCCCTCTGCCTCAAGCTTAGCCTTGATGTCCTCAGCTGTAGCCTTGTCAGCCTGCTCCTTAACGATCTTCGGAGCGCCGTCAACTACGTCCTTAGCTTCCTTCAGGCCAAGACCAGTAGCCTCACGAACTACCTTGATGACCTTAACCTTGTTCGGGCCAACCTCAGTCAGCTCTACGTCGAACTCAGTCTTCTCCTCAGCTGCTGCTGCATCTCCGCCAGCTGCTGCTACTACAACGCCTGCTGCTGCAGATACGCCGAACTCTTCTTCACATGCCTTTACTAAATCATTTAACTCTAATACGGTTAAGCCTTTGATAACCTCAATGATCTCTGCTGTTGTCATTATTTTTTCCTCCTGAAATTTTTAATCTGATAATCCTACAGCTTATTCAGCCGGTGCTTCCTCGGCTGCGGGTGCCTCTGCAGATGCTTCTGCAGGAGCCGCCTCGCCACCCTGCTCTGCGATCTGCTTGATCACGCGAGCGAAGTTGGTGATCGGTGACTGCATACTGCCAAGTAACTTAGACAGCAATACCTCGCGGGACGGGATAGCGGAAATCGCCTTCATGCCCTCTGCATCATAGAAGTTACCCTCTACGACACCTGCTTTGATCTCTAACTTCGGTGACTTCTTTGCAAACTCTGCGATCACTCTGGCAGGTGCTGTTGCATCTGTGGTAGAGATCGCGATTGCGTTCGGTCCGTCTAATACTTCTGTGAGCGGCTCGAACTCGGTTCCTTTGAATGCGAAGTTCATAAAGGTGTTCTTGTATACCTTGTATGTAACTCCTGCTTCACGCAGCTGCTTACGTAACTGGGTATCCTCGGCAACGCTCAGTCCGCAATAATCCACGATCACAACTGACTGCGCATCCTTGATGCCATCGGAAATCTCCTGTACGATCGGTGCTTTTAATTCTACTTTTGCCACGTATCTTTTACCTCCTATGTTATTTTTATATTGCGTTAGATGAGGTAGGATGAAAAAACCCCTCCGCATTGCGCGAAGGGGTAGAATTCTAACATTCAATCAATCTCCTCGGCAGGCACTTTCGTTTACGCCTCGCGGCACCTGCTGTCTTCGGCAACATACTCGGTGATTATATCACCTATCTATTTGGCTGTCAATACTAAACCAGCTTTGTTACATTTATCTTCACGCCGGGTCCCATAGTAGGAGCGAGTACACAGCTCTTTAAATACTGTCCCTTCAGTGAAGACGGCTTTGCTTTGTTGATTGCAGCGATAAGGCTCTGGAAGTTGTCCGCTAACTGCTCTTCTGTGAAAGACGCTTTTCCAATCGGCACATGAATAATATTGGCTTTGTCCAATCGATACTCAATCTTACCTGCTTTGATGTCGTTTACAGCCTTGGTTACATCCATCGTGACTGTACCAGCCTTCGGGTTAGGCATGAGACCCTTCGGTCCAAGGACACGACCTAAACGTCCTACAACACCCATCATATCGGGAGTCGCTACAACCACGTCAAAGTCTAACCATCCTTCGTTCTGGATCTTCGGGATCAGCTCCTCGCCGCCGACAAAGTCAGCACCTGCTGCCTGTGCCTCGTCGAGCTTGGTTCCCTTTGCGAAAACCAATACCTTTACGGTCTTACCTGTTCCATGAGGCAGTACAACTGCACCACGGATCTGCTGCTCTGCATGACGACCATCGCAACCGGTTCTGATATGAACCTCGATTGTCTCATCAAACTTTGCAACCGCTGACTTTTTAGCCAGTGCGATCGCCTCAGCTACATCATACTGAACGCTACGGTCAATATTTTTTGCAGCCTCTTTATATCTTTTTCCTCTTTTCATTGTAATTACCTCCTAGTGGTATTAACGGGCCTATCGCCCTTCCACGATAAAGTATCAAAAGTCTTTTTGATGAATTTGCCTAAGTTTTATGTTTGCTGAAAATTATTCGCCTACCGTAACACCCATGCTTCGGCAGGTTCCCTCGATCATGCTCATGGCTGCCTCTAAGCTGGCTGCGTTTAAGTCGGGCATCTTCAGCTCTGCGATTTCCTGGATCTTTGCTTTGGAGATAGTTGCAACCTTGGTCTTGTTCGGAACGCCCGAACCGCTCTTGATGTTGCAAGCTTTCTTGATCAGTACCGGAGCAGGAGGAGTCTTAGTGATGAAGCTAAAACTTCTGTCTGCGTATACTGTGATCACTACAGGAATGATCAGATCTCCCTGATCTGCCGTTCTTGCGTTAAACTGCTTTGTGAACTCCACGATGTTGACACCGTGCTGTCCAAGGGCAGGTCCAACCGGGGGTGCTGGTGTAGCTTTTCCGGCAGGGATCTGTAACTTAATATATCCTTCTACTTTCTTTGCCATTTGGAAAATTCCTCCTTCTTTTTATTAAGAAGTTTTAATAAGTCTTCTTTACTTCTGCGAAACTTATTTCTACCGGCGTTTCGCGGCCGAATAAATCAACATTGATTGTCACGATCTTCTTGTTATGATTCATAGACTGAATGACACCAACGGTATCCTTCCAGACACCTCCGATGACGGTAACGGTATCGCCTTCCTCAAAATCAACTGTCACGCCCTCTGTCTTGATACCCAGATTATGCATCTCCATGTCAGTGAGCGGAACCGGCTTGGAGCCCGGTCCGACAAAGCCTGTCACACCGCGGGTATTTCTGACCACATACCATGTATCGTCGTTCATGATCATGTTGATCAGCACATAGCCGGGGAACATCTTCTTTTGAACCTGCTTTCTGACACCGTTTTTCAACTCTGCCACGTCGAGCATCGGTACACGTACCTCCAGGATCTGATCCTCCAGATGACGGTTTTCAATTGTTTTGTCAATGTTGGCCTTTACCTTATTCTCGTAACCAGAATAGGTGTGCACTACATACCAATTTGCTTCTGCCATACCTTCACCTCATTCTTCTCATAATCCAACAAGGAAATTCACGCCATACTGAATGATAAAATCCAGTATCGCAATGATCAGACCTAAGATAATTGACGTGATAACAACTGCTGTTGTCTCCTTGGCAACGTCCTCTTTGGTCGGCCAGATGATCTTACGAAATTCAGCCTTCAGACCGGTGAACCAACTGTTTTTCTGGGTTTCGATATTCTTCTCTGATCCCATGTTATCACTTCCTTTTCTCAATCTCGGTTTCACGGATACTATTTGGTTTCCTTATGCAGGGTGTGAGTCTTGCAGAATCTGCAATACTTCTTAGTCTCCATTCTGTCCGGGTGAGTCTTCTTGTCTTTCGTCATGTTGTAATTACGCTGCTTGCACTCTGTGCATGCTAAAGTAATTCTCGTGCGCACAACTTCCACCTCCGTTATTCTACTTAATTTTAGGCATAAAAAAAAAGACCTACTTCCATCGCAAGCATAAATATAGCACGAATGCCAGAGTGCGTCAATCTTTTTTCCTTATTTTTATCATTATAATACCCAAAAATAAGTGACAGCGCGATTATTTTGTGGTAGGATAGTGTTAGGAAAAAGGATTTTATTTTATTCCCCTGCGCCCAGGCGTATATTTCACGGAAGAAAGGAGGGGACATCTATGGCTGGTAATGTCATGTCGGTTGCATATAACCATTTGAATGCCACATACGGCACTTCCATGGGCACGAGCAACAAATACGACTCGCACAAGCGCAGCGAGCTGCGCCGGACATACAACAGCATCGTTCGATCAAATCGTCAGTCTCCTCTGTATAAGCTAAAGGGTGGGGATGACGTCAAGCAGTTCGCTATCGATATCAAGGATCAGGCACATACGATCAAAAATGTAGTCGCCTCTTTATCAGAAAACGGTGAAGGGCTAGAGAGCGCCTTTCGCAAGCGCATCGCTTCCAGCAGTGATACCGGCGTCGTGAGCGCCGAATACGTCGGAAGCGAGGATGATTTCCTCGATCCTACTACGGCAGGCTTTCGTTTAGAGGTCAGGCAGTTAGCGACACCGCAGGTGAACACAGGACGGTTTTTGCGCCGTGGCGGCTCTGACTTTTCCGCCGGCAGCTATAGCTTTGATCTGAACACGAATACGACCTCCTACGAATTCCAGTTCAATGTCAACGACGATGACACGAACTCCGATGTACTAAACAAGCTGCGCAAGCTCATCAATAACGCAAACATCGGCTTGCAGGCAGATATCGCCGTCAGCAGCTCAGGTATCGAGGAGGCTCTTCGCATCGAATCAAAGCAGACCGGACTTGGCGAGGGCGAGACCTCCCTGTTTCAGATCATTCCTGCGAAGGATTCCGGTTCAAAAAAGGCGATGGAGCTGTTAGGGATCGACCAGATCTCCTCTCCTGCCGAGAACTCTTCCTTCCTATTAAATGGACGGGAGCATTCCTCCTATTCAAATACCTTCACGGTCAACAGCATGTTCTCCGTGACACTAAACGGTGTGAGCAGCCCCGGCACGAGCGCATCCGTCGGCTTCAAGCCCAGCACAGACGCAGTCCTCGACAACATCGAGCGGCTAGCCAGCGCCTACAACGGCATCATAAACACGGCACACCGCTACGCAGACAGCCAGGAGGCCAGTAGCCTGCTGCTGCGTGACATCGGAAATATCGCCACTCGTTTTTCTGAGGAATTTGCCGAAATCGGCTTGGATATCGCAGATGACCGTACGATGAGCGTCGACCGCGAAAAATTAGCCGAAGCTGTCAGCTCCGGCGATATCACCCACACCTTCGAGGTGCTGAATAAATTCCGCGACGCCCTCGGCGCCAAGGCAGACCAGGCGTCGATCAACCCGATGAACTACGTAGACAAGGTCATCGTAGCCTACAAGAACCCGAACCCCGAGAAAAATTTCGCCACTCCCTACATCAGCAGCCTCTATGCCGGCATGATGGTGAATCGGATATGTTAAAAAATTTTTTCTTCAAATTGATTTCTCCGCTCATCACAGTTTCGACCGTCTTTTTCGCGATACGCATCGCCGCATGTCCGTCTCCATATGGGCTGGCAACTGTTTTGCATAACGCTTTGTGCTCTTCAGACACGGCAACTTCAATAGCGTCTATGATATCTGCCGCATCTGTGCCGCAATTAATGATGCTTTCCGACTGTAGTCTGCCCTTTTGTCTGTCTCCGATATTGATTGTTGGCACATGTAATGCCGGTGTCTCTATGATGCCGCTTGAGGAATTTCCAAGCACAAATTCCGCATGTCTCATCAATGCCAAATATCGCTTTGTACCAAGCGAGGTAAAGACGTGCAAATTGGGAATCTTTGTTTCCGCCATATCAAGTATCTCGTTAATTCTCGCGCCGCCTTGGTCGGCATTTGACTTTGTCACGATAAATTCGATTTCCGGAAATGCTTTTATTGCTTCTAGGAACTGTTCTATCTGTTCATCTACAGTGTCACCTTCCATCGTGACCGGATGATAAGTGCAAATACAGTAATGATCACTTTCTATTCCCAGGCTATCAAGTGCCTCACTCCAGCTCATGCCGCTATTCGCAAGAATATTGTCTATGCTTGTCGAGCCGTAATTGAATACCCGCTCCTGCGCCTCGCCTAACTGAATGACACGTTTTCTGCTTTCCTCATTTGTCACAAAATGAAGATATGCCATCTTCGTAATCGAGTGGCGAATCCATTCATCCATCGCACCCTCTGTCGTGTCTCCACCGCAAAGATGAAAAATCGGTGTTCGCGTATTTCCTGCCGCAATCGCTATGGCGAGCGTCTCATATCTGTCTCCGAGAAGTAATACCGCATTGTACCGCTCCGTCAAAAAAAGCTCCGTAAATTTCACAAGCGTTTCCGCCTGGTTTTTGGAAATATCAAGCGATGTCTCTGACTTCACTGAAATCGATATCTTTTTATCGATGCGCTCCTGTATCTCATCGATTGTCATGCCATACGCTTCATTCAAATGCGTTCCTGTGACAATCAAGTCCACCATGAGAGTTGTGCAGTCTGATTTTGTGCCTGTATTGATATCTGTATCTTCATATTTTCTAAGCTCACTTACAACAGGAGCGAGTAGTCCATACTCTGCACGTGTTGCAGTGACTACTGCAATCTTTTTCATATTTCTATCAATTCATCCTCGTCAAAATCTCGAATAGCTTTTGTTCCTAGCACCTCATTCCACTTCATCGGATTGATGCCGGTTCCTGGACGCTTGGTGGTGATGTTTTCGCTTGTGAGAAATTCACCTGTCTTAATTTTCTTTGCTGCAATAATACTCTTTCGAACAATCGCGATATTTGCTTTTTCAGATTCTGATGGAATTTTTATGCCATTTCCCATTGCTTTCTCTATATTTCGAATGGCAGTAATCATGGCTTTTAGCTCATCAGGTTCAAGACTCGCCTTGTGATCCGGTCCTTCCATCGTGCGGTCGAGCGTAAAATGTTTCTCTATCACCTCTGCTCCCATTGCAACCGCAGAAATCGGAACCTCTATTCCTTTTGTATGGTCTGAATATCCCACTGAACACTTACAATGTTCCTTTAAAGTAAGCATCGCTTTTAGGTTTACATCTTCCATCGGTGTCGGATAATTTGTCGTGCAATGAAGTAACGTAACCCTTCCCGCCCCGTTCTCTTCTAATACACTCAAAGCAGCATCCACTTCTTCTAATGTACTCATTCCGGTTGAAAGAATCACTTCTTTGCCCGTTTTTGCGATTTCGACAAGATACGGATAATTTGTAATTTCTCCGGATGGGATTTTCCAAATATTTTGAAGTTTATCAAGAAAATGAATACTTTCTATTTCAAATGGCGTCGATAAAAATTGAATACCGACATCATTACAATACGCCGCTAGATCAACGTAGTCATGCGGTTGAAGTGTCAATTTTGTAAGCATTTCTTCCTGTGATTTTTCGACCCCAAGATTCTCTTTTTGGTATTCTGCCATCACAGCATATTTCGATGCAAGTTTTTTCGGATTAAATGTCTGAAATTTTACAATGTCGGCTCCACATCGCTTTGCTTCATCCACCAATTTCTTGGCAATGGAAATATCTCCATTGTGATTCACACCTGCTTCTGCGATAATCAATGTTCTATTCAAATGACTGTTTCCCCCTCAATCACTGTTTTATCTTTGTTTAATTGCCTTTGCCGGCACTCCTACTGCAATGTAATTAGCTGGTAAAGCTTTCACCACCACTGCTCCTGCACCTACAGTTGCGTAATCACCGATATGAATTCCCTGAATCACCGTAGCACCGGCACCGATAAAGCTTTCTCGTCCTACCTTTACATTTCCGCACAAAATCGATCCCACCGAAACATGCGCAAAATCTCCGATTTGGCACTCATGCTCTACGATTGCTCCTGTGTTGATAATGCAATGCGCTCCAATCACCGCATCCGCATTTATCACTGCATTTTTTCCGATGTAGGCTCCTTCGGCTATTTTTGTCTGTTCTGAAACAATGGCTGATGGATCTACAATCGTCGGGAAAGAAAAACCAAACGAGCTTGCATACTTTGCAAGCTTCATTCTGACTCCTACGCTTGCACTCGTTACACTTCCCACTGTGATAAATGCATTTTCATATCCCTTTTTACGCAAATCCTGCAAGCACTCATCCGTGCCGACGACTTTGCAGCCGAATATTTCTGTGCCAACTGCAAGATGATTGTCCGCTATCACAATGTCGGAATATTGGTTACTACGCAAAATGCTGTCTAGTACCGATTTACAATGTCCTCCTCCGCCGAGGAGGACGAGTGGTTTATTCTCCATACAATCTTTCTCTCATCTTCTCCAATTCCGAAATCTGTCCCATATCCATCCAATCATTCTCCGAAACAGGATATACCGCCACTTTTTTCCCTTTTTTTCGCTGTCGTTCGATGATATCCGGAAAGCCGATACTCTCCCCGTCTACCATATCCTCCACCACCTCCGGCTCGACGATATAAATACCGGTGTTTGTCAAAAACGACAGCAGCGGCTTTTCTTTCATGCCTTGCACGATTCCGTTCGCGCCCATTTCCACGACACCGTACGGAATATTGATGTTCTTGTATGCACATATCATCGTAATGATATTTTTGTTTTCTTTATGGAATTTTATCATGGATTCATAATCCGCTGTCAAAAGTGCATCGCAATTGGCAAAGAAAAAGGTGTCCGTCAGCTTTCCTTTAAGTAAGCTCAATCCACCACCAGTACCGAGCGGTTTTTCTTCATCATACCAGGTAATCCGGTAATTTCTATCATTATCAGCAAAATACGCCTTCATCAAATCCTTTTTATAATTGACGATAATATGAAAATCCTCGCACGCATAGCTTTGATATTCCTGCATGATCAATTCGATGATCGGCATCTCTCCCACAGGAATCAAAGGCTTCGGAAGCACTCTGGTATAGGGGTCAAGCCGCGTTCCTTTTCCGCCCGCATTTATGACTACCGGAATATGCAGCGCATTTTTGTGCGACTGATCGATTCTCGTCCTTCCGGCATACAGATCAACAATCTGATGATGTTCATTCACGATCGGAATTAGAATCCAATTTTTCTGATCATAGATATGTTTTGCATCGGTTAGTGTCGTTGAAAATTTCGGATTTTTATTTGCCGCGTCGATCGCAGGTGCATCCATCCTGCCTCCCCGCAGAAGGAATCTGCGCACATCGCCATCCGTGATGCATGCAGATAATCGTTCTTTTTCGTCAACTAAGAACAGAATGCCCATGGAATTTATATCAATCTTTTGCATGGCTTCTGATACGGTTATATTATCTTTTCCTATGAATTTTTCTATATTATCCATTTGCCCGTCTCCCAAGAGATTCTTTTCTCTCTTTTGCGATCACATTTTTGAGTCCAAGGATTTTTCTTTTTCTATGTGTTCAAAGTTCGGCAAATATTCCCTGATAATCTCAACCACATCCTCCTTGGTCAAATCATCGTTTTCAAAAGCCCTATCTAACTTCTGCAGCACTGCATCGACCTTGTCCGTATCCGGAATCGGCTTATCAACTATAATACCCAGCGCATCGAACCGCTTTCTGTCAACGAATTCAGCTTCTGTGTAAAATTCTTCAAATGCTTTTTCACCGGAAGTATTTGACCCGGAAAAATATACCGGATACTGTAACTTTTTATCATAACGCTTTTCATTCTGACCATGTGACAATCGTTCTCTTAACTCAGCGGCTTTTTCAATCGCTTCCTCGTCACTTGCACACTCTAACACTTCAAATCCGTTTTCATGCAGAAACGCTCTAGCGATCTCATCAAAGGTCATCATCTGAGCTTCCTCTAACTTCGGGAAGAAAATCTCCCTGTTATTGCCCAGCATACAGGCAAGCATGCAAATCTGCCCGCTTTCCTCCAAAGATACAAAATATCTCCTAACATCTGACGGTGCAGATATCGGCTGAAGCTTCTGTAATCTGGCAAGAAATCCTGCAGGCAAGGAGCCGTTTGAAAATGCGACATTTGCAAATCTCGCTGTCTTTACCGGAAATCTGTCAGAATAACTGAAGATAACATCCTCCATGATTCGCTTGCTTGCACCCATGATATTCACAGGATTTGCGGCCTTATCTGTCGAAACGCAAAAATACTCCTCAGGCGGATATTCGGCAAGTAAATCAAGTAAATTCTTTGCATGCAGTACGTTATTTTGAATCAATGCCTCTACGGAGTAAATATCCTTTTCAGACCTGACATGCTTATGTGCAGAAAAATTCGCCACCACGTCAAAGCCCTTTCTTTCCCGAAACATCTTTGCAAACACCGGTGATGCAAAATCCATAGGATACGTAACATAGTCATCCGGCACGTACATACCTTTCGTACTTCGCAAGTCTCTCGTAAGCTCCGCGAGACCATTTTCATTTATATCAACCACGACAAGTGCTCGCGGCTCAAACGGAAGTATAGCTTTGATAAATGAAGAGCCGATCGATCCGGCTCCTCCGATCACCAAAAAGGATTTTCCTTTTATTCTATTTTCTAACTGTTCTTTATTGGCTTTCATATCATGCACAAACATAGACTCTGTGCGCTTCGTTACATATTTGCCAATGAAGTGTTCCAAATCAAACATACCTTTATCGGCTCCTTCCGTTCTCATTCGCCGTGATTATTTACTTCAGTTTTCCAACCGTATCTTCTGCCAATGGAATCAGCAGCCCGATACACTGATCCACCAGCTCCATATATTTGATGCCCTTTCGCGCGATCTCTAGTCCTTCTGCCTTTGGATCATCCTCCTCGTAGAACTGCTCACTGCTGATCAGATAATCGGCAACCGTCAGTGTCGAAGTGATGACAGAATAGAGTTCATGACGCTCGATCTTCGCGGTAGTACGCTTGATCCTGTTTAAAATATGCAGATAAGCGCTGGTATCGATCTTGTCCTTTTGGCATATTTTTCTAAGCTTCTTGTAGTTTTCCTTTTCCTTTTTTACTTCCTTGCGAAGTTCCCGGAACATATCCGGGATCGTATTTAGATATTCCACTGCGCGTTTTCTGCAGGTCTCATTTAGGATCGGTGTGAGATGATCCATGCAGGATGCTATATCCACCTCTTTGTTGCATTCCCGATCTATCGCCTCCCTTAGCGTCATAATCTCTGTGTTTTGTATCTTGGCGCCGCCCTCGGTGGCATTGATCACATGAACGTCCTCACAGTTACTGATATAATAGTTAAACCAATCGAGATAGAGTTTGAAATCTCCCCTGGTCGGCACCTGTTTCTCGTAGTTACCCTCTACCATCCTGCAGTGACTGGTATCGATCGTGTCCATCTTCTCCTTGAAGGTGCCGTCCGCATGCGTCTTATTTCCGGTCAATGCCAGATCCTGTCCGACCAGTATAATAGTAGAAAACCCTAGCTTATAGACTAGTGAAAAAGCAGTACACGCTACAGAACCTCCGCAGGAGACCGTGCTAAATTGGATACCGTTCATCGCCAACAGATTGTTCGCAAGTGTACGTCCTTCATTAAAGAAAAACTTTTTTCCTGTATGCTGTGCTAATACAGCACTTGCCGAAGATAATGTCGGCATCATAGGAATCTGGCGTGCCTCCGGAAAGTCCAGCAGCTCGATGGGTTTTTTCCCGTCCACAATCGCATAGAGGTCAGGCCATATACCGGCTGCCACCAGAGGCTTTACGGCAGTATCTACCGCCACGATAAACGCACGGTTTTTTGCACGCTTTAATTCTGATATATTTTTATTCAGCGACGGTCCTGCCGACACGACAATCGCCGGGATATCTCTAGGTAATACATCGCACAGCTGCGTAGTAATATAATTATCACAGATATAACCGACATTGGAAAATAAATTCTCCGCTGCCACTGTCGAAAACCGAATACCGGTATTGTACCCTACCACATATTCTGACGTGATCCGGTCCAGACGTTTCAGGTGATTGAACACTCGATCCAAAAAAAGCTGTGCATATGCGCGATTCGTATGGTTTTTTAAAAACTCAATATTCGCAATCGTGACAAAGGAGCGGATCACACGGTCGCGTTCCTTTTCATTGATCCCCTCTATCACCAAACCAAGCGGACGATTCGTGAAAAGCTCCGTAAGATCCACATGCTCCAATAAATAATAATAAATATCTGCCGACGGCTCATAGACCATGATATTGATCGATGGATCCGTAGCGGATAGCAGTTCATGAAGCAATGCCACATCACCCATGCCCGTCACAAAGATAGGTGTCATCCGATTGAGCTCACCCCATCTCTCAATCAGTCTCCCGGCTGTCTCTCGCGGTCTGCGTGGTCCACTAAGATACAACGACCGCCTCCCGTCCGGCAAGTCGCTCGAAACGCATAGCACTGTTTCGCCGTCCAATGACTGTTCCATCCGAATCTCAATGGCAGGATCCTCAGTCGAATGCGTACGATTTAACAGTTCCTCTTTCTTTTGCTCTGTCAGTTTGGCGAGACCAGGAAAGCGATCCCGCATCGCTGCCAGATTGTCCTCATAAATGCTCACGTGCGCTCTCCTCCTTTAGCTCCTGCAGTCGATCTTCACTCGAAATAAACATCTCTAAAAATTCCAAAAGTCCATACTCCAACGTATCCTCCAGAAGAATCTCGTCACGATTTGTCATGGCATGCACCAGATCCTCCAATATATGTATCAACAGCTGTCGCACCAGCTGATCCTCTTCTCTATCCAGTCCCAGATCCTGTGTACCTAGGATCTCCTCCGATACAGCCTGTATCTGTGGAAATAAATCTCTCGTATTCTCCAGAACACTCTTCTTATATACCGCAAACTCCGCACATAGTCTGCATACCTCAATATACAGCTGCTCTAGTGATGTATACTCTGGCATCTCTTCTCCATCCTTTTACGAAAAAAGAGTTGACACAAGTGCCAACTCTTTTTGTTTTTGTTATACGTGTGGTTACTTCTGTGATTCTTACTGAAGCAATGATAATACGCCCTGCGTAGACTGATTAGCCTGTGCCAGCATAGACTGTCCTGCCTGTGATAGGATGTTGTTCTTGCTGTAGGTAACCATCTCACTAGCCATATCAGTATCACGGATACGTGACTCAGCTGACTGGGTATTCTCAGATACGTTATCCAGGTTCGCTACGGTATGCTCCAAACGATTCTGAAGAGCACCAAGTGCAGAACGCTGTGTAGATACCTTGTTGATCGCATCCTGAACTGCCGTAATGGTGTTGTTCGCTGACTCATAATCATCGACACGAGCCTTGTTGCGGAATTCACCTGAGCCAACTTTAGCTGCCGTTGTGCTTGTTGTCACATACTTCTGGAAATCATCTGTTATAGCATTGCTTGCAATCTGCTGCTGGTCAGCTACATAGCTTCCTTGAGCTGAAGCTGCTGTCTCAAAGCGTTTCTCTTCGCCGCCAATTGTAGCCTTATAGTATACAGAGCCTGTGCTGTTATCAAACTGAGCGGTAAAATTGCTCTCCGCAACCTTTTCCTCTATACTTGCCTTGAATTGAGCGATAGCTGCCTCTTCATTTTCATCGGCGGTCTTATCAGCTTCATAGTTATAGCTCATTCCATTGTAGTTCACAGACTTTGGTGTAATTCCACCCTGTTTGATCTGCTCCTTACCAAGACCGAGAGACTCTGCATTCATGCTATCGATGCTGATGCTGATCTTCTGCTTTGCATTTGCGCCAACCTGAAGATTCTTGTCAGTAAAGTTTCCATCCAAGAGGTTCTGCTTATTGAACTGAGTCGTCTGTGAGATTCGATCTAACTCCTCTGTCAGAGCATCTAACTCCTGGTTGATAGCGTCACGGTCGATAGACTGGTTAGTATCATTTGCACCCTGTACTGCCAACTCGTTCATACGCTGCAGGATAGAGTGAGCTTCGTTTAACGCACCTTCAGCGGTCTGGATCAAGGAGATACCATCCTCTGCATTGGAAGAAGCCTTGTTCAAACCATTGATCTGGCTTCTCATCTTCTCAGAAATCTTCAGTCCTGCTGCGTCATCGCCTGCACGGTTGATTCTGTAACCGGAAGATAACTTCTCAGATGACTTTGATAAAGCACTTGTGGTAACACCTAACTGACGGTTAGAGTTCATTGCTGTAAGATTGTGTTGTACGACCATACCCATAATCTATTCCTCCTTGAATATATGTTGCATCATCCTTGATGCATGTGTTCTTGTATCGCCCCGCTCGTCCGCCCCTAGGTTAGCAGCTTCGCCGGTTGATAACAAGTTCTTTGTTGTTACACCTATTATATCGGCGTGTGGGTGGATTTCTTTACCCCTGTTTTAGATTTTTTGTAAAATTTTTTCAGTTTTTTCCTTCTTCAATCAATTTCGGTTTGTTCATTTGGCTTGATCCACTTATCCTCATTACACAAAGGATATATAGTCTACTTTAGGTCTATTTGCTTCATATGATATCTGTAGTTCACCTTTCGTAACTGTTATACCTTTTATATCTATTTTTATTATATGCCACGCATTGTTGTGGTCAAGTTCTTTTGCACGCTTACGTCTCAGCACGCGCCCTCTCCTGCCCTCATGATCGTCTCAGCGATCAGAAAATCGAGTGCCGTATCGATATCTATGGAGCGTTCCGGTGGCATCACATATGCATAGCAGTCATGCTCGAACATATGCGAGGTGTTGTAGAGTTCCTCGTCTGTCACGAGATAAATGGCACCGTTGTAACGGTAATAGGTCGGCAAGCTTTGCCGCGGCAGTCCCTTATACTCATTTTTCGCAAAGTCATCCATTCTGCCGTCCGGCGGAAGTGTGCCGCACCAGATCGGAGAATGATCACATTCTGTCATGGATACGACGGCTTTTGCGTTTTTCTCATGCATTACTTCAACAGCTTTTTTTATATCCTCTGTAGTTCGAAGCGGCGAAGTCGCCTGCAGCAGCATGATTTCATCGTATCGCTCTCCGCAGTCTCTCAGTTTATCGATCACCTCTCTCACCGCGTCCCAGGAGCCTGCCGTGTCACTTGAATTTTTTTTCGAGCGAAGGAAAGAGGCATCTGCGCCAAGGCTCGTGGCAATTTCCGCATATTGCGGCGAATCTGTAGACACAAAAATCTTATCAAACATTCCACTGCCTTCAGCAGCCTCGATCGAATATGCCAGCAATGGCTTGCCATGTAATTTTCTGATATTTTTATCCCTCAATCCCTTTGAGCCACTTCTGGCAGGTATGATCGCGATTCGTTTCATCTGATTGCCTCCACTCCATACTCATTCTCTGATTTTTTATACAACCTAGTAAAAAAGTTGCAGCAAATTCTACCCTATCCAATTTTCACGGATTGTGTCAAGTAATTTGTGTAAACATTTTTATTTCCTGCTTCATTCGTTATTCTCCTCGGTTCTTACGACCAGACGATCAAAGTCACTCTGATACGCTCTGTCCTGCAAAACACGGAATTTTTCAAATTCATTTTCCGCAAAGGCCTTTGCAATCGCCGCTGTAACCCTGCCCTTGTTCTGCAAAACATCTTCTTCATTTAACTGCAAGAACGCATCCAGATTATAATAGTTGGTATTATATCTCTTACCATCGGCCGCAGTTGTTTCCATTTTGGAAACAACTGATTCTTCAAGCAATTCTCCAGATTTAAATATATTCTTCAAATGCTTTGAGATAGCCGATTTTTGAACTTCAAATAACTCGAACATCTCCGTTGTCAGTCTTATAAAAAAGAATTTCTCTTGTTTCGTAATGAGTTAGTCCGTATTCTTCGTTCATATTCTTTCCCTATAATCGACAGCTTTTCTATTTTTATTATACGCCACGCATTGTTGTGGTCAAGTTCTTTTGCACGCTTACGCCTCAGCACGCGCCATCTCCTGCCCTCATGCTCGTCTCAGCGATTAAAAAAGCGGCAGCCAGCCTATCTGACTCCCGCTTTTCACCCTCGGTAACTATTTTTTATTGTCCAAAAACATCGGCTCACCCGAACGGTGCATCATGCTTTTATAGTAGGAGCTTACCATCCTGCGGTTCGCCTTCATCTCACGCACACGCCCCTTGATCGAGGCAAATTTACGGCCTGCCAGATCATAGTTTTTCGCCTCCTGTGTACGGATGGCTGCGTCGCTCTCCATGATCTGCCGTATCAGCTCACGCATCTGTGAGAGCTGCTCCTCATATAGAGCATGGTCTTTTGCCATGAGATCTGATATATGTGCATAGATCTCCTCAAAGCCTTCATCGAGCGCCACGATCTGGTCGATAAGCTCTGCCTTATCCCTGACATTTGTTTCAAAGGCATCCGGCGTCAGGTCGTGATTCTGCAATAGCTCATACTGTTCTCTGCTCAGGATCGCAATGCGATTTAGCAGCACCAGCTTTCTTCGAAGACTCTGTATCAAAACATCTAAATACTCTTTTTCCTGCATAACAACTCTGTATGTCCTTTACGAAATGGCTGTCTTTTGTGCATGTGCACTACGCATGACTTCCTTCCATGTATCGCGCATCGTACGCAGATGGCCGAGTACTTCGTTTAAGATCTCGGTATCCTTTTTGATGTTTGCCTGCACTAGTCTGTCATATATATACTGGTAAACATTCATAAAATCCTGTGCCACCGGGTACTTCTGATCGAGCGTCACCATGAATTCCTCTATGATCGCCTCTGTCTTTTTGATATTCGTGTGTGCACCCGGGATATCCTTTTTCTCGATACACATGATCGCCATATTGCAAAACTTGATCGCTCCATCGTATAGCATGAGTGTCAGCTCTGCCTTTGATGCAGTCATTATCTTGCTCTTCATGTATTGATTATAGCCGTTGTTTACCATAACGCTCCTCCAACTATTTACTTCCCTTTTATTTATCTAAACAGCCATCCCTTTATGAACCAAGCAACCCGGCGAGTGCAGACTGCTTACTGTTGAGCTCTGCGAGTGCTGTCTCCATAGCGGAAAACTTGTCATAATAGCTGTCCTCGATATCCTGCACCTTCTCGTCCCAATCCTCGATCTTCGTCGTGTAGTTATTGTATTCGGTCTCTAGCTCCTTGTCATTGTAGAAGGAGCCATAGCTTCGCAAGGTGGTAGCAGACATCTGATTGCCAAGCTGTGTATACAGATCACTCGCCAGGGACTTGAAAAACTCGGTCACACCTTCCGGATCTGCAACGATGGCAGCCATGAGCTTGTCGGTGTTTCCGGAGGTCGTATCATCATCCGCATCTCCATCGATATGATAAGCGTTCTGCTCATTGTCCTCTGCACTCATGATACCGAGTGTCTTGATACCAAAGCTAGAGAGCGCATAGCTCTTGCCATTGACCGTATAGGACTTCGCCGTACCTGTCGTCAGGATGTTCATGAGTGTGCTCAGGGTAGAATCTCTGCGCAGTACGCCGCTCTTTCCTTTTTCCTCCCACTTTTCGATCTCTGACTCTGTCATCGCTTCCTTCTCGTCGTCAGAAAGCGGATCGTAATCACTAGAGCTCTCGGCATTATAGGATTTGGTCATCGTATTGATCAAATCGTTGTAATCGGAGATAAAATCCTTGATCTTATCGTAAATGCCCTGCGTATCCGTCGTCGTAGTCACGGAGAGCACTTCTCCCTCGCCCGTGGTAGCCATTGCATTGATCGTCAAACCGTTGATCGTAAAGGCATTTGTGCTGGAGGTAAAGGTCGCACCGTTTAGCGTGATCTCGGCATCCTGTCCGTATATACGTACTGCATCTGAATTATAGCCCAGCTCTTCATCACTCATGCTCTGCGCAGACTCTGCAAAGCTGATAAATTCCTTGAATTCCTTTTCTACGGAAGCCCTAGTCAGATCATCTGTAGCCTCCTGATACTGCTTGGCGTAGCTTGCTAATACCTCATCCGCATCCTCACTATCATAATCGTAGGTCTTTAGCATATCTGTGATCTTTGACGAAGCATCTGTCACACTGCTGCCATATTCACTCGCATAATCGGCATAGCTCTTCACACCGTTTCCTGTAGCAGGTGCTACATTCAAGCCCAAGGCGCTAAGTGCCTTCATGCCGCTTGAATCAAGCGCCATCAGTGAAAAATCTGCATCTGCACCGCTCGCTGAGGAGCTGATAAAGATACGCTGATTGGTCGCATCAAAATTCGCTGTCACACCGGCGTCGTTTAGCTTGGAGATAACCTCGGATACTGTCGTAGAGCTGCTTAGGCTGATCTGCTTTCCGTTCACGCTGATCTCTCCGGAACCGCTCATACCCAGCTCACTTAGCTTTGTCGAGCTATCTGCTGCGCTGCCTTTTTCTGTAGACAGCTTTCCACCGGTCAGATAACCACTCTTTGCGAGCTTTTTGATCTCCAGTGTCTGCGTACCGATCACGGCATTATTGCTCGCAGTAATCGATGCCTTTGACGCATTCGATACTGATGTCGTCTTTAAATTATAGCCGGATGAAAAACGCATCTTATCAAGACCTGTCCGAAAGCTGTAGGTCTGTGAGCTCAGCGACTTCCAAGCCTCCTGCTTCCAGCTGATCTTCTCCTGCGCCTTTTCGTATTTTGTTCCTTTTTCTTTATAGGCCGATACCAGCTCTGAGATGATAGACTCGGTATCGAGGCCTGAATTCATACCTGTGATTCTAATAGCCATGTCGCGACCTCCCTTAGCGTCTCTCGTCAACCATGAGACCTGCCATCTCCCAGACTCTCTGGATCATGTCAAGCGTCTCCTCTGCCGGATATTCCTTTTTTACCTGCTTGGTGTCTTTATCTATGATCTTGATCGTGACGCGGTTTGTACCCTCGTGATATCCGAATATCGCTTCTGTGCTGGAGGATTTGCGATTGATGTCCTCTACTGCCTTCTTTAGTGAGCTGTCGGATACCTTTTCAGTTGTCATGTTCTTACCGTCTGCTTCCGCAGCGGCTGCCCTCTGGCTCGCCTGCTGTGCGCTATCCATGCGCTCAGGCATCTGTACTGTCGCTTTTGTCTGTGTGTTATCGACTGAGCCTACACTTCCCTGATAGCCTGCAGCCGCATTTGAAATGGGTTCCATCGTCATGTCTGTCACCTCCGTGTGAACTGATCATCATTTTTCTTTGCAAAAATTATATCGGCACTGCCGGAAAAAAAATAATACTCGCGTGTATTTTTTCTAAAACAACTGCTTTAATGCCTCTAGATTCTCCACGCTGGCTGCTGCCTCGTTCTCCTTTTGGATCTGCAGATAAACCTCCTTGCGGTATACCGGCACCTGCTTTGGTGCCTGGATACCTAGCTTTACCTGATCCCCTCGGATCTCTAAAACAGTTATCTCAATGTCATTGTTTAATACAAGGGATTCTCCTTTTTTTCTGGTTAAAGCTAGCATGTGGATTCCTCCCTCCTCTTTTTCAGTGTCTCATAGATCGGATGCTTTACCTTGAAATCATCCTCTACGATGATCTGTACGGCGTGATTGTTCGTCATATTGATGACGATGGGTGCCTTTAGATTCACGCTCATCTTCTCGATTAGCGGCGGAACCGTGATAGTGACCAGCACATAGATCTGATCGTCAGGCAGCTCTCCAAGCGGAGCTAAAAGCTCATCATTTACGGTCGGATTGTATTCGTCCATCACACGAGCCGGCTCTAGCACCGGCATGGCAAATTCCGTCTCCTCCATAGACTGCAGCCACATGATGGCAGACTTCTCATTGTCCGCATCGTGAATGAGTGCAAAATTTTTAAGAAACGGAAATCCCACAATGCCCTCCGGAAATACAATGAGCTTTTCCTGCGGGATGTCAATGGCTCCGAATAATCTGGTGTCTGCTTTCATAGCTGTTTCCTCCTAATTTTATAGGTAGTCTAATAGGCTCATATCATCGATCTTGCCGGCTGCCTGCAGAGAAGCCTGAAAGGCATTGTAGGCAGACGTATAATCGATAGTCACATCTGAGAGCTCCTCGTCCTCATTCTCGGATTTGAGCTTGGTAAAGGTCGTTTTCTGGCTGCTCATCCGATTCTCGGTCAGTGAGAGCTGATCCCCGCGGCTTCCGATATCGGTAATGGTCAGATTGACCTTGCTTAAATATTTTTCAAAATTTGAGATCTGTGTGCCAAATACCTGCTGCAAATGGTCATCCGCATAAGCGACCTGTTTTTTTGCTTTTTCCAGACAATCCTGTAAATAAGCCTTCTGGTCGTCTGCCGTATAATCACCGGAGTCGATCATTTCCTGAATATTATCCAGTGTATCGTGCGCGTCGATCGCCTCCTGTACGATATCTGTCATCTCTGCCAGATCACGATAACAGTCTGCGCTCACCACATTGCGGATCTGTGTGTTAATGGTCATATCCTGATTTGCAGAAACCGCATAATTTATGCTCTGGTCGATCCAGTTGCCATCCTCGTCATAATTTTTATAGGTGATATGATTCGCCGTACTGTAATCCGTCTTATTCGTGCAGTTAAAATACATCTCCGGACGTGCCTCACCCTTTTCAAAGCCCTCCTTATCATAATTGACATTCAGCGTCGCTGCCTGAGAGCCCATCGTCTGGGCGATATTGCTTCCAAAAATCATCTCACCGGAATCCGGCAGATATATCAACGTATTTTTATACTTTTCTTTTACGGTATCAGGATCTGCTGCCAGCTTGGTCAGATAATCGTTAAATTCCTGCTCTGTCATCGTTTCGATGGAAAGCTCTGTGGTCAAATTTTTATCTTCGGTCGTAACCTCATACGACTTGCCCTTGCTCACATCTGCCGCATCCACCGGTGCACTGACTGCGCTCATAGCCGTCGTCCCATCCGCCTTTGTAACCGTAATAGTCGAGCTGTCGGCTGCACCTATGGTTTTATCCAGATTTGTATTGATCGTATTTCCCTGCGGATCGGAAAGTACTGTCAGCCTTCCGCTCGCATCATAGGTTAAGTCCACCCGATTGCCCTGAGAATCTACCGCATAGGCACTCTTTGCGCCGTTTGCAGCTATACTTTCCTGTGCCATGAATACCGTATCACCGGCTTCATCGGTAAAGGTATAGTTTGTCATCGTTTTTCCGTTGATGGTTGTGGTACGAACCGACATCTTTAGTGAAGGATCCTCTACAGTAAAGGGAAGTCCGCTGCTTCCGGTCGATATGTTGAGCTTATAGCCGTTCATATCCTGCAGCGTGGCACTGCTCATCTGTCCATTTTCATTCGCCTGATAGGTAAAGGAGCTGTCCTTTTTTAGGCTGCGCCAGGTGAAAAGCTGCCTGGATGCATCCGTAGACATATCCGCCGTGATGGTCACGGCACCCTGGCTGGCAGCATCACTTTTTGCGGAGCTGGTATCTACCGCATATGTATAGGATAGGTCATTTAAATCGCTTAGCTTATTATAGGAGAGCCGCAGCCGCCTTAACTCCTCCTCCTGTGGTGTGCCCACAGGATTTGCCGCAGGATTTGCCACCTCACTGGCTGAGGGTGTATCGAGCATGTTCGCATAATAGGTATACGTTTGCAGGCTGTCTATGTCTAGCTGCTCATTGATCTCATACACAGCGCTGGAAGCCTCAGCCGAATCCATAAAGGTAACGGTAGAATTCGTCTTGTAGCCGGAAAATACAGTGCGATCCGCATAATCTGTATTCGCCTCCGCATATAGCTGGGAGCTAAGACTCTTTAGCTGCGTTAGAATCGTCTGGCGATCCTCGTTTGCCAGTGTACCTGTCGAGCCGTTTACAGAGAGACGATAGGCATCTGTAAAGATATCCTTCATATTCGTCAGTGACGTCTCCGTCACATCCATCCAAGACTGTGCGTCCTTGATGTTATTGCCATAATACTGGTTGATCTGACTCAGTGTCGTGGATAAACGCAATGATTTGATCGCGATCAGTGGATTGTCCGAGGGCTTCGTGATCTTTTTTTGCGTAGACATCTGTGTGTTCAGGCGGTCTACGGATACTTTATTTGTATTGATATTGGATTTTGTGGTATTCATCATCATACCGTTTGTAATTCGCATCATAGACAAAAATCCTCCTATACACCGGTCTGCGTGATCAGTCTGTCATACATCTCGGACATGATCTGTACGACCTTCGAGCAGAGATTATAAGCATTCTGAAATTTCATAAGGTCGAGCGCTTCCTCGTCCTCATCCACGCCTGAGATGGATGTGCGCTGTTTTTCAACTGTAGCAGTTATGGTCGAGTAATTGTTTGAGAGCAGCTCGGACTCCTCGCTGTCTACCGTCACATCGCTGATGAGTGTCGCCAAAAACTGGTCACCACCGCTGCCACGATACATCACAACATCCGCCTGCAGCTTTTGCATCTCCTCGACGAGCGCCTGATTATCCACACCGTTATTGAAATCCTCGAGATAAGCCGTTGCAAAAACGGACGGATCTCTGGAAGCCGATGCAAGCTTTAAATTCGCCGCCGTCAGCCTGTAGTAGCTATCTGACGTAGAGCTTACCTTCGTTTGTCCGGCATCAGAAAAGGACAGCTCGGTTCCTAACACCGAATCAGCGACAAAAAAGGAACCCATTGCATTTTTATTTAGATCCACACCCTTGTGCTGGATGTCGTTAAATGCTTTTGTAAAGGCTCGTAAAAACTCATTCATCTGCGACTGATAGTAGCAAATACCCTTGTAATCGATGGATTCACCGACAGAAGCGCTGCGCCCTGCCATGGAGGAGAGTCCTGAGATCTCCGAGCTGATGGTAAAGGAGAACTGTGTCTCGCCGCTCGGCAGCGTCTCCATCGTAAAGGAAGAATAGGTGTATTCGCGGTTTCCGATATTCAGCACTCCCTGCACCGGCAGATTCATACCCAGCTCAGAGGTAACGTTAGTGTTTGTCACCACCAGCTGTCTGCCTGCCGCTTCCTTTACCGTACCGGTGAAGTTCGCGTGATTGTTTCCGTCGCGAAGCTGCATCATGCCCTTTAGTGTACCGGTAGATAATGCCGCTGTTGCCGGAAAATCAGACAGGTTGTCTGCCCATTTGATATCGTATAGTCCCTCCGCGTCGTTTTGGTTGTCCTTGTATTTGCGTGCAACACAGGTAAGCTGGCGGTAGGTATTGTCGCTGACGAGCTCGAGTCCGTTGATCTTTACTGTATAGCTCGTCGCTCCGGTATCCATATCCGGATAGTTCGTATTGACGACCTTCGTCTCCTTTGTCTCGACAGCTACCATCGCTGATAGCTCATCCACCAGCATGGCACGCTGATCTCGCATATCGTTTGCATAGCCGCCGTTTATCTCTACATCGTTGATCTGGTCGTTTAGCAGAGCGATCTTTTGTGCGATGGAATTGATCTCATCCACCGTCATCTTGATCTGCTCATTGACGTCCTCTTGAATCTTCTCTAAGCCATTTGCTACTGTATTAAAATAGCTGCAAAGCTTTTGAGCGCTGCTGATCATCTGATTTCGTACCGAGGTAGAAGCCGGATTATCGCGCAGACTGTCGATATCATTGAAAAATTCTGCATAGATTGTGGAAAAGCCCTCGATCGTATCATCATCCTGAAAATAGGACTCGATCTGACTCATGAATTTGACCTTTTCCTCATACTCGCCCTGGTAGCCGCTGTACTGCCAGTATTTGCTGTCATAATATTCACTGCGCAGCTGTGTCACTGAGTCTGCTGACACACCGGTGCTGAGCGTTCCGTAATCGGAATAGCCACGCAGAGCGGAATTCGCCACGCGATTCGTCACCTGCTTTGTATAGCCATTTGTATCTACGTTTGATATATTGTTTGCAACGGTATTGGCCGATGCCTGATAGGCGCGCAAGCCTGAGGATGCAATTGATAACCCGAAAAATGTACTGGACATATCCTGCGCCTCCTTTTACTATAAGCTCGTCACCAGCACCTCGATCATATCCGATACTGTCTGGATATAGCGGCTGGCTGCATTGTAAGCATTCTGATATTTGATCATATTGGTCAGCTCTTCATCGGTGGATACTCCCATCAGCTGCTGACGCTTGTTATCTATCGCCGATACTGAGCTGCTCAGCGTCGTAGCCGTCGATTCATAGGTCGAGCCTGCGGATGCGATCGAGCCGATCAGCTCTGTATAATAATCACTAAAGCTAAAGGTCGCCTCAGAGCCGGGGGTGATCTTTAGTGTCCTACTCGTCCACAGATCAGACAGCTCAGAGCCCATGCCATAATCGATCTCATGTGTCGACTTCGTCAGATGCGGAAACAGATCCGCCTGATTCTCTAAATCGTCATTAACGCCTAGTGATGCAAGCGTATATTGTGTCGACGTATCCAGCTCATAGTCATCATTGAATACATAATAAAATTTGCCGGCGATAAACTGCTTGACATATTTTTGATTGTCTGCAGTCTGCCACTGGGCGTAAGGCCCTTCCTCGGAGCGCAGTGCCTTTCCATTCGCATCATAGGTGATGCTTGTCACAAAACCGTTTCCTTTTGATTCATCCCAGATCCTGTAATCCGAACCGGACAGCTCTGTTACAGAATAATCGTAAACATCCTCTTCGTTGTATACATACCACGTATTGCCGTTCGTATCGGTCATCTGTGTATAACGCTTTGGTGCGCCCACTCGTGTAAACAGCTCATGCGGCGGCAGCTCTAGATCAGAGCCCAGTCTGCAGCTCTCTTCATCCAACACCTTTACATTGTTATATTCGGTGATGGTATACGTGCCGTCTGCATTGTCCGTGCGTACAGAAAAGCTGGCCCTGGTATTCGGGGATAGGATGTCATTGATCTTTGTCGTCAGACCATGAATGAGCGTATCGAGCTGCGCCTCCGCCTCCTCCATCACAGACATTCCGATCGTGGATTCGTATTCATCAGGATCGGCGTTCTCCAAATATGCGAAATTCTTCTCGCCGTCTCCGCGTGTCTGTATGAGTGCCTTTATCTCACCGATATCCGTATTGTACTCAGAGGAAATCGGCATAGAATAATCAAACAGATACGTGTACTGCTCATTGGACTCATTTGATAGATACGGCCAGTAAGCATTCACATAGCCTGTGGCACGATCCACCTGCTTGCCAACCTCATATACACTCGCCTCATCGATAAAATATTGTCCCTCGAGCTTTACCGTCACAATACCGGTCGCATCCTCGTTGTAGGACATATTCACCAAAGCACCCAGCTCATCAAGCGCACCATCCCTTGCATCGCGCAGATCGTAAGCGGTCTCCGTCCCACCTGACTCAATGCTTTGAATCTGGTGATTGAGCGTATAGATCTGCTTGCCCAGTTCATTCACGCGGTCGATATCGCTGGAAATCTGAATATTAATTTGTGATTGATAGGTAGTCAGGCTCGAATAAATTGCACTTGCCCTTGTAAGAAGCAGATTGGAGCGCTGGATAACCAGTCCCTGGTTGGTCATGTCGGACGGGTCCTCTGCCAGCAGCTCAAACGCAGACCATAAACTGCTGTTTGAATCACTCGTGCTGCCGGAGCCCATCAACACATCCTTGAAGGCGGTTCCCTCTAACTCCTGGTATAGACTCTGCACCTCGTCAATCGCCTGAAATGTCGCGTCATAATAAGCCTGCCGTCCGGCCTCGGAACGATAGCTCTTATCTAAAAAAACGCTCCTGGCATGTACGATATCACCGATTCCCACGCCAAGACCTACATTCTGCGTACTGACAGCTGCATTTGAAAACTGATTGTAGTGCTGATCTGCAAAAAGCACCTGCTGACGGACATAGCCCGTCGTATTGACATTCGCCAGGTTATTTGCAGAGGTATTGATGGCATTCTGCGCTGAGCGAAGTCCACTGCCTCCCACATACAGCGCCTGCATTCCGTTTGCCATAAGAAATCCCCCTATCTGCTATTGCTTGGCATCAAAGCCCCTGCTGCCGAGCAGATCGCCGGTATTCTCAGCGGATCTGTTGTAATTGGCGGTCTCCGGTGCCTGTCGCATACTGCGAAACAGATTCAGGTCAAATTCCAGTAATTCCATAGATTGTTTAAGCAAGGTCTGGTTCGTTTTATTGATTCGTTTGACACGATCCATCGCTTCCTTCAGTGTGATACGGGCATTCCTTAGCCTCTGCTGCTGCAGTGGCTGTGCGGCAAGAGAATCCTCTAACATCGATACGCGAAGCTCACCGGGTTGTCTGTTCATCACAACCGCAATATCGTTCATGATACGAGCCCGGCCGCTCTCGAGATGCTGCAGTGTATTCGCCGTCTCCTCCTGTGCTGCAGTGAGACGTTCTACTGCATCCACATCCGAAACGATCAGTGCCTCTCGCAGCTGGTTTGAATATTCTGCGAGTCTGTCATACTCTGCCGCTTCCTTCTCTAATACCTCTGTCAGATCATCCATCAAGCTTGCCACGATTTTTATCCCGTTTCCTCTCTGATTTGCGCTTAGCTGTTCCTCATAGCAGAACAGTCACACCTGTATGTTAGGAATATAGCGCGTTGTACTTTTCTAATAACTTATCAGCAAAATCTCCGACATCTACCTGATAATTACCGGAATCTACCCTAGCCTTCACGTCTGCGACCTTATCTTCCCTGATGTCTGAAGTGTTTGCGACTGCCTGTTTTGCGATCTGATAATCACGTCCCGCCTGCGAGATCTGCAGCTGATCCGCAAAGCTCGTCACCTTCCTGGTCTGAGTCGTGCGTGTCGGTCTGCTGCTCTTATAAATCGCTGCTACCTGATTATATGCATCTATACGCATAACGGCATCTCCTTTCTTTTCATCCCTGAAATTTTTTTTCCTAATTTATGTATCGGCGAAAAGGAAAAAAACATTAGCAGAAAAATAATTTTTTCTGCACGCAAGAAAGCGCACCCAAACGGATGCGCTTTCCTGCATTTAGAGAGAGGTAATAATACTACCAAAAATGAAGAGCTATTTTAACCCTTGACACCACCGAGTGCCACGCCGCCTACGATATACTTTGAAAGCAGCAGATACACTACGATAACCGGGAAGATAGAAAATGCGATCATGACATACACCTGACCCATATCAAACTTCAGGAAATCTGCCGCACGCAGCTGTGCGATCAAAATCGGGAGTGTCTTTTTTGTATCGGTATGTAATACCAGTGCCGGAGTGAAGTAATTGTTCCAGCTCGATACAAAAGTGAAAATTGCCTGTACTGCGATCGCCGGCTTCATCATAGGAAGGACGATCGTATTGAATGCCTTGAACTCTCCGGAGCCGTCGATTCTAGCAGCCTCGATAATCGCCAGCGGCAGTGTAGAATCCATGTACTGCTTCATATAGAAGTAGGTGACCGGAGCCGCGATCGCCGGAACGATCAGCGGAATGAACGTATCATCCATATGCATCTTATTGATCAACTGCAGGAAACCAAGTGCTGTGACCTGCGACGGGATCATCATGACTGCCAGGATAAATGTGGCAATGAATTTTTTTCCTTTAAAATCGTATGCGTGAATCGCATAAGCAGTCAGCGTCGAAAAGTATACACACAATACTGCGCTGCAGCAGGATACGATGATACTGTTGATCATGCCCTGTAATACCGGCAAGGTACCAGCCAGCAAATTCTGCCAGTTTTCGATCAAATGCGTGCTCGGGATCGGCGAGAAGCCTCGTGTCAGCTCACCATTTGAACGCGTTGCATTGATCAATAGAATGTAAAACCAGATCAAGCAGAAAAATGTAATCAAAACCAGCACGATATATGCGATCGTCTTGCGGGCATGTAAGCCCAGACCTTTACTTGTCTTATATTCTTCCATATCGCACCTCCTACTTTTCGCTCGCTGCGTTGATCTTAAATACGATCAAGCTCAGGATACCGGTTACTACAAACAGGAATACGGATAATGCACCACCCATTCCATAGTTCTTGCTGAACAAATGCTTATTCAGATACATGATAAGTGTCATGGTCGTCTGTGCCGGATCACCGGTTGCATTTGTAAAGATCTGCGGTACATCAAACATCTGCAGACCACCGATCAAGGATGTGATCATCACATAGATCAAAATCGGTCGCAGCAAAGGAAGCGTAATCCTCGTGAATACCTGTGTGGAGGTCGCTCCATCCACCTCAGCAGCCTCAAAAAGTGCCGGGTCGATACCCATCATGCCGGCCATCAATAGAATGGTCGTATTACCAAACCACATGAGCGTGTTCATCAGCGCGATCAAGCCGCGGGAGCTCCAAATATGGCTCATAAATTTATACGGCTCAGAAAGGATACCGAGTGATACGAGAATACTGTTGATCGGGCCGCTATCTGCGAATAATGTAAAGAACAACATCGCAAATGCTGATGCCATGATCAGATTCGGCAAATAAATCACGGTCTTGAAAAATGCCGCACCCTTTAGGCGCATACGCTCATTTGAAAACCAGGCGCCAAGCAGCAGGGAAAGCAGTACCTGCGGTACAAAGCCCATCACCCACATGATCAAGGTGTTTTTCAAATAAGTCCATATATCTCCACCGCTAAACATCGAAGCATAATTGGAAAGTCCGATGAAGTTTGGTCCAACCTGCGTTAATCCGGAACGATAATTCTCAAAGAAGCTGTTCCATATGGTAGAAATCAGTGGTACAAGCTGGAATACGATGTAGGTCAGTGCAAACGGAATCAGGAAGATATATCCCCATTTGTTGTACCGAACTACATTACTTTTCTTTGCCGGTTTACTCATAACATCCCCTCCATTTTTGTTTTGTTGCAGTGCTCGCAGCAATCCTCTCATATCCGGTAAAAAACTGCTGCCGGCTCTGCAAGCTCTTGTTTTTATGGGGCTGCTCAAAGAGCAGCCCCGTAAAATCCATATTGACCTAAATTAGTAGGTAAGCTCAGGATACTTAACAACTACAGCCTTCTGGAAGCTCTCAATAGCCTCGTCATAGCTCATGTTGCCATCGAAGTAGTTCTTCATAGCGTTCTGGAACTCTTCGTTGCAGCCCTGATCATAAGGAGAAGTGTTGCTCAGATCGATGTTCTCTGCACCTGCACAGTACATAGCCAGAGGGTTCTGTCCGCCAAGTACAGCACTCTGATAAGAGGTATCTGCTGCCATCTCGGTCATTGCAGGCTTGTTGTTTACGAAATCATTGTCATCCTTAACGATGTCAGTCATGATATCTACGTTGCAGGTCATCTGTCTGATGATGTCAGCTACTAAGCTGCCATTGTCAGTTCCGGTTGCTGCACAGATCCATGTACCGCCCCAATAGAAGCCCTGAGGTCCTTCGGTTGCGCCCCAGCCACCCTGGTTAGCGATAGAGCCTTCGGTATCAGCTGCCATAGAGAAATCTACGAACCAAGCGGGTCCAAAGTAGCAGAATACCTTTCCTTCCGGATAGAAGCCCTTAGACCAGTCATCTGACCAAAGCTCTGCAGTGCCGGTCTCACCAGCATCTACCATCTTCTTAGACATCTCTGCCCACTTAACGATGTTCTCATCGATGTTGATCTTGCCATCCTCAACCCACTTAGAGGTTACGTTGTTAGAGAATACACGATAAGCATCGTTTACAGTAGAGGTCATCTTGTAGCCTGCTGCCTGCATCTTCTCTGCTGTAGCAAGGAAGGTATCCCAATCAGCAACTGCTGCCTGTACGTCAGCCGGCTCGTCGCTTCCTAATACTTCCTTAGCTGCCTCACGGTTGTAAATGAGAACGCCCGGGCATCCCTGCCATGACACACCCTTTAATGCGCCGTTATCATCAGTAACGACATCCTTGGTGTACTGATACTGATCAGCTAACTCATCCTCGGTAATTCCGAGATCAGCTACGTTCATGGTGTACTCGCTGTTTACATACTTTAATGCGTAGTCAGCCTCGATCAAGAATAAGTCAACCTTATCATCTGCTGCTGCATCAGCCTGCTTTAAGAGCATTTCGTCTAAGTTGTTCTGATAAGCATTGTCATCAGAAGGAGTGATGGTCCACTTTACAGTAACATCACCGATCTTACCTGTCGTTCCATCTACCTCTTCGTATCCGGGATAGTGAGCGATCAGACGGCTCTTGAACTCCTCGTTCCAGCACTGGATGTTCAGTACTGTTCCTTCGTCTGCTGCTACCTCTGTAGCTTCCTCAGCAGAATCTGCGGAATCCTCTGCAGAATCCTCTGCAGGCTCTTCAGCTGTCTCTTCTGTGGTCTCCTCAGTTGCGGGCTCTTCTGCTGTGTCAGAGCTTCCGCATCCTGCGAACATGGTTGCAACCACAGCGGTTGCCAGTAATGCGCTGATTACTTTCTTTTTCATTCTCTTTTTCCTCCCTTAAGATTGAACTTTGAAAAAGTTTTTTGTTCTATATTGATATTCAGCTTTCGCCAAATATTAATATCAATTGATATCTGCTACCGAATGTCCCTCATATACCTTGCCACCGATGTAGATGACCTGAATGAGTGTGGATTTCGGTTCCTCGATGAGGCTGATCAGATTCTCTGCTGCCTCTCTGCCGATGCTCTCTGTGTCCTGCTTCAAGGTCGCTAGCTTCGGCTCAATATGACGTGCCAGCCTGATGCCATCATATCCTGCTACCGAGATGTCCTCCGGGATACGAAGTCCTCTTGCCTTGATCGCGTTGATCCCACCAAATCCGGCGAAATCATCCGGATACAAAATACAGGTCGGCGGATACTCCAGTGCAAGCAGCTCCTCGGTTCGCTTATACGCGCCTCCCGTATCACGGTATGCTGCTTCTCTCACATATTCATCCGGCACCTCAATGCCTAGCTCCTTCGTCGTCTTATAAAAGGAAGAAAGCCGGCTCTGTGTCACAGAGGAATCTGCGCCGTGGATGTATGCGATTCTGCGGTGTCCCTTCCTATATATATAGGAAACTAACTGTCTCATGCCATCCACATTGTCCGAAACGATCGCGATACGATTGTTAAACAGATGATCGATCGTCACAACCGGTATGTCGCTTTGAATCAACTCTGTGACCTCCGGATCCGCAAAATCGATGCAGGCGACCATAACTCCGTCAAAACCACGGTGTCGCACATGCTCTAAATAGGACATCTGCCGATCGCCCTCACGTGAGCAGTTGATAAAGGTGATGTCATATCCTTTTTTCTCTGCGGCACGCTTGAAGCTGTCAAGTACGCTGGAAAAATAATCGTGTGTCAGGCCGCTGCGCGCTTCATCTGCAAATAAGACTCCGATATTATAAGTACGGTTCGTCTTCAGTGCCTGTGCTGCGGAGTTTGGAAAATATCCCATCTCCTTGGCGGTTGCTCTGACAAGCTCCTTGGTCTTTACACTGATGTCTCTGTGATCATTCAGTGCCTTGCTAACGGTAGCTATCGATACTCCGCATGCTGCTGAAATATCTTTCATGGATACCATACCGTTAACCCCCTTTTCGTTTGCTCGTCTCTTATTTTTCCTTTCGAAATCGTTTAAACTCGCTTAATCGTTTTCGTGATGTTATAGTACAACGCTTTGCATATTTTTGCAAGTGGTTTTTCGAAAATTTTAGTTAAAATAACTATGTTTGTGAAAATTCAACAGTTTTCACCAACTGTTTTTGAGTAATAGCAACAAACATCGGTTTCGCCAGACACGAATACCTTGACTTTTCCTTAATCGTTTTCTATACTTGCCTTATAGTATGTGTAAATAGTTTATCGTAACTATTAAACGAAGCAACACAAAGAAGAGGAGACCTATATGAAATTTGGACATTTTGATGACGCGCACAAAGAGTACGTGATCACAACACCTAGAACTCCGCTCCCCTGGATCAACTACCTGGGCTGCAACGAGTTCTTCTCACTCATTTCCAACACCTGTGGCGGCTATACCTTCTATAAGGATGCGAAGCTGCTGCGCCTGACACGATATCGTTATAATAATGTACCGGGCGACATCAATGGCAAATACTTCTATATAAAGGATGGCGATACCATCTGGAATCCCGGTTGGAAGCCCACGCAGACCGAGCTAGACTCCTACGAATGCCGTCACGGCATCGGCTACAGCCGCTTTACCGGTTCAAAAAACGAGGTAGAGGCTTCTATCCTGACATTCGTTCCGATGAACGACAACTGTGAGATCAGCCAGCTAAAGCTGACAAACAATAGCTCTGCTACGAAAAATTTAAGTATCTTTTCCTATGTAGAGTGGTGTCTATGGAACGCCGATGATGATATGAAAAATTTCCAGCGAAATTTAAGTATCGGTGAGGTGGAGGTCATCGGTTCTACCATCTATCATAAAACCGAGTATCGCGAGCGCCGTAACCACTACGCTGTTTATTCCGTAAACAGTCCCATCGACGGCTTCGATACGAGCAGAGATGAATTTTTAGGTGCATACCGCGGAGCAGATCATCCGATCGCCGTAGAAGAGGACGCTTGCCGCGACTCGATCGCCAGTGGCTGGTCACCTATCGCATCTCACCAGATCCGCATTACACTAGCTCCCGGCGAGACCAAATCCTTCGTATTCGTACTCGGCTATGTAGAAAATCCCGAGGAGGAAAAATGGGAAGCTTATGGCGTGATCAACAAAAAGCCTGCCAATGCTCTTTTAGCAAAATATCAGACCGACGAGGATGTAGAAAAGGCATTTGCCGAATTAACCGGCTATTGGGACAGCCTACTATCTAAGTATCATATAGAGTCCGCAAATGACAAGGTCAACCGCATGGTAAACATCTGGAATCAGTATCAGTGCATGGTTACCTTCAATATGTCACGCTCCGCTTCCTATTATGAATCCGGCATCGGACGAGGCATGGGCTTCCGTGATTCCTGCCAGGATCTGCTCGGATTCGTACATCTCATCCCGGATCGCGCGAGAGAGCGTATCATAGATATTGCTTCTACACAATTCCAGGACGGCAGTGCTTATCACCAGTATCAGCCACTGACCAAAAAAGGAAACTCTGACATCGGAAGCGGCTTCAATGACGATCCGCTCTGGCTCATCGCAGGAACCAGTGCTTATGTTCGCGAAACCGGTGATACCACTATCCTGACCGAACAGGTGCCGTTCGATAATGACATGTCGGTAGCGCAGCCCCTGATGGAGCACTTAAAGCGCTCCTTTGACTATATTGTCAATCACAAGGGTCCTCATGATCTGCCTCTGATTGGACGTGCCGACTGGAACGACTGCCTGAACCTAAACTGCTTCTCACAGCATCCCGGTGAATCCTTCCAGACCTTTGGCCCGAGCGAAGGCCCGGTAGCAGAGTCTGTATTTATCGCCGGCATGTTCGTAAAATACGGCGAGGAATACGCACAGCTATGTGAGCTCTTAGGAGATTCATCCGAAGCTGCCCGTGCACGCGCAGAAGTAGAGAAGATGTATGCCGCTATTCTAAAGGACGGCTGGGATGGCGATTGGTTCGTACGTGCCTATGATGCCTACAGCAAAAAGATCGGTTCTAAGGAATGCGAGGAAGGACAGATCTACATCGAGCCGCAGGGCTTTTGCGTACTGGCCGGAGTCGGCGTAGAGGAAGGCCTGGCAAAGAAGGCACTCGACTCTGTAAAGGAAAAGCTCGACACCAAATATGGCGTGATGATCCTACAGCCCGCTTATACCAAATATCACCTAGAGCTTGGCGAGGTATCCTCTTATCCGCCCGGATACAAGGAAAACGCCGGCATCTTCTGCCACAATAACCCTTGGGTATCCTGTGCAGAGACAGTGATCGGACGCGGCGAGCGTGCCTTTGAGATTTATAAAAAGACATGTCCTGCTTATGTGGAGGAGATCTCAGAGATTCACCGCACCGAGCCGTATGTATACGCACAGATGGTAGCAGGTGCAGATGCCAAGTTCCACGGCGAGGCCAAAAACAGCTGGCTGACCGGAACCGCAGCATGGACCTTTGTAAATATCTCTCAGTATATTTTAGGTCTCTATCCGACACACACCGGACTCTCCATCGACCCGTGTGTACCGAAGGATTTCGGAGATTTCACTCTGACAAGAGCCTTCCGCGAAGGAATCTATGAGATCCATGTGACCAACCCGGACAAGGTAGAAAAGGGCATCGCCAGCATTACAGTAGACGGACAGCCTGTAGATGGACATATCATTCCGTACGAAAAAGGAAAAACAAACTATCACGTAGAAGTCGTGATGGGATAATAAAAAGTAATAAAAACTCTCCGGCATCTGCCGGAGAGTTTTTTTGTGCAAAAAAAGAACCACCGCTCACACGCGATGGTTCTCTGCTGAGCAGTTACTTTACAGCTTAAATCTGCTCGTCTGACGATTCAGCTCGTTGCTCAGATCAGACAGGGCTGCTGTCTCATCCTTGCAGCGATCTACGCTCTCCGTCAGTGTATTCATGCTCGCGCTGGTCTCCTGCGTTGAAGCCGCATTCTCCTCAGCGATCGCTGCCAGCTGCTCGATCACGCTGCTCACACCATTCTTAAGATCATTGATGGAATTCGTCTGATCAAAGATCTCACGGGAAGCTGCAGATACTGACTCGATCTCATGCTTGAGCTCATCAAAGGAGGTCTTTGTCTTGTCAAAGCGTTCTGCCTGCAGGCCGGAATTCTCGCTCAGGTTACGCATCTTGGCTACACCGTCCTCTGAATTGGCGATCAGCTCATGAACGATACCCTCGATCTGCTCTGCGCTGTTCGCAGAGTCCTCAGCCAGCTTACGAATCTGCTCTGCTACTACCGCAAAGCCTCTGCCGCTCTCTCCTGCACGTGCTGCCTCGATGGAAGCATTCAAGGATAGGAGATTCGTCTGTGAAGCGATATCCTGGATCGCTACAACTGCTTCATTGATGCGCTCTGCGGACTGGTTCGTACGGTCGGTCTGTTCGGTCACAGTGCCGATCGTCTCATTCGTCCAGGAGTTGATCTTAGCCAGCTCCTCGAGCATCTGTGAAGATTCCTCTGCCAGTGTATTCATGCGTCCGATAGAAGCCTCTAGGACACTGACATTGGAAGTATTGGACTCGATCGCACTGCCGATATTCTGGATATGCTCACCGGCTGTCGTCGTCTCCTGTGCCTGTGAGGTACTTCCGGTAGCGATCTCTTCTACTGCGATATTTACATTGCTCACCGTATCTACGATCTCAGAGAAGCCCTGCGTAAACTGGATATTGCTCTCCGCCAGGCGATTGCCCTCGTCTCGAATCACACGAACGATCTCACGCAGCTGATCATTTAGGTTCTGAACAGACACAGCGATAATACCGATCTCATCCTTGCGTCCTGTAAGTGCCGCCTCATCATCATGCTCTGTCAGATCAAGAGAAGCCACACGATCTACCACGCCGGCAAGCGTCGTAAGCGGGCGCACCATCCTGCCGGTCAAAATCCAGCCAATGACCATCAGCACAACCAAGATCACGAATAATGCGATGAATAAAACTACCTTTGTCTTTGAAATATCTGCAAATGCATCAGACTCATCAGCACTGACAACCAGAATAAAATTGCCGTCAGGATTGATATAGTAGGCTGCATATTTGGTCGCTCCCTTGAATACATACGATACGCAGGCAGGCTCAGCAATCTTGCCGTTTCCTAAATCTGCCACAAGACCTGTCACGACCTCGTTTTCTACCGGGGAACCGATCTTCTCTGCGGTCGGATGATAAAGCATCGTACCGTCTGCAGATACAAGATATGCATAGCTGCTATCCATGCCCTCGAGCTTTACGTCAGACAGCAGGGAGCTAAGCGAATCTGCATTGTTTAAAAACTCTACTCCAGAGGAAGCAAGTGCGGTATCTAATGTAGCACCGTTTACCTCTGCTAAGCTAAGCATACTGTTTTGCACCAGTGAAGTGATCGAGCTCTGTGAACGCTTGAGGGATACCTCCATAAACAGGGAACCCGTCAACAATACTCCCGCAAACAGAAGCATCAGAATCCGAAACATCATGGAATGCAAAAATGAAACCTTTTTCGTTTGCATAAACTACACCTCCGAATTAATATTATCTGTTATTATAGCACTCCAACACCTGCAAGTCTAGAAAAATCCATGCTATAACGCAACAAATATCGCAGCTCCATGCGCAGGCAGCAGCATCTCCAATCTGCCCTCCCGCACCTGATAACGGATCGGTGCAAAGGAATAGCCCTCGTCTGAGGTGATAAGAATACGGTTCATCTCACAGTTTTGCCGCAGTCCTGCCGGCCAGACCGTTTCCTTTATGCGGCGCGGCTGATCCGAGCTGTTGATTAGCACTACAAACTGCTCCTCTGCTGTAAATCTGGCGTAGGATATATAGCCTCTCTCGCCACCCAGCGGTTTGATGGAGCCGGTTTTGAAGGCCTGATGTGCCTTATGCAGCGCGATGATCTGCTTGTGAAAATCGATCAGCTCTGCATCCTGCTTCTCCCACGGATAGGTCCTGCGATTATCCGGATCCGTAAAGCCGCAAAGCCCCGCTTCATCTCCATAATACAGCGTCGGTGCGCCGGGCCAGGTCATGAGCATCACAACCGCCTCACGAAGCACCGCCTTGCTCACGCCCTCTTCTGCCGCATGTCTTCCCAGATTGGACGCACGGCCAACCTTATGATTCGTTCGTGTCAAAAAGCGTGAATGGTCGTGATTGGATAGCTGATTCATCGCACATTGCAGCGACGGCGTGAGAAATTCCATCGTGTTTTTCTCCATCGCATGCTCAAATTCCTCTGCATTTCCAAGCCGCGACAGATCAAACCCTTCGGAATGCTTCTCCATACCTGTCAAAAACCAGGTCACAGGCTCCATAAATGCATCATAGTTCATGATGGAATCCCATTCATCACCGCCTAACCACTCCGAGGCATCACCATAATGCTCCGCCAAAATGACAGCATTCGGATTCGCCGTCTTTACCACTCGTCTAAAATCCTTCCAGAAGCGATGGTTAAGCTCACTGCTATGTCCTAGGTCTGCCGCCACATCCAACCGCCAGCCATCTGCGTTATACGGGGCGGATACCCATTTTTTTCCAATCTCCAGTATCTCCGCATACAGCTGTGCAGAGTCATCGTAGTTTAGCTTTGGCAGGGTATCATGTCCCCACCAGCCCTCATAGGTCGTATTATACGGCCAGGCATTCTGATCCTGAAAGCGGAAATAATCCCGGTAGCAGCTATTTTTATCGATAAAGGCACCATTTTCGTAGTTTGGCATGCCGCAATAGAGCTCCTCGCGATCCATCCATTTATGAAAGGAGCCGCAGTGATTGAATACACCGTCTAAAATGACACGGATATTTCTCGCATGTGCCTCCTCCACGAGCCTTATAAACAGCTCGTTGCTCGCCTCTAAATTCGCCGGATCACACACTCTTTGCCTGTATTTGCTCGCGCGTCGATTATCCCGCTCTCCAGGCGTCAGGCATTCGCCGCCATCCTTTACGATCCTGCCGATATGCGGATCGATATAATCATAGTCCTGGCTATCGTATTTATGGTTCGACGGTGAGACAAACAACGGGTTAAAATAGATCGCCTCGATGCCTAATTCCTGCAGATAATCCAGCTTTTTTCGAACGCCCTCGAGATCTCCGCCATAAAATTCCGCCACTGAAAAATCGCTCGGCGGCTGATTCCAATCACGCATTCTTCGGCTGCCGTCCCGAATGTAAAAATATTCGTTGTCCTCTACATCGTTGGTCGGATCACCGTTATAAAAACGATCCACGAGAATCTGATACATCACGGCGCCCTTCGCCCAATCCGGCGTATGAAATCCCGGTCGAATACAAAAATCATATTGCGCGCGGTGTGTACTGCTCACGCCGCCACGATCGTAATAGCAATGCAGTGCACCGGTACAGATCTCGAAATAATAATAGAAGCTTTCCGATCCAAGCGGTATCATCACGCTAAAATAATCAAACTCGTCCTCCGTCTGTGTCTTGCGCATCACATAGCGTTCCTCGCCGCTATGGAGCCAGACGATATCGACATTATTGATCGCAGCACGAAACCGTAAAATCACGGTCTGCCCTGGCTGTGGCTCTGGCGGAATACGATAATCTGCTGTTCCGTCTGAAAAAAGTCCGTTTTTCTTTAACACCGGCCGCATCTGCATCATGTACTGCATCTGGCGGTTCATATCATAGGGGGAATATTCCTTCATAACAATTCTCCTATCGGTTTTGTGGAAGTTTTTTATGCAGTAAAAAAGGCAGGACTTTCGTCACTGCCTTTTTTAGGAGAAGGTATTTTTACTATGGGGTGTAGCAAAAATCATATAATGTATTGGGGGTTTTTACAGTTATTATAATAGCATGGCTCCCACCTAAAGTGTGCACAAACATCACAAAATTCGATATCTCTTTTTGTGCACTTTTACATTAAGTCACGCTTTACCGCATGAAAATCCCTCTCCATATTGCACAAAACAACATAAATCATCATCTTCTTTGTTGTTTTGCTTGGTTTTACGCTTCAAACAGTGCTTCAAATTCCTCGCGTGTGATTTTTTCCTTTTGGATCAGCAGCTGTGCGCATCGCTCGAGCACATCCCGATGAGACAGGATGATCTCCCGCGCCTTTGCATAGCTCTCGTCGATGATACGCTTCATCTCCTCGTCGATCGCACTCGCTACGCCCTCACCATAGCCACGCTTGTGCGCGAGGTCGCGTCCTATAAAGACCTCATCCTCATCGTTGTCATAATTGAGCAGTCCTACACGCTCGGACATACCATATTTGGTGACCATCGCCTTGGCCATGGCAGTCGCCTGCTTGATATCCTGCGAGGCGCCGGTCGTGATGTCATCAAAGATGAGCTCCTCTGCCACACGTCCTCCGAGATCTACGATGATCTCCTGGAGCATCTTCTTTTTTGAGGAAAACATCTCATCCTTTTCCGGCAGCGGCATCGTATAGCCTGCCGCTCCGCTTCCTGTCGGTATGATCGATACCGTATAAACAGGGCCTACATCCGGCAATACATGGAATAGTATCGCATGTCCTGCCTCATGGTAGGCAGTGATCCTTTTTTCTTCATCGGATATGATCTTGCTGCGCTTCTCCGGGCCGATGCCTACCTTTACAAACGCCTGCTTGATATCCTCCTGCACCAGATAGGAGCGATCCCGCTTGGCTGCTAGAATCGCCGATTCATTTAACAGATTCTCCAGATCCGCACCGGTAAAGCCTGCAGTCGTCTGTGCAATCTGCTCTAAGTCCACATCCTCTGCCAAGGGCTTGTTTTTGGCATGAACCTTTAGGATCTCACTGCGGCCTACCACATCCGGTCTGCCTACCGTGACCTTACGGTCAAAACGCCCCGGACGCATGATCGCGGGATCTAGGATATCCACACGGTTCGTAGCCGCCATCACGATGATGCCCTCATTGACACCAAAGCCATCCATCTCAACGAGCAGCTGATTGAGCGTCTGCTCTCTCTCGTCGTGTCCGCCACCCATTCCGGTACCGCGCCTACGTGCCACAGCATCGATCTCATCGATAAAAACTATACAAGGTGCATTGCGCTTGGCGTCCTCGAATAGGTCTCTCACACGGGAAGCACCGACACCTACAAACATCTCCACAAAATCCGAGCCGGAGATACTAAAGAACGGAACAGCCGCCTCTCCTGCTACTGCCTTTGCAAGCAAGGTCTTGCCGGTTCCGGGAGGTCCTACGAGCAGCACCCCCTTCGGGATACGTGCGCCTAAGCGCGTGTACTTTTCCGGTGCACGTAAAAAATCCACCAGCTCCTCCAGCTCTTCCTTTTCCTCCTGCAAACCTGCTACATCAGAAAAAGTGACGCGCTTGTCGTGTGGTCCTGACATACGCGCGCGGCTCTTGCCAAAATTCATCATCTGTGCATTGCCGCCACCTGCCTGACCGTTCATGATCACAAACAGGATGAACATCGCAGCAAATACGAGCAGCAGCGGAAGCAGTGAGCTCAGCCAGCTCTCCGCCGGCACCTTCTGCATCACATAATCTGTAAAATGATACTCATCCATCAGATCTATGACCTGCTGCGTATCAAATATATAAAAGGTCTCCTGAGTAGAATCCGCCAGTGTGACCTGCACCGTACCGGTCGGTATGTCCCGACTCGGTGATACATCCACCGCCGCTACCTTTGAAGCATTCAGATCACTTTCAAAAAGGGAAATATTATAATCACTGGTCGCCGAAGTGTTCGTCCCGAAGGAAAACCACAGGAATATGACTCCTGCGATCAGCAGGGCATAGAGCACTACGCCACGATAATTTCGTTTCAACACAAGCCTCCTTTAGTCCTCTGTAAATTCTACCACCCCGATATAGGGGAGATTACGATAATGCTGCGCATAATCCAGACCATACCCTACCACGAATTTGTTCGGGATCTGAAAACCGACGTAATCCACATCCACATCCGTGACACGCTCCTCTGGCTTATCAAGCAGTGTGCATAGCTTTAGGGACTTCGGTCCGCGCTGCTGCAGATTCTCCAATAAATAAGAGAGCGTGCGTCCGGTATCGATAATATCCTCTACAACCAGCACATTTTTGCCCTCGATGGGAGTATCGAGATCCTTGATGATGCGGACATTACCGGATGAACGAGTCTGTGAGCCGTAGCTCGATACTGACATAAAATCAAGCTCCACCGGAACACTCACATGCTTTGCCAGCTCTGTCATAAAAAAGACGCCGCCCTTTAAAATACATAGCATATATAGCTCTTCTCCCGCATAATCTCTGCTGATCAATTCGCCAAGCTCTGCAATCTTTTCTGCTACCTTTTCCTCGCTGATCAGCTCATGAATCGTCTCACTCATTTTCTTTTCCTCCGCTGTATTGTACTCTCAAAATACGTTTTGTATGTGCATCCACCTTGTAATATTCACTGATGCGATAGCCTATCACCCACAAAATATGTGAACCGTCCGCCAAAAGCAGCAGCTCCTCCCGCTCTCTCGCAGGAATCTTTTCATTCACAAAAAAGCTCTTTAGCTTCTGCGTATGCCCCTCCGCATCAATCGTCAGATAGTCGCCGGGACGTCGCCTGCGAATCTGCACATGATTTTTAATTTTATCATAATCAAAGCATTTCGTATACTTTTTTTTGGATATTTCAAAATCCGCTTCAGGCTCTATAATATCCATACATACGCGTCCAATCGCTTTCGTTTGATCGTTTTCGTTTAGTCTGTTTTTTCGCAGCTCGATCCACTCATAATCACGTCTCGCCTGCACATTATATGGAAGAGACAGCTCATGTCCTACCTGATGCTCAAACAGCCCGCGAATAGCATCAATGTGCTTGGCCTGCAGATCCCTTGCGCTGCCGCACGCCTCAGAAAGTGCCCTATATAGCACCCATCTTAGTAAAAGAGGCTCCTCTGAGCACAGTCTCTCATCGATAAGCACTGCTCCATCCGGCTGCAGGTGAACCTTATCCCGGTATACTTTTTTTGCCTGTCGCTCAATATACTCTTCCGCCTCCTGTAACTGCCACGCACTCTCGCACAAATGCTTCACGGCTCCGGCATTTAGCTCGGTGAGCACCGGCAGCACCTCTAAGCGCAGTCGGTTTCTCGTATAGGCCGTATCCGCATTCGTCGCATCCTCTCTCCAGCAAATGCCGTGTCCCCTGGCATAGGCTTCGATCTGTACGCGCGTCGTATCTAAAAGAGGGCGAATGAAGCGTTCTCTTCGTACCCGTATGCCACCAAGTCCGCGCAGTGCGCTTCCACGGATGAGCTGCCAGAGTACCGTCTCAGCCTGATCCTCCCTATGATGTGCCAGAGCGATGCGCACTGTACGTGATGGCATCTCGCTCTCTAGCTCATCCGCCGCGCTCTCTAGTGCCTTAAAGCGAAGAACACGCGCCCCCTCCTCTAAGGAGCAGCCCTTCTCTTCGGCATATGCAGGCGCATTCACATGTACAACCTTACAGGTAAGGCTCTTTTTCTTGCAGTAATCTGCGACATATTTTGCATCTGCCAGGCTCATAGCTCCCCGAATCCCATGCTCCACATGGATGACACGCAGGCAAAAGTCTATCTCCCTCGTAAGCTGCAAAAGAAGCTCAACTAAGCACATGGAATCCGCACCGCCGCTGACTGCAGCTAGCACGAGATCGCCCGATGTGATGAGTCCGTTTTTTTCTATGAACTGCTTTACCTGTACCTCTAATGCCTCGGTCATATTCGCCCCCTTTTGTCAAGAAAGGGGATTTGAAGTAACTGCATTTCTTCAAATCCCCATTTGCAAACTATCCTCGATACGACTAATCTTCCTCCCGATAGATGATCTCATCATCATAATAGAGACCGTACCGGTGTGCTTCCTGTTCGATATAATCCTGCGACCCTAAGTTCTTTTCCTGTTCCTCCAGCTCCTGTTGTCTGGCCTCCTCCTCAAGCTTTTGCTCCTCATAGGATTGCTCCTTTGCGTAAAGCTCCTGATTTTTATGATACAGCTTCACGATCTGAGTAGACATCAGTACAATGAGCAAAAACACCATACAGGTGATGCTCAGCCGCGCCATCCGATTCTGCTTTTTCCTTTGTCTGGCCATGCGCTCACTTCCTCCGGGTCACATACTATCCTTTATTGTAGCCATCCTGGCTTCTTTTTTCAACCGTTTTTGTAACTGTTTTCCTTCATTAAATATAAGAAAAAAGTTCGGCCGCCTCATCCTTTTTCGTGGTCTGAGCGATCGCTTCCACTCGCACCTTGACCGTTTTTGTGCCAAAGGCAATCTCTATGATATCTCCCGGCTTTACGTTTAAGGAAGCCTTTGCGACCTTGCCGTTTACGAGCACGCGCCCTGCATCGCACGCTTCATTTGCGATAGTGCGCCGCTTGATCAGTCGAGATACCTTTAAAAATTTATCCAATCTCATGACAGTCTCCTATACATACGAAAAGGCGAGCCTCCAAAGAAGCCCGCCTCACAGCTATACTCTACTATGCGTTTAAGCTGTCCTTTAATGCCTTGCCAGCCTTGAACTTCGGAGCCTTTGATGCAGCGATAGTCATTTCCTTGCCGGTCTGAGGATTACGTCCGGTTCTGGCAGCACGCTCAGATACCTCAAAGGTACCAAAGCCTACGAGCTGGATCTTCTCACCCTTCTTTAACTCCTCAGCTACAACATCTGTAAAAGCCTTTAAAGCAGCCTCTGAATCCTTCTTTGATAAACCTGTCTTATCAGCCATAGCTGATACCAATTCCATCTTATTCATGGTTTGTCTCCTCCTATTGGATATCTATTCTCTGTCGTGATCCGACTAAATCCCGCCAAATCACCTACGCATATATTTATACTAAGTTTTTCCTATATTGTCAAGGATATTCGCCCATTTTACACAATTTATAGCATCGCCTGTATCATGGATAGCAGCTTCTCGCCGAGTGCCTTTGCCTTGTCGGAGGCATCAGACAGTGAGCTTCCCTTGACGCCGAGATAGAACTTCACCTTCGGCTCGGTGCCGGACGGGCGAACACATACCCATGCATCCTCCGTCAGCTCGTAGTAGAGCACGTTAGAGCCAGGCAGCCCTGTAGGC
>CAVBEI010000007.1:75962-80694 GCA_963594555.1 Lachnospiraceae bacterium | reverse complement strand
TCAAATCCTGTTACAACTTTTGCTAACTCATACACAAAAGTGCTCTCATTCATTGAACCTGCTTTAGACACAAGATCAAGGACGCTATTTGTTGTGTAATCAAATGCCTTATGGCTCTTGCTTTCCCAACTTTCTCGGTACAAATCCTGCAGCGAAACAATCAAATCATCTGTTTCGTCCAGGTCAAATACTTGTTTAATAACCCTTAGCACTCTTGTATACTGTTTTTCGCTGACGGTCTCAAGTTCTTGCTTGATATTTCTGATCTGTACAACAAGTTCTTGTAAATTGCCATTAAGTCCTGGCAAAACGTCAAAGAAGAACCCGTTGTAATCCTTATAGGATATATTCAGAATATTTCTATATCCCTTTGCAATATCCGAAACATAAACTTCCGTAGTACGAGCACTCTTGGATATAGATGCATAATGCGTGTTAATGGCCTTAAAAAGCGCTTCTAAACGATTCAAAGTATCGCCCTTTGGAAGATAATCCCTGAATATATCTTCTAACGCCTCGATATACTCTATTTGCTCTGCATCCCAATTACAAATAAATAGCGTATAATTTTCTGATTCCTCTAATGCCTTTACAAGTTCTTCGCCGGTATAAGAATGCTCATTTCCATGGAAGTATAAAGAAACATTCTGGTATCTCCTCAAGGCATATGCTAGTAAAACAGGAATATAACCGTCTCTTAGGCCAAACGGTTCTGCTTTCAAAGTCTTATACAATTCGCTAAGCTGTAATCGTTCAGTTTCTGCCTTATTAAGTTTTTCATAAATAGCATCCATTACGGGTTCACCTGAAACAATGTTATCGTCAAAACGAGTTAAATTCGTACTTTCTACTCGGTTTGCCTCATCGACTGTCTCATTCGGAACCAATCCTGTTCTTGATAATGCAGCTCTTAGAACATTGAACTCAGGAGACAGATATCCACATCCATCATAAATGTTATCTTGGCTCATAATGCATTCAAGAGCCTTCTTTCGTGCCTGTTTAATGGCTCCTGTCAATACATTCTTATTAAGGAGGTCATTACAAATAATTGGCGTTTTGTCAAAAGCAAAATCCATGATTTGCGATATAGACTCTGACAAATCTTTTTCTGTTGACACCGGAAGAACCTTCTGATTCAACATGACAAAAGTACCACTGTTCTGAAGCATTCTCCACCGTCTAATTAAATCTGTGACAATGGATTCCTGCTCACTCAGATACAACTTCAGTTCATTTACTACAGTTGGATCATCCTTTGCAAGTTCATCCTTTTTAGAGAAATAATACTGTATGGCTATATACCGTTTTACTTCTTCTTCGACTAATTTTGATTTGCCATTCACCACCAATAAAGTTCTTACTGGCAAGCCTGTAATTTGAGCATACTCTTGCTCATCCGCCTGATCATCTAAGACAAACATGACTGCGCCGTCATAATATTTAGGCAATGTATTCTGGAATGCTTTCTTAGTAATATCTGCTTTATGAGCAAATACAGGCACAAATACTCTATTTACATGGTATTTTTCATTGTGCCTGTATGGATAAATCGCAAAATCTGCAAAGCGTTCATTTAAGATGCTAACAACCATCTCATCACTAACGCCGGAGATCTTTTCTTCGATCATAGCCTCCAGGTCAAAAATACTACTGTCAAAAAAGTCATAGTAACCATACTGTCGCATGAACTTGATGATTTTTTTCTTTTCAAGTTGTTCTATCGCAATTTTGACTTTCTCTGCTTCCCCATCAATGACGCTAAGAAGAGTATCCTTGTCAGCTGACAAGTCTTCTGTATCTGCAATAATATTTATGGCAGCTATTGCCTTCAATATTCTTGTCTGATATCCATCATCATCTAAACCTAGCTTATTTAGTGCATACTGTAATTTTTTGTATACACTATAAGACTCATCTGTTTTAAAGGTCTTTATATTCAGTTCAAAATAATCATAAATAGCATCAAGCCCAATAAAATGGAACTCTTTAGTATCATATTTTTGTAGCTGCGCAAAAAGAGAATTATCATCATCTCCAGCCAAATATGTAAAGAACGTTCTCTCGTTCTGTGCAACCTTCTTAGAAAGTCTATCTAAAGCAAACAGTGTAATCGGATGTAGCGGAAACCCATTTTCAAATGGATTCTCACCTTCTGTTTCCGGCGGAAGCATAAATCCCTTAAAATCCCATGCTTGGTTATATAAATCATTCAAGCGCTTTTCATTCTCATTTTTAAATTTATTCCATTTATCAGTTTTAGGGATAATATGCCCTATCAGCGAAAGACATTGATCATACTTAATGTTGATTGACGTCGGTTTAAAACGTCCTTCAACCTTTTTCCACTCATCACTGATGCTCTTCTTCATCGCACCGGTATAAAGTGAAAGCTGCTTATGCGACACAAGGATCAAATAATTGTCATAATCAGAGTGATCGCAGTATTCAGCTAGATCCTGAATTGACTTGACCTTCAGGACCTCTCCATAATCTTCTACATATCGCCCAAACTCATCAAATATAAGAACAATCCCCTTATATTTCTCTTGAACTGCCTGATTGGCAACATTCATGTTGTCTATGAGATTTCCAGCTGTACTATTAAATGCAGCACCATAAGACATGCCAGAGTATACGGTGTTAAACAATTTTTCATATGAAGCTTCATATGTCGATAAACCTTTACGCAAATCCTTTATATCAATCTTCAGTTTTGCGCACTCTTCTTTAAGTCGTGAAGAAGATTCGTCACCTTCAAGCCATTTGTCTACCAGCATTAGTGCCTCATCATAATATCCTTTAAAGCTCGCACCTATGCCATTTCGCTCAAGTTCTCGCTTTAACGAAAATGTAATACACTTACTGAAATCATCATAATCTGAGTAAACCGGGACCACCAGATATGGCTTATCTTCCCTAACAAATTTCTTTATATCAGAAGCAAGCTCTTTATCATAATTAGAAATAAGTTGTACAAAAGACTTAAACCCTTTTCCTGTCGTATTAATATGCCCAAGTATTGCACTCATAACGGTGAGCAAGTGAGATTTTCCAGTTCCATATGATCCATACAAAATTCTTGCATGAATATCTGCATTACCCCTTATTATCCCGCCTAAATATTCTCTGATTATTTCGGTTGTAGTCACGTTTGGAATAAAATCCGCCAATCGTTCTTCACTGCGTAAATCAAAGCATATATTCACGGAATATTTATACTGTTTTTTCTTTGAAATTAACTTGGTATAATTCATCTGTTTTCCTCTATTCCGCAAAATATTCATTCAGGATACTAGAATACTGAATATCAGCAAATTCTATATGCCTGTTTCCAAAATTATTGTTTAATGTAAGAAGCTGCTTATTTTCGGCCTCAACCAACATCTCTATCAATTTGGAATATCTAATGCAGAAATATTTACCAACCTGCTTCTTTTCTTCCATCAGTTTATCAATACTAATCTGTCCACCACTCATACTCTCTTCCTGATTATCCATAGCGATGGCATAAATCAGCACAAGAAGAGGTATATCTACCTTTGAAAGTGAGCTCTTTTCAAATTTCTTCTCTTCATTCAGCTTCAACAAATTCAGCGGTTCCAGCATCGGATAAGTATCCTCGTCAACAGCTGTCTTAATATCAAATTTTTTGTCACTTAAATATGTGTTTTTGAAACAATTAAATTCTTTATCCACTGCTGTTTTCTTTACGTTCATCCCGTTAACCGCAAGATAATAATGCAAGCCTTCTACAAATTCATCCTTTGTAAAAACCTGCTTATCAAATTCATTAAAAGCCCAATACCAAGCGGTTGCATTCTCATTGTTTCTTGCAAGATTTCTATGCAAAAGTAACAGGGATCCCGGCTTTTGAAAGTATCTATCTTCTGCATCAATCAGTTCAAAGAGTTTTGTTTTTTCTTCTCTAATCCCACCTTGAACCTTCTGTTCTACTGTCAAACCTGATGCATCAGACCAGTAACGTAAAGCTTTTACCATCACTCGACCCAAACCAATGTTATCTACAGCTTTTAGTTCATTTGCTGGAGTAAAAATCATTTTATCCTCATCAACAGCTTGTATAATTTTAGTTCCCCAGCCGCTTCTTAAATAGAAGCTTCCATGTTTATTAACAACCATCGCGTTTTCTACCTTTCGTTATTTGTCTTTTACTGACTTTATGCCTGGCATAAACTACCAACCTGGTAGAAACGCCTATTAATTATCACTACCCCTTGCACCAGTAATTATAGCCAATTAGCTGTACAATAAAGCGGACTCGAAAGATGTCATTTCTTTCCTGGTAAATATCAATCATTCGACTTTCCATTGTTGCGCATCCACTCATCAACTTCTTCTTTGTCGAATCGCCAAATCCGGTCAATCTGGTGTGCTGGCATGCCCTTGGTTTTTATCCATTTTGTCGCTGTATCTCTGCTAATTCCGAGATATTCGCATATCTGTTTCATCGACATCCATTTGCCCATTTTTTCCTTCTCCTGCGTAGAGTCTAAATGTGAATATAGTTCCTCTAGCATCATATCACCTTTGTGCAAAATAATCAAGATTCCTCTTGTATTATGCATGTTTTTGATGTATAATGCTTATTCTTTCGTGTTTGAGTTGTATTTTATGGTTTTATGCCGATTTATGCTGGGTTATCACTTACCTATGTCTTCCATTCATCTGCCACCGATCATGGCTCTTAATGCTCTTTATCGCCTGACCG
>CAVBEI010000007.1:15048-75158 GCA_963594555.1 Lachnospiraceae bacterium | reverse complement strand
TTCTCGCTAATCTGCAGATCCGTGAAGGACCTCTGCATCAGGTTTGTCTCGATTACATATACGTAGGCTTCTGCTTCAGACAGTCCTTCCTTTACAATCGCCGGAATTTCCTTAAGACCAGCTATCTTGGCAGCATTCTGCCTGTTATGTCCCGACAGCATCTCATAGCCGTAATGCATCTTTCTCACAATCACAGGATTCAGTACGCCATGCTCCCTGATGCTCTCCACCATGTCATCCAGCCGTTCTCCCTCATACAGGTGAAATGGATGATTATGAAAAGGTCGAATCGCATCCACTGCCAGCATCTGAACACCGCCAGCAACTGCAGTGACATCGCTACCACCTATCAGATCAATCGCATCATTGAAAATCTTTCGTTTCGCTTCATTCGCCTTCATAAGTCATCAACTCCTTTGCCAGATTTTGATATGCTATGCAGGCTTTTGAATCCGGTGCATATTCCAGGAGTGGCTCGCTATAATAGACCGACTCTCCAACCTTCACAGTAGTCGGAATCTCACTATCAAAGATTCGAATCTGTCCCCGGAAGGTCTCCATCACCTCTTCCACGATTGCCTTACAGAGATTCGTCCTGGCATCACACATGGTCAGCAAGATACCCGCTACCTGCAATTTCCCATTGATGCGATTTCTAATTTTTCCAACTGTTCGTAAGAAATCCTGCAGTCCCATCATTGCCAGGAGCTGTGGATTTACCGTAATAATCACTTCATCCGCCGCAGCCATCGCATTGATATTCAGCGAACCTAACGAAGGACAAGTATCCAGGAGAATCACATCGTATCTATCCCTAAGTGGATCCAGAATCCTTGCCAGCATTCCTTCTGCTCCCATTTCTAAACGAAGTTTGCTGTCTACCGCTGACAGAAGCATGGATGAAGGAATATAATCCACGCCATTTCTTGATTGGATATACTCCAATGGTTCCGGCAGTTTCTCGTCCTCCATCGCTGCCATCATCAGATCTCCAATTGTTATCTGAACACTCGCCACATCTTCCACACCCAAACAGGTTGTAAGATTAGCCTGGCTGTCAAAATCGACAGCCAGGACTCTCTTGCCCATTTCAGCCAGGGAATATGCCAAATTAAATGTAGAAACAGTCTTGCCAACGCCCCCTTTAAAGGAGCCACACATATAAACCTTGCACATTATCGGCACCTCCTTCCATACACGCCCTCGGGCTCAGCCATCTTCATTGCAGCTATGGTCTCTATTTCCGGAAGCGCTATCACAGTTCCCTCCGCCTTCGTAATGATCAGCTTTCCTTCCTCGCACTTCACCTGGATCTTGTCTCCAGATTCAAATCCCAACTCTTTCAGCCACTGGCCTTTCAGCATGATCGTCGGCGTAGACTTGTACCGGTACCCCGACTGCTCATAAACCTTCATTTTTCTGTATTCTTTGACTGCCATAATCCTTGTCCTCCTTGATTCTTTGACTCATTGAAGCTGTGCATCGAAGTTGCTTAGATTAGACCCACGCAAAAAAGACGCCTTTCTAAGATTTATTTCTTAGAAAAGCGTCCTTGATAAGTACAAATTATTCGGTTTGTCTTTTGGCTCTATGGTACTTGCTATACTTTGAAATTAGTATTATGGAGTATTCAGCAGTATGTATTTGCTGTACTCTTGCTGTACTTTTTTATTCAAAGTCCTCGGAGCCTTGTAAAATAAGGGATTATTTATCAATAGACTTCATCGTCGGAAACAACAACACATCCCTAATTGCCTGGCTATCCGTCAACAGCATAACCAGTCTGTCGATACCATAGCCGATACCACCTGTGGGTGGCATGCCGATCTCAAGGGCATTTAGGAAGTCCTCGTCGGTGTGGTTGGCTTCCTCGTCGCCTGCCTCGAAGGCTGCATCCTGAGCTGCAAAGCGCTCACGCTGATCGATCGGGTCGTTCAGCTCAGAATAGGCATTACACATCTCCCACGTGTTGATAAAAAGCTCGAAGCGCTCTACCTTTGTGGGATCAGAGGGTTTCTTCTTTGTCAAGGGTGAGATCTCAATCGGGTGATCCATGATAAAGGTCGGCTGAATGAGATTCTTCTCGCAATATTCTTCAAAGAAGAGATTGATGATATCTCCCTTTGTATGACGATCTTCGTATTCGATGTGATGCTCGTCTGCCAGCTTTTTGGCAGCTTTATCGTCTGCGACTTCGTCAAAATCAATGCCGGTATATTTTTTGATGGCATCATTCATGGTCAGGCGTTCAAAGGGCTTGCCGAGATCGATCTCGATGCCGTTGTAGCTGATCTTTGTAGAGCCGCATACCGTCTTTGCCAGATAACGGAACATGCTCTCGGTCAGCTCCATCATGCCATTATAATCAGTATAAGCCTGGTAGAGCTCCATCAGTGTAAACTCCGGATTATGACGAGTGTCCACACCTTCATTACGGAACACGCGGCCAATTTCATACACACGCTCCAGGCCACCCACGATCAAACGCTTCAGATAAAGCTCGAGTGAAATACGCAGCTTTACGTCCTCGTTCAATGCATTGTAATGAGTATCAAACGGTCTGGCTGCCGCACCCCCTGCATTGGATACAAGCATCGGTGTCTCTACTTCCATGAAATCGCGCGCATCGAGGAAATTCCGGATCTCCTTGATGATGCGAGAGCGTTTGATAAATACCTCCTTGCTCTCCTGATTCATGATTAGGTCTACGTATCTCTGACGATAACGTGTATCTGTATCTGTCAGTCCATGGAACTTTTCCGGAAGGATCTGCAGTGATTTTGTCAAAAGCGTCATTTCCTTCGCATGAATGGAGATCTCTCCGGTTTTTGTGCGGAATGCATAGCCCTTCACACCATAGATATCGCCGATATCTGATTTTTTGAAATCCGCGTAGGATTCCTCGCCGATCGCATCACGTGCCACATAAACCTGGATGTTACCCTTCAAGTCCTGTATGTTGCAAAAGCTGGCCTTGCCCATCACACGCTTGAACATCATGCGTCCTGCGATGGAAACATCGATCGGCGATGCATCCATGATCGCACGACGCTCGTTGTAATCGTTATTTAAAACCTCTTTTTTCTGATCCTCCTCCAGGCCCTCGGTGTCTGGCTGCATCCTGCCTGCTAAAAGCTCAGCCTCATGTGCGGTATAGAGCTCCTTTACATCTATGCTGTGATGCGTCTGGTCATATTTTGTAATGATAAAAGGATCCCGTCCGGCATCCTGTAGATCCTTGAATTTCGTGCGGCGTACCTTCAAAAGCTGATTGATATCCTGCTGTGTTCCCTGCTGATTTTTCTCTGCCATATTTTCCTCCGAATGCTGCTTAGTTGGATCGCTGAATCTCTAACACCTTATAGGACAGTTCTCCGACCGGCGCTTCCACCTTCACGATATCTCCCACAGACGCTCCGAGCAATGCACGCCCTAAGGGTGATTCGTTAGATATCTTTCCCTTCAGGCTGTTTGCCTCAGTAGAACCTACGATCTTATACTCGAGCTCCTCGTCGTATTCTGTATCTAAAATACGAACCTTGCAGCCAACGCTGATCTTGTCCAGGTCAACCTCATCCTCTACGACAACCTCTGCATTTTTGAGGATCGCCTCAATCTCCTCGATCCGCGCCTCTATGTCACGCTGCTCATCCTTTGCTGCATCATACTCAGCGTTCTCTGATAAATCGCCCTGCTCACGTGCCTCTTTGATCTTCTGTGCGATCTCGCGACGCTTGACTACCTTTAAATCCTGCAGCTCCTGCTCTAATTTCTGTAATCCCTCGTAAGTTAAAATGTTTTTCTTTGCCATTTCACGTGCTACCTTTCTATATTTTAAATAAAAACATATTTTAAATAAAAAAATCCCTTTTGACCGTCACACCATTATATAGGAAAGTCCGGATACTGTCAAGAATTGTGGACAAACCCGTGGATAACGTCCTCTAATTGTGCATAACTTTCTACTTCGCACAATGCGCGTCGCACCTTGGAGGCTCCAGGATACCCTCCGGTGTACCAGGCTGCATGCTTACGCATCTCACGGATGCCTACATATTCTCCCTTAAACTCGATCTGCATCCGTGCGTGACAAAGCATCATATCCGCCATCTCCTGCAATGACGGTTTTTGCATCGGTTCTCCTGTCTCCATTTCATGCAAAATCTGTGCAAATATCCACGGATTTCCCTGTGCGCCACGTGCGATCATGTAACCGTCACACCCGGTTTCTTTGCCCATTCGCAGTGCATCTGCAGCCGTTAAAATATCCCCGTTTCCGATTACCGGAATATGCACGGCTTCCTTTACCGCACGAATCACTGACCAATCTGCCTGCCCGGAATAGTACTGCTCTCTTGTCCGCCCATGCACAGCGACTGCCGCCGCACCTGATTCCTGCGCTATATGTGCCAGCTGTGGAGCATTAACATGTGCCTCGTCAAAGCCTTTTCGAAGCTTTACCGTGACCGGTCGGCTGGTGGCCTTCGCCATCGCCTCTACAATCTGTCCTGCCAAAAGAGGCTGCTTCATCAAAGCTGCTCCCTCACCGTTGTTTACGACCTTTGGCACAGGACAGCCCATATTGATATCGAGAATGTCAAAGGGCACGCCCTCATCCTCTAATCGTTTTGCTATATCTCCCATCACCTGCGGATCCGAACCAAATAGCTGCAAGGACACCGGATGCTCTCTGCTATCGATGCTAAGCATTGATTTTGTGTTTTTATTGTTATAAAGGATCGCCTTTGCACTGACCATTTCCATGCATAAAAGTCCGGCTCCCTGTTCCTTGCACAACAGACGAAACGGCAGGTCAGTCACACCTGCCATCGGTCCGAGTATCATATTATTTTTACATGTGACATCTCCGATTTGAAGCGTCTGCAATTTTTCTACCTCTTTTGCTTGTCGTAAATCAGACGCATGCCATCTAGCGTCAGATTCGCATCGTATACATCGATCTCCTTTGTCTCGGCTGCGATCATGGCACCGAGTCCACCCGTCGCTACGACCTTTAGGTCTGCGTAGCCGGATTCCTCACGCACCTTTTTTATGATATATTCGGTCTGTCCGATCTGCCCATACACCAGTCCGGCCTGCATGCTGCTGATCGTCTCCTTAGCTAAAATGCTCTTTGGCTTTTTGATCTCAATCTCCGGAAGCTTTGCTGCGTCCTGCCACAGTGCTTTTGCCGAAGTACGTATACCTGGTGCGGTGATTCCGCTGACGAACTGCCCTTTTTCATCGATTAGATCATAGGTTGTCGCGGTTCCAAAATCCAGCACCAGCACAGGTCCTCCGTATTTTTCGTAAGCACCCACCGCATCCACTATCCGATCTGCACCGATCTGTGCCGGGTGATCAGTGATGATGCGAATCCCGGTTTTTATGCCAGGCTCTACTATCAGCGGATCTACGTGTAAATATTTGTACAATCCGTTGCGCAGCGAATACATGATAGCAGGCACTACTGACGATATGATCGCCGCATGAATCTCTCCTGGCTCTATATCATTGTCACGCAGCAGGCTCTTGAGTAGCATGCCATATTCATCAGAGGTTCTGGGCAGCTTTGTCGTGATACGCAGTGTGCGAAGCAGCTTCTCCTCATCAAAAACACCAATCGTAATATTTGTATTTCCCACATCCAATGCCAACAGCATGTCTAATCCTCCATTTCATCGCCTAGGAAAAATACTCGAAAATACATCTCCAGGGCCTCCAGCAATTCCTTCTTTGTCTGCTGCAGCTGCTTGATCTTGAGCACACTGCCGATCTCATCATATAGCAGATCATTCTCCTGCGCCTGCGTACGAAATTCCAGATTGCCATCTTCGTCAAACACCAACTGCAAAACACCACCGATATCCTCAGTATATAGCACACACAGGATCTTTAGCTCATCCTTCACGCGCTCCGGCAGGCCATCAAAATCCTCGTTCAGATAGTATTTTTTGGTATAAGCGCTCGCTGCACATAAAATGACTTCATCTGCATCAAACATATCCGTATACTCCTCTCACCGATACCTCTCCGGAATCGATCCTTTTTTGTCCCTGCGGCGTATCCACAAGCAATGCACCATGTGAATCTATGCCTATTGCTATTCCCTCGTATTCACCCATTGGATCAAGAATGCGTACCGCTCCTCCGCGATTGACCAGCTGTGCATCATAGATATCCTGCAGTCCACTCATATCCTGTGTCTTCATAAAAATCTCATAAAAATGCTCGAACTGCTCGCAAATCGCCTCTACTAGTGCCGCGCGGCTGATAGTCCGTCCGCCTGATGCCAAAAACAGGCTTGTAGCGCGCTCCCGCAGCTCCTTAGGAAACTGGGTGTTGCATACATTGATGCCGATACCGACAACGATGTGGTTAATATAATCAATCTGCGTACTCATCTCCGTAAGTATGCCGCATACCTTTTTCCCATCTATAACAATGTCGTTTGGCCATTTTATCTGCACTAAAAGCCCTGTGATTTCCTCGATAGCTCGTGCTACTGCCAGTGCAGAAACCAGTGTTAGCTGCGGCGCATTGGCAGGGGCAAGCTCCCTAGGCCTCAGCACAAAGCTCATAGCGATTGACGTGCCTGCAGGCGTATCCCAGCATCGTCCGCGTCTGCCCTTTCCACCGTCCTGGCGGTCTGCCACCAGCAGCGTGCCATGAACAGCGCCCTCCTCTGCGAGCTGCATCGCAGTCGTATTCGTAGAACCGATGACATCGTAGCATCTTAAGTCTGCACCCAGCCATTCAGTTTTTCGCATGCTCCTTAGCTCATCCCAACTGAGCAGATCCGGCGCATGGCATATACGGTAGCCCTTATTTGGAACGGAATCGATCTCATAGCCTAGATCTCTTAGCTGTCCGATAGCCTTCCACACTGCAGTGCGTGACACCCCCAGCTGTTCACACAACAGCTGTCCTGACACATAACCATCTGCTTTTCGCAACTCCTGTAAAATCCTAGTTTTCACGCACACACTCCCTTTGGCCTAGCGAGGCATGGTTGCATACATGATAGCCTTGATCGTATGCATTCGATTCTCCGCCTCGTCAAATACGACAGACTGCTCACTCTCAAACACCTCATCCGTGACTTCAAGCTCACAAAGTCCATATTTTTCATATACTTCTCGTCCGATGGTCGTCTTTAGATCATGGAATGCCGGCAGGCAATGCATAAAAATAGCAGACTCCTTGGCGCGTGCCATCGCAGCAGCATTAACCTGATAGAAAAGCAGATCTCCGATACGCTCCTTCCATACCTCTGCCGGCTCGCCCATTGATACCCATACATCTGTGTAGACAACATCGGCATCCTGCAAGGCATCCTCCACATCCTCGGTCAGTGTGATCGTCGCACCTGTCTTTCTCGCGATCTCCTCACACAGCTCTACCAGCTTTTTATCCGGAAAATATTTCCGATTCGTACATGCGACAAAATCCATACCCAGCTTTGCACAGGTCACCATCAGAGAATTGCCCATATTATAACGTGCATCGCCCATATAAACGAATTTTACATCCCGCAAATGTCCGATATGCTCCTTTATCGTAAGCATGTCTGCGATCATCTGCGTCGGGTGAAACTCATTCGTAAGTCCGTTCCACACCGGAACCTCCGCATAGCGCGCCAGCTCCTCTACGATATCCTGTCCAAACCCGCGATACTCAATACCATCAAACATTCTGCTAAGTACGCGTGCCGTATCTGCGATGCTCTCCTTTTTCCCGATCTGTGAGCCGCTCGGATCCAGATAGGTCACATGCATGCCAAGATCTGCTGCCGCCACCTCAAAGGAACAGCGGGTTCTCGTACTCGTCTTTTCAAAAATAAGTGCTATATTTTTTCCACGCAGTTCATCGTGCGGAATACCTTTTTTCTTTTTTTCTTTTAATTCTGCCGCCAGATCGATCAAATACAAAATCTCCTCAGGCTTATAATCCAACAATTTCAAAAAATCTCTGCCTTGTAAATTCATGATCTCCTCCTAATCGAAAAACGGGCTACCTCATTGGCAGCCCGCCCATCTTATATGACTCTCCTTAGAGTCATGCCGGAAAAACTCCGACAAATCGTTTTATTTTTCTGCTGCTACTTCCACGATAGACTTTGCAAGACCTGCCACGCCCTGAATCTCGGACGGGATGATGATCTTGGTCGCCTTGCCGTCAGCAGCCTTGGCAAATGCCTCTAAGCTCTTTAGCTGAAGAACGCTCGCATCCGGCTGTGCTTCCTTTAAGAAACGAAGACCGTCTGCATTTGCCTGCTGGATCTTTAAAATAGCCTCTGCCTGACCTTCTGCCTCGCGAACCGTAGCCTCCTTGCGTGCCTCTGCACGAAGGATCGCTGCCTGCTTCTCTGCCTCTGCATCGAGGATCGCAGATTCCTTTTTACCTTCGGCTACAAGGATCGTCGACTTCTTCTCACCCTCTGCACGAAGGATCGCCTCTCGACGTTCACGCTCTGCCTTCATCTGCTTCTCCATCGCATCCTGAATCGCCTGTGGCGGAATAATGTTCTTTAACTCCACACGATTGACCTTGATACCCCAGGGATCCGTCGCAACATCTAAAGAAGCGCGCATCTTTGTATTGATCGTCTCACGGGACGTAAGTGTCTCATCCAACTCCAGATCACCTATGATATTACGAAGCGTAGTCGCAGTCAGATTCTCAATCGCCATGATCGGATTCTCCACACCATAAGCAAACAGCTTCGGATCCGTGATCTGAAAATAAACGACTGTATCGATCTGCATCGTTACATTATCCTTTGTGATAACCGGCTGCGGCGGGAAATCCACTACCTGCTCCTTTAAATTCACGCGCCTGGCAATGCGATCAATGAAAGGCACCTTAAAATGCAATCCAACTCCCCATGTATCCAGGTACCCGCCGAGACGTTCTACTACCATCGCATGTGCCTGCGGAACAATCTTGATGCAGGAAACAACAATAAGCAATACCAGTAACAGTAAAATAATAATCGGAATTACAGCTCCCATCTCACACCTCCTGAAAATTGAACACCAGTTGGTGTCATTATATCAAACCATGTCATTAAAAACAACCATTTCCGACTCTATTAGAAAAATACATGATTTCCGATTACAACACCGGCTCTTCCATTTGCACGATGAAAGCTGAGCTTGCCTCCTGTCGGATCACTACCTGCGAGCGCCGCTGCTGCTGCCTGCTTGCAGGAGTTTGGTATATTTCCACTCGATAGAGTCCGGGCAAGCGAACCATTCGTAACCGGGCCAAACTGTCCTCTCTGATATATCACACCAGAAATTGTGCTTGGAAAGCTGGCATTATGCACACGGTTCATCACAACCGCACCAACAGCCACCTGTCCCTCATAGCATTCGCTGCCTGCCTCACAATAAATGATCGCTGCCAAAAGTGTTTCATCACTTGAGGATACATTCTTCTCAGCATAAGCAGCCGCTGCTGCCTTTTTCTGCTGCTCCTCGATTTCTTCGATGGAGATGGCATCTGTCGTACCCAGCTTTACCTTGACATAATCAGCAGCTACATAGCCGTCTCCTGCCTTTACAGATACGGCCACCCAGCCCTCTACCTCTTTTGCGTCCTTATCAAGCAGCAGGCGATCGCCCTTGTCTGCAACAGTAAGCACCTTTGCACTCTTTTTTGCCTTGCTGCGGACGCGAAGTCCGTCTGTCTGTACATATGCATAGGTTTTACAAACCTTATTCGCATTCTCATAGGCATCCATGCCAAAGATCAGATAGCTCGTCTTCACATAACCCTTGACATCACCGGATTTGATCTTCGTCCAGCGCTTTCCCTGATCGATCACTGTCGCTACTGATGTCGGATAGAGCTTTCCGACCAGCTTGGAATCCGCATCTGCCTTTGCCCGTACGGAAAGTGAATCCTTCACATCCGCCATAACCTTATCCTGCCATTCCTTCTCCAGCTTAGCCGCTTTTTCATCCTCGCTCGTAGTCGCATCCGTCTCCTCGATCGCAGAACCGCTGATGGCAGAATCCGAAACGATAGTCGCTGCGCTGTTTGCTTCCTCTGATGCCTCTTCAGCCGTCGCCTCGCTAAGCGTCGCAGTAACCAACTGTGCCTGCGCCTTCTCTACAGCTACATCAGAAAGCATGGCCTGATCAAGTGCACTGTTTTCTGCCTGCAATAGACTAGTAACGATTCCTGCTGTTGCATTGTGTGCTACTGTCACACCTGATGCGGCAGCTATAACCTCATCAGCCGGGCAGGCAGCTGCTGTAAACAGCACAACAGCAAACAGCATCGTAATGATGCTCCGTTCCATTCTTTTATTTCGTCTCATAAAATTACCTCCATTGTTATCTGCGTGTAACACGCTCGACATTTGATTGAGTTTTTAACAATTCTATGTTCATTTAATTCACAGATATTACATTTGTTACAAATTTGTTACGTCGCATTATAACAGAGGATTTTGCTTTTGTCAAATTTTATCACTTGACTTTTTAAATACGGTGGATATGATAGGTGATAGAAAATTATTTGCGATAGGCAAAGGAGACTTTTTTATAATGAAGAAAATATTGCTCACCGGCGGTGGTACAGCCGGACACGTGACACCAAATATCGCCCTACTACCTTATTTGAAGGAGGCAGGCTTTGAGATCTGCTATATTGGCTCTTATAATGGAATGGAAAAGGATTTGATCGAGGCAGAGGGCATACCGTATTACGGTATTTCCTCCGGAAAGCTGCGCCGCTATTTCGATCCGAAGAATTTTTCAGATCCCTTCAAGGTGCTAAAAGGACTCTTTCAGGCGATCCATCTGATTCACAGGCAAAAGCCCAACATCATTTTTTCCAAGGGTGGCTTTGTATCTGTTCCGGTCGTGCTGGCAGCCAAGCTCTGTCGTGTGCCTGTGATCATTCACGAATCTGATCTCACACCGGGTCTGGCAAATAAGCTCGCCATTCCGTGCGCATCGAAGGTCTGCTGTAATTTCCCGGAGACAGTCGCGTATCTGCCTGCTGACAAGGCCGTTTTGACCGGCTCGCCGATCCGCCACGAGCTACTAAGCGGTGATGCAGCTGCTGCTCGCCAGCTGTGCGGCTTTGACTGCAGCCGCCCCGTTCTCTTTGTCATCGGTGGCTCGAGCGGTTCTGTTGTGATCAACCGGGCACTGCGTGAAGCACTACCAAAGCTTCTTGAAAAATTCCAGATCGTGCACATGTGCGGAAAAGGCAATCAGGATCTATCCCTCGCACCGACCAAGGGCTACCGGCAGTTTGAATACATCGGCAGAGAGCTCAGTGACATTTTCGCTCTAAGCGATATCATCATCTCCCGTGCCGGAGCCAATTCGATCTGCGAGCTTTTAGCACTGCGCAAGCCAAATCTGCTCATCCCCCTCTCGGCTGCCGCCAGCAGAGGTGATCAGCTGCTAAATGCCGCATCCTTTGAAAAGCAAGGCTTTTCCAAGGTGCTTCTAGAGGAAAATCTAAATGAGCGAACACTCTTAGATGCCATAGATGAGCTCTATGAAAACCGTGACAGCTACATCCATACGATGGAGGAGAGCCGTTCTCTTAACTCCATCGATATGATTGTAGATCTGATTACAAAATATGCAAAATAGATATCTATTTTACTGCCAGTGCATCTGCCAGAGCATCCATCTCTTCCTCGCTAAAGGACTTGGACGTCCATTTTAAGATCGGCTCTGCATCCTTGTATCGCGGAACCAGATGCACATGATAATGAAATACCGTCTGGCCTGCTACCTCACCGTTATTCTGCAGGATATTAAAGCCATCGCAGCCTAAGACACCGGTCATGTGCGTCGCCATACGCTTCGCCAGCTTCATCGCCTCTCCTGCCAGCTCCCCCGGCAGCTCGTAAATGTCCGCATAGTGCTGCTTCGGTATGATCAGGGAATGTCCCTTTGCTGCGGGGCCCGCATCCATGATCACCTTAAAATCATCATCCTCAAACAGCGTGCGGGACGGAATCTCTCCTGCCGCAATCTTACAAAAAATACAATTCTCGTCTCTCATGTTTGTTTTCCTCCTATGATCTATATGTGCTTCCAAATCTCACGCCTCAGTTCCCTCTAAGGAGCTGTAAAACGGAAATAACTCATCTAGCTGTCGAAGCGTCTTAAAATTTCCCTTGGCGGTCATCTCACCTGTCATGAATGCCCGCTGGAAGGTCATTCGCCCGGCAATAATCATCTCTAATACCTCTGATGAAAGCTTTATATACACATCCGTATGCTCCTGCTGCCCATAGCGGCATACCAGCTCTCCACCATGAATCTGCACACATAGCGGCTTTTGCTTTTCTTCGATTAAAAAGAGGTAGTTTACTTCCATCTGTGGACTGCCGGAAAAATGTGATTCAAACTCCAGTGGATACGACATCTCATCATTTTGCGCACTCTTTTGCATCATGCCACGAAATCGCTGTGCCAGCTGCTCGATGTCCTCCTTCTGCTGCTTCACATAATCGTCATCCGATGCATACTGTGAAAGCTGCTCACTCTCCTGAGGCGTCAGCTCCAGCTGTGGTGTACGCTGCACCGACTGTGTAACTGCCTGATTGCTGGTCGGCAGACTCTTCATCTTTTGTGAAATCGTACGATACAGATTCTCTGCCTTTTTTTCGATGATCAGCGAATAATCCTGATTTAATTGAAAGCTCACCAGATCCTCCACATAACCGCACAGGCCGTTGCAGGGCAAGCCCCCCAGTGTCGCCCAGGCATTGATCAGACTCAGCTCTGCCTCACGCTCTCCATATGTCGTTGACATGACAATCGGCTGCATATACGTCTTAGCGATCTTTTCCTTGTCTGCATATAACCAGCAGGCATCGAGAAACTGCTGCATATAGCCGCCGATACCCAGCCATTCGACTGTCGTAGCTAAAATAATGCCATCTGCATCGCGAATCGTCTGCGGCAATGTGCTGATAGAGCTCTTATGCTCGTAAATGTTGTAGCGTGTCACACTCACGCGAAGCTCCGTAAGCACCTCTTCAATCTTATTTAATACATAGATCGTCGGGTCGTCTAACACACCTCTGCCGCCGTAATAAATATTTACCTTCATCCCATTATCCTTCGGTTTTTGGTTTTTCTTTTAGTATAGACAATCCCTTTGGAAAACTCAATGTCTTTTTCGAGACGGTCAATAAAAGGTGTATTCCTCTGTTGCGAACCGCAATCTGTCTCCCGGCTTTAAGCAGCGCTTTTGTCTGTACTGCAGCAGCTCGTCATTTAGGTAGGTTCCGTTTTTGGAATTGAGATCCTCAATAAAATAATACTCCCCCTCCTTTGTGATACGCGCGTGAGTTCGGCTCACCTCCGATGCATGGATCTGTCCGTCTGCCGTCCCATGACTGCTGCCGATCAAAAACGAATCTCCCGCAATCGAAAATCCGCTCTGGTTACCGCCTCCCTGATAGCTTAGCCGTCCCTGTGCTTCCCTGTCCATTCCCAAATAAACCGTCGGATGCTCGCTCATGACAGGCTCCTCCTCCGGTTCAAACAGATATACTGCGTCAGAAGCGCTCTCCTTTTCCTTCTTTTTGCGAAATCCGTATCTTCCGATAAAGTCTATGCCCTGCTGCTTTAACTCTGCACCGATTCCGGATACCTTATCCTGCAAGTGAAGTGAAAAGCGTGGCGACGGTTCTGTCACCTTCTCTTGCGGCAGTGGCATACATTCATCTACTGCCTCTTCACTTATCACATCAGTCTCCTCTATGCTGCTTTGATCCCAGATATATTGCCACAGATCAGCATTCGGCTGCTGACACCGCTCATAAGCACCATAGGCGAGTGCCACAGCCGCCTTATCAGAGTGATCGATATGAGGCAGCAGCTCCTCTAAAAGCCTTTGCAAAGCCTCGCTCGGTTCCTCCTCCCACATCGGCTCATAGCAAAGCGACAGCTGCTGCCCCTCCGTATGCAAAAAAATCTGTTCAGCCCGAAGCAGCAGATGCTTTGACTTCAGATAAAATCGAGGCAGCTCCTCCTGCAGGCGAAGCAGCAGTGCAAACAAAAGCTGCAATAATCTCTGATCCAATTCATGCTCCTGCATATGATCACTCAGGCTTCTGCATCCACTGATGCGGTACCAAAATCCAATCTGCCCCTCATGCTCCATACTACTCCAATGAAGCAGTCCCGGCAGTGTACGATTCTCTAGCATGCGCTCTGCCAATAGCCCATCCGGATTTAAGGGACCCTCCTGCTCCATGATCACCATATAACTACCCTTCAGGTCTCTCTGATATTGTATCTCCAAAGATTTCTAACCCCTCCTTGTCCATCACTTAGAGTCGGCGATTTCTCCGACTGAGTCAAGTAACTGCGAACGCCAGATCCATGTAGTCGGCTCTATTTTTTCCAACTGTTCATGGGCAGCTGATGCCTCTGCCACGTCTCGATTGCAATCCAAAGCAATCATCATCGCACCCAACAACACCGACAAGAAAAGTGGCACCAAAATCGCAGCCTCTATCGTATAGCTTGCCTGCAGACACACACCGCTCTTTTTTCTCATAACGCACCGCCTAACATGCATACATAGGATACCAGTACAAATGGTACAAACGCCACGGTATCATATCTGTTTTTTCGCCGAAGCAATAGCTGCAGCAGCGCATAGACCGCACAAATAAACATACTTGTGACCAAAAGCATCAGATTTTGCTCTAGTCCAAGATAAATACCGGTCACAACTAACAGCACCCCGTCTCCGATTCCGATTTTTCCCTTTGTCAAAATGCTAAGCAGCAACAGCACACCGCCCACTCCCATACCTAGGACGATATTTTCGATCGTAAGCTCCTGGTAGAGCATGTGAAATACGATGCCCAGTATCCCAAAGGCCAGTATCAGATTTAAATGTATCTTCTTTTTTCGTAAATCCTCTGTTGCACAGATCGCCAGCATCCCTATGAGTGCGAGCTGGCTGCACATTTCCCACATGCTCCTCTTCCTCCTACCTGTGTGATCTTTACCATGTAAATCGTTCGCTTTAGTCCACTGCACGATAAGCTGCTATGATAACGTGTGCCATAGCTTGTAATATAGACCGTACCTCGTGCACTTCCCCCGCAGGTCTCACAGCATCGATATCGCTTTCCGGATGCGTTGCGCTCCATAATAAGCTTGCTCTGATTTACGGCGCGAATAGACAGATCCAGATAATTACATGAAAGCGATCTATGATACACCTTGCCCTCCGGCGTGATATAAACCCATTCATCTTCCCCTGCAGCATCCTCTAAAAGTGAGCGATTACCGATCCATTTTCTGCTGCGGGCACACTGTGTCAGATGATAGGTGTAGCTGCCGAGCAGCGGACACGGAAGACGCATATCATAGGAAGCATTCAGTATGATCTCATCTCCGGTGCAATCAGACTGCAGCAGAGAGATTCCCAGTCTGCCGCCCTTTATAAAGTCAACCGGGCAATCACTGTCCTTTATTCCCTTTTGCAGCAGCAGCTGTGCCTTTGTAAGATACGCTGCCTGCGAGGATACACCTCCGTCTGCTTCATCAAAGCTCGTAACCGCAAGCGTCCGAGAAGTGTAATACAAGGCCTCGCCCAGGCTCTCCTGTACCCAAAGCACGCGAAATAAAAACAGGAAAAATAGTAAAAAGGTAACGACAAGCGGCAGCACTACCACCATCTCCAGTGTCATTGAGCCGGCACACAGCTGCTCCTTCGTCTCGTCACAGTGTAAACGATATGTATGATCAGATACCTCTGATCGAATGCGGTTGCGATGCATTGAGGAGAGAGCGATCGGTTGCCGACACCAGGTATGTCTCCCGGTGCATGAATTCTTTTGTGGAAAAAATAAAGATCGGTCTTTGTGGGTATTTTCTAAAAAATTCTTGTTCTGCTTCATTCTCATCAGCGGTACCCGATCATACATATCGTTTATTCGTTTACTCATTTCGTTTACTCGTATAGGTAATTTCCTGTCATCTCCTCCGAAAAGACGAAGCTATCCGTTTGCAGGCGACTAAGTGTAACCATATCCGAAAAGATCGGCTTCGCCTCATAGCAAAACGCAGCATCAAATGATAAAATCATCGCATCCATGGAAATCCTTCCTTCTCCTAAGCTGTTATGGTACCCCTCCATCATATCCATGGCACGATAGTTCGATGCACGCTCCGGTGTCAGATACAGCAGCTTCTCAAGATAACCCATATAATCCTCACCGGTTTCACTCGTCTTTGCCTGACTGTTTCCTGCCAAATAGGAAGCGATGCTCCCTAAATCGCTGTTCCAGCTGCTCGCAGTCTTTATCCATGGCACCTTACCTCCGGCCATGAGTGTCCGTACATCCAAAATACTCTCTGCATACGCCCATGCTGCCAAAATTCCCTGCGCCAAAAGCGGTATCGCAGGAGCGACCGCAAATGCTGCCGCAATCGCAGTTGCGAGCTCATAGGCCTGTGCGTATTTGGCTGCATCCGTCTGCAAATAGAGAAAATTCACGCCCTCTCGCAATAATAGCAGCCTATTTACAACGCTCTTTAGGTTCGCTCGATCCGTATTCTTTCCTGCCACAATATATTCCAGCTCATAATCAAGCGTCCCACCGCTTATCACATCGCCTGTAAAGCAGGAAAAATTCGCCTGTAAAAACTTCTGATATAATGCGTTCTCAAAAAAATCCGAGGCGTGATCCCAGCTTCCATTTCCGCTCACTAAATAACGATGCTCCAGGTTCTTCGATAAATCAATGCTTTTATTCGATACCGACACGCCTGCCGGCAGCACAAGCGTTAAAATATCCTTGCCCTGAACAGCCGCTACTGCATCCATCGGATTATCGGGTGGATTTGATGCAGGCTGCAGCGGTTTTGTATCCACACCCTCTGCAGTAGCATTGGCCGCAGCAGCCGCGGCTGCCTGGGCGCTTTCCTCCTTTGCCTGCGTCAGATCACTTCTTGCCGCATCCATTGATGAGCGACTGTTATTCGCCTGCTCCATCGCTCCCTCAGACTCATTTAGTTGATTCGAAAGCGACTCTAAAAGCTCCGTCGGATATCTCGTCTTCATCGACTGTGCAGCCATCGCCCGAAACGGCGCACCATTTGCATCCGTTGCCAATACGTATCTGACAAGCTGTGCCTGTGTCACATCCATCTGATAAAAATTCTGCGAGAAAAAAAGCCTGCTTACTACTCCGTTTTTTGTTTCCGGTCGCAGATTCATCTGACTGTTCTCAAGCAGCCGTCCATCCAGCATAGAAAATTGTAATTCGCCACTCTCAAAGCCTGCATCCAGCAAAAATATACCGTATCGGTCAAACAGATCTCTGTCATATTCCGACAAAAGTGACTCTAGCGCGTTCTCCCGCACCATCGATGCCATCGCATGCAATCCTGCGTATCGCGCCTGCTCTAAAAGTGCCAGTAAAAACGAAGCGATCAGCATTAAAGAGAGCGCGGCAAACACGGTAATACTGCCACCTGCTTCCTGTCTTTTATACACTTTTACTGTTTTTCTCAATCGTTTTAAAGATATCCTCAACCAGGCTCGTCAGCTTATCCTTAAAGATCAGCACCAGCCCGATCAAAACGACCAAAATCAGTATCATCTCTACCGTTCCGATTCCTTTTTCGTTGTTTATGGTATCTCTCGCCTGATCCATCCAAATTTTTGTTCTGATCACCCAATGATTTAATCTGTCCATACAATTATTCCTCCTCCATTAAAATTGAAAGCTCGCCAGCGCCGGAATCATAATTATCACTACTACTAGCCCGAGCATAAGCATCATCGGCAAAAGCAGCTTTGTCTGCAGCTCCTCGCCGCGTTTCTTCAAGTTACTTTCCTGCGCATCATAGGCATCCTGCATCTCCTTTTCGAGCAGCTTGCTCAGTCCTGCCGTTCCTTTTCGCAGATTTTGCACCAATAGTGTGGAAAACCGCCGATATACCGACAGCTGCAGCCTCTCACCGAACTGCTCATAAGCCGCACGTTCGCCGATCCCATCCTTCATCTGACGATAGGTGATCCGCATTTCCTCATAGATGGGCTGCTCACCTGCACTTACACTTCCGTTTGCCAGCTGCTTTTCGTAGCTTGTGACCATTCGCTCCCATGCATAGGACACCGTCATGCCCGCACTGATAAGCAAGGACAGCTGCCCTAGCATCTTCGGATATTGAAGCAGCAGCCGTTCCTTTCGCTGTGCGATCTTTTTCTTTTCATCCTCTTTTTTACCAATCATGATACCTATCAGTGCCGCTATTCCAAGCATCAAAATCTGATAGGGCGTCTGATTACGCCTAAGCTCCCAATTTATCGTATAGCCGCCCACCTGTGTCGGCAGGGAAAATATAGAGCTTGTCGATGCATTTTCGCGGGCCAATGCCTTTGTCAGCTGCTCAAAAAAAATCTCTGTCTTTGTCTGCTTTGGCGGGTACACCTTACAGGAAAACGAATGCTCCGCCGTCTGCTCCTCATAGGATAGCTCTGCCTTCACACACACAATCGTGCCGCCTGCATCGATCTCTTCTCTTATCAGATTCCCATTTAGATCAATGACGCCATACGGATCAAAGCTCCAGCTAACCGACACCTGCCCCTCACACACAGAGTCAACCAGCCCTAGCGAATGCGTGATGCGCTCCAGCGATTCATTTTCACCTAAAAATTCCTCCTCCAGCTCACCTGCTGCAGCATCAAACAGCTCCTCTAGCTCGCTCTGTGTTAAATGCCGATTCTCTACCACTACAGAATATGGCTCTTCTATAGCTAGCTCCTCCACCTGCAGCTCATAATCCTCCAAAATAGAACTATTCCCAGGCTCCGGTCTCTCAATCTCTAGCTCTGATGCTCCCTCCGAAGGCTCCTTCTGTTCTCCGGATGCAGCCGCTGCGGCTAAAACGCCGGTAGCGATCAAAACCAGTGCATAGATTCCATGCGTTTGTTGCTTTTTTTGTTTGAGACACCAGATGTAAAAAATGCCTCCAACCACAGCCACCCCAATACAAAGATACATATTTTCTCCTAACTGCTCGCACATACGTGGCTTATATCTGCATGATTTTGCCGAGCATCCGCTCGGACAGGGCATACGCAGCCAGATAAATAAGTAGGCATGCACTCATGATGCAAACTCCCGATACATTTCCGTAGAGTACATCAAAATACCCTGGCGAGGTGACCTTTAGATACAGCAATATTCCCATCGGCATCAAATTCATCACACGACTCTCCAGGCGTCTGGCTGCCAGATCTGCCTGCAGCTGTCGCTGAAGCTCCATCCTATCACCGATATCACCTGCCGTCCGCTTGATGATACCGATAAAATCGCCGCCGCTTCGCTTTGCAAAAAAGAATACCTGACAAAAGCTGCTCACATCCTCCATATCACTACGCAGTGCGAAATCCTCTAACAGCTGCTCGAGCGGCACATTAAGCGCCAGATGCGCAAGCAGATATTTTAGCTCCTGTACCATCAGTGCATTCTCTCCATACATGCGTACCATCTCATCATATGCTTCACGCCACGCATTCTCCACGGAATATCCGGCACTAAGAGCCGCAGCGACTGCCAGTATCGTTTCCCGAAATTGCAGGCAAAGCGTCTGCTTTTGTTGCTGCAGGAGACTATGTGCACGGATTTTTAGATACACCGGGTAAAATGGAATGAGCAAAAGTAGTGCAAGATATGACTCAAAAAAAAGCTCACTAACGAGGGCAACACACACAGCCGCCTCTAAAAGATAGCGTATTCTCTCCTTTGGCGAATACTGATAGCTTCGATAATCACGCAAGCGCTCCCTCCCATCCGGCAGCGAGCAGCTTTTGCGTATGAAGCAGTGTACCTACCTGCTCCCAGCTGCCGATTATCCTGCCGTTTGCTTCTCCTGCCTCCACAAAATGAAAGAGCGGATTCAGCTGAATCTCACCATTTTCCATGCCACTTACCTCCATGATATCCAGTACCTTACGCGACCGATCACGAAGTCTTCCCAAATGCACGAGCAGATCAATACCTGACGCGATCTGTGCACGAATCGCACTCACCGGCAGATCCATTCCCATGAGTACCATCGTCTCAAGTCGTCGCAGCATATCCTGACATGAATTTGCATGTCCTGTGCTCAGCGAGCCATCGTGTCCGGTATTCATCGCCTGAAGCATATCAAGCGCTTCCGCTCCTCTGCATTCCCCGACAATGATCCGGTCCGGTCGCATACGAAGTGCCGTTCTGATGAGATGTCGAATCGATATTTCCGCCACACCTTCAAGGCCGGATACGCGAGTCTCCAGTCGAACCAGATTTGCGATCCCGCGCAGCTGCAGCTCTGCGGAATCCTCGATCGTGATCACACGCTCATCGTGCGGGATATAGCCGGATAGCGCATTTAAAAAGGTTGTCTTGCCAGACCCTGTACCGCCGGATACAAATACATTGTAGCCACTGATCACTAAATATTTAAGCCACTGTGCCATCTGCTTTGATAGCGAACCGATAGCCAGCAGATCCTCCATCTGCATCGGCTTTTCCGGAAATTTACGTATCGTGATGACTGACCCGTCGATCGCGATCGGCTCCAGCACGATATTCACACGCGAACCGTCCCGCAGCCTCGTATCCACGATCGGCATCGATTCATTTACCATACGATTTCCTGCTGCCACAATCGACTGTATGACATCCTCGAGCTTCTCCTTCGAAGAAAAGCTCTTTTCCCACTGCGTGATCCTGCCGCTTTTTTCATAAAATATGTGGCCGGAGCCGTTCACCATGATCTCGGTGATCTGCGGATTCTCCACCAGCTCCTGTAGTACATCTAGTCCACGCAGCGAATAAAATACCTGCTGCCTGACCTCCTCCCGTTTCCTCAAGGATACAGTAGGCAGTGAATATTCTCCGATCGCTTCATCGATGAGCTCATACAGTGCCTCATCTGTGATCTCACATGAGATATCCATACGTTCTAGCACGATTCGCTGGATCGTTTGTGCGTATTCCGGCATAATACCTCCTTTTTGATAAATGCTGCCATCTCGCCAAAGAGCAGCTCCTCATACATGGATTCATCCAAAGAAAAGCTGCCGCCGATAGACGGCATCACGACAACCTCCAGATTGGAGTGCTGACTTTTATCGCTCTCCAATCCGAGATCTTCCAACAGGCGGGCTTGTGCACGATCATACAATATTCCCTCCCGCTGGAGACTATACATACAGCTGCAGCTATCGTATGCCGCACGAAGGAAGGTTGGTCTGCATGGCATATTTACCACGATCAGCCCGTATTCACGCTCCTGCAGCAGTTGCTCGAACAGCTGTGTAAAGTCTTTTTCTGTCAAATCCTCCAGATCCATCTGTACACGAACAGGTGGGATATAATCGAGATCTCTGCACGTCCGTACAAATGCCGGCAGCAAATTTTCGATCGGCTGCTTTTTGTGCAGCTCATAAAACAAATCTCCCACATTTTTGTCCACGCAGTCAAAAAATCCATTGTAATAGGTAAAGTCCATATACAGTGTCCGCTTTCCTTGCGCCCGAAGCAGACTGTAAACGACCGCAAAATCGCATTGTCTGTCATGTGCATGCGGTGAACAGATCACCACTAGCTCCTTTTTGCCGTAAAGCGTACGCAATGCTCCCGGCAGACTAACGTGATGCTCTAAAAGCAGTTGATAGAGCCTGCGAAGAAGCTCATCTGCCGGCTGGTACGGGTCAAGTCCGTTCTCTCCAAGAAAAAACAGCTCCATCCCGTCTACTTTATTTTGCCTACCGCCAAGCTGCTTTGCATAAGACTCATCTGCCAGTCCGATTTTCGCTCCGGAATTCAAAAAAGCTTCCACGCTCTCACAAAGGATCGGACATATGCCATAGTCTCGCAGCATCAGGTAGGTGCATAGTCCTTCTCCGATCTCTCGATCTAAGATTGCCAATTTATTTCGTATGTGTGCCACCTCCTGTGGATCTGTTAGAGTGTACTCGGATTATAGACGTGCGGGCAGATATTTGTCCATGTAGTATCACGAAAAAAAAATTTTTCGCGATTCGCTAGGTAGCTGTAGTGCAAAAGTGCACAAAATCCCATCAGGTGAGGTATTTACTGACTTTTGCCTGGAAATTTTGCAGAAAAACAGTATAAAAATAACCAATCGAACCTATCGATTGGCCACCATTTTTGTGAAATTCGACGATATCACAATTCCATACAAACATCAAAATAGGAGAGGTTTCCCTCTCCTATTCTTTAGTCGTGGTATATTTATACAAAAAATCCTCTGGATTTGCTGCTGCCGTCATCCGCCGTCTCGTTTAGCGCATGCTTGCCGTAGGTATAGCCCGCATACACCGTCTGCGCATTGTGCATCACCGGTGCGGACTCATCCTCCGTGGCAATCCGTGCAAATGCATCGTATAGACGCTCCATCACCTTCCTGGCATTAGCAATCGGCTTTTTCTTGTGAAGTGCCAGCGCCAGAGCTATCTGCCTGCGGCTATACGCATACAAAGGATACAGCTGCGCCGAGATCTCATACGTAAAATCCAGTGCCTCCTGCAGGCGCACAAGCACCGCATCCGCAGAACGAATCGCCTGTTTATAGGGCTCACCGCCCAGCTCATAGGCGTCTATGGCATCCTCCAGATATGCAAAAAAAATCTCGTATTCGATCACGATCATCTCGCTCGCATTGCACTGTGTCAGCCGACGCGTAAACTCTCGTTTCTTTTCATCTGTCATGGCATGATCTCCCGACTATTGCAGCAGCTGCAAAATCTGCTGAGGCATATCATTCGCCTGCGCCAAAACGGATATTCCTGCCTGATTGAGCACATTCATATTCGAATAGACACTCATCTCCTCTGCCATATCCGTATCCATAATGCGCGAGATCGCAGATTCCATATTTTCCACCGTTCCGTCCAGGCTGCTCACCGCATAATCCAAACGATTCTCATACGCACCGATGCGCGAACGAACCTCACTCACCTGTGCGATCGCACTATCCAGTGCATCAAGTGCACGGTCTGCGCCACCCTTTCGTATGACATCTAAATCATCGATATAGAGTGCTTCGCAGGTCACAGCCGGTATCCTAAGATCAATCACCTGGTTCTCATGCGCACCGACCTGCAGCGTCATTGAGCCGATATCCGTCATCTCCAGGGTAGCGGACGCCTTGCCGACATTAGCGATCGAATTTTTCATCACATCTCCCGTATCCAATGACGGATCAATCTCAAAAATCATCTCAAAACCATTCAGATCACGTATCGTCACCTTTTTTCCATCGGTTAAATAGGTCGCTGTCTCAGAAAAGCCCTCTCCATAAGGCACCGGCTTACCGTTTGCATCTATTATAGCATTTCCCGCAGCATCAAGCTTTGTGTCTGTTTCACGGATTAGATTAATGTCTGCATCTACACCGTCCGTTCCATGAAAAGCACTCTCTGTCGTCGTCGTTGTCGTGCCAGTCGTCGTCTTCGTCGTGATCGTACCCTCGATTTTGGCACTTTTTCCATAATCGATCGTTTCAAAATCATAGGCATCGGCGCCATTTTTCTTTACCGTCACACCGGCGAGCTCTCCTAGCTCCTTTAGCTTTTCATAGATCGCATCCTGCGTATCAGCTGCAGCGATAGAAACCGTACAGTCGTTTAGCTCGATTACGCGTTCCTCTCCGGCAGGAATAGATAAACCAACCAGCGTTCCCGTTGTCGGAAGCTTTGTCACATCAAAGCGATAATCCTCTGCCGCCACATTATCCGAGGTCTGAAAATTACGAATATAGGTGCTTGATAGCTCCCCATTCACACTAGAAAACATACGGTAATCCTGCGAACCATCCAGCAGTGCTTTCCCGTTAAACTCGGTATCCGTAGCGATTCGATCCACCTCAGCCATGAGTGCCTCGATCTCCTGCTGGCAGGCCTCTCTGTCCTCTGTTCCCATCGTATCTGTAGCCGCCTGTACAGCCAGCTCACGCATGCGCTGCAGCATGGCATGTGTCTCATTTAAGGCACCATCGGCAGTCTGCATCACACTCGTACCGTCCTCTGCATTTTTGCTTGACTGGTCCAGTGCCTTGATCTGTGCACGCATCTTGTTGCTGATCGCCATGCCTGCCGGGCTGTCCTTTGCCTTGTTAATCTTGTAGCCGCTCGAGAGACGCTCGATCGAAGCCGTCAGCTTATTCTCCGTTCGATGGAGCTGTGCATTTGATATCACAGCCGACATATTTTGATTTACCTTCATATCCGTACCATAGTCCTTTCCTTACTGCGCTTCCCTGCGATCTATCACTAGCAACTGTCTAAATAATTCTAACAGTCACCTCATCCTGCGTTATATATCGGATTTTTGCTGCTCCTTCATAATCCCTATTTCAAAGGAAGTCACGATTCCGTTCCCAAAAATAAAATAACCTTCTCCGCCAGTCCGTATAGCTGACTAGTCAGCATTCCTGAGCCTCTCGCGCCTAAATCAGCAGACGCCTCCGCCAGCTCAAACTGCACCAGATCAAGATGTCCACTGTAGATCACCGGGATGTGCTCGTTATCCACAGCCTGACCATCCTCTGTTAACAGCTCGCACAGCCGATCCATCTGCTGCTCCAGCTGATCTGCGCCTGCACGGGAATCACATGCAAAATAACCCTTGATTCCATCCTCTGTAGTCTGAAGCTCTCCTGCCACCTTGCCATAAGTATCAGAATCCATCGTAATACGCACGCGCCCTTTTTTCTCATCCGAGCGAATGATACGCACATTTACACCCGTCAGAGTATCGCCCGTGATGAGCGGGATCTGGTAGCGTTCCTCCCTGGCTAGCTGTGCACCCAGCTGCAGCTGCGCCCTCATAGAGAGAAACTGTCTGACATCCAGCGCGCTCATACCCTCCCGAAGAAAGGTCTGTCCGCAGTGCTCTGCCACCTCTGCGAGCGTCTCCTGTGCCTTGGCAAGCTCCTCCGGGGCATGGGCATTATCACCTATTTTTTTCAAAATATCTTCCTTGGCAGCAGCAATCTCCTGCAGCAGCGACTCCTTTTGATCCGTATCCTCCAGCTGATTGATTCTCTCATCCAGCCCGAAAAGTCTACGCAGCGCATCGTTTGGCGTGCTAAGCATCTGCTGCATCGTCAGCACATGATTGGCTGTCACAGGAATCGAATATGCATCCAGCATCTCATAGGCACCCGCAGAACAGCCCACAGCCTCCTGCATCCGCTCTAGCACCTGAGTCGTTTGCGTCATATCCGCCTGCTCCTGCTGCATGTGCAAAAGTAGCTCCTCCGGTGTCAGCTCCTGCCAGTTTAGATCACCTAGAAGCTGTGAAAACTGCTGCGGCTCCTTAGAAAGCTCCTGCACCCTATGTAAGCACTGTGACTGATACGCTGCTAATATCTGCTCATCAATCGCCGTGCCGTTATTCACCCGATCCACACCGCCGAAGGAATCATCCACGGAATAGTTCATGCCGCTTTTTCTGCTGCTTCTCATGGCTCTCAGCAGATTTTCCATCGTAATAGGCAGGCCCTGCTGTACGAGTGCACCGACTGCTGCCCCGTCCTTTTGCTCCACCTGGTTGATCAGCCTGTATATGCCGATATAGGCGTCCCGCTCCTCCTGAGATATAGAATTACTATGCTCCAGCTTCCATAAATACTCACTATATTTCGTCAGATCATCCGCTCCACCAATCTGCGAGCGGATATTATTTGCCTGTTCGTTTAACTCAGTGATATCCATTTTTAACGGATTTATGTCTCTGCGGATCATCTCGCGCACAACGGCAGGCTTTAGGCTCTCAAACGCCTCCTGCACCTGCAGGTCAGCGAGCTTCATCCCGGTAACACTCGTTTTTGTAATCTCCATCTCATTGTAGGCTAGGATACGAACCGCACGTGCATTTTCATCCGTCGCTTCCAGCCCGATATCCGTCAAAATCGCATCCACATTTCTAAATGCCTTTTGCATGGAATCACCCAGATCCGCGCGTGGCGTACTCATGAGTGTCTCATAGGCTTCTCCTGCTGCCATAAGCTTTCTTTCAAGTACAGCACCAGCCTCCTGCAAGCTCTCCAAATTACCAGTATATTCTGCGCTGCCGAGTGCATAGGCAGGCATCGTTCGTAAATCAAGAGCGACCTCCTGCGTCTTAGAGAACAGCTCCACCTGCTCAGATGAGGCTTTCGTTCCATCAGCCTCCAAAAGCTGCTTATAATAGCTGTTTTCCTGCTCCCGCAGCTGCTCCACCAGCTGTGCGAGTGGTCTCGTATCGATCTGTATGCCTCGCCGAAGCAGAGCATAGTTTGCCTCTGTCGTCATAACAAGACGCGTCTCCTCTAAGATTCGTCTGGCCTCGATCAGATTTATCCGAAACGATGTATCTGTCGCATCGGAAGCATCCAAACCCTCCGCTTCTATCGTATTTATCGCTCCCGCTTCTCTTAAATTACGCGCACTGCGCAGATTCTCGATCGTAAGCTCCTGCCCGCGATCAAGAACATATGCCAGATCCTCCTCCGTCACAGACTCCAGTACCTCAGACGACTCCTTCGCCCGTGACATAAGTGACGCAGACTCTGCCAGATACGCCTCTGCAGGCTCTCTGCCCTCTGCAACAGCCTCTGCCATCGCTGTCACGATATGCTCCTCGCTCGCCGGAAGCTGTAGCCCCTGCAGGGTATTCCATGCTGATATTCGCTCCGGTGTCACAGCCAGATCATTTGCCGCCATCCATTTTCCGGCGTCTATAGTCTTAGCATTCGGTGTCAAGCCGGCCGCCAGCACCACCTGCTGTATCTGTGATAGAATCCCCGGATCCTCAAATGATGCATCCGGCTGCACAGACTGTGCCACACCATTATATTGCGCGACATATAGGTTTTCTATCGTCGGTGAAAGCTCCTGCTCCAGCATATATTTCATGCTGCCCTCATCCATCGTGTGCAGATCACTCGCCTGAGCAAAAACCCTCGCATATTCTCTCGCCAGTGCCTGCGAGCCTGCGATCGCCTCTAGCTGCTCCATGCTCGGCTCATCAGAAAAATAGCTCGTATCCACTCCGGCACGCGCCAATTTTGCCTGTATTTTATCCGTTTCTGTCACGATCGTCGGCAAATCCGTATCTAAAACAAAAAAACCATCCTCAGACATGCCCTGTGCTGTTTTTTCATTCATCTGATTCACGCCAAAGAGCATCTCGTTTTTCTGCTGCACGGCATCCTTCATAGACGCCTGCTGCCGGATATCAGATATCGCCATGGACGCGTCCTCTCTTCCCGGCTTTTCATAGGTCACTGTCTGTGTAACCGGCGCTGAACCGTATACGATGCCGGCCATCACATCAGCTGCCGCTTCCTTTTTACTATGTAAAACGCTCTCCTTTGCGCCACTCACCTGTGCATGTTGAAACATTCCCTTTACATCCAATTGATCCAGCTGCATCTTCCATCCTCCCGTGTGAAGAACATCACATAACTGCGTTATAGAATATTTCGGGTAATTTGCCCAAAAAAATTAGAGCCACTCATGTGACTCTAATCCATTCCTCACTTATAATCAAAGCAAAATACAGCAGCACCAAACGGCGGCAGCGGATAACCAACGGAGTAAGGCATGTGATCCCATTCGCCCTCCTTTGCCGTAAAACGTTTCGGATGCTCCGCTCCGCTTCCTCCGAAACGCTCCTCGTCTGAATTTAATATCAATCGGTAATTTCCTGCCTGCGGTACGCCGACACGATAATCCGGGCGTGCCACCGGTGTGAAATTCAGCACACAAACGAGACATTTTTTTCCATCGGAGGATTTGCGGATAAAGCTGTAGATGCTGCGATCCTTGTCATCCGCATTGATCCATTCAAAGCCGTTCCATTCATGGTCAAGCTCGTAAAGTGCCGGATATTTTTTATATAGGTGCAAAAGCTCCCTCATATAATCGTGAATCTGCACATGCTCCGGCTGATCGAGCAGATACCAGTCAAGCTCTCTCGCCTCGCTCCACTCCCGCAGCTGTGCAAAATCCTGTCCCATAAAAAGTAGCTTCTTTCCGGGATGCAGCATGAAAAATGTATATGCCAGCCGCAGATTTGCAAATTTAGTCGCTTCATCACCCGGCATTTTATTGATCATCGAGCATTTCAGATGCACGACCTCATCATGGGATAGCACCAAAATATAACGTTCGCTCTCATTGTAGCTCATCGCAAAGGTCATCTTGTAATGATTGTCCTTGCGAAAATACGGATCCAGCTTCATATAATCCAAAAAATCGTGCATCCAGCCCATGTTCCATTTATAAGAGAAATTAAGGCCACCGTCCTCTGCCACACCTGTCACCATCGGCCATGCTGTCGATTCCTCTGCGATCATCACCGCACCGTGATTTCGTCCGGTTATGAGTGTATTGATATGACGGAAAAATTCAATCGCTTCTAGATTTTTATTCTCTCCGTACTGGTTCGCAACCCACTGGCCATCCTCTTTGCCGTAATCCAGATACAGCATCGAGGCAACCGCATCCACACGCAGGCCATCGACATGATAATGCTCTATCCACATCAGCGCACTGCCGATCAGGAAATTCTTCACCTGACTCTTGCCGTAATCAAAGATCTTTGTGCCCCAGTCCGGATGCTCTCCCTTGCGCGGATCTGCATATTCGTATAGGCAGGTTCCGTCAAAGTTCGCCAGTCCGTGTGCATCACGCGGGAAATGTGCCGGCACCCAGTCAAGCAGCACACCGATTTTATTTTTATGCAGCTGATTGATCAGATAGGCAAAATCCTCCGGTGAGCCATAGCGCGAGGTCGGTGCATAATAGCCGGTCACCTGATAGCCCCACGAGCCGTCAAAGGGATATTCAGAAATACCCATCAGCTCCACATGCGTATAGCCCATGCGCTTTACGTAGGCGATCAGCGATTTTGCAAGCTCCCTATAGGTGTAAAAGCCATCATCGTCCCGTCCGGGATGTCGCATCCAAGAGCCGGGATGTACCTCTAGTATAGACATCGGCTCATGATCTGGATCTCTCGAGGCACGCGCCTCCATCCAGTCCGCATCCGTCCATTTGAAATGGTCAATATCTGCCACGATTGACGCTGTGCCGGGGCGAAGCTCTGCAAAATTTGCATACGGATCTGCCTTGTAGTGCATCTCTCCGTCGGCTCCCTCGATCAAATATTTGTACATATCACCGACTGCTGCACCCGGAATAAACAGCTCATAAATTCCGGCATCCTCCTGCTCCAGACGCTTCATCTCGTGCGTCGTCTCATTCCAGTCATTGAACGTGCCGATGACCCAGACACGCTTGGCGCCGGGCGCCCACAGATCAAACATCACGCCCTTCTTTTTTCCTCTTGTCTGAGGATGCGCGCCCAGCTTTTTATAAATATCATAGTGCGTTCCCTGTCCGAACAGGTACATATCCAGATCTGTAAAATTGCTCATAGTCATGCCCCCTGTAATGCTTCGCAGCTGCCTGCTTACTATTCCTCAAAGTCCTTCTCGTGAAGAAGAACATAATTATTCTCATCGTAGCGTTTGGATGTCAAAATACCGAATACCTTTTTCAAGCCACCACGCTCTACATGATCGATCGCTTCGTCTACGATCTCCTTTACCTCTACAAGCGTCGTCGCCTGATCTAGCTTTTGGATGCTGTTGATACGCTTATACAGTGCCAATACAGCCATCGCATCGATACCGTAGCCATTCTCCTTCGCATAGGTTTTGGCAAATTCAACGAGCTCATCATTAGTAAAATAAGGAATCGTGATCCTTTGCCCGAACTTATCAGCAAAGCCCTCGTGTCTGCTGAGTGCCTTGGACAGCTCATCCTTTGTATCCTCTAGGATCACAAACACCTCGCCCGGATGCTGCTCGAGATACATAGACAGCTTTCCTTCTGTCTCACGACTCATATCTCCCACATGCTCGATGATCAGACAGCCACCGCAGATCTTCTCTAACAGCTGGTTAATATCCTTGCGGTTTAGCGCATCGCCGTTTATCTTGCCGATCTGCTTTCCCGGCTTTTGCAGCTTCTGCTGCAGCGTCTTGACAAAGTTCGTAGCGAGCATCGTCTTGCCACAGCCGGACGCACCCTCTATCACGAGATTGCCGAAGGAATCTGTGTCCATTCCTTCTAAGTATGCCCCGCACCCGGTCAACGCCTGGCAAATCTGTGCCTCCATGCCGTCTACCTTCGTAAAGTAGGAAAAACGACCTGCTAACTCAGTATCAAATTTATGGAAACCATTGAAGTGCGACGAAGCAGCCGGCGACTTTTCCTCCGGCGTCTCAAACAAATCCATATGGATCTTCGGAAGCGGTGTGGTCGGATCCTTCATCGCCTCCCACTCAGAGAGCATCTGATCAAAATGATTCTCCTCTTCGCTCTCAGCGGTATCCTCTGCCACCTCCGGCGCATCGTCAAACGGCTTGATCGCTAAAATATCTGATATATCAGGAAAGGCTGCACTAGCAGCTGCTCCTGCCATCGGACGCTTTAGCTCGCGAGACACATTTGACTGCTGCAGCTGCTGAACGTCTTCTGCTTGTTCTATCTCCTCGTCAGGCTCATCCTCATACAGCTCTAATCCCTCTGCCGCAAGCTCCGCCACGAGTGCCTCATCAATCGGTATCTCAGCATCCGTCTCTATCGAAGACTCTATCGAAGCCTCAGTCTCTATCGAAGCCTCCGTCTCGTCTGGCAGCTCCTTCGACTCCTGTAATCTGTCAATCTGCTCCTGAAGTCTCTCATTCGCATCAGCGAGTGCGCGGGATGCCCGCTCTACCGATTCAGGTGTCTGCTCCTCATAAGCCTGCTCTACGAGCTCCTTTGTTGTAGATCCTGCATCGAGCTGCGGCATCACCGCCGTCAGGCGATCCATCAGATCTCCCGCCTCCTGCAGGGCACGTGCCTTTGCAGATTCCAGCTTTCTTTGATTAGCCGCCTCCATCGCAGTCTCTGCGGCTCGCTTGGTCTTTTCCCACTCTGCCAGAACATCCTCTATCGTCATCTGGCCACGTATCTGCGGCTCTGTGGCTCCCTGACTTGGCAGGGAAAGGGATATCTGCCCGTCGTATTCTTCCTCTAGCAGCTCCTGAAAATTCAAATTCAGTGAGCTGTCAATCTCCTCATCCGTCTCATACATTTCCTGCATGGAATGCTGCGTATCTACACTCTCCTCTGCGAGCAGTGGCTGCAAATACGGGATCTCCTCCACCATCCTCTTGATGGAATCCATCGTATCATTCACAGTCTCCTTTTGCGTAGCATCCATGATCTGCTGAATACCGCGTGCAAGCTCCTCCTGAAGGTTTTGTGTATTATACCGGCTGGCATTTACCTGCACCTGCGGGATATCCATCGGATTGTTCACGATCTCTCCGGAGGCTAAATATTCATCCGGACGCACCTCTACGATGCCATCATGCAGCTTGCGGAAGGTACGATATTTATCCTCCTGTTCACGAGTCAGCGGCTGATAGAGCATCTTTAGCTCTAATGCCTTTTCCACATATACACCGTCACCAAACCATAAAACGAGCTCATCACATGCTTCGATGCATTTCTCTGTCATACCCGCCTGATGATACAGATAAGCCAGCTCATATGCCCATTCCTCAGTATATTCCTGCTCCTTTAGCTCGTTTAGGATCTGAATCTGCTCTGCTATCGGCTCGCCCTTTGCACGACTGATCTGATAACGCAGCACAAACTTTAACGTATCATGCGGCGCAATCTCTACAAATTCATCGTAATATTCTGTTGCCTCATCAAACTGCCCGGCCTCAATCGCAATCTGTGCCAGGCGATAAATGATCTTTTTTCCGATCGGCAGGCAGTCATATGCCAAAAGCAATAGCTCCTTCGCATCCTCATAACGCCCGTTTTGCCGATAGACCTCTCCTGCTAGCATCAGCGAGTTGACGTTGTGCACCTTGCGCCAAACGATCCCGTCTGCAAGCTGCGCAGCTGCAGCATAATTATTTTGTCCGGCGAGCGTCTCTATTTCATCTAATTTTAATTTATATTCGTACTTATCCAAAGTGATCACCTCGTACCTGATCTGCACATGATTTAGTAGAAATTATCATTTTTTTCTCATTCATATGCTATATGTAGATACACTTAAAGCTATCTTACCATACGTATACGCCTGTGTCAAAATAAAGTAAAACCGTGCCGCAAAAAAACTCAGCCGGGTTTTACCCCGACTGAGTAATAGCTACTCCTTTTTTTCATCCGCAGAATCTACGGTATTTTCTTTCTTTTTCTTGTCTCCCTTTCGCTTTCCTCCCAGATGATACGTCTGGTTTCGCTCCCAGCCATCTGTTCGCAGCTCATGTGTCACAGGATCCACATCTGTCACTAGCGTGTAATCCATGGATTCCACCGGCAGCTTTCGCCGTTTTAGAAGGTACACAACGATCTGCTGCACGAGATAATACACCACAGCAAAAGCCGGAACACCGATCAGCATACCGACAAATCCGAACAAGCCGCTGCCTACCATGATGGCAAAAATAACCCAGAAGGCAGACAGCCCTGTGGAATCTCCGAGAATCTTCGGTCCGATGATGTTTCCGTCCACCTGCTGTAATATGAAAATAAAAATCAGCAGATACAGACCATGCATCGGATCGGTAAACGTCACGATAATGACCGACGGGATCGCTCCGATGATCGGTCCGAAAAACGGAATGACATTCGTCACGCCTACGATCACACTCACCAGCAGTGTATATGGCATCTTTAACAGCCAGCAGCCGATAAAGCATAGAATACCGATGATGATAGAATCGATAATCTTTCCTATAATAAATCCACCAAAGATCTCATCAATGCGATGCACGGTATGTACGACCAGATTGGCCTGCTTTGTCGGTATGATGGCATAGATCATCTTTTTTGCCTGACCTGCAAAATGCTCCTTTTCCATGAGCACATATACCGATACGATCAGACCGATCACAACGTTTTTGATCATAACGAGAACGTTGATCGCACTCTTTGTCGCACTCTGTACGTAGTTATTCATCTCCGGAAGGATCGAGGACTTAAACCAATTCTCCAAATAGTCCGTTGCCTTCACCAGATAGATCTCCCAATCTCCGTTATGATCTCCTAAAAACTGGAGCTGATTATACCAACGGATGAAGCTGTCCACGTTGCTCGACATGGAATTAACCAGGTTTGTGATACTATCAATGAGTGCCGGCAGCATCATATAAATAAATAGTCCAAACAATGCCATAAAAATAAGCAGTGTCAAAATGCTAGAAATGGTGCGGATCGTTTTTTTCACCTTTTCCTGATTTTTTACCTTTGGCAGTATCCATTTGCACAAGCCGCCATCGATTCGCCGAAGCAGCGGATTAAACAGATACCCAAGCACCGCACCGATGATGATCGGCTGAAGTACACCCATCATAACTGCCCAGGCAGCCTTTAATGCGGAATATTTAAAAATCACTGCAAATACTACAATACAGCAGCAAAACACGAGAAAGATCAATGCACCGATGGCTAAATACGGGCGAATGTCCCAGTCCGAACGCCGAATGCGCTCCTTTTGCTTGTCATCTTCCATCACGAAACTCTCCTTTCGGTTGCGGGCTCTCTGCGCTAGGATACGCGGTTGTAGTTTATCAGGCAGCCCTTTAAAATGATCTCACGCTCATCATCCGTCAGCTCGCCGAGTGTCATGGTAAATTCCTTCAATTCACCGTCCTTGACAGCATAAGCGTAGATCACCTCATCCTTGTTCTCCACCGCTGCACGAATACCCGGAACCCAGATATAATCTCCGTTTGCAAACGGAAGCTCTCCGGCCGGAATGACAAACGGCAGCATACCCCAGTTTATGAGGTTGGAGCGATAACGCTTGGTTGCATATTCATTTGCGATATTTGCCCATCCGCCTAGCACCTTCTGGCAGGAGGCAGCCTGCTCACGTGCAGAGCCATCACCCGGCTTCACTGCAAAAATCGTGCTTCCGATACCAAAATTCGTATGATTGGCCTCCGGGAATTTTGTCTTTATAACGCTCATCACGCTCTTTAGCTCCGGCAGCTCTCCGCACGGATTGGAGCCTGATAGGCGTGCTTTTTCTGCTTTTTGTACCTCCTTTGCACGAGGAACATAGTCCGGATCCTTTCTGGACAGCGTAAATTCTGCCAGACCAAGCGGATTCGAACGGTAAGAGGAGGTCTCTCCGGACGGAATCAGCTCGTCAGTTGTAGTAACAGGATCATGAATCTCTGATACGACCTTTAGTAGCAGATTCTCGGTCAAAGCAGACATCTCTGGCCAATCCTTGATGTTTGGTCCTAGGCGGATCGGCTCCTCGGGATGCGCCACACCCTTGCTGTCATAGACACGGTTCTCATAAATTGTCTTGTCAAAGAAATATCTCGGCTTTGTATATGCAACATCAAAATCGGTCGCTGCAGTCAGATAGCCCTTGTTGGCGGCGGTCGCTGCGATGGAACGTGCATCCATCAATGCTACGGATGCGATCTGTCCGTTTTGTACCTTCGAGCCCTCGCGGTTCGGGAAGTTTCTCGTAGAATGACGGATGGAAAAGCCGTTGTTCGCCGGTGTGTCTCCAGCGCCAAAGCACGGCCCGCAGAAGGCGGTTTTTAATATCGCTCCGGTTCCCATGAGCTTGGCTGCTGCACCGTTTTTCACCAGCTCCATGTAAATCGGCATGCTGGCAGGATAGACGCTCAGTGTAAATTCGTCCGGTCCGATGCTCGCTCCGTTTAAGATGTCTGCGGCATCACAGATATTTTCAAAGCCGCCGCCTGCGCAGCCTGCGATGATACCCTGATCCACATATAATCTGCCGTCTCGTACCTTTTCCTTTAAATTCAGGCTGACTGCTCCATTAAAGCTGACCTGTGCTCTTTTCTCACAATCATCCAAAATATCCATCAGATTCTCATTTAATTCACGAATCGTGTAGGCATTGCTCGGATGGAACGGCATGGCGATCATAGGCTCGATCTCGTCTAGATCGATCTCTATACAGCCATCATAATAGCTCACCTGTTCCGGATGCAGGCAGGCATAATCCTCGCTTCTGCCGTGAATGTCATACCACTGTGCTACCTTCTCGTCGGTGCTCCAGATAGAAGATAAACAGGTCGTCTCTGTCGTCATGACATCGATGCCGATACGCGTATCTACGCTCAGATTCTCTACGCCGGGTCCTACAAATTCCATCACCTTATTTTTTACATAGCCCTTGTCAAATACAGCTCCGATGATGGCTATCGCTACATCCTGCGGTCCGACTCCTGGCTTTAGGCTGCCCTTCAAATATACTGCTACTACACCCGGCATCTTGATATCATAGGTCTGAGATAGCAGCTGCTTTACGAGCTCCGGTCCGCCCTCGCCCATGGCCATCGTACCAAGTGCGCCGTAGCGGGTATGGGAATCAGAGCCTAGGATCATCCTGCCGCCGCCGGATAGCATCTCACGTGCGAACTGGTGAATGACTGCCTGATGCGGCGGTACATAGATTCCACCGTATTTTTTTGCACAGCTGAGTCCAAACATGTGGTCATCCTCATTGATGGTGCCGCCGACTGCGCAAAGTGAATTGTGACAGTTTGTCAGCACATATGGAATCGGAAAACGCTCTAATCCCGATGCTCGTGCTGTCTGGATAATGCCGACAAACGTTATATCGTGGCTCGTCAGCTTATCAAACTTGATCTGTAAATCCTCCATATTGCCGGAAGTGTTATGTGACTTTAATATCCGGTAGGCAATCGTGCCCTCCTTCGCCTGCTCCTTCGCAGGTGCGCTGCCAGTAGTCTGCATCAAACGTGCTGTAGCCTCATGATCATCCGCGATGATCTCGCGCTCGTTTACCAGGTAGATGCCTCCCTCATATAGCTTCATTCCTCTTCCTCCTTTGTTTCCTCTTCTTCCTCATCCTCTAGCGGAATGCCGGCATTTTTGAAATATTCTTTATTGATACGGATCTCAGTCTTGACATCCGCAAACTGACTCTTTTCCTTTTGACCGAAGCGTCTTCCGTGTTTTTCCTTTTCCCGCTCGATCTCCTTGTTACGCTCCTCGATGAGCGAGAGATACTTTTCTGTATCGAGCAGATCCTGCAGCTGCGATTTTAGCTCGAGCTGATTCGTGCGAACGAGCTGCTTTTTTTCCTCTAGTCCATGCAGCATCTCATCCTGCACCTGCTTTATCTGCTGCGTGGATTCCTCCATGATTGCCTGTATGTGATTGAGCGCCTCATCCGTATACATCACTGATGCAGCGTAGATATCCTCCGCCTTTCGGCTCGCGTCCCAGATGATGCGGTCGCCCTTCTTTTTATGCTCCCGCTCTGCCCGATCCCTGCTTTGCTTGGTGAGCTCATACTCCTCCATGATCTCATATATACTGGCATTTAGTCTGTCGATCAGCCCGAACATCTCCTGCTTGTTGACGATGATGCGGTCTTGACTGTAGGATTCGCTGCGCGAAATCAGCACATGAATATCCCGCAGCACCTTCTCCAGTTTATCCTGTGAACTCATAGGTCTCTCCTATTCTTTTTTTATTATACATATCGAATCTGTGCGCTCTGCTCCACTAAACCGATCGGAAGCGGTCTCTCACCGGCCTCCTCTGATAGCTCAATGACACGTGACACATCCTCCTCTGCCACGATAAAGAGCATACCGACACCCATATTACACGTCTCCCGCATCTGCTCGATGGACATATTTCCGTCCTGTCTCAGCACCTGATACAGTGGCGGCACGACCTGCTTTGGCTGCTTGATCACTGCGCCGCATGTCTTAGGAACAAGCTCCTGCAACGCCGCATCGAGTCCGCCATGCGCCACCTGGATACAGCCACCCAGCGTGATCCCTGCGCTGCGTATGGCCTCCAGTGCCGTCTTATAGCAGCGTGTCGGCTGCATGAGCAGCTCAGAAAGTGTACTACCCAGATTTTCGTAATAGACCTCCATACTGGTCTTCGTCAAAAACAGCTTCTTTTTCGCTGCCACATATCCATTATTATGTAAACCGTCAGAGGCGAGCCCAATGATGGCATCACCCGGCTTAATAGCACGCCCGACGCTTTGCTCACTGCGATCCAGTATACCTACTGCAAAGCCTACCATATCATATTGATCATATTGAAAAATATCCGGCAGCTCCATGATCTCGCTGCCCGCATAGACGATGCCTAGCTTCTCACACAAGGCATTTGCTCCATGCTCCAGATTCTCGATCTTGTCCTTTTTTGGTCTCGCACATGAGATGGTGTCATAGAAAAACAATGGCTTTGCGCCCATAGAAACCAGGTCGTTTACGCAAGCCGCGACACAATCCCAACCAATCGTATCATACTTTTCCAGTTCTGCTGCCAGCGATAATTTCCCGCTCACGCCGTGCGTCTTCGATATCAGCACCGGATCACGCATGCTCCGGTAATGAATCAAGGGTATCTCGTTTGTCAGCGTCTGCAGCCCCAGCTTTTTTCTCACTACTTTTGCCTCTTATCTACTAATTTTTCTCTTATAAAAAATCACTACCCACTATCTTATCATTTTTCCGCTCGATTTCCTACTATTTTTTGCATAAAAAGAGGTTGTTCGTAATGGAACAACCTCTCTTTCTTATCGTAAGCTTATACGCACCAGTGCTTTGCGCAGAGCCAGCTCTGCCCGAGCCACATCCAGCCCTTCTGCCTTGGCTGCCAGGCGCTCCTCAGCACGTCGTTTGGCTGCCTCGGCGCGATCCCAATCGATCTCACCCGGCCACTCCGCGATCTCCGCCAGCAGTGTCACCTTGTCTCCTAATATCTGGGCAAAGCCTGCATGTACTGCTGCTTTTTTTTGCTCGTCCTCCTCCGTGATCGTCACGATACCGGGAGCTAGAACGGTCGTCACGGGAATATGGTTTTTGTATACACCGATATCTCCCTCTACTGTCGTAAATTCGATCATCGTCGCCTTGCCCGTGTAAAACACGCGCTCCGGTGTAATGATCTCTACGTCAAATAATCTGCTCTCCTCTGCCATACGCCATCCCCCTATTTCATACGGGCACGTACTTCATCGATCGAGCCGGCATTCAGGAATAATCCCTCAGGGATATCATCATGCTTGCCCTCGAGAATCTCCTTAAAGCCACGGATCGTCTCTGCGATCGGTACATATTTTCCTTCCATGCCGGTAAACTGTGTCGCTACATGGAACGGCTGTGACAAATATCTTTGGATCTTTCTCGCACGGTTCACGACAATCTTGTCATCCTCAGACAGCTCGTCCATACCAAGAATCGCGATAATATCCTGTAATTCCTTGTATTTTTGCAAAATCTCCTGTACACCACGGGCTACTGCAAAATGCTCCTCTCCTACGATTCTGGGATCGAGGATACGAGAGGTAGATGCCAGCGGATCCACCGCCGGGTAGATACCTAGAGAAGCAATTGAACGCTCCAATACAGTCGTCGCATCCAAATGTGCAAAGGTCGTAGCCGGTGCCGGGTCTGTCAGGTCATCTGCAGGCACATAGACCGCCTGTACGGATGTGATAGAACCGTTCTTTGTTGAGGTGATACGCTCCTGCAGCGCACCCATCTCTGTCTGCAGCGTCGGCTGATAGCCTACGGCCGAAGGCATACGTCCAAGCAATGCAGACACCTCAGAGCCTGCCTGCGTGAAACGGAAGATGTTGTCAATGAATAAAAGCACATCCTTTCCGCCCTTGTCACGGAAATACTCTGCCATGGTAAGACCGGTAAGTCCGACTCTCATACGTGCTCCCGGCGGCTCGTTCATCTGACCGAATACCATGGTCGTCTTGTCGATAACGCCGGATTCCTTCATCTCATAGTACAGATCATTACCCTCACGGGTACGCTCTCCTACACCGGTAAATACTGAATATCCGCCGTGCTCCGTCGCGATATTATGAATCAGCTCCTGAATCAGCACGGTTTTTCCGACTCCGGCACCTCCGAACAGACCGATCTTTCCACCCTTTTGATACGGGCAGAGCAAATCTACGACCTTTATACCGGTCTCTAGCATCTCAGAAGATGTCGCCTGTTCCTCAAAGCTGGGAGCGGGTCTGTGAATGGGCATGTATGCTACCGCCTCTGGAGCGGGCTGCTCATCAATGGGTTCACCGAGTACGTTAAAGATACGTCCCAGTGTATTCTCTCCGACAGGAACACAGATCGGGGCACCGGTTGCCTTCGCCTCCATGCCGCGAACCAGTCCGTCCGTCGGGCCCATGGCAATACATTTTACGGTATCATCACCCAGATGAGAAGCTACCTCTACGACGAGACGCTCACCATTTTTACGTGTGATCTCAATCGCTTCATTGATCTCCGGAATCTTGCCCTCCGGAAATTTAATATCGAGGACTGCACCAATGATCTGAGTGATTTTTCCTATATTTTCTGCCATTGTTTCACTCCTTATTGTTTTTTAACTGATCGCCTCCGCGCCTGCGATGATCTCGGTCAGCTCCTGCGTGATCGAGCCCTGACGCGCACGATTGTATTTCAAAGACAAATCACTAATCATGTCTTCTGCATTACTTGTCGCAGAATCCATGGCCTGCATTCTGGCTCCGTTTTCACTGGCAAGCGCCTCCACCAGCGCACCATAAAAGATACTGGTGACGTATTTGGGGATGATCAAATCGAGCGCTTCCTCCACGTTCGGCTCATAGTTCATCAGCAGCGTATCGTCTGCTTCTTCCATCTCCTCATCGGAAAATTCCACCGGAAGCAGCTTGATGAGCTGCGGCACATGTACGACCGTATTTTTAAAATGTGTATACGCCAGATAGATCTCGCCGATCTCTCCCTTTGCAAAAGCGTCAAGCACGCGTGCACATACAGCTGCCGCATCCTCATAGGCGGGAGCCTCCATAATCTCGGAATGATCCTCCTTTATCGTATATCCGGCACGTTCTAACGCCTCACGCCCCTTGTGTCCTATACAATAAATATCTGTCTTATCCCTAGTCAGCACATCCTGTCTGTTTAACACCTGCTTGACTACGTTCGCATTGTAGCCGCCTGCAAGTCCGCGGTTGGAGGTGATGACTACCACCGCGATCCTATCGGACGCACCGCTTTGCAGATACGGATGTGAGATATTGCCGGATTTTGCCAGGATCGATGTCACCGTCTTGTACATATGGTTAAAATACGGATCGGTCGCCTCTGCATGAAGCTTTGCCTTTTGCAGCTTTACGGTAGAAACTAATTTCATGGCTTTTGTGATCTGCTGCGTACTCTGTATGCTGCTTTTTCTTCGCTTGATGTCTCTCATCGAAGCCATATTTTATCACCGCCTTATTTCTACTTAAAAGATTTCTTGCATTCTTCGATGGCAGCTATCAGCTTCTGCTCAGTCGCCTCATCCATCGCCTTCGTCTCACGGATCGTCTCTAGTATCTCCGGATATTTGGTCGCTGTCAGCTCGATTAACTCACTCTCAAAACGAAGCACATCCTCTAATGCGATATCGATCAGATAATGCTTTGTCGCTGCATAGATCATGATAACCTGATTCTCTACCGGCATGGGCTTGTACTGCGGCTGCTTGAGCATCTCGCGCAAACGGGCTCCCTGTGCCAGTGTCTCCTTGGTCGCATCGTCAAGCTCTGAGCCAAACTGAGAAAAGGCTGCCAGCTCTGTATACTGTGCTAACTCGGTACGAATCGGCGCTGCGATCTTTTTCATCGCCTTAATCTGAGCAGAGCCGCCCACGCGGGATACTGAAAGACCCGCATTGATAGCCGGGCGGAAGCCTGCGTTGAACATCTCGGTCTCCAGATAGATCTGACCATCTGTGATAGAGATGACATTGGTCGGAATATATGCAGATACATCGCCGGCCTGGGTCTCGATTATCGGCAGTGCTGTCAGCGAACCACCTCCGAGCTTGTCAGACAGACGTGCGGCACGCTCTAATAATCTCGAATGCAGATAGAATACATCACCCGGATATGCTTCACGTCCCGGCGGTCTGCGAAGGAGCAAAGAGAGCGTACGATATGCCGTAGCATGCTTACTCAGATCATCATAAATGATGAGTACATCCTCTCCATTTTCCATCCATTCCTCGCCGATCGCACATCCTGCGTACGGCGCAATATACTGAAGCGGTGCCAGCTCGCTGGCCGTAGAAGCCACGACAGTGGTATATGCCATCGCACCGAATTCATTTAATGTATTCACGATGGAAGCGACAGTAGAAGCCTTTTGTCCGATGGCTACATAGATACACTTCACACCCTGACCCTTTTGATTGATGATCGTGTCGATCGCGATCGCCGTCTTACCGGTCTGTCTGTCGCCGATGATCAGCTCACGCTGTCCGCGTCCGATCGGGATCATGGAATCAATCGCCTTGATACCTGTCTGCAGCGGCGTATCTACGGATTTTCTGGAGATAACACCACTCGCTACACGCTCGATCTCACGATATTTATCAGTCTCGATCGGTCCTTTTCCGTCGATGGGCTGTCCGAGCGCATTCACTACTCGCCCGATCATTGCGTCTCCGACGGGGACCTCTACCACGCGTCCGGTAGTCTTTACGGTATCGCCCTCGTTGATATTTTTGTTGGCTCCGAGTAATACGGCACCGACATTATCCTCCTCGAGGTTAAGTACCATTCCATATACTTCACCCGGAAATTCCAAAAGCTCGCCCTGCATCGCGTTCTCCAGTCCATGGATACGCGCGATTCCGTCTGCCACCTGAATGACAGTACCTACGTCTGACACCTCCAGCGTAGACGCATAACGGGCGATCTGCTCCTTTATCACGGAACTGATTTCCTCTGGTCTTAAATTCATGGAGCGCATTCACCTACTTTCAACTGTATTTTTGATAATTCCAGACTCAGTGACGCCAGCTTGCTCTTGATGCTGCTGTCGACCACGCGGTCCTTTATGCGGATCACCATACCCCCGATGAGGGACGGATCCGTCTCATAATGCATCTCAAATTCCACATAATCCGTGGTTTTTAATAGCTTCTCCACGAGATTGCTTTTCTGGATCTCACCCAGCGGCATCGCTGTGGTGACGTGGGCAATACCGATATGCATGTACTCCTTCGCCTGCCCGATAAAATATTCCAACACGTCCCTCGTCTGCCGGTAATGATCCTTTTCCACCAGCATCCGAAGCAGCCCTAACAGCTCATCGCTGATACGTCCCTTAAAAATCGCTTCCAGGCTAGATAGCTTTTCTTCCTTTTCGATCTTCGGATGATTCATTAATTGATTGAGCTGCGGATTGTTCTCCAAAGCAGAACATACACCCTTCGCCTCTTCTAAAAACAGCTCGAGCCTGTCGGACTCCACTGCCAATTCAAACAATGCCTCACCGTATGTTTGTGATACTAGCTTCGCCATGTTGAATCACCCATTTCCTTTATTGTCTCATCGACCAGTTGGTTTTGCATGCTGACATCGATATTTGCGGTGATGACCTTCGCTGCCATCGCTGCTGCTACAGAGATCATCTCCTGCTTCATCTCGTCAACTACCCGCTTTTTCTCTAACAGAGCCTCTTCCTTGGCGCGTGCGATAATGCCGGCAGCCTCTTCCTTGGCATCCTCCACGATCTTTGCCTCGCTGCGGAGTGCCTTCTGCCTAGCCTCGGATAGAATCACCTCTGCCTCCTTGTCGACATTTTTCAGCTTTTCCTCATATTCTGCCTTTAATGTGGCAGCGTCTGTCTTGTCTGCTGCCGCATCCTCCAGCTCAGCCTGAATCTTTGCCTTGCGCTCTGCAAGCATCTGGCGAACCGGATTGAACAGCAAATAGCTCATTGCGAGGAATAAGAAAAATATCGCGATGGCGAGTAAGGTAGCATCCTGTACCAACTGCATGTCCAGATCAAATAATCTTTCCATAACCGAGAAGTGTTACCTCCTTTACGTTGATACTAAATGTTATTTTGTGAACGGCTTTACGAACATCAGCAGCATCGCTACGAGCAAGCCGTACAGACCTGTCGTCTCTGCAACTGCCTGTCCCAGCAGCATGGTAGAAGTGATGTCGCCCTTTGCTCCGGGATTGCGTCCAACGGCTGCAGCACCATGTCCGGCTGCGATACCCTGGCCGACACCGGGTCCGATACCTGCGATCAATGCCAGTCCGGCGCCGATTGCGGAACAACCTAAGATAAAATCTTCACCTGTAAAATTCTCCATGATAATTACCTCCTAATAATAAATGTAATGTTAGTACTCTCCGTCTTCAATGGCGGAATTGATGTACGTCATGGTCAACATACAAAATACATATGTCTGGATCGCTCCGGAAAACAGATCAAAGTACACATGCAGTGCAGCCGGCCATATGATCGCCACCTTGGCAAGGAGTGTGTATACCAATGCCTCGATTACTACGCCCGATAGGATATTTGCAAACAAACGCAGTGACAGAGATATCGGTACTGCCACATCACCGATCAAATTGATCGGCGCCCAGATCGGCCATGGATCACAGAGTCCCTTTAGAAATCCTGACACATGCTGATGCTTGAATTTCTGAAACGTGATCGTGCCAAATGTAATCAATGCCAGGGCCAGAGTCGTACCATAATCCGCCGTGGGCGGCCGCAGACCAAGCAAACCGGAAATATTGCTGAGAAAAATGAAACAAAAGATCGTTCCGATATAATTCGCAAAATATTTCGCGTTATGCCCCATCGCATTCTCTACCATACCGTCGAGCTTCTCCACGATCAGCTCGATCACGCACTGGAACGTATCCGGAACCTCCGTCGCGTGCCGTATCTTTCGATTCGCGATGATCGAGAAGGTCAAAAGAAGCAGCATCACGATCAAAATACATACATGAGATGTCGTGATCCAGAGTGTCTGTCCAAACAATTCATAGGAAAAAAGTCCATGAATCATAAAGTCAACATCTGCACCGGCGGCCATTAAAACACCATACTCCAAGCTTTCACCTCCTTTTTTGCAGTCTCTTTTGGCTGCTATTCATCTATGCCATATGTTCTTCGTCAGTCACTGACGCATCGTCATAGGAATCTTTTTTAATAAAACGAGCAAAAATAACCTGCATATAGGCGGATACCTTTAGTCCAAGCACTCCAAAAAAAGTCGGCAGCACCGAGCCTATCTCAAAATAAAAGGTAAGCACGAGCACGATAGCCACCACCAGATACCGCGTCATGGCAGATGCAACGCCCTTTTGCTTCGCACCCTTCTCTGAGCCGATACTGACCGCATCGTCTATGGACATCGCCATATGAATCGCCATAAACAGCGCACAGCCGATCCCGATCCATACACCAATAGAATACTGCAGAGGGCTCTCTGCAAACCAGACGCCGATCAGCTGCAGCAATATGCCATATACTACAATTCCAAGCACAAGACCCGGCAGTGCCTTATTGAGTCTTCTTAACATCCGTATCCTCGCTCTTTCGATGAGCCGTCTCATCCTGTTTCCCAGGCTGGTAGATTCTGCGGGCTAACACATAAATATTTCGCATGCCTGCAAGCGCTCCTACCGCAAAACACGGTAGTGCCAGCCACGAAATACCCAGGCCTTCACCCAGCCATACACCAAACAGCGTACAAGCCACTATCGGCACGATCATGTTAATGCCAAACTGCGTCACCATGGCCAGGGATTGAAACACTTCGTTGTTCTTCTCGTTTTTCATCACAGCACATTATAGCATTTTTTTGTTAAAAATGTCTATAGATTTAATGTAATACTACGCTCTGTTCGTGAATACTTATAAAATCGCACGCCTGCTGCCGTCATCATGCGCTTCGAGGCAATGACTGCCGGCGTATGCTCATATTTGTCACAATCATAAACCACCGTTTTGATTCCACTTTGGATGATCGCCTTGGCACATTCGTTGCACGGAAACAAGGTCACATACAGCTTTGCTCCCTCTAGACTGCCGCCACGATAGTTTAAAATGGCATTCAGCTCACTGTGTGTCGAATAAAAATATTTATTATCGAGCGGATCGCCCTCTCTCGTCCACGGAAACTCGTCGTCCGAACAGCCCGTCGGAAATCCATTGTAGCCCATGGATAAAATCTTATTGTCTTCACTTACGATACAGGCACCCACCTGTGTGTGCGGATCCTTCGAACGCATCCCGGAGAGCATCGCAACACCCATAAAGTACTCATCCCAGCTGATATAATCGCCTCTTTTATCACTCATGCTCTGCTTCCTCCTGTTCGTTTAGAATAACCGCCAGCTTCTTTATCGTCTTTTGAAGTGTCTCAAAGCAAAGTCCATACGACGGCAGCGGTGCCCCGTACGGATCCATAATCTCTAGCTCCTCGCCCACAAGCGTGGTCAAAACCTGCACCTGGTCGCTATACTCCTCGCCGATAATCGCTGTTACCTGTGCAACCTGCGACTCCTCCATAACCAATACCAGCGTATGCTCATCCACATCCTCTGCACTCAGCTGGCTGGAGCGATAGTCCTCTAGGCTGATGCCATTGCTTATGAGGATCGCCTCTGCCTTTTGATTCAGCGGCTCAGCAAACAACACGACCAAGCCACGCGATAAAATCTCAAGCTCATGCTTTAGACTACACTCCTGCAGCAGAGCCTGCGCCATCGGTGCCCGGCACGTGCCGCTCTTGCATACAAAAACTACCCTTCTCCACATACTGCTATACCTCCAATACCTGATGGCCTGCTGCCTTCAGCAGCCGGTTCATGATCGCCTGTCCGATCCCGGCCGCAGAAAAGCTCTCCGAAAAGATCGCATCCACCTCTAATGCATCAAACTCCCGCAAAATACCATACAAATGTCTGGCAATCGCCTCCTCGTCATCTCGCGCCCCAATGCTGACGACGATTCCGTTTCGATAATATACCTTGCTCTCCTCCGTGGCGATGATCCCTACACGCGCCTTTTTTTTCAAAAGCTCCTCGCATCTGCTATTGATCTCCGCGATCACTGCCTCACTATCTCCCTCTACGACCAAAAGGTCTGCCTTTGGTGCATAGTGGCGATACTTCATACCGGGGGCTTTTGGCTTTTTCTTTGAATCCGCAGCGATAAGCCCCGGATCCAGCGGCACCTCACGTCCTAATACCGCGCCCAGCATCTCCTGCGTGATATAGCCGGGACGTAGGATCATAGGTCTATCCTCTGTCAGATCCACGATCGTCGATTCCAGCCCGATACAGGCCTCTCCCCCGTCTATTATCATGTCGATCTTTCCATTCAAATCCTCTGCCACATGCTCTGCACGCGTCGGGCTCGGCCTGCCGGAGGTATTGGCACTCGGCGCCGCGATATATCCGCCCGATTCATCGATAAGTGCCCGCGCGATCTGATCCGACGGCATACGTACTGCTACTGTATCCATGCCGCCTGTCGTCTCATACGGAATCCTCTCATTTTTATGGAAGATCATCGTCAGCGGTCCTGGCCAAAAATGCTCCGCCAGCGTATATGCCTCCTGCGGCACCTCAGAAACGATCTGCTCTAATGCCTTCATATCAGTAATATGTACGATCAGCGGATTGTCTGACGGGCGTCCCTTTGCGGCATAGATCGCCCGGGATGCGCCCGGATTTGTCGCATCTCCGCCGAGTCCATACACCGTCTCTGTCGGAAATGCCACCAGTCCACCGCCCTCGATCACTGTTCCTGCCCGTTTGATCTGTGCCCTGTCAATCGCCTGCGGATCAATCTTCAATATCTCTGTTTTCATTGCCTTTTCCTCTGTCATAACGTATAGTATAGCATATAAGATTTCGTTTTACAAAAACAAAGTAAAAAAGAGAAAAAGTGCTATGCCCGATTGGCAATATGTACGGAGGAATCAGATATGAGAAAAAAAATAGGTCCTGTGATCGCAGCATTGCTGCTGATCATCGTGATTATATTGATCCTTTTGGTAGGCCGCAAGGTCGAACAGTATGTTCCATCAGAGGAGCTGGCTGATCTAAACAGCTACTATTCCATCACAGAGGCAGAGGATGTAGCCATCGTATGGAATGAGGCTTTGTCTGAGCAAAAGGCAAAGCTGTTTGACGGCACAGTCTATGTGACACTGGAGCTTTTAAAGGAGCTAAATGACCGGTTCTACTGGGATGAAAATGAGCAGCTGCTGCGTTATACTTCATCAGATACATCTATTACAGCATATGCAGATCAAAGCGACTATTATATAGGAAACGATGTGACAAAGTACGATGCCGTGATCGTTCAGATCAATGGTGATACTGTATATGTAGCGCTCGATTTCGCAAAAAACTATGCAGACCTTGCCTATGAGCTGTATGAAGATCCACAGCGCATCGTATTGACAAGTGACTGGGATACCCTTCATGAGCAGCTATCTATCAAACAGGCTACACAGCTGCGTGAAAAGGGCGGAATCAAAAGCCCGATCCTATCAGAGCTTGAAAAGGGCACTAAGGTTTCCTTATTAGAGTCAATGGATGAATGGAGCCGTGTCTGCACGATTGACGGCCTGATCGGATACGTCAAGAACACAAAGCTGACAGACACTGATGAAGCAGATATTAGCATCGGCAGCTCTCCTGAGCACAGCTATGCGGGAGAGACCTTTACCCACCAGCTGATGGATGAACCCATCCGACTGTTATGGCATCAGGTGACAAATCAGCAGGCCAATGCTCGGATCACAACCGTACTGGCCAATTCAAATGGAGCAAATGTCATCTCACCGACCTGGTTCTATCTAAATGACAACGACGGAAATCTGGCAGATATCGGCAGCAGCAGCTATGTGGATTACTGCCATTCACAGGGCGTCATGGTATGGGGGCTGGTATCCAATCTTGAAAACAGCGATGTAGACTCCACCTATGTGCTGACTCATACGAGTGTACGTGAAAACCTGGTAAATCAGGTCATCGCAAAAGCACTCAATTATAGTCTGGACGGCGTGAATATCGATTTTGAGTCATTGGAAGGCGAGGTAGGAGATGGCTACATCCAGTTTATCCGTGAGCTTTCTCTCAAATGCGAGGATAACGGTCTGATATTGTCCGTGGACAATTATGTTCCCAGTGCATTTACGCAGTTTTACAACCGCGCCGAGCAGGCGAACTATGCGGATTATGTGATCGTAATGGCTTATGATGAGCACTATGCCGGCAGCGAAGAGGGAAGCGTCGCATCCATATCCTTCGTAAAATCCGGCGTAACAGATACACTTGCGGAGAACGTACCAAACGAGCAGCTGATCCTTGGTATGCCGTTTTATACGAGAATCTGGGCAGAGACACCCAAGCAGGAGGATGGCGATTCGGTAGAGGCCGCAGCAGAGGATTATGTAGACTATGATCTGTCCAGCGAGGCTGTCAGCATGGCAGAGGCACGCACGCGCATCGATGCAAACGGTGCAGAAATCGTCTGGCTAGACGAGCTTGGGCAAAATTATTCCGAATATGAAAACGATGGTGTGACCTACAAGATCTGGCTGGAAGACGCCAAATCACTGGAGCAGAAGCTTCAGGTTATCCAGGATCAGAATCTGGCAGGCGGTGCCTTCTGGAAATCAGGCATGGAGACTGCAGATGTATGGAATGTGATCTGTGAATATATCAAATAAAATAATATTTTCCACAACAAAGGCAGGGTGTCCCAAACGCCCTGCCTTTGTATCCCCTTCCATTATACAATCACAAAAATCACACGTTCCTGTGCGTATAATGTCGGCTGCCTATTCGCTTTGCATGTCCCTTAAAAGCAGCCGGTTCTTTTTATATGTTTTGAAGTTGTATCATTATTTATATGTCTCTTAATTTGTCAAAATGCAGCTCGACTAACACCCCTTTCGTCTCATCATATACATAATCTCTCATGTAACACGCATCCTCCTGTACGCACAGGGTATGCGTCACATATTCCGGCGTACGCGGAAATCCATCTAAAAAAAGCACGATACCGCGGCTCGCCATGGATTGCAGCTCAACATACAGCTGTTGCATGTCGTTTTTCATATGCATTCCTCACTCTTCCAAAAGGAGACATTTCGTGAACTATGTATCCTCCGGTAATTCTGTGTAAAGTGTCAGAGGTTCTCCGTCCTCTGCAGCTGCAGCATCTAATGCATCTGCCTCATCGGCTTCCTCAGACGACTCCTCGGTCTCTTCCAATAGATATCGCTCTAAATGTGACTCTAGAATCGTTCTTCTCTCCTGCTCTGCTGTCACCAAAAACAGCTCCTTAATATTCGGATCCCACTGCAGGAGTCGAAGCACCTCGGGATTGACCGGATAGTAAACCTCTCCGGCCTGCTGAAAGTCGCCGATATAGGGCACTGCATACAAGGCAGTATCCTCATATACCGTCGTATCCACGCGTGCAGCCTGATAGCGAAGCAGCTCCTCCTCTAAAAATCGAAGCTCTATCGCCTGCAGCTCTTCCTGCTCATCGCGCACAATGCTCTGGACACGCTTATGGCCTACCACCAGATAATCTTCTCCATTCGGAAAGACTATACGGACATCCACAAACATATCCTCCTGCAGGGATTGCGGCAGATACAGCTGCTCTAATTCCACTACGCGCTCATCCTGCGCCACTTCGCCCTCGTATACGAGATCGCTGCAAAGCGAGGCCCCCGCCGGAAGAGATACCTTGAGCCGTTTCCCAACCAGCTCCTCGGATGCACAGCTCGTGGCATCCGGCATCTCCTCGATCGACTGCAGCTCTTTTTTCACAAGCATCTCCTCGGTCAGCTCTTCTCCGGCAACCACATCCCTTTCCAGTACATACAAATAGGACGGGTGATACGCCTCGACCTGCTGTTTGTACGCATTCAGCTCCTCCAGATACGCCGTCGTACTCTGTCTCTCACGGTACAAAAGCGCGGTCATTGGAAGCGCTGCAAGAAGTATGCCTGCCGAGGCTGCGCGCAGCATCATTTTATGTCTGGTTCTCAGTTTAATGACTATTTCCTCCTATAATAATTCCTGAAAGAATGCCAGCTGGTTTTTCTCCAGCCGAAATGGGTCAGCCATAAAAGGAACCGTACGCACCGGTATGTGGTATCGCTGTTGAATTCTCTTTTTTTCGTATACATTTCCCGTAACAGTAAGCAACGCTGTAAAATAATTTTGATGCATGTGCTCGAAACCAACCTCCTGCGTATGTGCGATCAAAAAACGCTCCGTGCGCTCGATGCGCCACGGGCTTAACGACGCGACTAAATATCTTAGATCGCAGCGTAAAAACTCCTTCCACGCCCGCTCTCCGCTGCCCAAATCCAGTATCAGACAAAAATCCTCGCCGTTGAGTAAAAATGGCAGCCGCTCAGTCTTCACCTGTGGGTAATACCGAACGCCGTCCTCGAGAAAACACTCCTCTCCCAGCAAATCCTCATCCAATGCCCGGATACAGGGACACTCAGAAAGCTCTAAAAGTGCGGTCTTAACGCCCCATTCGTTGGCCGCATAATTCGCTGCTGCGATCGCCAGATGCGTAGTCCCAACCCCGCTGTCTGCGCCGTAAAAGCCGATCGTCTTTCTCGCCTTGTTCCTTTTTCTGACCGTAAAAATACCTGTTCACCACCTCTCCTTTTTTTCAAGCAGTTCAAAAAACCGTCGTTTTTCCTCGGATAGCTCAAACGGATCCGCATCCAGCGGAAAGCAATACACAGTTCTGCGCCAGTCCTTTGCGTATGCTCTTGCCGCAGCAGCGTTTCCGTAATTTACAACCGGTATGACCTGCCGATGCAGACAAAGCTGCTCATAGAGCCGTCTCGCCTGCGGCATCTCCCAGTACCTGCCCCCTAATACCAGTATGATTGCATCACATGTTTCTAATTCTATGTCTATGGTTTCATATGTGCCGAAATCCCTGATCAGGCAGGTGTCCGCTCCGATGCTCCGCATCACCGCTGTCCGTGCAGATACCACTCCGCGAAATTGACGAAAAGAGATGTAACCGCCTCCTTCTCCTGACATACAGAAAAGATCTCCCTGTTGATCCTGCTGTACATACAGGCAGTTACGTCCTGTCGCATTCAGATAGGTATTCCACGCGACTGCCAGATGTGTCGCACCGATACCGGGCCGCATGCCAACGACTGCTATATTTTTCTGGAAATGCTCCTTACTCACCAAGCCCCTATCTGCCGGCTCCTCCGACAGCTGTTCTTCAAGCAGACAGACACTCTCATATCGACGATTCGGCTCTTCCTCTGTCGCCTTTTTTATCGCTCCAAGCAAGCGCTTCGTGCGCTCCTTCTCCGGCAGATACCTCGCCATTTGCTGTAAGATCAAGCCAATGCCGTAAATATCCGTTCGTTCATCGCACACACCTCCTGCCTGCTTTTCCGGAGCTGCGTATTTTGTTGTGCCATACAAGCGATATGGATTTTCGTGATCCTTGAAATAGGATGCAGTGCCAAAGTCGATCAGCTTTATCCGATCTGCGAAAACAAATACATGCTCCGGCTTTAGATCCTGATAAAGAATCGGTCTCGGCTGTGCATGCAGATATCCGATCACATCGCATAGCTGTCTGCCGATTTGTAATAAAAAGTTCAGGGAAATTGTTTGATGACGATGCAAATATGCTTCTAATGACTCACCCCGCACATACTCTTCCACGATGTAATAATATGCATCATCCTCTTCTACATCGTATAGCATGGGGATCGCGGGATGGTTCAGAGATCTTAATAGCTCAGCCTCCATTGGAAAGTTCTCTGGAAAGTTCGCCGGAAAGCCTGCGCCTATGGGCAACGACTTGGGAATTCGTTTGACTGCCCGATCCTGATCTAGAATCTGATGTCTGACCAGATATACCTGACTGTTGGCGCCTGCTCCTATGAGCCCTGTCACGATATACTTGCCAAACAAGGTCTGCTCCATGTTCCTCACCGCGCTTTCTGTATCATAGTCGAAAAACGGTAGGTGACAAGAGCACTTCCAAAATCCTTATACCACACGGCGCACCGGCTTGACAATACCTTTTTTGTGATTTTATAGATTTTTAATAAATTAGGGATTGCCGGCACAGTCGCTTACTTGACGTAAAACAAAAAATCTTATATACTTTCACTACTTTTAGAGAATAGGACGTAACTGCATAGACACATAGCAGTTACGACAGGGCAAAAAATCATGCTTATTGAACTATTAAATGATAACCAGCTTCGCTGCGTCCTAAGCTCGAAGGATCTCTCTGATCGTCATTTACAGGTTAGCGAACTGGCATACGGCAATGAAAAAACAAAGCAGCTCTTTCATGAGCTGCTATATCTGGCATCTTGTGAGGTTGACTTCCATACGGATGATCTCCCGCTTATGATCGAGGCGATTCCCATGCCGGAGGACTCCCTCCTGCTGCTGTTCACAAAGGTGGAATATCCGGAGGAGCTCGACACGCGTTTTTCTGATTTTACAGATTCCGGCGATTATATCCCTCAGACGGATGATGACGATCCTCCTACACTAGAGGGCTCTGAAGCCATACTCTCACTTATCAAGCGGCTCAGTGCCCAGGCAGCAGCGGAAGCCTTCGCAGACAAAGCAGCACCACACACGCAGGACTCCTTTGTTCCGCTCAAGGATACAGCTCAGTCGCTGCCTGCCTCTGCAGCAGCTCGAACGGAAGCACCCTCAGACGTTGTCCGCATGTTTTCCGTTCGGGATCTATCAGACCTGCTGCGCCTAGCGCATGTGCTGCGAGACCTTTACGACGAGGACAATTCCTTGTATTTCGATGCAGCCGGATCTGCCTACTACCTGTTTTTGCACAAGGGCCATCACACGCCAGACGAATTCAACCGTGTGTGCAACATCTTATCCGAATACGCCCTGCAGTACCACTATACGCCCTCAACCGAAGCCTATTTTTGTGAACACATGAAATGTATCGCGGCACATGACGCGCTTTGCCGCCTTGCGCAGCTATAAAAAAAGCCCTCCGGATGGAGGGTTTTTTTCATGTTAAGTAATTATTTCTCATCATGCTTTAAAAATATATTGATCTGATCAACCAATGCATTCGGCTCAATTCCATGAACCATTGCAGCCTGCTCGATGGTCTCCATCTGAGAAGACGGGCATCCCAGGCAGTGCATACCGATACCCAGTAATACCGGAGCAATGCTTTCATCTATCTGGAGCAATTCGCCGATCATCGTGTCCTTCGTCACTGTTGCAGCCATTGTCTGTTCCTCCTTAGCTTATATTTTCTTTACTGTTCACTCAAATCTCGTTCGAGTGACTATTTTTCCGTAGCCCATTATAAACAGTTTTGCCTCAAATGTCCAGCAAAACCATACCGGAGTTATACACAACTAATCTTAGTACCTGATTTTATGCACGGTTTTGACTTTCACTCGCTTGTTTTTCCACATTTTTTGTACTAGAATGTAACTACTCAAAGGGATTTGAATAGCTGGCGTATCAGCTATCCCGGGGAAATCATATTCATGTAAGGAGGACAAACCAATGGCTTATGTAATCAGTGATGCTTGTGTATCTTGTGGAACCTGTGAAGGCGAGTGCCCTGTAGGCGCTATCTCAGCCGGCGACAGCCAGTATGTTATCGACGCAGATGCTTGTGTATCTTGCGGAACCTGTGCAGGTGCATGCCCTACCGGTGCTATCAGCGAGGGCTAATCGCTTTTTTACAAGTGATATTTTCGGAGACTGGCAGATGCCGGTCTCCTTTTTCGTTACGATTTTTTAAAAACTAATGTTTCCTTCACGAATCTATGCTATACTTGTGAGTATATCTTTTAACCACCATAACTGTTTTCGTATCTTCACAGTTACCAACAAACATACGAATCCCGGAGGATGCATGACTAAACCTTCAATCAAATTCAAAGGACGGCTGCTCTACTATTTATGTGCGCCGCTTTATTTATCCATATTGCTGATTCTGCTTACCATTCCGTGCTATTTTTTTAACACGGATCTCGGTTTTTGCATGACACTGTTCACCGGCGCATATTCATTGACTGTATTTATCGCATACTTTCATTGCAAGCCGCTGCTTATAAACGAGCTGATCAACTATGCGACACAATATGGTACCGTACAAAAAAAGCTGCTCAACGAATTCGAGGTGGCCTACGCACTCGTCGATTACAACGGACGCATGATCTGGGCCAACAAACGTTTTTCAGAGATGACCGGCAGGGACAAGGATTATCACAAGTCGATCACCTCTATCTTTCCCTCGATCTCCAAGGAGCTGCTGCAAAGCGAGGACACCTTAGAGCTGGCTTTGCCGCTTGAGGACTATCATCTGCGCGTCTCCATGCATCGCATCTATTTCAGCAACATCCTGACAGACGCACAGATATTAGAGACAGACAATGATCACAATTACCTCACGGCTGTCTACTTTTTTGATGAAACTGATCTCAACCGCGCTCTCCAGGAAAACGAAGACCAGAAAATGGTCGTCACTCAGGTCTATATCGACAATTATGACGAGGCCCTCGAGAGCATCGAGGATGTCAAGCGCTCCCTGCTCGTCGCGCTCATCGATCGCAAGGTCAACACCTATTTTTCCAAGGTCGATGCCCTCGTACGCAAAACCGATCACGACAAATATTTTATCGTATTCCGCCACGAGCATCTTCAGGCACTCAAGGCAGATAAATTCAGCATCCTAGAGGATGTAAAGACCGTAAAGGTCGGCAATACCATGGCTGTCACACTCAGCATGGGAATCGGCGACACAGCGCCCACCTACAGCCAGAACAACGAATATTCCCGCATGGCCATCGATCTCGCCCTAGGACGCGGCGGCGACCAGGTTGTCCTTCGCGAGGGCGAAAAGGTCACTTACTTCGGCGGAAAAGCACAGCAGGTCGAGAAAAACACCCGCGTCAAGGCACGCGTCAAGGCGCATGCACTGCGCAGTATCATCGAGAGCAAGGAACGCGTCATCGTCATGGGACACCAGATCAGCGACATGGATTCCTTTGGTGCAGCCGTCGGCATCTATTGTGCTGCACGCACCCTGGATAAAAAGGTACAGATCGTGCTAAACTCCGTCAGCTCCACCCTGCGTCCCTTCAGAGAGCTCTTCACCGAGGAGAATGGTTATGCTCCCGATACCTTTATCACCCGCGAGCAGGCGATCGACATCTGTACCCAGAATACCGTAGTCATGGTTGTCGACACGAACCGCCCGAACAACACAGAATGTCCCGAGATTTTGAAAAAGACAAAAAATATTGTCGTTTTTGACCATCACAGACAATCTAGCGATGTCATTGAAAACACAGCTCTTTCTTATATAGAGCCGTATGCATCCTCTGCCTGTGAGATGGTCGCAGAGGTCCTGCAATATTTCACGGAGGGCATCAAGCTAGCACCGCAGGAAGCCGACAGCATCTATGCCGGCATGCTCATCGATACGAATAATTTCTCCGCGAAAACCGGTGTGCGCACCTTTGAGGCTGCTGCCTATCTCAAGCGTTGTGGTGCAGAAGTTACACGCGTGCGCAAGATGCTGCGCAATGACATGCAGGATTACAAGGCACGCGCAGAGGTTGTGCGCAATGCTGAGGTATACCGCGATGCCTTTGCCATCTCCGTTTGCCCGTCAGATAACATCGAAAGCCCGACCATCGTTGGTGCCCAGGCGTCCAACGAGCTGCTCAATATCACAGGCATCCAGGCATCGTTTGTACTGACCGAATACAAAGGAAAAATCTATATCAGCTCTCGCTCCATCGATGAGATCAATGTTCAGCTCATCATGGAGGCGCTCGGCGGTGGCGGACATCTATCTATCGCCGGAGCCCAGCTAGAGCACTATACGATAGATGAGGTAAAGCAGCTGCTTTGCCGAACCATTGATAAGATGATTGAGGAAGGAGACATTAAACTATGAAAGTCATTTTACTGGCAGATGTGAAAGCACTCGGAAAAAAAGGGGATATCGTAGAGGTTTCTGACGGTTATGCCCGCAACATGATTCTCCCGAAAAAGCTGGGAGTAGAAGCCACCGGCAAGAATCTAAACGATCTCAAGCTGCAGAACCAACATGCAAAAAAGGTCGCAGAGGAGAATCTCGAGGCAGCGCAGAAGTTTGCTGCTGAATTGAAGGATAAAAAAGTCGAGGTAAAGATGAGATCCGGCGAAGGCGGCAGAACCTTCGGCTCCATCTCCACAAAGGAAATCGCAGAAGCTGCCAAAAAACAGTTAGGTCTAGAGCTCGACAAGAAAAAGATGCTCTTAAAGGATCCGATCAAGGCACTTGGCAGCTACGAGGTAGCCATCAAGCTACATCCGCAGGTCACAGCCACCTTTACCGTGCATGTATCAGAGGAGTAACCCATGCCAGCAGAAGAAACGATCCTAAACCGCACCATGCCAAACTCTTTAGAGGCAGAGCAATCACTGATCGGCTCTATGATCATGGACAGCGATGCGATCACGATCGCATCAGAGCTGCTCAAGGGCGAGGATTTTTATCACAGACAGTACGGACTGCTGTTTGAGGCGATGGTCGATTTATACAATCGTAATGAGCCGGTGGACCTCATCACTCTGCAAAACAAGCTAAAGGAAATGAACGTTCCGCCGGAGATCAGTGCCCTCGAATACGTCAAGGATCTCGTCGACACCGTACCTACCTCCGCAAATGCGCGCTATTATGCACAGATCGTCCGTGACAAAGCACTCCTGCGTCGCATCATCAAGGCAAACGAGGAGATTGCAAACGAATGCTACCTCGGCAATGAATCGACCGAGGTTCTCCTTGAACAGACGGAAAAGAAGATTTTTGATCTGCTTCAGGGACAAAACAGCAGTGATTTTGTTCCGATCCATCAGGTAGTGCTCGATGCACTTACTCAGATTGAAAAGGCCTCCAAGGCGCAAGGGTCTGTAACCGGTATTCCTACAGGATTTTTAGATCTGGATTATAAGATGGCTGGGCTTCAGCCCTCGGATCTCATACTCGTGGCAGCCCGCCCTTCCATGGGCAAGACCGCCTTTGTGCTCAACATCGCACAGCACGTTGCCTTTAAAAAGGATCTGTGCACAGCGATCTTCAGTCTCGAGATGTCAAAAACACAGCTCATGAACCGTTTGTTTGCACTCGAAGCACGCGTAGACGCCCAGAAGCTGCGTACCGGCAATCTCACAGACAAGGATTGGGAGCTATTGGCAGAGGGCGCCGGTACGATCGGCCAGTCCAAGCTCATCATCGATGACACACCCGGCATCTCCATCGCCCAGCTGCGCAGCAAGTGCCGCAAATACAAGCTCGAGCATGATCTAAAGCTCGTCATCATCGATTATTTACAGCTCATGAGTGGAAGTGGCCGCTCCACCGATTCCAGACAGCAGGAGATCTCCGACATCTCCCGCGCCCTAAAAGGGCTCGCCAGGGAATTGAATGTTCCGGTGATCGCACTCTCCCAGCTCTCCCGTGCCGTGGAGCAGCGTCCGGATCATCGCCCGATGCTCTCGGATCTGCGTGAATCCGGTGCCATCGAGCAGGATGCGGATGTGGTTATGTTCATTTATCGTGACGTCTACTACAACAAGGATTCCGAGGACAAGGATCTCGCCGAGATCATCCTCGCCAAGCAAAGAAACGGCCCCATCGGAACTGTTAAGCTCGTCTGGCTGCCGGAATACACCAAATTCGCAAATCTGGAAAAATAAAAAAAGGAGTCCCTTCCGGGGCTCCTCTTTTTTGTCAATCACGATTGGTTTTCTCCAAAGATTATATTCCACATCATCAATTTGTCCATAAAATCCATATCTATGGAGGCATCTTCTGCCTTGTCGATCTGCACATGACAGTCGCCACCAGTCAGATCCAGTTTAAAATCAACACTCCATTCCGCCGTGGCAATCACATTTCCATCTTCATCATAGGCACAGCGACCGTGCTGCTCAATATAATATGGCATGAGGTTGCCTTCATCATCCGTAAGATAGTAGTAATAGTCTTCATCGTCGTTATAGCTGCGCTTCTGTGCATAACCAAGACAGTTACCGTCAGCGTCATAATAGCCGTAGGTAGTGCTCGTAATATAGTCCTCGCCATTCTCGTTGATCCATTCATCTGTCACGAAGTCAAAGCTAAACCATGTTTCGCCGTCGATGGAGACTGTCTTATCATCCAGATGCGCTGCCACTTTGTCGTCTGCTAATATATCAGAACTCTGTGAAACCGCATCATAATCGCCTGCAATATAGATAGTCTGCGCCTGATTTAAAGCGTCCATGGCTGCATCCACGCTGTCATATTCTATCTCGGCTGCACCTCCTCCACAGGCAGTAAGCATAGCTGTGGCAAAGCCGGCTAATGCCATGCTAAACCATATTTTCTTTTTCATAACCTTTAATCCTCCTTATATAACATCAGTAACATGGCCGATTCGATTGCTTATGCCGCCCTCATCATCACGAGCCAGCTCACGAGTTACCATGACTGCCATCGCCGTGATAAGCGGCAGATATTCCTTGTCATAGACGACGAGGAATGCATTATCCCAAATGACGTTTTCGATAGTGATATCCATGTTGTCCATGATAGCACCGATCAGTCTGTCGTTTAATGTAATCTTGAAATTGTGTCCGACCGTGCCTGCATACTCAATCATCTCTAACCTGCCGTCCTTGACCTCCATCGTGAATTTATCGCGGACAAAGGTCAGCTGCTTCTCCAGCAAGCCATACGGCTCGCCCTTGTAGAAAAACTGGTATGTCGCCAGCGCATGGCCGATCTCCTTTGTCATCTTGAAAATCTCATCACCAAACGTATCAAAGATGCGCAGATTGATAAGCGGAGCCGTGCCCTCCACCTCGTAGACTATGTTGTCGTCCTTATCCTTCACCTTGAAGCGTTCTCCGAGAAGCTTGAAGTTCTCAGTAAAGGTATAGATCTCCGAGGGCTCTGATTTTGTAAACGGCAGCGGTGTACCGGTTTGTTTAAACTGCTCGATGCTATCCTTCAGCCAGTCCCTGAAGAAAAATATATCCGTGTGGTAGCACAGATGTCCTGCCGTATCAGCACCCAGCTTTTCTTCCGGCGGATAGATAGGCTCACTCAATTGCTCAGTAATAAAATTATCTATGCAGGAGTAGCCGATGTAGCCTAGCGCACCGGTCCAATTTAAGTAAAAGTAGATATACTGTCCCCTCAGATCCGGGCCAAAGATCAGCGAATCATTAGTCGAACCTGTGAAGTGCCCGAGCCACGCGGAACCGATCGGCGTCCGGATATTTTTGAACGCCTCGAGAAATTCCTGCATATTGTATACTCTGTCGAAGCTGACCATCTCGACGGCATCCGTCCCGGCATTGTAGTCATTGGGCGAGCCTAGCATAAAGACAGCGCCTCCCACGATAAACGTTACCGTTCCAACCGAGATCCATAAGGTGCTTGACCAGTCACCATATGCCCACATGCGCACGCCGACAGCACATATAAGTATACCTACAATGCGGTAGCTCCACATGCGCAGCTTTAGCGATGCGGAGAGCTCCTTATTTGCTTTACTGCGCTCCCGGATATCGCCTACGATCGCACTGATCTGCTCTGCGCCTCTCTTGATCGGCGAGCGTTTCCGCCACAGCCATGCAAGATAGCCGAATACCGCCGCCAGCAGCACAAAGAAAAACAAAAAGTCCGCACCATCATCCCAAAACGGGTCGCCAGATATTACAATCGCAGCCGCGCCAATGATACCTGCCATAAGGCAGGCTATGCAAAGCCCCAGCCATATCTTTTTCATAACATACAATCTCCTTTTACGGAATTAACCCTGTTGATTTCGTTAATCATTCTCATGTACGAGTGTATTCAATATACTATACATCTTATCAGCTGCTTCATCGATAGCATCCAGTACCTGCTGAAGCTGTTCCTGCGTATATTTGCCCGGCTTTTTTGAAACTGTCTTTACGATGCTGACAAGCTCATCGTACTGCTCTAAGAAGGAATTCACATCCTCATCCTCAGTCCAGCCATTCTCAATAGCCAACGCGCTCGCATACTGTCCGGCCAGATTCAGTTCCGGATATACGCGCTTGACCATATCTGCCCGTGTAACAGATTTCT
>CAVBEI010000007.1:0-14660 GCA_963594555.1 Lachnospiraceae bacterium | reverse complement strand
TACCTTCACAGTTATTGTCACTCATTATAGCAAAAATCCTGCTAAGCGTCTATGAAAACTTGTTCGTAGCGTCTTTGCTATATAGTAACGAAATCCATATACAGCAAAACCCGCTGCAGCCTGCAGCGGGTCCTGGTTTCTACTCCTGTACGTACGGCATCAATGCTACGTGACGTGCTCTCTTGATAGCAACGGTCAGTGCTCTCTGATGCTTTGCGCAGTTTCCTGTGATACGACGAGGAAGGATCTTTCCTCTCTCAGAGATATATCTCTTTAACTTGTTCGTATCCTTGTAATCGATCACATTATCTTTTCCACAAAATACGCAAACCTTTTTTCTTCTGTGCATCGGGCGTCTCTTTGCCGGAGCGCCGTCTCTGTCACTCTTATTGTAAGGCATAGCTCTCTACCTCCTGTTCGTCTCTAGTTAAACGGTAATTCCTCTTCTATCCCCTCCGGGATGTTCATGAAGCCATCACCCGCATCGCTCGGTGACGGTCTGTCAGCAGCAAATCCACCGCCGTTTCCTGAGGAAGCACTCTTGCTCTCAGCAAACTCCTGATCCTCAACGATAACGTCTGTGGTATACACCTTATTTCCGTCCTTGTTCGTATAGGATCCGGTCTGGATTCTGCCGGTCGCTACAATCTTCGTTCCCTTGTGCAGATACTTCTCTGCGAACTCTGCACTACGTCCGAAGGCAACGCAGGAAATAAAATCAGCGGTCTGCTCTCCGTTTTGATTGCTGCGGCTCACGCGTCTGTCTACTGCTAACGTATATCTGGCAACTGCTGTTGCGCTCTCGCCCTGAGAATAACGGATCTCAGGATCACGGGTCAACCGACCCATCAAAATGACTTTGTTCATTCAGTTCTCCTATTCTACTTCTCGTCTGTGCGAACACACAAGAAACGAAGAACGTTGTCCATGATGCGGACATTGCTTTCGATCTCCGCGGGAGCGGTCGTCTCTGCATCAAAGTGAATGAAGTAGTAGAAGCCTTCGCTCATCTTCTGGATGTCATAAGCGAGCTTCTTCTTGCCCCAATCCTCAACATCTGTGATGGTGCCGCCGGCGCGAGTGATGTACTCTTTTGCCTTCTCCACGGTAGCGGTTCTCGCATCGTCTTCGATCTTGGAATTCACAATGAGTGCTAATTCATAATTGTGCATCGTTTTTACCTCCTTTTGGTCTCTGGCCCACTCTATATGGATAGATGCAAAGTGAGCAAGGAAACATAGTTCACGAGTAGCTATTTTACCATAATTATCGCGATAAATCAATCATTTTTCGCACTCTTTTTCAGGTTTTTCGTGTTCTTTTCCACCAGCCTTCGCGAAAGCATGACTTGATGGCCACACCCCAGGCACTCCAGCCGAAAATCCGCCCCGATGCGTAAGATCCGCCAGTCATGCGCGCCACATGGATGTCCTTTTTTTAATGTAACAATATCGCCGATCTCGTAATCCACCGCCATGCCCTCCTTCATAGCTGTCTGTTGTTTTTAATGCGTGCCCCAGCTCTCGTAATCCGTATGCAGGTTATGTCTGATATCAAACAGCAGGCAATCGCCATCCGAAAAGGAAAAAATCTCTCCCTTCCCATCCGTCCGTTTATAGGAAAATCCCTGCAAGCTCCACATATTACAGTAACCGCGCCCACTATTGCCCGCATTGATGTAGCTTAAATGTGCCGTACCTTCCGCACCTTTGTATGAGCGCAGCTCAAAGGAGACGAGCAGGTATCCGTCCTGATAGAAAATCGGCGCACTTTTGCCTAGCCTGCCGCCATGTTCCCGAATATAGGCATCCAGATCAACGGACGCATCCACGATTTGCAGATCCGGTGAGAGCTGATACTCTCCATCCCACACCTGCAGCGACTGTGCGCAAATACCGGTATCCGCGACGTTTCGTTCGTATACACCGACAAAACTCCTATCCGAGGCTGTAAAGATAAGCCTCGGAGCGATCTCTACCAGATCATCCTTGCGATACAAACGAACCCTTTTTCGCGTCGTTTTGTCACTCGATATATGATAATAGGTAGGAACACCGACAATCTGTGCCGTAGAACCACGCATATCCCCGACTGTTTTCAGGCGAAGCTTCACCCGGTAGCCAAGACCTATCGCTTTGGCGTTGGGATTGTATGGATGATCCCCGAAAAGTATCGGAAAAATACCGCTGCTTTGACGAGAAGGAACCGTGGCACCGTCAGCATTCCTTCGTCCGATCCAAAAATACGACTCCTTTTTTGTACCGTCGGTATTATAAAAAACGCTCCTCCAGCGCGGATAATCCACGATATCGGTGATCGCCAGATCATACATCCGCCCGACCACAGTGACCTTTAGCGTATCATATGCCCCGTACTGTGTCAGCTGCAGATTCGCCAGATATCCGTTTTGTTCACTGCCTCCGGACATCGCAGCCACATTTTTGGCAAGCGTACGAAAGCGGATCGTATAATCACCTTCCGCCACACCAAGCGGCAGGAAAAAGGTCGCTTGTCCGCCAGCTATATTGATCCATGTATTTGCCGGATAACGGGTATAGCCATAATACACCTGAAACGGAAACTGAACCTGACGCGCACTCACGTATTTTTCGTAGTCTCTCGTTCCATATCCACGTACCGCTCGATGTGTTCCGTAGGTCGAGATCCCCACCGTAAACTCACGCCCTAGCACAAGTGAGAGATAATTTGTCGGTGTAACCTGCTGATTGTAGGCCATATCATCCGTACAGCCTCCCTTGCAGACGACAGGAGTATGCACTGTCACATCGTTTGTCTCTCCTATGGCATGGCGTTTTAGCCTGCCGGTTGCGGTATTCGTACTATATACCTTTTTATAAACCGCAAACGCATTCGTCTCGTAATAGGCATTTCGTTTTGTATGCGGGATCAAAAGCTCCTGCGTCGTATACTTCTGTTGCTTTGCACCGGTTTGTGTCAGTGGCTCGGGGGCAGAGCCGGAAGAATAAGCATTGCGCAGTATCCGCTCTCCGTCGATCCAGAATCTGTCATTGCGCACCGTTAGCTGTCCTACCAGACCCTCTGCATAGGACTGAAGCTCGGAGTAGCTAAGTGTGCTGCCATCTGTGATATCTCCGCCGTTTATCGTACCGGAAGCAGACGGGATCTTCACATACTTATCCTGGTTCATCACGATATTCAACGATGGCGTATAGTTTGCCTGCACCTCTACTACATCGTCCGGCAGGGCGCCATTTTCTATGCGTGCATGCGACAGAGCGAAAATATTGAGCTTTCTGATCCTGTAATACGAGTAGGATCTCTGTACATATACCGTCCTCTGATCTGTGATCGTATCCTTTTTTGTCTTTTTTCCCTCTTTATAGGTGAGCGTGTATTTAATCGTCAGATCCACCGGAATCGTCTCCACACCCGTGTAATGACGCAGCACGCAGGTATAGTAATATTTTTGCAGTGCGCCGCGCGCCACCACCGTCTCCCCGGTCGGAATCGCCTGACTCACATCAAAGGTCGGCGCAGAGGCCGGCGTAGATAATATCGTGGCCGTATTATACGAGCATTCCTCCTCGCCGTATTCAAGTATCACCTTATCCCGCTCATGCTCCTCCTCCGGCTCCACGATATCCGGCTGCGGCGAAAAAAAGACCGACTTGTTATAATGCGTCCGCAGTGCGCCCGGATCCGACCAGCCTCTCGCATACATGATACCCTCTGCCGTCGTATAGACCTCTCCGTGCAGCGTACCGTCTGCATCCATGCTGCCCTTCACGCTGCTATCTTCGACGATCGTCATAATAGCATCTAAATATACCATGCCGCCATTTTGAAACAGCTGCTTTTGCCAGGCCTTCGAGGCTTCCCCGATCTGCCCGAAGATCTCCGCTCTCGTACAGACAAAGCTCGTATAGACATATTTGCTGTCCTTTGGATCCGTCACGGAGCTGGTCTGTGTGAGCTTAATGCGGGCTCGTTCTCTGGCACTCACCGAACCGGAATAACGCTTGATCGTCCACCCGATCGTGCGGTATTTAGTGCCGCCTGTCGCCTTCTTGTCGCGCGTTGTCATGCGCAAATTTCCATCGGAATCAAATTCGAGGACCTCTCGATATAGATTCGCTGCATTCACCACCGCAAGCTCGCCAAGCGGTTGGCATAATGTAAATACTGCGATGCCCAGTGCCGCGACCATACGTCTAAGCGCCAAGCGATAGTTACTCATGTATCATCCTCCCTAGCCTCTGCTGCAGGGACTGACACAAGAATCATAGACATTAGAATTAGGGCTTCATTGTAGCATAGCTTTTTTCGATATGCAATGGAAAAAATTATTTTTCCGCATCTAATAGCATCCGGTACACCTCTCTCTTTGAGATGCCACGATCCTTTGCGACTGCCTTCATCGCTTCCTTCCTTGGCATTCCCTTCTCTTCATAGAGTGCCATATGCTCCTGCACAGATAGCTCCTCCCACGCCTGCTGCGTCTCACGCTCAAGCTCTCTCCGATCCTTTCCTTCGATCACGAGGACATATTCTCCCCGCGGTTCATTGTCCTTAAAATAAAATAAGACATCTTCGAGTGTCGTTTTTTGCACTTCCTCATGTTTTTTCGTGAGTTCTCTGCATAGAGAGATCGACCGATTGCCAAGCACCTCAAACAGCTGTGTGAGTGTAGCTATAAGATGATGAGGCGCCTCGTATAATACGATCGTGCGTGTCTCCTGCTTTAATTCAGCGAGCACCTTTTCACGTTCCTTTTTATCTCTTGGCAAAAAAGCCTCAAAGGCAAATCGTCTCGTCGCCTGTCCGGACATCGTAAGTGCCGTGATGCAGGCGGATGCACCCGGCAGCGAGGTCACAGGCAATCCCTCCTCACGTGCCATACGGACTAACTCCTCCCCCGGATCGGAGATGCCCGGTGTCCCTGCATCCGTGATCAATGCGATATTTTTTCCGGCACGCAGACTATCCAGCAGCTGGTACGCCTTTTCGATCTTGTTGTATTCATGATAGCTCGTCATCGGCGTGTGTATATCAAAATGATTGAGCAGCCGGATGGAATTTCTCGTATCCTCCGCAGCGATCAGATCCACCTCACGCAGCACGCGAAGCACCCGATAGGTGATATCCTCTAGATTTCCGATCGGTGTCGCGCATAAATATAACGTTCCTCTAGTATCCATAGACCTCTGTAATCTCCTGTGTGTATACTCCCGGGCTTTCAAATAGTATGAGCGGCGCTTCTACCTTCAGCCTCGGATTGCCGCCCCGCAAGCCCTCGAGGAGCACCATATTCGGCTCCTTGTCAGGAAACGAATGCACGAGCCGCATGCGCTTTGGCTCGATACCATAAGCATGCATCTGTCCTAAAATCTCCACGAGCCTAAATGGTCGATGTACCAGATACAGCCTTCCGCCTGGCCGCAGCAGCCTCGCACTCTGCGCTATTACATCCTCTAGCGTGCAAAAAATCTCATGCCGCGCGATCATTTTTGCTTCATTATCGCTTTGTATGCCATGCTCCCCGATCATATAAGGCGGATTTGATGTGATCACATCAAAAGAAGATGCTCCAAACAACGTCGAAGCATCCTTGATATCACCGGTTATTATATCGATTTTTCCTTGCAGTCCGTTTAATAGGACGCTGCGTCGCGCCATATCCGCACTACGTTCCTGCAGCTCAAGCCCGGTAAAATGGCTCCCCTTCGTCTTTGCTTCAAGCAAGATCGGTATGATCCCCGTTCCGGTTCCAAGATCTAGCACCGTCTCACCGGACTTTACCCTCGCATAGCCGGATAAGAGCACCGCATCCATGCCAAAGCAAAAACGCGCCGGATCCTGGATGATCCTGTAGCCGTTTCGCTCAAGATCATCGATTCGCTCGCCCGCATGCATTAGCTCCTTTTCATCGATTTGCTCTCTCTTCACGATTTGTGCGGTCCTTTCCGCGCTCTTTTGTTTTCTCACGCTCCTTGGCATTTCCATGCGTTTTTACATTTTCATGCTCCTTGGCATTTTCATGCTCCTTGGCATTTCCACGCTCCCTAGTGTTTCCCTGCTCCCTGGTGCCGTGATATTTGCGCTCGCGATTTTTATTTCCTTTTTTATTGTTCGGCTTATTTCCGCGATTTTTCTCCTGCTCGTGCTTCTCCTTCGACTGCTCTGAGGCTTCCTCTGTCGAATTCTCCTCCAGAGAGGCTAGCTCCTTTTGCTCCTCCGGTGATAGCTTTGTATTCCTTCGATGCGGCTGAAACTTCAGCTCCTCGACCTCATACTCCCGCAGCTCCTTTTCATCCTCATTCTCCACGAGCACCTTCACCTTCTGGCGAAGCACATTCACACTCTGTACCTCTCCACGCGCGCCGGACTCTATCACCTGTACCGTCGAACCGACTCGCGGCAGGCGACTGTTCAGATATTCATAGGTCTCCTGCTCATTTTTCAAGCAGCACATGAGTCGCCCACAGGCTCCTGAGATCTTCGTCGGATTGAGTGAGAGATTCTGCTCCTTCGCCATCTTGATCGATACCGGAATAAAATCTGATAAATACGAGCTGCAGCATAGCTCCCTGCCGCAAATACCGATTCCGCCGAGCATCTTTGTCTCATCACGGACACCGATCTGTCGCAGCTCGATACGCGTACGAAACACCCCGGCCAGATCCTTTACAAGCTCACGAAAATCAATGCGTCCATCCGCCGTAAAATAGAATAACAGCTTATTTCCGTCAAAGGTATATTCCGCCTGTACCAGCTTCATATCAAGTTCATGCTTGGCGATCTTCTCCTGACAGGTCTTGTATGCGCTTCTCTCTCGTTCCAGGTTGCGCTGCACCATCTCCTCATCCTCCGGTGTCGCCACACGGATCACAGGCTTTAGTGGAGATACGATCGAATCGTCTGCTACCTCCCGCGGTGCTAAAAGCACCGTACCATATTCCACGCCTCTGGCAGTCTCTACGATCGCGTGATCGCCTGCCTTCATCTCATAATCCTTTGGATCAAAATAATAAATCTTTCCCGCATTGCGGAAACGGATTCCTACAATCTTTGCCATTTCTAATTCTCCTTCAATGTAAACAGCAGCAGCTCAATCACAAGATCAAAATTCACATTGGCATTCAGCCGCACCTTCGCCTTGTCCAGAGCAGTCAGCTTGCACTCGATCGCATGATAGGAAAAACGATTCGCCTGACGCTTGATCTCATGCACCTGATCCTTAAAGATCACGCTGTTCGCATCCGCTGTTGCCTTGTATAACAATACGTCCCGATACCAGACCATTAACAGATCAAAATAATCATTGATCGAGAGCTTGTACTCGCCTATCTGCTTAATCGCACCGATCATCTCCGACAGCTCAATATCAGCAATACGCATCACAAGCTGCAGCGCCGCTTCCTTGATCTCATTAAAATATGCGGAGGTAGCGAGTGTGATCGCCTTGCCCACGACACCCTGTGAAAAAGCCACGCACACCTCTGCCTGATAATCCACCACGCCGTGCTTTTGCATCAAATATGTCTTTAATCGATTTTCAGACACTGGTTTTAAGTCCAAACGAATGCATCGGGACAAAATCGTCGGCAAAAATGCGTCCGCATTCGTAGTCAGCAGTAGGATAACGTCATAGGCCGGCGGTTCCTCAATCGTCTTTAATAATGCGTTTTGCGCCTGCACATTCAGCTTTTCTGCTTCATCTATTATATAGATCTTATATGGACTAGCATAAGGCTTGATCGAGATATCGCGATTGATCTGATCACGTATATCATCCACTCCGATCGTATTTGGCTTCTCATGCTGTACATATATGATGTCCGGCTGGTTATGCGACTGTGCCTGTCTGCACGAGTGGCACTCACCGCAAGGCTCTACACCACCCTTTTCACATTGCAGTGCTGCCCCAAAGGCTTCTGCCAGCATCATCTTTCCGGAAGACTTCGGCGCATTAAATATATAGGCATGACTCACCTTATCTAACCGTATCGCATTCTGCAGATGCTCAATCACCTGTTCATTTCCAAATATATCCGAAAAAACTGCCATACATGCCTCCCTACGTCAAGATATCTAACAGCAGACCTTCAATCTCTCCGATCTTCCCTAAAATATCAATCTGGTTCTTCTCATCCTCTACCAGTTCCTGCGCCAGCTCATCCAAATTCTCATCGATGAGACGGATGATGCCGTACACGCGATGCCTCCCCCTGCGATCCAGAAAATTCTCTCTGGAAAACTTATGCGAGCGATTCACGATCTCATTTAAAAAATCGCGTATCAGGCCACGATAGCGCTTCATCTCGCGAATATCCATGTGTCTGGCGATCAGTCGTCCCTGCACATTGATATCGGAGAGCATCCGCTGCACCTTTGCCTGCAGATCTGCATCTGCGATCGCACTCGTGAGCGTAAACTGAAAGCTCTTATCCGCCGGCTGTGTTTGATTTGTCTGTGTAAGAGGCGACAATGGAGTCGTCTCATTTACTCTAAAATTGTCCATTTAGTCTCCTCTGCCTCACTTAGTATAACCGAATACTCCCGCAGTTTCAACCCATCACCCAAATGCATCGCGCCTGCGTATCCCTCAGTCCTTCTACCGAAAGCCCGCGCCTTTGCACCTCGAGCAGCTCCCCAGGAAATGCCAGGTCGATACGCTCTCCCGGTACGAGCAGCGGAATACCCGGCGGATACAGATACACATATTCCGCACTGATGCGTCCACCTGCCGCAGGCACCTCCATACGCACCTGATTTTTTTGCTCCAGCGCCTGTGCAATCGAGCACACTTGCTCTCTTTTTCGATACATTCGCTCTACAAAACCGAACTTTATATCCTTTCTGATAAGTCCCCCATCAATCTCCTCTAAAGCCGCCAAAAGCCGCTCAAACCCCTCCGCCGTATCCATGATCGAACAGAGTGCTGTCACATATTCTCCGGAGCACATCTCCGGCTGCAGCCTGTAATCCCGCAGCAGTCTCTCATAAAGCTCTAATCCATCGATATCACAGCCCGCAGTAGAGATCAGTATCTTCGTTCGATCCTTTGCAAATGCCTCTTCCCTCGTAAAATCTGCTTCGCCTAACACATGCAAGGCATTAAGCCTACTGCTCCTCTCATAAAACCGATTCAGGTGCTCGTCTAGCTGTGTAAACAAACTCTCACCCTGCTCCTGCAAAAAAGGAACGAGCCTGCTCATCCCGGCAAGCAGCAGATAGGACGGCGAGCTAGTCTCATAAATTCCCAGAAAATGTGCCAGCCCTTCCTCAGACACGCGCTCGGAGCATACATGAAGCAGTGCACTTTGCGTAAAAGCCGGCAGCGTCTTATGCACGCTTTGGATCACAACATCCGCCCCACAGCTGATTGCAGAAGCCGGACATGTCTCATGCAGCCCAAAATGCGCCCCGTGCGCCTCATCCACGATAAGAGGCACGCCATATTCGTGCGCCAGATCCGCAATGCGCGAGATATCACTCACGACTCCGTCATAGGTCGGGCTCGTCACATACACCGCGCGAATCGACGGATCCTCCCGAAGTGCCTGCCTTATCTCCTCCGGGCAAATCGCGCCCTGGATATCATAGCCTGTGATCCTAGGATAGCAATACGTCGCCAAAAGTCCGCGAAGCTCTACTGCATGATACGCTGCCTTGTGTGAATTTCTAGCTAAAAGTATCCGCTCACCACGCTCTGCTACGGCAGATATTGCCGCAAGTATCCCGCATGTGCTTCCGTTTACGAGAAAAAAAGTCCTTTTTGCACCAAGATATTCCGCCAGCTTTTCCTGCTCCTCCTTTAGGATGCCCATGGCATGATGCAGATTGTCAAAGCCGTCGATCTCTGTTATATCGAGCTGATACGCATCTGCCGGCAGCCGCAGCCGTCTTTTATGCCCCGGCATATGAAACGGATACACATCACTCTCATCTAACGCCTGCAGCTTTTCAACCAGCATCAATCCAAATACCTCCCAAGCTCCGGAATCCAACTACCCAGATAGACCATATCCTGCAAATGAGCTGACCACAGCGGCTCTAAAAAGTCCCATACACGTCCGTATACGCTCTCCCAGCCTGGCAGCTTTTGCTTTCTTCTCCTGCAGTACGACTGCCATTTTTTCTTCATATATGGATAATGCATATATTTCTCCATCAGCCGAAACCGCTCCTTATCCAGCGTGATCGCATGTGTCTGACAATACGTCAGTAAAGCTCGCCCGAACGGCCGTCCTTCGATCGGCAAAATTCCCAGCGCCTCATACATGCGTTCATACACACCCATGTCTGCCACCAGCTCCAGCCCACTCAACGCTTCGCCCAAATCCTCTAATAATTGCTCCTCCAAAGGATACCCTATCAGAGCAGCTTTTTTATCCGGCTCCATTAAAAGTGGATGCTCATAAACACACGGCTGCCTTTGAAGGCTCTCCTGCTTCATTTGATCGACAAAAAGCAAAACCGGCAGCTGCTCATCCTCTAATTTTCCTGATAACTCCACGACCAGTCGCTCTCCCTCCATGTGTGAACGAAAGCTCCATCGAATATTCGACTGCTGTTCCCCCTTCACTTCCGTTCTTAAAAGCATCGCAAAATCCGACCTTGTAAGAACTTCTCCCGGTCCACACAGATAGATGTAGCTCAGTCTCAGGCACCCCTTTGTACGCGAAAGAGCCGCATGATTTTTCAGCAGCAGCTTCTCTCTCAATTCAGACCCTGCTATGCAAAGTGCCAGCTGCTCTAGCATATATAAGGAAAGTACCTCCTGTGGACTGCGCCCAAGCTCCTCACTTTTCGCATGAATCGCATCGATTGTGATCTTCTTCATCCTACAGCCACGCTCCGATCCTATTTTGCACCTTTCCTAACACCTTACGCTTCTCAGCATAATAGAGCAGCCTTGCTATATCCTTCTGTGGATCAGCCAAAAAAGCCCGTAGGGCGCGCTTTACATCCTCTCTCTCCATATGATCCTCGTATTTTAGGCAGTCACAGATCAAACGCTCTTTTTCATAGATCTTCATCTGTGCGCCCCCGTACGGTATTTCACAGACACCAAGCGTAAGCACCTTCGGCTCACAGTAATACGGCTGCACAAAGGGATAGCTCAGATTAAATCTGGATTTTGAGGTGTTTTTATCAATCGCGATCTGATAGGTGCCGGGTCTAGCTGTCAGATATCCGTATGCATATAATGCGCACTCCATCGTTAGCACACCATCCTCGCCAAAGAGGCGCACGATCATCTCATCCTCCGATAGCGTCTGCTCCTGCAGCGTATAATAGCCGCTCTTGATCCGGCGAAGCAGCCCCCAGTCTGTAAACTGCTTGATCCTGCGATAATCTATCCCCAGCGTATACAGCTCTGAGGTCTTAGCCACACCGCCCTGCTCCTTTACCAGCTTCTCAATCGCTATCTCATCCTGCTTCCATTTTTCCTCTCGCGTCATCGTCTTCCTATTCCTCCCCAAAACGAAATCACACAGCCTGGCTGTTTGCATATTTTTTCCGCTCATTCCATTTTATATCGGCTGATTTTAAGTATACGGATCCAGCCTTTGCTTGTCAATAATTTGTCTTATTTTTACTTGAACTGCATATCATGTTGTCTTATAATGAGCAAAGGACAGAAATTTTTGTCGCAATAATACATTTCCCACAGACAGGAGACACCCATGGATCAGCCCTTAAAGAAGAATCCTTCCCGCGCAGAGTGCGAGAAGGCCATCCGCCGCATTCTCATCACCGAGATATTGGAAAACGGAAAAAATAAGCATTTTCGTATGGCGACAGATTTTATCACCTATTTTGAAGCACTCTATCCGGCCTCCGAGAGTCTGACCAAGCAGGTACAGCGCGCCGTAAAGGCCATGAACATGCCAAAGGATGCAGACGGCTACTTTATCATAGACCGCACACCCGAGCAGGTCGCACAGGACCGTGAGCTGCATACTCTCCTATCACAGGCACAGGCACAGATCGTATCATTAGACGAGTGCGAGACGCTCTTTTTATCCATGGATCCTGATTTTCGCGATTTTGTCAGCTATCGCATCTCCAAATCAGATACACTGCGTGACAAATATGTCACCATCCAGCAGACGAGTAACGGCCTGTTAATCTACACCAGAGACAAAAAGAAGCTGGAGCAGCTGCTCCAGCGTCTGAAAATGTTCGGTTAAAACCGTAAATGCTTGCTCTTTTTTTCCTGTCGTCTTCTTCTGCGCCCCTTTCGCGTATCGCGGATCGTCCGATAACGACGTCGTTCCATTCGCCGGCTTCTCCTGCTGGCGATTCTTTGTCGTATCAGATAGGAATTTCTCACCAGCCAGACGATCACCATGATCAACAGCGCTATCACAAGCAATACGCCAAGCGCAAGCAATATCGTTTTGGCATTCAGCACTATGTGGATGCCTCTATTGTCGGAGGTATCACCCTCCTCTGCAGCATCTGTCTTAGCACCGGCTCCGGTCACAGCGGCCTCCTGTGCTCCTTGCGTCTCCTGAAATACATAGCCCTCGTCCGTGATATCATTCATACTCACTATCGCACGTCCGACCTCCCGATTAGCATACGTATACACAAACGTGCCAATCACGCCGGTATTTCCCGCGTCATACACCAGCTCTGACTCTAAATCAGAAAACTGTGCATCTGCCGGCAGAATCACATACGCATCCTCATCGAGCGAAGCGAACGGCTGGTGGTCGCTATCTGCCTGATCCTCCGTCACATAATCTGCGATGCGAAGCAGCTGAAACTGCTCAAAGCAGGCATCAAACAGCGTCCTGGTATCTACATAATGATTCGGCGTCTGCTCACGCATCACCACACACACAAGCGAAATGCCGTCCTTACTCGCATAGCTGACGAGCGTATTACCCGCTGCGTTTGTATATCCGGTCTTTCCTCCGGTAGAATAATCATATAAATAAGCATAATCTCCATGAAACGGATAGATCATTTTGTGATGATTATGAAGCGGTGTCTCATCCGTATGCTTATTCGTCGGTGGAATGGTATAGGATTTCGTTCCGGTGATTACACGGAACGTCTCGTTTTTATATGCCTCTGCGGCAATCAATGCCATATCATGTGCACTCGTCCAGTGATTCTCATCCGGCAGTCCATTCGGATTGTTAAAATGTGTGTTCGTGCAGCCGAGCGCAGCAGCGCGCTCGTTCATCATCGCCGCAAAATCCTCCATCGTGCCGCCACTCTTCGCAGCTACGTGTTCACCGATGGCCCATGCACACTCATTCGCTGACTCCAGCATCATGCCATATAGGCACTCCTCCATGGTCATTTCCTCGCCGATATCACGCGAAATATGAGATGTATCACCCTCATTTCCGTATACGGCCTCCTCCGAAAAGGTCACCACCTCATCGAGGGAACAATTCTCCACCGCCAAAAGCGCCGTCATGATCTTTGTGATGCTCGCCGGATAATTGACCTCATCCATATTATTCTCATACAGAATCGTCCCGGTTGAAATATCCATCACACAATACGACGGAGCTGCCACCTGCGGTGTTTTAGGCCACTTCTGAGCAGCCTGAGACGAAAACGGTATCAGGCATGTAACAAAAAGCGATAGAGCCATACAAGCAGCCATATATCTGATTTTTTTCATAGTTGCACCATTTTTTTCTTGATTTTAATAATTTCCTACCTTAGTATAATATCCGTGCATACGTTGCGCAAGACTTTTTTAGGAGACGAAATATGCGATTACGAAATATTCCCGGTGCAGACGCAGCAGTCGCTGCCTGCCCCTATGTGATAGACGATCCGACCGCAAAACGCGGGCATTGGAATACTGCCTTTGAATCACCTGCCAATCAGGACATCCATATCGAGGTTGGTATGGGAAAGGGTCAGTTTTTATTTGGCCAGGCGGCCGCCCATCCGGATATCAACTACATCGGTATTGAGCGCTACACCAGTGTCCTGCTGCGTGCCATCCAAAAGCTCGATCCTGAAAATCCGCCGAAAAACCTACTGTTTTTATGTATGGACGCTGCAGCTCTGCCCGAGGTATTTGCTAAAGAGGAGATCTCCCGCATCTATCTGAACTTCTCAGACCCGTGGCCAAAGGACCGCCACGCCAGACGCCGGCTTACCTCCCGCGAATTTCTCGCGCGCTACGAACAGCTCCTCGCTCACGGAGGCACTATCGAGTTTAAAACAGACAACCGTGACCTGTTTGATTTTTCTCTCGAGGAGATCGCTGCCACGCCATCCTACGAATTGATCGCTCACACCTACGATCTGCATCATGACCCCCAGCTAAATGCAGGTAATATCATGACCGAATACGAGGAAAAATTTTCACGCATAGGCAATCCGATCAATAAACTGATCGCCCTGCGGAAATAGTATGCATTTTGGAAAAAAGGCTTTATTTACAACAAAAAAGCTACAGAGCAAATTCTGTAGCTTTTTTAATGCGCCTCCAGGGGTTCGAACCCTGGACACCCTGATTAAGAGTCAGGTGCTCTGCCAGCTGAGCTAGAGGCGCATGTGCTTTTTTCAACGCAAGACATAGTATAGCACGTCATTTTGAAAAAAGCAAGCACTTTTTTTATTTTTTTTATTCGTCACTATCCTAAATTGGCAAACAGTGCCGCGATCTCATCCGGGCTCATGACCTT
>CAVBEI010000006.1:0-85389 GCA_963594555.1 Lachnospiraceae bacterium | reverse complement strand
GGTAGATAGGGCCAAGGTGTAAGTGCAGTAATGCATTCAGCTGATGGTTACTAATAGGTCGTAAGCTTATTCTAAAGATGATGTTATTCTTAGGAAGGATTAGGTCTTCTGTTTTGTATTCAGTTTTTGAGGTCTTCGTCGAACGACTAAGCTCGAAAATACCTCGCTAAGTAGTTCGACATGCATCGCACGTAAGCGACTAAAGTACAGTCGCTAAGTGCTCATAGCTATGTTTTGTATTCAGTTTTCAAGGTTAATGTTTTTTATTATTTCAAGGCCTAGTGGCTCAGTTGGTTAGAGCGCCGCCCTGTCACGGCGGAGGTCGCGGGTTCGAGTCCCGCCTGGGTCGTTTCCGTAAGGAAAGATCAGGGGTCTTAGCTCAGCTGGGAGAGCATCTGCCTTACAAGCAGAGGGTCACAGGTTCGAGCCCTGTAGGCCCCAGTAATTTAATAATTTTCATGGATGGATTCCCGAGTGGCCAAAGGGGACAGACTGTAAATCTGCTGCAAATTGCTTCGGTGGTTCGAATCCACCTCCATCCATTTTTTAATTTAATATCGCGGGATGGAGCAGTCTGGAAGCTCGTCGGGCTCATAACCCGAAGGTCATAGGTTCAAATCCTATTCCCGCAACTCATGCCCAGTTAGCTCAGTTGGTAGAGCAAAGGACTGAAAATCCTTGTGTCCTTGGTTCGATTCCGAGACTGGGCATTTATTTTTTTTAACCGGTACAGACAGTACCGGTTTTTTACTTTGCCTGCGAGGATGCTGAACAGTTATACTCTTTTTATCTTGCGCATGGTATATAAAATCGGTATAATGTGCATAAGTGGAGAAAAGTAGAGATATTTGTGAATAAGGAGGGCGTATGAGTTTGATGATGGAGTGGATCTCACAAAATGGATTAGCTTTTATATGGCTGATAGCATTGGTTGTGTTAGTTATTATTGAGCTGATTACGGTTGGCCTTACGACGATATGGCTGGCAGGCGGTGCGCTGGTTGCTTTTATTTTAGCGGCAGTCGGCTGTGATTTGTGGATTCAGGTGATCGCCTTTTTGATCGTCTCCTTTTTACTCGTTTATTTCACGAGACCTTTTGCATTAAAGGTGTTAAAGCCCAGACAGACGGCGACAAACAGCGATGAATTGATCGGTGAATCTGTAAAAGTATTGGAACGGATAGATAATCGTGCAGCGGTCGGGAGAGTACTGGCACGCGGCATGGAGTGGAGCGCACGTGCGGATTCGGATGATTGCGTGATCGAGCCGGATACATTGGTACAGGTATTGCGGATCGAGGGTGTTAAGCTCATAGTAAAGCCCGATACAACAGAGTAATAAAAATGCGAAAGGTGCCTTCCTGCGGGGAGGCACTTCTTTTATTATGAAACGATACAGTCTTTTACAAAGAGGGATTTTGTGATAAGCTATATCTCAGTCAAAATAAGGAGATGTAATAAATGGATATCGGTATTATATTTGGACAGATGCTGATCCTGCTGGCTATGATGCTATGCGGTGCATTTGCGTACAAGTTGAAATGGATCGGTGAGGAGGGCTCGGCGAATATCTCAAAAATTGTCGTTAATATCTTCAATCCGATGCTGGTGCTTAGCGGTGTAATGGGCGATACGAGTGCCATCAGCAATGAAAAAATGATCGGCAATGCAGAGCTTATCGCGATCTATTATGTGGTAGTGATTGCGTTTGGACTGATATTGCCATGGATAATACGCGCACCGAAGCGGCTGCACAGCATCTATGTTCTGATGACGACCTTCTCCAATTTGGGCTTCATGGGAATTCCGGTAGCCAGAGGCCTTTACGGCGATGAGGGAGTCGTTTACGTGGCTCTGTACGTGTTGGTATATAACATATTCGTATATACCTATGGCATGTCGCTGGCGAGACGCGCAGCTTGTGAGAAAAACGGTATCATGAAGCAGGAAAAAGAACCGCTTTTCGTGACGCTAAAGCGTGTGATCAATCCCGGAGTGGTAACGGCGCTGCTGGCGCTTGTGATCTTTATGAAAAAGGTCACCTTTCCGCAGCCGATCGTCACATTCTGCAGCTATATGGGTGATACGACGATTCCGCTGTCCATGATGATGATCGGTATCTCCATCGCCAAGGCTGATTTAAAGAGTTATCTCAAGGATGCCAGGATGTATCTGTTTATTTTGCTGCGCATGGTGGCATTGCCTATAATAGTCGCATTACTTATGAAAAATATGGGCTTTGACGCGGTGGTATTCGGTGTATTTATCATCGAGCTGTCGATGCCGGTGGGCAGCGTCATAGGGCTGTTTGCCAAGGAATGCGGCGCGGATGATGCCTACTGCATGAAGGGCTCGGTGCTGAGTACTCTAGCATCCATCATCACAATTCCGATCGTCGGACTGTTTTTATAGGAACTAAAATTAAGGAAAGACTGCATATGGAACAAACAAAACAAAAAAAGCATAAAAAGAAAAGCAAAACAAAGCTGAAAATATTGCTGATCTCGCAGATTATTTTACTGACGATCATATTAGGCGTACTTGCATTTTATTTTTTCGGGGGCTACGCAGCAAAGGTATCTGAGCTAAAGGAGCAGGCCGATGCACTGGTGACCTCGTCCACAGAGGATACGTTTCGCGCGTCACAGACCAGCGTGGTTTATGACATAAACGGCGAAGAAATCACTGTGGTAAAGGGCGAAAAGGACAGCTATTACCTGACGATCGATCAGATCCCGGAGGGCGTAAAGGCTGCCATCATCAGCATCGAGGACAAAAAGTTTTATAAGCATCGCGGCGTGGATTTCAAGGCGATCGTGCGTGCGGCAATTGCCATGGTAAAAAATCAAAAAATCACCCAGGGCGGCTCCACGATCACCCAGCAGCTCGCACGAAATGTCTTTTTGTCGAATGAAAAATCGTGGGAGCGTAAGATGGAGGAGATCTTCATCGCGGCCGGATTGGAGAAAAAATATACCAAGGATCAGATACTAGAGTTCTATCTGAACAATATCTATTTTGCCAATGGCTACTATGGTATAGAGGCGGCCTCGAGGGGCTATTTTAACAAGGGTGTAGCCGAGCTTTCGCTGGCAGATCAGGCACTGCTGTGCGGCATCCCGAACAATCCGACGATATACGATCCGGTGGAAAATCCGGATAATGCCATCTCCAGACGAAACCGTATCCTAAAGCAGATGTATGAGGACGGCAAGATTTTGGCAGACACCTACGAGAAAGAAACGGCGGAAAAGCTCACTCTAAATCGTCCGAAGCGGCAAAAAAATGATTATGTGGAAACGTATACCTACTATTGCGCGACAAGAGCTCTCATGGAGCAAAATGGCTTTGAATTTCGCAGTGATTTTACGGATCAGGCGGATGAGGAGGCGTATAACGAGGCATATGAGGAGCAGTATGCGGATTGTCAGAAGACTCTGTTTACAGGAGGCTATCGTATCTATACGTCCATAGATCTGGATACCCAGAGTAAGCTGCAGGCTTCCATTGATGAGGGCGTTTCGGATTTTACGGATATGACAGAGGATGGCATCTACAAGCTGCAGTCGGCAGGCGTGTGTATCGATAATGAGACCGGTCGTGTGCGGGCGATTGTCGGTGGACGAAGCCAGGAGCTATCAGGCTATACGCTAAACCGTGCGTACCAGAGCTTTCGCCAGCCGGGCAGCTCCATCAAGCCGCTGATCGTCTACACGCCACAGCTTGAGCGTGGTTATACACCGGATTCTATCGTAAAGGATGAAAAGACTACAGATGGTCCGTCCAATTCCAGTGGTGTATATTCCGGCAATATCACGCTGCGCTATGCGGTGGAGCAGTCGAAAAATACGATCGCCTGGTCACTGCTAGAGGAGCTCACACCAAGGGTTGGTTTGGAATATCTGAAAAAAATGAATTTTTCTAAGCTGGACGAGCGTGACGAGGTGCCTGCAGTGGCACTAGGCGGCTTTACCTATGGTATGTCCGCTGTAGAGATGGCGAGCGGTTATGCGGCGCTAGAAAATGATGGCATCTACCGTGTGCCCAGCTGTATCGAGCGTATCGAGGCTGCGAGCGGAGAAGTGATCTACGAGGCGAGCGAGCAGGGAACTGAGGTATACGAGCAAAATGCTGCCCGTATGATGACAGATATACTGACAGGTGTCATGACAAGCGGTACGGCAAAGGGACTCGATTTGGGAGATATGCCTTCTGCCGGAAAGACAGGTACGACAAACGACCACAAGGACGGATGGTTCTGCGGCTACACGCACTACTATACGACCGCGATCTGGGTTGGATATGATCTGCCGCAGGAATTGAAGGAGCTCTCCGGTGCTTCCTATCCAGGTCATATATGGCAGGATTTTATGAAAAAGATTCATGAGGGCAAGGAACCGCTGGATTTTTTACCCTATATTAGCTATAATGACAGTGTTCATGTCGTGGAGGAAGAACCAGAAGAGCCAAAGGAGCAGACAGACGAACCGGAAGAAGAGCTGGATGTGACCGGTGAAGTAGATGAGACCACGGAGCAAAAGCCGCAGGATACAGTCGATATTTCCGGAGAAGTCGACGATTCAGATTCCGCTGATTCCACAGACCAGACAGAGGAGTCGGACGATACGGATGCTTCACAACAGACGGATACTGAGACAGACACAGAGGAAGCCGATGATTCGGCAGCTTCCGGCGATGAAGGTGACGTGATCATAGTAGAATAGCATCGGGAATGCGAAGCATGTAATAATCTGTATAATCATGAATAAAAAATAAGAACAGGAGAAAAAACATGAAAACCTATGGATTTGGAGTAGATATCGGGGGAACTACTGTAAAGCTGGGCCTTTTTCGTACAGATGGCTCCTTGATCGACAAGTGGGAGATCCCTACACGCACTGAAAACAACGGTGAGAGCATTCTACCGGATGTAGCGGCCTCGATCAAAGACAAGCTGGCGGAAAAGTCGATCGATCCGGATGACGTACAGGGAGTCGGCGTAGATGTACCTGGTCCTGTGACACCGGATGGAGTGGTATGCAAATGTGTAAATTTAGGCTGGGGCGTTTTCAATGTAGAGGAAGCATTATCTGAACTGACAGGATATCCGGTAAAAGCGGCGAATGATGCAAATGCGGCTGCTCTCGGCGAGATGTGGCAGGGTGCCGGAAAGGGCGCGAAAAATATGGTCATGGTGACGCTCGGCACTGGTGTCGGTGGCGGTGTCATTGTGAATGGAAAGATCGTGGCTGGCGCACATGGAGCCGGCGGAGAGATCGGTCATATTCCGGTTCGTGATGATGATGAGATTCGCTGCGGCTGTGGAAAGCATGACTGCCTGGAGATGTATGCGTCTGCGACAGGCATCGTATCCTTGACCAAACGAGCATTGAAAAACAGCGAAAAGGCCAGCACACTTCGAGCGCTTGATAGCGTCACAGCAAAGGATACCTTCGATGCGGCAAAGGCCGGTGATGAGCTGGCACTTGAGGTGGTAGAGGAATTTGGAGAGATTTTAGGCAGAGGCCTGGCGCTGATCGCAGGAGTGGTCGACCCGGATGCCTTTGTCATCGGTGGCGGCGTATCCAAGGCCGGAGAGATCATCCTCGATGTAGTAAAAAAATACTACGAGCCGCATGCATTCCATGCGTGTCAAAATGCGCAGTTTAAGATCGCCGAGCTCGGAAATGATGCCGGAATCTACGGCTGTGTACAGATGATCCTGTAGCAGATTTTTTAAAAAAAGCTAGACAAAAATAAAAATCCGTGTTATGATAATCTTCGCTGTGGTGCTAAAAGCATGACAGTGAAGATGTCAGGATTGTATTTATCCTACTTCGATGCGTGGCTCAGCTTGGTAGAGCGCTGCGTTCGGGACGCAGAGGTCGCAGGTTCAAATCCTGTCGCATCGATTTCATATTTTATAACGATGCGTGGCTCAGCTTGGTAGAGCACTACGTTAGGGACGTAGGGGTCGCAGGTTCAAATCCTGTCGCATCGACTTTCAATTGAACAATGTGAACAGAGTAGGTGTCACGCGTTAAGTACCAAAGGATGGGAGTTGCCTTTGGGCGAAAAGCAAAATTGCTTGCGGTGTGGCATCGCATCCGCTGTCAGCATGATAACATAGATGATCTGTGACGCTTCCGTTACAGATTTTTTTATTTTTAGGAGTAACAATTCAGGACAGCCCGAAGCATTTGCTGCTTACGGAGGGACGGCTATGAACGACAAACAGACACATAATTACGTTTCAAGCATCGTGATCATGGGACTTCTTATCGCCATGGACGTGATATTGACCAGATTTCTATCGATCAACACGCCCGTTACGCGCATCGGCTTTGCATTCATCGCCCGCGTGATCGCAGCGATTGTATTAGGACCGGTTCCGGCAGCTGTGGCGGCGGGTATTTCTGATTTCATCGGAGCGATCGCATTTCCAAGTGGTGCGTATTTTCCGGGCTTTACACTGACTGCCGCGTTGTTTGGACTAATCTACGGACTCTTTTTGCATAAAAAAGTGACACCCGCACGTGTAGTGGGTGCGGTGCTCACCAGCCAGCTGGTTTGCAGCCTGGGCCTCAATACACTATGGCTGTCGATCATGACAGGCAGCAGCTTTGCGGCACTGTTTGTTACACGCCTGCTGCAGGCAGCAGTGACGAGCGTGGTGCAGATTGCGGCGATTCTGGCACTTTCCGGAGCCTTTGTGCTCATCAAGCGTCAGGTAAAAACCGCTGATTGAGCGTGACCGAAAAAAGGTGTCATACAGGATGGAGATGGCAGTATGGAACAAAAGAAATGGAAGCTCGGAGATCTAGAGTTTGACAGCGAGCAGGAATATCAGGATGCCGCAAAGGATCTAAAAAAGATTAAACAGATCATGGAGGAGCATGATATCACGCGGCCGGAAGAAGCGCGCATTGTGCTGCGAAAGGTCAGTGAGCAGCCTGTTTTTGTATCCTCCTACGGACTTAAATTTGTAGAAAAGCTCGAGCGGACAGCCGCAGAGGCTGCGCCCGAAGAAAAAAAGACGACTGTAAGCACTGCATCACAAAAAAAGCCGGATAAGAAAGCATCTAAATCCGGGAAAAAGATACATATCATCACAAAAAGAAATATCTGTATCGGAGCGGTGTTAATCCTGCTTATCATAGCAGGAAGGATCGGCTGGCCGTATATCTCGCCGTATTTTGGCGGTTCAAACGCAGAGAAGGGCGAGGATGTGCGCCGCAATCTGGTGCTTGCCTATGCGAAAAACCAGGTCGAGCTGCAGAATGAATTTTACAACTACTATAAAAATGTGCTTGGAGAGGAGGCGGAAGCTGCACTCGCCTCTGCCAATGCCAAGCTTTCCGAGAGCTATTGCATCAATCTGGCGGATGAAAATGTATCGGAATACACCGATGAGCAGATCGAAGACATCTATGTGAAGCTGATCACTGCGGGAGAATTGGTGAACAATAGCTTTAATGAGCCGCAGGACATCACGGATCTAAAGGCGACTATAGCACAGGCGAGTGCTTCCGGCACACCGGGCAGCGATGTGAGCGAGGACACCGCAGATACAGGAGCTGAAGGAGCAGATGTGAAGGTGAGTCTCATCAATAAAATGATGGACTATCAGCAGCGCACTGCAGCACAGCTAAGCTATAGCTACAGTCAATTCGATTTTTCCGATTCCGAGGTGGTAGAGTATGTGTCAGAGGACATGGAGGCGATGTTTGGACAGATCATCTATGACCTAAAGCTAAGTGATGCCGACAAGGAAACCTACTACAGCGTATTTCAGGATGCCGGCCTCTTTTCCGGTGGTTCGCTCGTTCGCTTTAGCACGAATCCCATCGAATACAATCTGCCGGATCTCACCCCGACCATAGAGCTGTGCGGGGCAGATGGGACCGAAAATTCGGTGAGCTGCTCCCAGCAGACGATAGCACCGGTAGCAAATGTCGCTTATGAATTACATGATGGATCTAGGCATGGCTATCTGATTCTTCGTGCGAATGGAACAGGTATCGGCTTTGTGCAGGATGATGATGGCAATTCTGTCACCACCCAGGGTGATTTTTTCCTAAACTGGAACGGAACTATCACCTCCGGCGAATGGTACTATAATGCTACTCAGATCGGATTTTTGGTTGACGACGAAAAAGCCGGCGGAATAAGATATGTGTATGAGCTGGTGTATCAATAGATACTAAAAAAGAGTTTCAAAAGTGAAACTCTTTTTTTTAATAGAATATAAACATTCTGCAAAAATGACCGAAATATAATGAAAGCGCAAATAGGATAAGTCTGTAAATTAATTATAAAACAAACCAGTCGAAAGGATGACGAGTCTATGTACAAGGATGTCAGGAAAAAATTATTATCGGTGGCACTGTGTATCTGTATGGTGATCGGGGCATTGCAGGTCGTGCCGAAGGTACAGGCGGCAGATACCGATACTTATACAAAGACGATCAAAGGCTCGGTATCAGGAGCAGGAGAAAAGGACTTTGAGATCACCTATGTAGGGCAAACCTTTACCTACAATGGCTCTGAGCAAAAGCCGAAGCTGGAAAAGGTAGTGATCAAGGATAGCACCTCGGGTGATATAGACGTGACGGATAAGTGCGAGCTGACTGCAGGAAACACAGCTGCAGGCAGCTATAGCTGCTATCTGACGGGAAAGTCCGCAAGTGGATATAGCTTTGCCCAGACGAATACAGAAGCGATCGGCTATAAGATTGAAAAGGCTAAGATTGCTTCGATCAAGGTAAATTATGACGAGACAAAGGTATTGAAATATTCGAAGGATGGTGTGAAACCGGAGATTTCGTCTCTTACAGTGACACTGAATGATTCGAATAGGACGCAGCTGACACTGACGGATCAGTATACGGTGACTTCTCTTACTAATGTCGGGTATGACCAGGACTGCACCATAACGATCACTGGAGATAATTTTGACTCAACAGGCAAGATGAGTGAGGCGATCAAATGTGATGTGGCCTATGACCTGGCAGCTGCCTCGCCTTATTATATGGCGTTTGCGGATGGCGGAAAAACGAGCTATACCGGAAGTGCTATCACACCGGTTTTGAATATCTATTCAAAGGATGGTACAGTTTTAACGAAGATAAGTACCAGTGAATTTACAATCAAATACAATGGCGAGGAGCGTACGGCACTGACTGCGGCTGGTACGTATACGGTCGAGGTGACACCGAAATCCGGCGCATCCGCAAGCTGTCAGGTAGGAGAGGCTATCTTTACCGGCACGTATACCGGTACGTATACGGTTGGCGAGAAGACGGCGGATGAGCTGATCGTATATAGTGATAGCGCAGATGGCTCGAAGAGAATTGCTCTGACCGGTGCTTCAAAGGAAGAGCTGACACTCCCGTATAACGGGGGAAACAGCGTAGAACCGGCGAACGTGGTTGTTCAGGACGCGAGCGGAAATACCATTGGCTGCACCATAAGCTATGAAAATTCTACGCAGGCAGGCTCTGCCTATATGCTCGTCACGCCGAATGCAGGAACGAACTATACCGGTACGATACGGATCGAGTATTTTATCGTAAGCTCGATTCATATTTCGACAATAGGCTTTACCGGCTACAATCCGAATGTGACGGATTTGACCTACAGCGGAAGTGCACAGATACCTTCGAAGGTTGTGGTTGTAAATGAGAGCGGAGTGGAGCTGACAAAGGGTGATACCTGGCATTATGTCATCACCTACAACTATCAGGATGAATTCGGAAATTACCAGGCGACGGAGCTAAGTGAAGCAGAGGCTGCTACCAGCACAAATATGGCATCTGCAGGAACGAAGCGTATTAAAATCTCCGGGCGAGGCAAATATGCCGGACAAGTGTATGAGCAGGAATACAAGATCGCTGCGGTAAATATCAATAGTCATCCGGACTGGTTCTCTCTTTCACTTGATAGCGATTCCTTCTATTACGATGGAACGGCCAAAACACCTGGCGTGACCTTTACCTATAAGGGCACGTATGTAATCCCTGCGGAAGAATACACAGTAACCTATCAAAATAATGTCAGTGTGGGAACAGCGACAGTTAAGGTGACTGCCGGCAGCAACAGTGATTATGAGGGCACTGTGTCCAAGGATTTTTCGATCAGGCCGGTGGCGATTGGAAATGCATGCGTTATAAATGCCCCGTTTACCTATGATCGCGGCGTGGTAAAGCCTACGATTGCGATTCAAAATGATAGTGTATACGGAGCAGCTTACAGCTATGTGCTCACTGAAGATACAGATTACGAGATCGAGCAGTACATGGACAGCACAGGTGCGGTCCTATCCGGCGCACCTGTAAATTGTGGAGATTACACGGTTCAGATTAAAAATCTAAATACAGGTAATATCAGTGGCACCACAAAACAGTTAAGCTTTACAATCACGCAGGCAGATATCAATGAGGTGACGGGCTTTCAGCTGCGCGGTGTCAGCGGAAACGACCGTGAGATCGAGTGGAATGGCGGTGATACCCAGCCGGAGCTGATAGGTTCTGCTCTGGTGGAAGGAACGGATTATATCTACGAATACGAGGACTGCAGCGGCGTGACGGCTGCCAGTGGTGCATCAGTGACGATCACCGGACTAGGCAACTACACTGGCACAAAGACGCTGACCTATACGATCACACCACGCTCCTTTACGAGTGGCACAGATAGCGATTTTTCCATCACTGCCTCTGCGAGTGGAAATGTGACAGACGGTTATCAGATCAGATTAAACGTAACGGATGCTGCCAGAACACCGGAGAGCGCAAGGACGCTGTCCTGTTACAAGGATTATGAGATAAAGCAGGTTGAATACTTTGAAGATTTGACGAGTGAGTGGGAGACTCTGACCGAGAGCACAGACTATACAAGGGATTCTAGTATTCCCGGAATAAAAGAGCTGAAAAAAGCAGGAAAGTATCGCATTACGATAGAGGGTAAAGGCAGCTATCAGGGCACACTCGCTGTGACGGGAGCGTGCGGAACGGATATCTCTGCGTATTATGTCGGTATTACAGAGAGCGGAACGTATGTGTCCTATCCGTATACAGGGGAAGAGATCAAACCGAGCAACTATATCCTGTACACGTCGAATGGAAATAAGGCATCTGTAGGCAGTGATTGCTATCAGGTAGAGTATGAGAGAGAGGATACCTATTCCGAGAAGCTAATCGACGTAGGTACTATCTATGTGGTAGGAGTGGGCGTTCCGGAAAAGGGATATTATGGAAGGACGCAGATAAAAAAGGATAATAACAAATGCTATTATAAGATTATTGCGCCGAAGTGGACTGCTGGCACCTATGAGATTAATGTAAATCCAGAGGCAGTGACCTATGCACCAAATGGTGGTACGACTATTCCTACGGTTACAGTATCCTTTAGTGGCGTGCAGCTGGTAGAAGGCTCAGACTATGAGCTGATATATAATAAGTCCGATCTGCAGACGGCAGGACCAAAGGCCATTGTAGTAAACGGCATTCATAATTATGCGGATGAGACAAATAGAAAGACAGCGACCTATGTAGTTTCTAAGGTGGCTATCGACAAAACGACGGAGTCTCATGTGGAAGCGAGCTACAACGGCGGAGATCCTGAGTTTAGTCTCTCCTACGAGGGCTATACGCTCGTGCAGAATACAGATTATACCGTATCGAAAAAAGAAGATCCTACGACTGGAGCGACCATCATCAAGGAGTCGGATGATAAATATTATCTTACTTATATTGTAAAGGGAATGGGTAATTTTGACGGTGAGCGCGAGATTAAGATACAGATTAATGTGTCAGATCTCTCGGAGGGTGTGGCAGCCTTTGCTGATTCTGCAGAAAACGCACAGGTCGGAGAGTATTACGTAGTGTGGACACCTGCAGAGTGTGTCATTCCAAGCGATCAGGCAAAGCTAAAGGAATCCGAGCGGACTCCCGTTAAGCCGAGTGCCTTTACCATCGTATATAAAAAATCAGAAACAGGCACTACGCAGCTAGAAGCCGGTGTAGATTATGAGATCACCGGATATGGAAAAAATGTAACCCCCGGTGTGTCTGATGCAAACTATGTAGTTGTCAAGGGAATCGGTGGCTATTCCGGTACGAGATCGCTGCCCTTTACGCTCTATACGAGCATCAGCGGAGCAGAAACTACCAAGACGAGTCTGATCCGAAACGATGATGCAAACAATTCGCCTACGATCATTACCAAGCAAAAATGGCAGGAAGTGTATGAGGCCGAGGGTGAGAGAGGCCTAGTGGAGCTGGCGAACCTCTCCTTTGATGAATCAGAGGGTGTGATCAGTGAGGAGGAGTACACGCTGCGCTTCAGTAAGGGCTTCAATATCGCAGATCCTGCGGTAGGAACTGCTACACTGACGATCGCGGGCGCACAGAGTGAGCCTCATTATTATACCGGTAATCTGGATATTCAGTTTACCATCGTAAATGGCTTAGAGGGTGCAGAGATTTCCGTGAATGGCACAAGCAATGCCATTCCCTACGATGGAAGCCCGGCTGTTGTGACCAAATCCGGCGTTTCCTTTGTGGTGAAGGTGGACGGAGTTATCTTAAAGCAAGGCACCGATTATGAGATCGCAGGGTATGAAAACAACGATGCGATCGGCGAAGCTACCGTTCGTATCAAAGGAAAAGGAAATTATGCCGGGGAAGCGGAGCATACCTATAAGGTGACGTATCCCTTGAGCAGGCTCGTTGTCTATATGGAGACTGGCGAGGGCACGTTTGTAAATACGGCTGAGCAGACAGTAAACTATGCTTATAAGGCAAAGGAGATTACGCCGCAGGTGCGTTTGTATTGCCCGCTGGATATTCCGGATAGCGGCAGTATCGAAAACCTCATCCCGTTGTCGGATGCCAGCTATACCGTAGCATATGAAAACAACGTGAATGCCGGTACAGCCAGTGTAGTCATAGGTGATGCACAGTATTTTACAGGAGATACTCAGCGCAAGGTCACATTTAAGATCAACGTATCGAGCATTTGTCCTGCGACAAAGGGCGCAGTAACCTATACGACTACGGCCGGTTCATCAATCGATAATATCCGTGTGACCTATAAGGGAAGTGCTTACACGGCGGAGGATCTGGGCATCGCTTTGGTTGACCGCGGCGTGGATCTGATCAGCGGAAATAGCGGTGATTATGTCATTTATTATCAGGGTGATGCAGAAAATGTGACAAAGGACACAGAAAATGGAAAACCGCAGATCACGTTTGTCGGTGTAAATAATTATACGGATTCTCATACCATTTATTTTGTGATCCAGCAAAAATCACTGGCAGATGCCGATATCGTGGCAAATGATCATCAGCCTGTGGAGCTCATATATTCCGGCAGCGATGTAGAAGAGGCTCTGGTAGAAAATATCAATCTCGTATTTACCGGAGCACAAAAGCTCGTTTACGGCACGGATTATGAGATAAAAGGCTATTATACAGACGCCCTTTGCAGAAATTCTGTGGTGGATTCGGATAATAAAAAGACTACACCGAGCGCACAGGGCACCTATTATGTGAAGCTGGGCGGTATCGGCAATTATGACGGAGAAAAAATAGTCCAGGTAAATGTCGGCAAAAAGGATATGTCAAGTGGTCTAAGGATCACCTTTGTGGATTCGGATACTTGCCCGCTGGATGCCTCCGGTGAGCCGACCTGTGTGTATGATGGCTCGGCACATGAGCCTGCCATTATGGTGACCTATGGAGACGTAGAGCTGGAAAAAGGCACGGATTACAGCGTGACCTATGCGGACAATGTAAATGCCAGTGACGATACCACAAAGGCGAGTGTCACAGTACAGGCATTAGATAGCAGCAATTACAGCGGTGGTACGAGCCGCACCTTTACAATTGCACAAAAGAGCCTCGCGCAGCTCGATACAGCGGCAAATACAATGTATTATTCTGCGCTGGAGGAGGCGTATCCGTTTACCGGTGCTTCGGTAGAGCCTGCCATGACGGTTCGTGATTCACAGGTAGGTGCTGCGCTTGTAGAGGGATACGATTATACGGTGGACTATACGTCAGAGTATGAAGCACTTGAGATCAAGGATGGTGCGCCGGCTCATAGCTATGCCGGTATGACCACCATGACGATCAAAGGTATCGGTAACTACACCGGAACACAGGAATTCACCTATTACGTCGGAGAGGATATCAGCAAGTCCTACATACTAGTAAACGGCAACAGCGCTCTGTCTACGACCTACAATGGTCTAGAGCAGGCGCCGGATGTGAATGATATCACCGTAGTATGGAAGGCGACCGCAGAGAAGCTCGATGCCAGCAACGAAGCACGCTATGATATCGCTTATTATAGAGAAGGCTTTGAAAAAGAAAATCGCGTGGACAGCGATGAGATCATCGATGCGGCGACCTATTATATTGCAGTCGTTGGTGTGCCGTCAAAGGGAACCTTTGCTCTGACCACGGAGGATAACAGCTGTGCCTATACCGTATACCCGCGAAGCATCGCGCCCTCCTATATTCTCGTATCCGGTTATGATGGAACCTACTACTATACCGGACAGCCTATCGAGCCGAAGGGTATCACCGTAGAGGATACGGATCTGCCTGTGAGCACGAATGAGAACGATCCGCAGAGACGCTCCGTAAAATTAAAGAGCAGCGCGGATTATACGATTAGCTACAGCAATAATGTTTCTGCCGGAAAGGCATCGATCATTATCACAGGTTCTGGCAACTACACGGGCAGCAGAGCGGCATATTTTAACATTGTAAGCTCGGATACGAGCGGAAATAACACGTGGGATGGTACGAGTGAAGGCACCGGAAGCGTCACGAACGGCACGACGACCATCGCAGCGGACGATATCATTTTAGGATATGATAACAGCACCTATAGCTGTATGATGTACAACGGCTATGAGCGAGTGCCTACGGTCAGCATCAATGGCGCCTCTACAAGCGAGTTTATCATCACAGCCAGCAACAATATCCGCCCCGGTACAGCGACGCTGCTCATCACCGGAAAAGGAAATAACTACACCGGAACCATCGTGAAGTATTACACGATCAAGGCAGATCTCTCACAGTATGGCAAGGTTAATGACATAGAAGATCAGACCTATACCGGCGCTCAGGTAAAGCCGAATGTCACCGTAACCTGCGGAGGCAATCTGCTCACACAGGGCAGTGATTACACATTGACCTATGCAAACAACACAAACGTCGGAAAAGCCTCTGTCATCGCGACAGCGACTGCGGATACCTATTATCTGGGTTCTGTGACCGGCAGCTTCAATATCAGCAATACCGCTACCGGCATGGAGATCACAGGCTATGCCTCCAGCTACACCTATACGGGCTATGCTATCACGCCGGATGTTATTGTGACGATGAATGGACGTGTGTTGACACGAGGCACGGATTATACCGTAACCTACAGCAATAACACAAATGTCGGAACAGCCAGCATGACCGTGACCGGTATCGGCAGCTTTTCCGGTTCCAAGACGATTCAATATGTGATCGAAAAGAAAAATATCGAAAACTGCATTACAACCGCGGTAAGTGATTATTCCTATACCGGCAGCTCCTATACGCCGGCGGTTACGCTAACTGATGCCACCACGGGAAAGACTCTGACGGCAGGCACCGATTATACGATCACCTACAGCAACAACACAAATCCCGGTACGGCATCCATCACGGTGACCGCACTCGGCAAAAACTACAGCGGCAGCAAGGTGATTTCCTTCAAGATCACTTCGGCAGCAGTCAGCGGGCTGCGTGCCACAAAGATTAAAAACAATCAGCTGCGCCTATCCTGGAGTGATCAGGAATATGCGGATGGCTATCAGATCTGTAACGGCAGAAATCGCGTCATCGCGACGACGACAGACAACAGCTATACAGTGAAAAATCTGACCAGCTGCACGACCTACCGCTATAAGGTGCGTTCTTATGTAGAAAATGCCGATGGAACTGAGTCCTACGGCAGCTTCTCCACTCCGGTGACTGCAAAAACGATGCTAAACACCCCGACCTTGACAGCAAAATCTCTGTCTCGCGGCAGTGTGACACTGACCTGGACGAGGGTGGCAAAGGCGACCGGCTATGAGATCTATTACAGCACTGCAAAGAACGGCATTTACACGAAGCTAAAGACCGTCTCCAAGTCCTCTGCCAGAAAATATGTAGATTCAGGACTTGCCAGCGGGGAGAAATATTACTACACGATCCGTGCGTATAGGACAGTAAACGGTGTAAAAACCTATAGCAGCTACAACACGATCAAGAGTGCGACCGTGCGTTAGGTCGGCTTCGGTGATATGCTATGGCAAACAAAAAATACCGCCTCGGCGATTACGAATTTGACACGTACGAGGAATACCTAGAAGCACAAGAGGATTTAAAAAAGATTGATTTGATTACGGAAGAGGTGGATGTCAGCGACGTAGATGTCGCTGCCCGCCTCTATACGAGGATTAGAAACAAAGAGATCGTCTTTCACAGCAAGGTAGGACTCAACTTTTTCATGTATCTGTCTGACATCGTGGCGAATCAGTCCATGGCGTTAGCAGAGGAAAAAAAGACAAAGGAAGACCAGGCAAAGAAAAATAGAAAAAAGGCCAGAAAATACCGCATAGCAGGAGCCTGTTGCATCCTGGCGGCGGTGGGTTGTCTGGGATATTTTGGCTATATGGATTATCTCGATGAGCAGTCTGCTCAGGAGATGAAACGTCTGCAGGACATGCAAAACATGACCGGGTACTATATCGAGGAAGAGGCAGCAGAAGGCTCAGACGAGACGGCAGAGGCAGATGTCGCACCACAGGAGACGAAAAGTAAGGAACCAGAGACTGCAAAACCAGAAAAAAAGCAGGAGATTTTGCCGGAATACAAGCAGCTTTACGCAGAAAATGAAGATCTTATCGGATGGCTTCAGATAGAAGACTCGGCGATCAACTATCCTGTGCTGCAGTCTGAGAATAAAAAGGATGCACAGTTTTACCTGACACATAGCTTTTCTAAGGAAAAGGATCACAACGGCTCACTTTTTTTGGACTATCGAAACGATTTTGTGGATCGCGATACGAATCTCATCATCTACGGGCATAACATGAAAAACGGCACGATGTTCGGAACGCTCAAAAGCTATCTTGATGAGGATTATCTAAAGGCGCATAAGACGATTCGTTTTGATACGATCTATGAGCGCGGCACCTATGAGGTGATCGGAGCTTTTCTATCCGAGGTCAGCTATCAGGATGAGTATACGTTTCGCTATTATAATTTCCTGAATGCAGGCAGTGAAGACGAATTTGATGCCTTTTTGGTGAATGTGATGCAGTTGGATGCGTTAGATCAGGGCACATTGGATGCTAAATATGGAGATCAACTGTTGACTTTATCTACATGTAGTAGCTATACTGAAGAAGGTAGAATGTTTATTCTCGCAAAAAAGGTAAAATAACGGGAATAGATAGGAGTGGTGACACATGAGAAAATGTCAAAATAAAATACAACGCATGGCCTTTGTAGTGGCGCTTGTGGGCATGCTCTTTCTGACAGAGATGCCTGTGCAGGCGACGGCAGTCTCAGCTGCTTCGTCAGGCTTTACGATGAATGGCACGACAGTGACAGGTTATACCGGCTCCGGCGGCAGTGTGTCGATACCGGATACGGCGACTGCGATCGCGGCGGGCGCATTTTCCGGTAAATCGAATATCTCGGCGATATCGATTCCGTCCTCGGTGACGAGCATTGGTGATGGCGCGTTTGCCAATTGCACCGGACTAATCAGCGTGACGATCCCCGGCAGCGTGGCGACCTTAGGGACCGGAGTTTTTTCCGGCTGCTCGAAGCTATCCTCTGTCAGCATGCAGGCATCGGTCGGTTCGATTCCAAACAGCACCTTTTCGGGCTGCTCGGCACTAACGAGCGTGTCGATCTCTTCTTCGATCACGAGTATCGGCTCAGAGGCCTTTGCTAATTGCAAGAGCCTTAGCTCGATGACAGTACCCTCCGGTGTGACGACCATCGGCAGCGGTGCCTTCAAGGGCTGCAGCGGACTAGGCGGCGTGTCGATCCCGGCTAGCACCACCAGCATCGCGACAGACGCTTTTTCGGGCTGCTCGTCGCTCTCGACGATTAATGTTGCGAGCGGAAACGGCACATACGCTTCAGACGGAGGCTGTCTGTATAACGCTTCCTATACGAAGCTTTTGGTATGCCCGCCGGCGAAGAGCTCGATTGCACTCAATTCCGCATTAAAGATCATCGGCAGCGGAGCTTTTTTGGGCTGCAGTCGTATCACGAGTCTGACTGTGCCCTCCGGCGCAAAGACGATTGAGGGCGGTGCCTTCTCTGGAAGCGGTATCACCTCCGTGACGATTCCTGCATCCGTGACGAGTATCGGTGCGCAGTCCTTTTCACCGGAGGTGATTTACGGCTATACGGGTTCTGCGGCAGAGAGCTTTGCTTCGGATTATGATTATGTATTCTATCCGCTAGATGGTGATGGTTCTGGAGATCCGGACGATGAGACGACGGAGATTCAGACCGGCAATGCCAATCGCATCGATACGACAGACGATTCGGCAGACACCGATAAACAAAAGAAAAATACTAATACCTCCGGCACCACAGGAAATGGCAGCACAGGCTCAGGCAGCAGCTCGTCAACAAATACCACAGGCAGTACAAAGACTGGCACCGGTGGAACCTCTGGCGCTTATGCATCGACGACCTCTGAGTCGCATCAGGTGGATGACACACCTCGTACCGGAGATGAGTTGAACCGCGGACTTATCATCTGTGCGGCATTTTTGCTCATCGGCTGCGCATTCTTTTTGATGGCGCGAAAGAAATCTGCATAATAAAACATAGCAACTTGCAAAAAGGCGTATCTATATCATGGATACGCCTAATTTTATTAGGTTTTTTTGCATAATCGGATAAATACTGTTGCGATTTTTTTTTCTATGTACTATGATGATACAAAAGCTAAAGGCGAATATTAAGAAGAAAAGGAGATATAATCATGAGTTACGTTGATGAGGTACTTGAGAAAGTAAAGGCCAAAAATGCAGACCAGCCGGAATTTTTACAGGCAGTTACCGAGGTTCTCGATTCCCTGCGCCCGGTGATCGATGCAAATGAGGAGCTTTACAAGAAAAATGCGATCCTAGAGCGCATCACCGAGCCGGATCGTCAGATCATGTTCCGCGTTCCGTGGGTAGATGACAACGGACAGGTTCAGGTCAACAGAGGCTTCCGTGTACAGTTTAACAATGCAATCGGACCCTACAAGGGAGGCTTAAGACTTCATCCTTCCGTAAACCTTGGTATTATCAAGTTCTTAGGCTTTGAGCAGATCTTCAAGAACTCTCTGACCACACTGCCTATCGGCGGCGGCAAGGGTGGTTCTGATTTTGACCCGAAGGGCAAATCAGATCGTGAGATTATGGCCTTCTGCCAGAGCTTTATGACAGAGCTATCTAAATATATCGGAGCTGACATCGATGTTCCGGCCGGAGATATCGGAACCGGCGCACGTGAGATCGGCTTTATGTTCGGTCAGTACAAGAGAATCCGTGGCATGTTCGAGGGCGTTTTGACAGGAAAGGGCTTGACCTACGGCGGCTCACTCGCTCGTACACAGGCTACCGGTTATGGTCTGTTATATCTGACGAACGCTTTGTTAAAGGATCATAATATTGACATCGCAGGCAAGACCTGTGCTGTATCCGGCTCAGGAAACGTAGCTATCTACGCCATCGAGAAAGCACAGCAGCTCGGCGCAAAGCCTGTGACCTGTTCTGATTCCACCGGCTGGATCTACGATCCCGAAGGAATCGATGTTGCACTGCTAAAAGAGGTAAAGGAAGTCAAGAGAGCCCGCTTAACAGAGTATGCAGCAGCCAGACCTTCCGCAGAGTATCATGAGAAGAAGAATGGTGAGCACGGTGTATGGCAGTACAAGGTAGATCTTGCACTTCCCTGCGCTACACAAAACGAGCTCGATCTCGAGGATGCAAAGATGCTCGTAGCAAACGGCGTAACCTCCGTAACCGAGGGTGCAAACATGCCGACCACCTTAGAGGCTACCAAGTACTTCCAGGAGAACGGCGTTCTCTTCGTAGGCGGCAAGGCTGCCAACGCAGGTGGTGTAGCTACCTCAGCACTTGAGATGAGCCAGAACTCTGAGCGTTTGAGCTGGAGCTTCGAGGAAGTAGACGGCAAGCTCAAGGGCATCATGGAGACCATCTATGCAAACATAAGCGACGCTGCAAAGCGTTACGGTGTAGAGGGCGACTATGTGGCAGGTGCCAACATCGCCGGCTTTGAGAAGGTCGTAGATGCCATGCTCGCACAGGGCGTGTGCTAATCATTAACGAATAAAAAGAAAAAGCCCCACATTGCGGTAAGCATGTGGGGCTTTTTTTAAATATTAATTACTGTACTTCAAAGGTTGTACCCAGACTACTGTCACCAAAGTAATCGATTACTTTAATCGCTACAGGTGATCCGGTGTCGTGAAGGGAATAACACGTTGAAACAGTGAGTGTATCTCCGGGCTGGACATCCAGATTGCAGTTTTCGTCCTCAGATACAGATTCGCTTGCCAGAGTTGATTCCAATCCGATGCCATCCTGCATCGCCAAGGTGGTTATTTTAGCCCAGAAGGAGGTTGCTTCATCGGAGTTATTTGTAAAGTCAAAATAGATACGAATGACCTTTTCTCCGTCGTTTAAACCGTCTACTACTTCGCTTTTCGTGATGCTGATGTTGAAATCTTCATCATATACGCCTTCTGAGGGTAGATTTTCTACCAGTGCTTCGCTGCTGCAAGGCTCGATAGTATAATCCTCCGCCGGACGTCCGGGCAGTGCTGTGGGATCAAAGGTCATGGTCGCGTTGTCACCGCTGACACTTTCTGAGATTGTAAACTCGATCTCGCCGCCCTCCGGCTTGAAGTTGTACTCGGTAATGCAGCGGGTGGTAATTCCGGGAAGAATATCATGGTAGCAGTTATCTGCCTCTGCAACCTTTTCGTAATAGGAGTTTGTTGCAACCAGCTCATAACCATCCTGATATGCAACTGTCTCGAATGCAAAGTAGGACGAAACTTCCTCATCAGAATTGTTTGTGAAGTCAAAGTAGAAACGAACCGAATCCGTATCATTGTCGTCCTTAAACTGCTCTGCTGAAAGGATGGTAACGTGATAGTCACCCAAATCGGCAGATACCGGCTCTGTAGAGGCAGCCTCGGTATCGTCTGCAGCTGTGCTATCGTCAGCAGAGTCAGCAGAATCAGCAGAGTCAGCCTCGGTAGATGCTTCTTCGGTTTCTACTTCCTCTGAGCTCTCAGAAGCTGCTTCCTCAGTAGTAGCTGAGTTACTTTCCTGCTGATCGGATCCGCCGCAGGAGCAAAGTCCGAACATCATGGTAGTGGTTAACAGTACAAATAACAGTTTTTTCATTGTGTTCTCCTCTCTTTATCAGAAAATAAAACTCTCCGTTTGGCACAATGATAGCATAGCGGACCCTTCAATGCCCCCACCGATTGTATAGGTTTAATCATTTAAATATTGAAACACCTTTAAGGATTGCAGGGGATGACCGGTAAAGTCAAACATTGCCTGATTATCCCAGGCGCACCCGCCATAATAGAGCCCTGCGTCCTCAGGATCATAATCCGATGCGTAGCTGCTCGCCCAGCCGCTGCCGTATGTTTCCCAGAGAGAGGATCGGTCAGAATCGTCAGAACCTACAGGAATCCAGGTGCCTTCCCAGTAAAAGACGCCAACGAGCCCGGCTTCGTCTGCCGCGGCACACACATCGCGCACCATGGATGCCTGACCTTGAACTGTTGCCGGATAACCGGTTACGAGATCGCCCGAGCCGGACAGACTGTTGCTGTAACCGTCTCCATCCTCAGAAGTGTAGCAATAGGAGGTTTCTGCGATCAGAACCTTTTTATCATAGGTTTTCTGAATATATTCGGAGATCTGCTGCATATTGTCGAGACTGCCATGCCAGAAAGGATAATAGGATAATCCCATAATATCATAATCCACATCTTCCTTCGCTAAATTAGCGGCCAGACCTTTGATCTTTTCGTTGTCTTCGATATTGGTATAATGGATCACGACCTGAATGTCTTTATCATAGGTATCAGCAATCTCCCGAACTGCCTGACTGCCGGACTTTAGCAGCTGCGTAACATTCGACAGATCATACTCCCCAGCCATGCCGTTATTGATCTCATTTCCAATCTGTACCATCCCAACCGCTACACCAGCATCCAGAAGCTGTGTCAGACTGTCCTTCGTGTAGTCATACAGGGCATCACACTTTTCATCAATGTTCATGCCTTCCCATGCCTTGGGAGCATGCTGTCTCTTTGGATCAGCCCAGAAATCGGAATAATGGAAATCAATGCATACGTTCATGCCATATTTTGTCGCACGACTGCCCAGCTCGATGGCTGTTGGCAGATCATTATTGCCGCCGCCGTAGCCATGCCCATTCTCGTCATACGGGTCATTCCACACTCTTAGCCGGATATAATTTACGCCTGCTTCTGACAGTGTCTGAAAGACATCCGCTTCTTCCCCTTCGAAGTTATAATAGGTCACGCCGCTGTTTTCAAGAGCTAATACAGAAGAGGCATCCATACCGCGTATAAAATCCTCGCTTGTGTGTCCGCATCCTGTAAACGCTGTGATGAGGAGACTGCCCACGATAATAAATGCCAGAAATTGTTTTTGAAGTCGTTTCATCTTTAAGTCCTCCTGAATTCACCTTTTAATTATTGTAAATTTGCATTTTCTCACTTACACTCATTGTATCATGTCGGGCAACTTGATGCACGCAAAGTAAAATGTTAAAATACAAACACGCATATCCGCTCTTTAAGTGGAATAAAATGATCGGGAGGAAACAATGATACGAGTAGCTTTTTGCTGCCATGGCAATATTTGCAGATCAACCTTAAGTGAGAGCGTATTTACCTACAAGGTGAACGCGATGGGCTTGGGGGATCAGTTTGTCATCGACAGCTTTGCAACGAGCAGAGAGGAGATCGGCAATCCTCCTCACACAGGTACGGTAAACAAGCTGCGGGAGATGAAAATCCCGCTGGTGCCACACCGGGCAAAGCAGATCACATGGGCGGATTATGACAGGTTTGATTACATCATAGGCATGGATACTGCAAATATACGAAATCTTAACCGTATGCTAAACCATGATCCGGATGGAAAGATATACAAACTGCTCAGCTTTGCAGGATCAAGCAGAGATATCGCCGATCCTTGGTATACCGGAGATTTTGACGCGACCTATGCAGATGTGGATGAGGGGTGCGAAGCGTTGCTGCAGTATCTGAGAAAAGGTTTCTGGTTGGAGATGATTTAGACGGATTGGTTTGATAATAGCTTTGTTAATTCAATAGGGAGATAGCCGGAGATATGAGTATTACAGATAAATATGATATGAGCAAAGAAAATAATATATTTAATGCAAAAAGAATCATGGTGGATTCTATATATAAGCAGGCGAATTTAGAAGGAATAGCAGTGACCTTTGCTGATACACAGTCAATTCTTAATAATATCAATATTGAAAATGTTACTCCCACAGAGATAAGCAAGATATGCTGCCTTAGAGATGGTTGGAATTATCTTTTTGATCATATTGATGATACAGTTGATCTGATATTTTTGGAAACAATACATGAACTTACAGCTCGGTTTGATGTTCCATATCAGTATCTTGGGAAACTGAGAAATGAAGATGTGATGATTTCTGGAACCGATTGGCGTCCGGAAATTCCGAATGCAGATAAAATTCATAGTGATCTTCAGGAACTTAATCATATAGAATGTATTACAGATAGGGCATTATCGATAGGATTATACATCATGCGCTCACAGATGTTTAAAGACGGTAATAAAAGAGTGGGTTCATTTGCCGCTAATAAAATTCTTATAGCCAATGGCAAGGGCATTTTTAATGTGCCTGTAAAACTAGACGGAATGTTCAAGCAAAAATTGGTAGACTATTACGAAAGCAATGATAATGAAGAATTGAAATTGTGGATAGTTGATAATTGTTTGGACGGAGTAAATCCGGTGAAACCTGAGATGGCTGCAAAATTACGATACCAGATGTGACGGAAGGAATTAGGGATAAGTGATGTCTATTTGTTTGGCGCATCACAGGGTGGCATGATTGCGCAAGAGCTTGCCATGAAATATCCGAAGCTAGTGCGTAAAATGGTGCTTGGCTCGACACTTGCAAGACAAAATGCTACCTTTGAAAAGGTGGGAAAAGAGTGGATCCGATTGGCAAAGGCATGTCTGACATTTGACAGTTATGATAGTCTGCCTTCCATCGAGTGTCCGGTGCTTGTGCTTGGCTCAAAAGGAGACCGCGTCGTAACGATGGAAGGCTCAGTAGAATTGGCTGAAGCTCTGTGCTGCGAGCTGTATTTATATGAGGATTGCTTTGGGCATGCGGTATATGATGAGGCACCGGATTATATGAAACGATGCCTGGAATTCTATGCCTAGAACCTATCTTCTAACCGCAAGCACGATCTGGCATGCGCCAAACAGCAGCAGGCAGATGCCGATAAAGATGCCGAGCATCGCAGTGACGATGGCGGGGCGGATGAAGATGAGCACGGCGATCAAGAGCAGCAGGACACCGAGGATCATCTGCATATTGTAGTTATTGATGCGGACGGATGTGTCGGCATCGAGCCGGCGTAGGTTAGAAGCGACCAGCAGCCGGAAGATGCCCAGCATCGCGATCCAGGATGCGAAAATATAGATGACGATGGTGCTGACCAGCGCCTGAAAAAAGTTGCTCGCGATCAGGGCGACACCGAACAGCAGGGACAAAATGGCACAGATCAATTCATAATTCTCGCCAAAGCCCAGTGCGCGACGCTCCTGCCAGATACCGATGCGGCTGATGGCCTGAATGATCATGAACAGGCCGATGATCCATGCCAGGGCTGCGATCGTCACGCCTGGAGACAGAATACAGTAAACGCCTGCGCAGGCCAGTGTGATACCGATGATGAGCTGAATGATTTTGTGTGGACTCATAGAAAAAACCTCCATCCATTTTTTACATTAGTATACTCCACTCATGCAAAAAAAGAAAGAGAAAGCCGTGCGGCTTGCGTATTTGAACCGGCGGTTGTATAATGTAACACGCGAACGCCAATGTGGCGCGCATATTTACAGATAGAGGAGAACAACAATGAGCAAGGTAAGAACGAGATTTGCGCCCAGCCCGACCGGAAGAATGCACGTGGGAAACCTGCGTACAGCATTGTATACATATCTGATCGCAAAGCATGAGGGCGGTGATTTTATACTTAGAATAGAGGATACCGACCAGGAGCGTTTTTTCGAGGAAGCACTCGATATTATTTATCGTACGCTGGATAAGACAGGACTAAAGCATGACGAGGGCCCGGATAAGGACGGCGGAGTCGGCCCCTACGTGCAGAGTGAGCGCTGTAAGAGCGGTCTGTATATGAAATATGCAAAGGAGCTCGTCGAAAAAGGAGCTGCCTACTACTGCTTTTGTGACAAGGAGCGCATCGACTCGCTGCGCCGCACCGTTGCCGGCAAGGAGATCATGATGTATGACAAGCACTGCCTGCATCTGTCAAAGGAAGAGGTAGAGGCAAATCTGGCTGCCGGAAAGCCCTTTGTCATTCGTGCCAATATGCCTACCGAGGGTACTACGACCTTCCATGATGAGATCTACGGAGATATTTCCGCACCAAATGAAGAGCTCGACGATATGATCCTGATCAAATCGGACGGCTTCCCGACCTATAATTTTGCAAATGTTGTAGACGATCATCTCATGGGCATCACACATGTGATCCGTGGCTGCGAGTATTTATCTTCTGCACCAAAGTACACGATCCTATACAAGGCCTTTGGCTGGGAGGAGCCAAAATACATTCACTGCCCGCTCATCGTCAACGAGGAGCATCAAAAGCTCTCCAAGCGAAGCGGCCACAGCTCCTATGAGGATCTGATAGAGCAGGGCTTTTTGTCCGAGGCAGTCGTAAACTATGTGGCGCTGCTGGGCTGGAGCCCGAGTGACAATCGCGAGATTTTTACCCTGCCGCAGCTGGTAGAGGCCTTTGATTATCATCATATCAGCAAATCACCGGCTGTCTTTGATATGGTCAAGCTCAAATGGATGAACGGCGAATATTTCAAGGCGATGGACGAAGAGCGTTTCTATGAGATGGCTGAGCCTGTGATTCGCGAGGTCCTTACGAAGGATTATGACCTAAAAAAGATCGCCCGCATGGTAAAGACACGCATCGAGGTACTGCCGGATATCAAGGAGCATATCGATTTCTTCGAGGCTGTGCCGGAGTATGACGTAGCGATGTATACGCATAAAAAAATGAAGACAAACGCCGAGACTTCCCTCGAGGTGTTGCGTGATGTGCTACCGCTTTTGCAGGAGCAGACCGACTATAGCAATGACGCCTTGTATACTATGCTAAGCGCCTATGTATCTGAAAAAGGCGTAAAAAACGGCTATGTGATGTGGCCGATCCGCACCGCTCTCTCCGGCAAGCAGATGACACCGGGTGGCGCGACGGAGCTGATGGAGGTACTGGGAAAGGAAGAAACCATCGCCAGAATCGAGGCTGCGATAGAGAAGCTGGAGCAAAAATAGTTGACAACACAAGATAACGATGGTACAATAATTCACGTTCGTGAGGCGAACATCGTTATTTGCGGGTGTAGTTCAATGGTAGAACACCAGCCTTCCAAGCTGGATACGTGGGTTCGATTCCCATCACCCGCTTTTTTGTTACCCTAAAATAGCTATAGGAGAATGACTTATGGAATGGACAAGAAAAGACCTAAAGACAAAAGCAAAGCTCTCTCTGAAAGCCAACTACTGGAAATCCGTGCTGGTGGCATTTGTGCTGATGGTTTTGAGTGGTGGCTCATACACGGGATCCTCTGATACGGGCAGCGAGGATGCGACCTTTGATGTGAACAATTTTATCGATTCTGTCAGTGGCAGGATGACCGAGCAGACACAGCGACTGATCGGTCTTGGACTGGTGATTATAGCAGTAGCCTTAGTACTGGGACTGCTGATTGACATTTTTTTGCTGAATCCCCTAAAGCTGGGCTGTAAAAAATATTTCCTGGATGCTTCCGAGGGCAGGGCAGAGCTGTATAATATGGGCTTTGGCTTTAAGAGCTGGTATATGAATATCGTTGCGGTACAGTTTTTGACAAACCTGTATATCTTTCTGTGGTCGCTGCTTCTTTTTATACCGGGAATTATAAAGAGCTACTCCTACCGGATGATTCCGTATATTATCTCTGAAAACCCTGAGATGAGCTTTGCAGAGGCGAAGGACCTCTCCCGTGAGATGATGAACGGTCAGAAGTGGCGCACCTTTGTGCTGGATCTGTCGTTTATTTTGTGGGGACTGCTCGCTGCGATTACCTTCAATATCGCAGGTATTTTATGGGTGGAGCCCTATATGCAGTTTACTGATGCAAAGCTTTACCTCGCATTATGTGGAAGAGGTGATTCTTCTGCTGTTGTAGAGGATGTCATAGAGGCTGACTACAGCGAATATTGATAATCGAGATCAACCCCGGAGCCTGATGGTGGCTTCGGGGTTTTTAATGCGTTGCGTTGACTTCCATACATTTTTCCGATAAACTGTATGTGGATTAGTACGCAAATTAGGAGGAAATTATGAATAATAAAAGAGCAGGCCTATTAGCAGGCTTATGTCTGACTGCGGCCTTGACATGTGTGCCGGTGCAGCAGACTCTGGCATTACCGCAGGAGAAGGAGCAGAGCACACAGGAGACCACAGATAATACGACAGGTATTACCACAGATACGACAGAAGCTGCCACAGATACTACGACGGAGATCGCGACGGATTCAGCGATCACGGCAGAAGTGACGGAGCTTCCGCAGCTGACTGCGCAGACGGGCTACAATAATGTGACGCTGACCTGGACACAGGTCGAGGGAGCGACCAGATATCGTCTGGAGTACGGCACGAGCAAAAAGGAATTCAAAAAGCTGACGCAGATCAAGGCAGGAAAGCCTCTGCAGTATACACTGACAGATCTCTATAGCAATAAAAAATACTACTTCCGTGTCATCGCTACCGTAAGCGGCGAGAAAAAGACGAGTGAGATATTGATGGCGAAGCCTACACTCACAGCGCCTCAGACTCTTACGTTGACACATGCGGGCTTTGGCGAGGTGCAGCTGGCCTGGGATGCATTAGAGGGTGCGGAGGAATACCGTATTTACCGCTCCGTTACGTCAAGCGGAGGCTTTAAACGGATCGCTACGGTAAAGGATGCGGCATATACGGATATGGTGGCAGTGGATGCGACATATTATTATAAGGTTGCGGGCGTGCGCATCAATCCAAATGCAAAGCGTGTGCGTGGTGTCGTATCAGAGGCTTATGCTATTACGGTGCCGACAGATGTGGTGGAGATGAAGTCTGCAACGGCAGCGAAGGCCGGCGTGACCGTTCGCTGGGGCAGTGTAGAGGGCGCAGAGCGCTACGCCGTCTATCGCAGCAATAAAAAAAATAGCGGCTACAAGCGAGTGACGACCGTGACAGGCACATCCTGGAGTGATTCCGGTGTGACCTCTGGCACGCGCTACTATTACAAGGTAGCAGCTATGTATACCAGAGATGGAGCGACGCAGTACGCACCGCGCTCAAAGGCACTCACGGTATGGACAGCTCCTCCTGCTCCGCAGGATCTGCGTGCCTCACAGGAGGCTGACGGCATCCAGCTAAGCTGGAGTGCTTCGCAGGGAGCGAGCGCTTATCGGATCTATCGTGCCACATCAGGCGGCGAGTATACCATGTTAGCCGGCGGCATAAAGAAAACGAATTATACCGATGCGACTATTTCGGCAGACGCAGATTATACCTACTATGTTGTAGCAGTGCATGATGGCTTAATCGGTGGAAAATCCTCGACCGTTTCGATGCATGTTGCTTCGATCACGCTAAGCACCAGAACGCTTTTATTAGGACCTGGCGTTAGTATGACACTCTCAGAGACGAGTGATCTGCCGGGTGAAGTGACCTTTGTCAGCAAAAACAAATCCATCGCCACAGTAGATGCGAATGGTACAGTCACCGGTGTGGCAGCGGGCAGCACGACTGTCCAGGTAAAGGTCGGTGCAGTCAGTGCGAATGTGACCGTGACGGTGACCGATACTCAGGTGAATGGTATCGATGTATCCAAGTGGCAGCAGGCGATCGACTGGTCAAAGGTAAAGGCGAGCGGCATACAGTTTGCGATGCTTCGTCTCGCACATGGCGGAAGCAAGGACATTCAGTTTGAAAATTATTATAAGGGTGCCACGGAGCAGGATATTCCGGTAGGTATCTACTGCTATACCTCTGCGACCTCGGTCGCATCCGGCAAAAAAGAGGCCAAAAACCTCATAGAGATGTTAGATGGCAAGGATCTCGATTTCCCGATCGCGCTGGACTTAGAGGACAACACACAGCTGACCAGCATGAACAAGGAGCAGCGTACCAAGCTCGTGCTCGCCTATAAAAAGATTATCGAGGATGCAGGCTATGAATTTATCCTGTATGCGAACCTGAACTGGTTGACCAACTACATCGATAATTCCGTGTTAGAGGACAATGATGTAGATATCTGGATCGCCCGCTACTGCAGCCAGAGCCTCGGACATCGCTACACCGGTGGAGGAAATGTGCAGATGTGGCAGTATTCGAGCACCGGACAGATCGATGGCATATTAGATGCCTACGGCAGATATATCAACGTGGATTTGGATGTATATTATGGAGACTATTGAGGATTTTGCGTGGCATCAAAATCAGCCGATCGGCGTGTTTGATTCCGGTGTGGGCGGCATCAGCGTGCTGCGTGAGCTGCTGGCTATCATGCCGCATGAAAATTATATTTATCTGGGCGATTCGAAGAACGCTCCCTACGGGACAAAGCCGTTAGAGCTGGTGCGAGAGCTCTCCTTTGCAAATGCAAGAGCGCTGCTTGATCAGGGAGCAAAGGGACTCGTGGTCGCCTGCAATACGGCTACCAGCGCAGCCGTGCGTCTCATGCGCGAGCGCTATCAGGGACTTCCTATCGTCGGTATCGAGCCGGCGCTAAAGCCTGCCGCGCTGCAAAAGGAGCATCCGCATGTGCTTGTCATGGCCACACCCATGACCGTGCAGCAGGAAAAGTTTTTGGCACTGATGGAGCGGTTTTCAGACCGTGCGACGATCTATCCGCTGGCATGCCCGGGACTCATGGAATTTATCGAGGCGGGGGATTTAGAGAGTGATAGGCTGCGGGATTTTTTGCACGAATTGCTCACTCCGTATCTGGATGGCGAGCTGGATTCGGTCGTACTTGGCTGTACACACTATCCCTTCGTAAAAGGGATGATCCGGCAGATCGTAGGTGAGAAGGTGACGATCTTTGACGGAGGAGCCGGTACGGCGCGTGAGATGAGAAGAAGACTGGCAGAGGCAGGGCTTTTATCACAGCGAGAAGCCTTAGGAACCGTGACCTTTGAAAATACACGGAAAACAAAGGAGGAGCTGGCCTTGTGCGAGCGACTGCTGCACATAAAGCTGTGAGGTGCGTGATGAGACATTGTATTCGAGGCTTAGAAGGATAAAGGTGAGAAGATAAAAGATGGCAGCAACTAAAAAGCAGATGACATTAAAAAGACTGAAAAGACGAAGCTTCTGGCCTTCGATTACGATGTTTTTTTTGTTCGCTTTAGTTAGCGTTGCACTCGTGTATGAGGGCTTGAATCTCTTTTCAAACTATATTTTAGGCACCAGGCTGAGCAGTGCCTGCTCGGAAGCCATGGATACCGGTATTTTGATGGAACGGCTCATGGAAGAGGACAGGGATCTGACCTATGCCGTAAACTACGTATCACAATTCGGTGATGAGCATACGAATGTCTATGTGACCGATGCGCATGGAGAGATGGTCACACATACAGGGGATACTTTGCCGGATCTATCCCTGCGCTATGATGCGGATATCGGAGACGGGTATGAGCTCTATCCGAATCAGGGTACGGCAGAGAAGCTGAAGTTCGAGAACATTAACCTGATCGATATGATTCGTCAGACCTTTGGCGAGGAGACGAAGGATCAGTCTGTAGATCGCGGCGAATGGATGCGTGAAACGGTGATCGAGGATAGCTTCTGGGTGAATGTACATTGGAACATATCAGATTACAGACTATACGTTGAGCAAACGATAGAGCTGAATCGCCAGGATGTCTACTATATCGCCAGAGTCGGTCTGATCGCACTGTGTGTGCTGTTCATCCCGCTGCTCGTTCTATTTATCAATACGACGACGAGTGTGTATCTGCAGCGTGCCACGACAAGACTATTGTATATGGATGCTGTCACGGGTGGACACAACTGGATCTATTTCCGTGGAAATGCGCAAAAACAGCTGGAGAAGCTGCACAGCGCGCGTCACGCCTATGCGCTGATCGATCTGCACATTGTGCATTTTTCCAATTATATCAACTGCTATGGCAGTGATGAGGCAGAGAATCTGCTCGAGTGCATGGATGGCTTTTTGCGTGCACGCATGCGGCTCAGTGAGGTGTTCGGGCACAACGCGGGAGCAGATTTTGGCCTGCTGCTGCGCTGTCGCGGAGAAAACGAAGAGGAGTGGAGAGTGTATTGTCAGGAACGGCTTCGGATGCTTTTGGCGGAGCTAGCCTCCCTGCAGCCGGAGCGAAGGCTTCACATTCATGCCGGCGTGTATCTGATTCCTCCGGTTGAGAACAAGGATCGCCTCCTGCGAAAGAGAAAAAATGTCAATGTCAATCAGCTCTTTAGCTATGCCGGAGCGGCACAGCGTGCAGAAAAAGATGGCTGCGAGCAGATCTTTTTCTTCGACGATACACTGCTTGAGGAGCAAAACTGGGAGCAGTGGGTGGAAAACCATATGCAGGCCGCACTTACGGCGGGAGAATTCGAGGTATATTATCAGCCCAAATATGAGCCGTCCACGAAGCGGCTCGTGGCAGCAGAGGCGCTGGTGCGCTGGAACTGTCCCGAAAAGGGCATGATATCACCGGGACGTTTTATCCCGATCTTTGAATCGAACGGTTTTATCATGAAGCTCGATGATTATATGATCGGAAAGGTCGCAAAGCAGCAGGTAGAATGGGCGCTGCAGGGCAAAAAAGCGATTCCGGTATCGGTCAATGTCTCTCGTGCACATTTTGCACTAGATGATCTGGCAGAGCACATCACGCGAATCGTCGATTCGTACGGTGCAAAGCATGAGCTGGTAGAGCTTGAGGTGACAGAGAGTGCCTTCTTTGATGATAAGGGTCAGCTGATCGAGACGATAAACCGGCTGCGAGCCTATGGCTTTATGATTTCGATTGATGATTTCGGCGCGGGCTATTCGTCTTTGAATTCCCTGAAGGATATACCGCTGGATATCCTAAAGCTCGATGCCGAGTTTTTCCGTGGAGAGGATGCGATGGATCGGGCAGAGCTCATCGTGGCGCAGACGATCCAGCTGGCACACAGACTGGGGCTGCATGTAGTAGCAGAGGGTGTGGAGCACAAGGAGCAGGTGGATTTTCTGGCAAACGTGCGATGTGATATGATACAGGGCTTCTATTTTGCGAGGCCGCTGCCGCTTTTAGAGTTTGAGGAGCATATCGAACGGGATGCATAGGCTAAAGCGTGAGGAGGAGATTAGATGGTTACATTTCTGGTTGGATTGCAATATATCGGTATGGCGATCGTAGTCGGCATGATCATACGAGTGATGCTCGAACGCCCGTCCAGGCAGCAGCTGTTTATGCTGGTCATGCTGCATGCCATGCTGTTCAATTTTGTCGGCTATCTATTCGAGATGACAGCCACCTCGCAGCAGGAGGCTATACATGCGGTACAGCTATCGTACATCGGAAAGCCGATGACGATGCTGATGATGGCATTGTTTATTTTAGAGCATTGCAATGTCAGGCTGCCAAAGCCTCTGACACTTGGACTGGTCGGATACCATTTGTGCGTTAGTGTGCTTGTGCTAACGTGCGAGCATCATAGGCTCTATTACAGCGATATGCATTTTGTGATGGGCGGATTATTCCCGCATCTGGAGCATGGAGCAGGAGTGGTCTATTATATCTATAATTCTGCGATGGCGCTTAGCATGGTTGCACTGGCTGTGCTGTGTGGCCTTCGTCTCGTGCGTGCGCGTAGCGAGAGACAGCGAAACCAGATGTGGAAGATGATCGCGATCATGTGTACGATGCTGATCGGACTCGCCTTTTATGTATCCGGTATCACATGTGGCTACGATACGACGATGCCTGCCTATATCATCAGCATTATGCTGCTGGCATCAGCACTCTTTAAGGATAGGATGCTAAATGCCGTAGCCATGGCGATGGATCTGGCTGTAAACGAGCAGTCGGATGCCCTGATCGCGCTAGACAATGACAACCTGCTCATCTATCGCAACAAAAAGGCGGATGAGCTGTTTGATCTAAACACGGCGCTGGCACAGGCCGCGGTTTTCAAGGAGCTTGACAGCTGCATTGTGGATAAAAAGGCACTCGAGCGCAATCAGCGTGTATATGAGGTGTATTCACGTCTATTAACCGAAAAAAATACATATTTTGGCAAGCTTTATGTATTGAATGATATTACGGAGAGCCACTACTACATCCAGAATGCGACTGAGCAGGCGGAGATCATGAAGGCACTCAAGCAGCAGGCGGATGAGGCGAACCGGGCCAAGTCCACCTTTGTATCGAATATGTCGCATGAGATCCGTACGCCGATGAATGCCATCGTCGGCATGACGGAGATTTTGCTGCGGGAAAACCTCCCTCAAAAGGATGTTGCCTATTTAAATAACATCAAAAATTCAGGCAATGCACTGCTTGGTATCATCAATGATATATTGGATTTTTCCAAGATCGAATCCGGAAAGCTCGATCTGGTGCCCTCTGTCTATGAGCCGATGTCGATGCTGTCTGATCTCGGCATGATCTTTCTCACGAGAATCGGAGAAAAGCCGATAGATTTGATCTTTGACATTGATGAGCGTCTGCCGCAGTCGATGGTTGGAGATGAGCTGCGCATCCGACAGATCATCATCAATCTGGTGAACAATGCGATCAAATTCACAGAGAAGGGCTATGTAAAGCTAGAGCTGGGGCTTGGGACTGTGACAGAGAGTGACATCGAGCTTCGCATCGCCGTGACGGATACCGGTCAGGGCATCCGGGAGGAGGACATCGGCAAGCTCTTTGCCAGCTTCTCTCAGGTGGATAATAAAAAGAACCATAATAAAGAGGGCTCAGGGCTTGGGCTGTCCATCACAAAGCAGCTCGTAGAGATGATGTCCGGAACGATCGGTGTAAAAAGCGTGTATGGAGAGGGAAGTGTATTCTCTCTTAATATTCATCAAAAGCATGCAGACGATACACCGGCAGCTCTCTTCAAGGCGACGCGTCCGATATATGTGGCAGGGCGTTTTTCCGGCAGCGAGTCCGTGGCGCAGCTGCAGCGACTGTGCGGACAATATAGTGTAGAATATGTCAAGACAGGTGAGAGCGGGCTTCCGCAGCGAAAGGTAGACTTCTTCTTTACGGATGTAAAGCAGGAGACGATCCTAGAGGCTATTCCAGAGGAAAAACGTGACGAGCTTGGCGAGATCATCGTACTGGTGGATCCGCTGTTAGAGGAAAGCCATGCAAAAAATGCACGCATGGTGAACAAACCGCTGTATACGTTAAATTTCACGCAGCTGCTCAATCATGAGGAGCTGGGTATATCCGATAAAAAGCAGGAGGCGATGAGCTTTACTGCTCCGGATGCACATATTCTCATCGTCGATGACAATGAGCTGAACCTAAAGGTAGCTGTCGGACTGCTAGAGCCTCTGCAGATGCATATCGATACCGTGACCAGCGGAAAGGAAGCGCTCAAATATGTGAGCAAGAACAAATACGACATCATTTTCATGGATCATATGATGCCGGTGATGGACGGAGTCGAGACGACAGGGCAGATCCGTCGTATGGAGGGCGAATATTATCAGAACGTACCGATCATCGCGCTGACCGCGAATGCGCTGATGGATGCGAGAGAGAAATTCAAGTCAGCAGGCATGGACGATTTCGTGGCAAAGCCCATCGAGATGGCAGATATCTGTGCAAAGATCAAGAACTGGCTGCCGAGAGCACTGGTGCATAATACATACAGACAGACGAGGGAGCCTGTGGCTGCGCAGACTAAGGAGACATGCGAGGAGTCGCTTGGTAATATCGACCGCGCAGAGGGTATCCGCTGCTGCGGCTCCGAAAAGCTATGGAAGGAGCTGTTAGGTGATTTTTACAAGCTAATAGATGTAAAATCACGAAAGATCGAGCAGTGCTTAGGCGATGGACTGATCCATGATTATCAGATCGAGGTACATGCACTAAAGAACACCGCCCGCATGATCGGCGATGCAGCACTATCCGAATGGTTTTATCGCATGGAGCAGGCAGCAGATGCAGGTGATATAGAGACGCTCACAAAGGAGACGCCTGAGCTTTTGGCAGCGTATAGCGCATACAAGCCGCTGCTAAGGCCCTATGCAGCGATTGGAACCAAGGAGGGCAGACCCTGTACGACAGAGGAGCTTCGTGCATTATTAAAAACGCTTCATGACGCTGCGGATGCGTTTGATCTCGATGGTGCGGATGCTGCAGCAAAGCAGCTGGAGGAGCTTTTGATACCGGATAAATACACATCCTTTATGGAGCAGCTGCGGGTACAGCTGGCGGATGTAGCCCTGATGGACGTCATGGAGCTGACCGAGCAGTGGGAGGCACAGCTTAGCGAGGAGGCATAATGTTTGAGAAAAATCTTTTGATCATATCACGCACGCAGAGCTATCTGGTGCTCAGTCTAAAAGAGATGTTTGCAGAGCAGGATTTTCGCGTGTATTATGTAGAGCCGGACATCGATAAGATCGACAAGATAAAGGAACCGATGGAGGCTGTGCTCATCTATGCGGATGAGCAGATCCTAGAGGATGGCTCAGTGCTCGTATATTTGAAGGATTGGATACTGGAGGCGGAGCTTCCGGTGTATGCGACCGGCAGCATGGACGAGCTCGAAAAAATCAAAAAGACACTGGGGCCAAATGTCCTGCAGATGACCTTTCAGCGACCGATCAATGCCAAGGACATGGTTTTGGAGATCAGCCGTCATATGAGCAAATTCGTTATGGCTAATAAAAAGAAGATTCTCGTCGTGGATGATTCCGGGGCGATGCTTCGCAATGTAAAGGGCTGGCTCGAGGATCGCTATCAGGTCATTTTGGCGAATTCCGGGGCGATGGCGATCAAATATCTGGCGGTGAACAGGCCGGATCTGATCCTGCTAGACTATGAAATGCCGATCCTGGATGGCAGACAGATGCTCGAGATGATTCGTGCGGAAAAAGATTTTTCGGATATACCGGTTATCTTTTTGACCGGAAAGGACGATAAGCAAAGCGTGATGCAGGTCATGGCGCTAAAGCCCGATGGGTATTTGTTAAAAACGCTGCCTCCGGCACAGATCATCCAGGCGGTGGATGATTTCTTTGAGCGGGAGAAGGCTTTGAAAAACTATTAGCGTGTGTCTGACGGATCACAAAATACGGTGTCTGTGTAGTTGAACAGGCATCGAAGAATCTGTTAATACGCGTAAGAAAGGAAAAAAGGTAATGAAGGAAGTAGTAGAGCAGACAAATAAAACCACCAAAAAGAAGAACGGCTTAGCAAAGCATATCGCCTTTGTGCTGGTAGCAGTTCTTTTGGTAGGAGGAGTCGGTACATCCATCGGCATGAGTGCATGGATGATGCAGACACAGGCCTCCCAGAATGCCAAGGTGAGTCAGTATATCGATGATGAGCTGGCACGCCAGGCCGAGGAGGCGCAGCAGGAGAGCACCTATCAGGAGGATGGCTTCAAGGTCATGGAAAAATATGAGATCCGTTCCACGACAGAGATTTCTGATGCCTATATAAATGGAGATCCGTCCGGCCTAAGCGACGAGGACAAGGAAACCTATGACATGGCGGTAGCTGTGTTAGAGGAGATCATCAAGGATGGCATGAGTGACTACGAGAAGGAGCTGGCTATTTATGAATGGCTGGTTGCGAATATCGGACAGGGCAGCAGCTATACGATCGCGATGCCCGGACAATCAACAGAATCCTATACGCCGCACGATGTATTGGAGAGCAAGGGAGCGGTCTGTGTAGGCTATGCAACGACCTTCCGCCTGCTATGCAATATGGAGGGCCTGGAGGTGCATATCGTACACAATGACTATCATTCCTGGGATATGGTCAAGCTCGATGATGGCCAGTGGTACCAGGTGGATGTATATTCAGATGTTTCCGGTGCAAAATACCGCAATTTTAATATGACAGATGAGCAGGCACGCACCTCTCATGACTGGGATGACTCTGCACTGCCTGAGGCAAAGGGCACGAAATACTCCTATGCTGTTCAGAATGCAAAGGAGATCAAGGACTTCTTTGCAATTCCGGAAAAGGTATATGCAGCGATCAAGCCCGGAAAGAGCGTGAGCCTATATTATAAATTAAAGGGCGAGCTATCTGAGGCAGATATGGCACTGGCAGATCAGATGATGCAGATGCTGCAGCAGGCGATGTATGCCGTAGCAGGCGGTGATAACAAGGATCTGAGTGCAGCCTGGGTAGATGACGGAGAAGGCGGCTACGTGCTGGCGATCTATCTCTACGACTACAGCAGCGGCGGCGGAACGAGCTCACTTGAGCTGGCAGATCCCGGCCAGGTGACAGAGATGACAAATAAGATCAACGAGATCTTTGGCAGTGCCGTGGCGGATCCGAACCAGTCCGGTGGCACGATCATGAATGAGACAGTAATGGATGGCAGCGCCTGTGCCACGGATGAGATCTGCGGTGACGATGGCCAGGCAGACCTTGCGATTGCAGAATAAGACGAGGGAAGAATATGTTTTTTTTAAAAAATAAAAAATTAGGTTCGATTGGCGTGATTGTCTGCCTGTGTGCTACGCTTCTGTGCGGCTGTGGCCAATCGTCAGAGGATACAACAGATACGCAGGAGTCCATCGATCTTAGCGCACTCTCTGCGGATATGATCGCCGCAGACACGACACTGCCGGAGATGGTGACAGTGAGTGATGCGGATGAGGCGGCCGAGTTAAACTTTGGCAGCTTTTCCAATTTTGAGTATGAACGCGTGGCATCCTATGTGTATTCCTACGCAAAGGATGGCGGTATACAGGAGATAGCAGTCGTAGAGCTAAAAAATGCTTCGGATGCTGCCGCACTCATGAACACGATGCAGGATCATCTGACGGATCGCAGAGGAACACTAGAGTCCTATGCACCGGATCAGGTGACGCTGATCGATCATGCGGTGATCAAGCAAAAGGGACGCTACGTTACTATGATCATCTCTCCAAAGAGCGGACTGATCCAGCAGGTATTTGATGCTGAGTAAAAAACGAGAGGATAAAAAATAATGGTTTTCAGCAGCATATTTTTCTTATGTGTATTTTTACCGATCGTAGTCATATTGTATTTTATATTGCCAAGGCAGCTGCGTAATCTGTGGCTGCTTCTGGCAAGTCTTTTTTTCTATGCATGGGGAGAACCGCGCTACATTCTTCTCATGCTTTTTTCTACGGTCTTTGATTATGTAAACGGAATCGCCATCGATGCGGCGAGAAAGCGCGGAAGGCTCAATACGTGGGGACGGGCGGTACTGGTGTTCTCTGTCGTCGGAAACCTGGCGATTTTGGGTTTTTTTAAGTATACGGACTTTTTGCTGGAGAGTGTAAACCGGCTGGCAGGTACACAGCTTGAATTGCTCGGGCTGGCGCTGCCAATCGGTATTTCCTTCTATACATTCCAGACGATGTCGTATACAATAGACGTATATCGTGGTGAGATCCCGGCGCAGAAAAACATCATCTCCTTTGGTATGTATGTCTGCCTGTTTCCGCAGCTGATCGCAGGACCTATCGTCCGTTATCAGGATGTAGCGCGTGAGGTGGATACGCGAAAGGAAAATCTCGCGGACATGGCACACGGCCTGCAGCGATTTTTCATAGGACTTGCAAAAAAAGTGCTGTTAGCCAACCAGATCGGCAGCATCTGGGATTATATCAGCGCTCTTGGAAGTGCAGATATGAGTACGGCCTTGGCATGGCTTGGCGCACTTGCCTATACATTTCAGATTTATTTTGATTTTTCCGGCTACTCGGATATGGCGATCGGACTCGGAGAGCTCTTTGGCTTTCATTTTCCGGAAAACTTCGATCATCCGTATGAATCCGAGAGCATCACGCAGTTTTGGCGCAAGTGGCATATGACGCTCTCCATCTGGTTTAGAGAGTATGTCTACATACCGCTGGGAGGAAACCGCTACGGAATCGCCAGACAGGTGTTAAACCTCTTTATCGTATGGTTCTTGACGGGCTTGTGGCATGGCGCCGGCTGGAATTTTATTTTATGGGGTCTATACTATTTTTTGCTCATGGTACTGGAAAAATTCGTGCTGTTTCGCTTAGCGGAGCACATTCCAAGGTGGCTGCGGCACGTATATACGATGTTTTTTGTAGTGGTAGGCTGGGTCATCTTCGCACTCGACGATGTGACGCGGCTGGGAAGCTACATGAGGGCACTATTTGGCATTGGTGTGCCGCTTGCTAATGGTCTGTCGGCGTATCAGTGGGATATATTGGCACCGTTTTTGCTCGTGCTGGCGCTCGCAGCGACCTCGATTCCTGTAAGACTGGCAAAAAAGCTCGTGATACCGGAGACACGCGAGGCACTTTTGATGGTATACACCGTGCCGCTTGCGCTGCTTTCTCTGGCATTTTTGGTGAGCAGCAGCTACAATCCGTTCTTATATTTTCGGTTTTAGGAGAAGATGATGTTAAAAAAAATAAAAGCAGGCGGCGGTTTGGCATGGTATGTGCTGTCCGTGGTCGCTATATTGACGGTGTTCGGCAGCTGCATCTTTTTGCTGCCGCAGAAAAACTATTCTGAGCAGGAAAATCGCTATTTAACGACGATGCCATCTCTTAGCCTGGATGGAATTTTATCCGGCGAGGTACAAACCGAGCTGACCGGTGCGGTAAATGACCAGTTTCCCGGGAGAGAGCTTTGGATGCAGCTGGCCACGACAGCGCAGTATCTGCTCTATCATAGAGAGATTAACGGCATCTACATAGGAGAGGACGGCTATTTATTTGAAAAAAAGCTAGACAGCGACCTCTCACAGGACAATTTCAGAAAAAATATAGGCTACATCACAGCCATGCGTGAGAATGCAAAGGCGCAGGTATCTGTCATGCTAGTGCCCGGTGCAGCGACCATCCTGACGGATAAGCTGCCAAAGCGCGCCGTGACCTATGACGCCTCTGCCTACGAAGCACTCGCAGAGCAGCTGTGTGAGACGGACAGTGTGCGTTTTATCACGCTAAGAGAGGATCTGCAGCGCGTGGCACATCAGGGTAGTCCACAGCTTTATTTCAAGACGGATCATCATTGGACGACAAACGGAGCTTATATCGGAGCAGCTGCTTATCTGCAGGCAAATGGGATATCGATTTGTTCACAGGACGGATTTGGCATAGAGGAACAGAGCAGCGATTTTTACGGCACGCTCTATTCAAAGGTAGCAGGCCTGCCGAATGCAAAGGCGGATACGCTCACTCTTCCGATGAGTCTGCCGGAGAATATCACGATAGAGACAAGCGGGGCTCCGGCGGATGCACTCAGTGCAGATGGCACCCATGCGATGCCTGAGCTGACGGGTATCTATGATATGAGCAAGCTGACGGTAAAGGACAAATACGCCGTCTATTTTGGCGGCAACTACGGCTCACTCACCATCACCAATCAGGATGCAGCTACAGATCGCACGCTTCTGTTGATAAAGGACTCCTATGCAAACAGTCTCGTGCCATATCTGATCGAATCTTACGCACAGATCACGATGCTTGATCTGCGCTATAACAACGAATCCATCAGTCAGCTGGCGGCGCAGGACTGGGATGAGATACTCGTTTGCTATGAGATGAGCAACTTTATCGAGGATAAGAACCTATTTAAGCTGTTGCGGTGATCGCACCGAGGCGGCGATCGGTATCAAATTTACAAAAGAGAGCAAAAAAGGTGCAAAAGAAAGCACCCAAAGTAAAAAAGGAGGAGTAACACATGAAGCGTATCACAAAAAAACTGCTGACAGCCTGCCTGGCACTTGTGCTCACGGTAGCCGCCCTGCCGCTTACACAGGCGCAGGCAGCCACAGCCATTCCGAAGTTCAAGCAGACCTATGCGAGCATCTATCAGAACGGCAGCACAAAGGGTAAATACACCTACACCCTGATAAATGTTAAAAAGGGGCAGACCGTCAAGTGGACCATCAGCGGAGCAGGCAGCTCTTATGTAAAATGGAAAAAAGCTACCACTAAGGTCACCGGCAAGACCGCCAGCAATACCTTCACCGTAAAGACCAAAGGTGCCACAGTCGCCAAAAATAAAAAGGTGACGATAAAGGCTGAGGTTTTCTCAGGCTCCACATCCCTATATACCATATCGACCACAGCAAAGATCAAGATCAAGCCTACCAAGGTCACGATCACGGCGCCTGCGGAGGCAGACAATGTACTATATGTCGGTAAAAGCTACACCTTCGGCAGCAAATTAAAGCCCGTGAATGCTACCTGCACCAAGGTATGGACAGTTACCGGCTCAGATAATAAGGATTATTCCTCTTATATGAGTAAGGCGGGTGTCTTCAAGCCGCAGCAGGCCGGTACCTATACCATCACGCTGTCCGCAAAGATCGGCAGCAGCGTGATAAAGACTGCGACCATGCAGGTCAAGGTAGGGGATGTCATCGAGTCTGTAAAGCAGTCAGATGCCAATAAGATCGAGGTAAATTATTCCGGCGATGTTGCAAAGACACTAACCAAGGACAATTTCTCAGTAAAAAGTGCAGCAGGCGCAGCCTCTGTCATAAAAAGCGTAGCCTTTTCCTCGGATGGAAAGACGGCCACACTCACCCTATTGACCAATCTGCGGGATGCCACCAGCTACACCGTAAGCGATGGAACCTCACAAAAGAGCTTCACCGCCAGCGTAGGTGTTCCGGTAAAGCTCTCCATTCTGACCAAAAAGGTCACAGTGAACAAGGAAACCGAGATCGAATATGCTCTCTACGATAGCAAGGATGTGAACGTGGCAGCTGCTTATCCCGGTACGATAAAATACGAGGCGGAGGTCACAAACGGCTACATAACAGATGCGCAAAAGCTCTATATGACCACAGTCGGTAAATCTGCTACAGTAAAGGCTACCTATACGAGCAAGACACAAAGCGGGCTTGTACTGAGTGCAGTTGGAGTCATTAGCTGTGAGGCAGCAGAGACTGCATCGGATACGAACTTTACTCTGACGACCTCTGAGACGGCGCCGAATTACACCGCCAGCAGCTACAAGGACAATAGACGTGCAGCCATAGGAAAGACCTATTATGCACATTTCCGTGCACTTGATTCAGATAAGGCAGTGATAAATTACACATCCGTGACGTATGAATCCTCCGATCCGGATGCGCTCATCATCACAAAAAATGGCAAGATCACTCCTATAAAAAATGGAACCGTGAAAATTCTAGTGACTGCAGTATATGCAGGTACGGAATATGCCTACAGCTACGATGTCACTGTTTCTGAGGCTCCGAAGCTTGGCAGCCTGACTTTGAGCACCAGCAGCGTGACTATGTCAAATGTGTACAGTTCGGAATACCGCAAGTATATCGATGTAACGGCACTCGATCAGTACAGCGAGGCCTTTGCACTGACCAGTGAGGTCGCATCCATCTCGAATACGACGAGCAATCTGGTGAATACCGGCGTAGCCAGCTACGATGCCGAGAATAACCGCATCGTTTTGAATGCCTCCGGCGCCACGGTGGGTACCTACAACTATACCCTGACGCTGACCATCGGTACGCAAAAGGCATCCATTCCCTTTACGGTATACATTGTAAGCCCCGATCAGATCAATGCAAACGCACCGACTACCTATGCCATCGAGCTGGACAGCAAGACCTCGGATCTGTCCCTCTCTTCGGATGTGAGCGGCAGTCGTTATGTGAAGGCGCGTCTCGCACAGTACAGGGGCGGTGTATTCACAAACTACGTTCAGTTTACCGAAGCCACCGTCACAAAGGACGGCTATTATTACAGTACCGATCTGACGGCAGCAGGCACCAGTGCAAAGCAGACGATCAGCTCCTCCACTGTTCTCGATTTAAAGACACTGGATATCAGCTCAGATACCTGCAGCAAAGCAGGAACCGGAACCTATACCGTGACCATGCAGTATTATTCGAGCGTGGCAAAGGGCTATCAGACGGTGAGTGCCGGCTTCGTGCTGACCGATACGCAGGATGCACCTACGCTCTCCATCGAGCGCATCACAGCCTCTAAGAGCTGCTCAACAGCACTCGAGCTCGCGCAGAATTGCCTCTCCGTAGACAACGGAACGATCAGCGAGTGTGTCGTGACAGGCGAGACACAGCCCGGCTCAAAGGTTTCCGTAAAATCCGGTGATCAGATCAACATCAAATCCATCACCGTAACCGGTACCTACACCATTTCCGGAGGCAAAAAAATAACCATGACCTACATCGTCACGGTTGGAAAGACACTGACCAATATTTAGTCAAAAAAAGATGGCTTCGCAGAGCGAAGCCATCTTTTTTATTACTTCAGCTCATCATTATTGAGAAACCGCATGCGGTTGCGTTCGGGAGCTTTGGTGGCGGAGGTGTAGGTGATTTCCTTGCCTCCGTTCATGAGACGCATGCAGTTGGTGCACAGCGTGCCAAAAGAGACCGGTGTGCCGCAGCGCTGGCAGCGGTTGTTCATGAGCTTGTTGGCATTCTCTTCGGTCACATATTCGATGCGCCCCTCTTTGATCCAGTGGCGCACCTTGCTCTGAGGGATATGAAATATCTCAGCCAGCTCGAATTCGGTGACATCATTTTCGCGTATATAGTCACGGATCTCCTTGAAGAGTACATCCTCCTCACATCCGGGACAGCAGTCCTTCTCATATTCGATCGGCAGCGGGCGGCCGCACATGCTGCAGGATTTGTAATTGGTGATTTCTACGGGTCGCTTCATGGCTCATTCCCCCTCTTGTAAACTTCACATTTAGTGTAGCACAGTTTCGAAAAAAAGTAATCATAAAAAGCAGCTATTCAAAAAACAGGTAAAGGTGCTTGCTGCATTTGAAACAGACGCATGAAAAAACGACCGCATATGCGATCGTTTTTTCGAGGAGTTTAGTTATGAAAATGTTACATCTATATAGGGAATTGTTGCTATCAACATCTCTGTTGATGAAATCAGTATACTGAGCAAATGTGACCAAAGTGTGTCCGAAAGATAAAAGAAATCTAAAATGAATCTTAAGCAATTCTAATGCTTCTTTTCTTGCGGGGGTAGATAGGCTGTGCTAGAATAGGTAGCGGAAAAGGAATTATTACGGGGATTTTAAACGAAAAACAGATAAAGAAGGTATTCTATGACCACAATCGAACTCACTTTTTCAAAGCTATTGTCGAATCAGGTGCTGATGGCGGGACTATCCGGCTGGTTTGCGGCACAGCTTTCAAAGACGATACTGTATGCTATTTTAAATCACAAGCTGGACATCAGTCGTTTCTGGGGAGATGGCGGCATGCCGAGTGCCCATTCTTCGACGGTTTCGTGTATGGCACTTTCGGCAGCTCTCGTATACGGAGTGGAGTCCTTTCCGTTTGCGATCTGTATGATCGTGGCATTCATCACGATGCGTGATGCGATGGGAGTGCGCTTAGAGACAGGAAAGCAGGCACAGCTGCTAAATGAGATGGTGCGTTTGTTTTCGAAGGACAATCCCTCACTGCCGGAGCAGCGCCTAAAGGAATTTGTCGGACACACGCCACTGCAGGTGCTGATGGGCTGTCTCACCGGCTGCCTGATGGCGGTGCTGTTGAATTTACTATATTAAAGGGTAGCTGTGAACATACAAAAACAGTTATGATAAAGGGCTTATTTTATGAGGGATTTGACAAAGGGCAAGCCGATGCAGCAGATTTTGCTGTTCATGCTGCCGATTCTGATCGGAAATGTATTGCAGCTGACCTATAGCCTGGTCGATACACGCATAGTCGGATCTTTTTTGGGAGACAGTGCGCTGGCGGCAGTTGGGGCGACGACCTCGCTGAGTACACTCGTGATCGGCTTTTTGCAGGGACTGACAAACGGCTTTGCGGTGGTTGTGGCACGCTGCTTTGGAGCGGGAGATAGCGATGGTCTGCGCCGCTCGACAGCAGCCTCACTCGTGCTATCGCTGGCGGTGAGTATCACCTTGACGGTGCTTAGCATCGTTTTTTTGCCACAGATTTTCGCTGTACTGCATATCGGGAGCGATATCTATCAGATGTCCTATGACTATATTGTAGTGATTTTTGCGGGAATGACGATATCGATGCTGTATAATCTGTGCGCGGCGCTGCTGCGTGCTATAGGAGATTCTGTGACACCGCTGTTATTTTTGGCGATATCCGTCGTGCTCAATATATTCGGCGATCTCTTCTGCATATGTGTGCTCGATATGGGTGTACGGGGTGCGGCAGCAGCTACGGTGGCCTCCCAGCTGTTTGCGACAGTGCTGTGCGTGGCCTTTATTTATAAAAAATACGAGCGGCTGCATCCAAAGAGGGAGAGCTTTCAGTTTCAATCAGAGCTCATACATGCCATGCTCGGCTGCGGACTGTCCATGGGCTTTATGGGATGCCTCGTCAACATCGGCTCTGTGGCACTGCAGACCGGCATCAATACGCTCGGAAACGATATCATCGTGGCACATACCGCGGCGCGCAAGCTAACAGAGCTTTTTATGCTGGCCTTTGGTGTGATCGGAACGACGATGGCGACCTATGCCGGACAGAATTTCGGTGCCGGACGGATCGATCGGATCAAGGAGGGTGTGCGTGCGGCACTAAAGCTTGTACTGCTCTGGAGTGCTCTGATGGTGCTGTGCAGCTATACGATCGCACCGCAGCTGATCTATCTGGTGACCGGTACGAGCAGCGAAACGGTCATTTCGGCTGCTTCGTCTTATCTGCACTTTGATACACTACTGTACTGGGTGACGGCCATCATCGTTGTGCTGCGCAATACGATGCAGGGCATCGGGGATCATGTGACACCTATTATATCCAGCAGTATTGAGTGCATCGGCAAGATAATTCTCGTCAATCTGCTGGTGGAGCCCTTTGGCTATTGGGGCATTATAGTGGCGGAGCCTATCACCTGGTGTGTCATGGTGATTCCTTTGATCGTGCAGTATAAACGCAATCCGATTCTAAAAAAAGTAAAGCTGGAGGTAACACAATGAAAAACGTACAGAATACAGAAAATGGTAAAAAAGGAAATGTGTTCGTGTCAGTGCTGCTGCTCATTTTATTTGCATGGGCACTGATGAATTATGAGCTTGTACTAAAGCTTCTTGCAAAGGTGGTTGCGGTGATAGCACCGTTTCTGGCAGGCGGCGTCATAGCATTTTTGATCAACGTCGTCCTTCGGCCGTTAGAGCGCTTCTGGCACAGGATATGCCGTAAGGCACCTGAAAAGCTGACAAGACCTATATGTCTCGCACTCAGTACAGTTTTAGTACTGGGAGTGCTGTTTGCGGTAGTGTTCATGATGATCCCCAGCCTGCGTGAATCATGTGATAAATTTATCCAGAATATTCCGGTTTATGTAGAAAGGATCGGATACTGGTGGTCAGCCGTCGTAGATCTGGCGGCAAAGCACAATATTGTTTTGCCGGATTATGAGATCGACCCTGACCTGCTGATCGAAAAGATCACGACCTTCCTTAACGATAAGGGACGCGGCATTATTACCGTGACATGGGGTGCGGCAGCATCTATCATTTCAGGTCTTGTAAATGTGCTGCTTGGCTTCGTGTTTGCTTTGTACCTGCTTGCAAAAAAGGAAGTAGTCGGAGCGCATTTGAAAAATCTGGTCATAACGCTGCTTCCGAAAAAGAAGGCACAGCGGCTTTTAGACATCACGGCACTGACGGATCGAGTCTTTACGAGCTTTGTCAGTGGACAGCTGACGGAAGCCGTCATTATTGGTGTGCTATGCTTTTTGGGAATGCTGATTTTGCGGATTCCATATGCAGGGGCGGTTTCCGTATGTATCGCAGTTACCTCGCTTTTGCCTATCTTTGGTGCATGGATCGGCGGCGGACTGGGAGCATTCCTTATCCTGGTGGCGGATCCCATAAAGGCTGTGTGGTTTGTGATCTTCCTGGTTATTTTACAGCAGGTAGAGAGCAATCTGATTTATCCGAGAGTTGTAGGAAAATCTGTCGGCCTGCCGGGACTCCTGGTACTGATGGCTGTCACGATTGGTGGAGAGGCATTTGGCATATTGGGAATGCTCTGTGGTGTTCCTGCCTGTGCCGTGCTCTACAGCCTGTATCTGGAGTTTATAAAAAATGCTAAAGGTACGAATTCTTTATGAAATCTTTAGAAATAACGGAAAAGAATCGGTTGAAATCAACGGGCAATCCACTTATAATGGAATAAATTTGTTTTTTATATAGGGGAAATAATAAAAGCAAAGGAAAGTTGGTAACAAATTTATGGCAAATGATCATTTGGGTGGAAATGACCCAAGTAACGGCAACAATCAAAACGGCAATAAAAATAATGGCAGCGGTGGACGAAACAACCGAAACGGCCAGATGGTGATGATTTTTATACTCATCACTCTCGTAGCGCTATTGTTTATGAGTCTAGTCAGCAAGTGGCAGACGCAGATGACGGCGCAGGAGATCAGCTACACCGAGTTTATGGACATGGTCGAACAGGGCCAGGTAAAGAGCGTACAGCTAAGCTCACAGCAGATCGACATCGTACCAAAGCCGAATGAAAATGACATCATTCAGATCAATTACTATACCGGATATGTCGGAGATGACGACCTGGTCAGCATCCTAAAGGAAGCCGGTGTCGAGATCAAAGGAGAGATCCCGGACAATACGGCAGGCTGGATCTACAATATCGTCAGCTTCCTGCTCCCGCTTGTGATCCTTTGGGTGCTCTTTGGATTTTTGATGAAGCGTATGGGCGGCGGCGCTATGGGCGTCGGCAAAAATACAGCCAAGGTCTACGTAGAGAAAAAGACCGGCGTGACCTTCAAGGATGTCGCAGGACAGGATGAGGCAAAGGAATCCCTGCAGGAGGTCGTAGACTTTTTGCACAACCCGAGAAAATATACACAGATCGGTGCGAAGCTGCCCAAGGGCGCACTGCTCGTAGGACCTCCCGGTACCGGTAAGACCTTGCTGGCCAAGGCAGTCGCAGGAGAGGCCGGCGTGCCCTTTTTCTCGCTGGCAGGCTCGGATTTCGTCGAGATGTTCGTCGGTGTCGGTGCTTCCCGTGTGCGCGATCTGTTCAAGGAGGCGCAGAAGCAGGCGCCGTGTATCATATTTATCGATGAGATCGATGCTATCGGCAAGAGCCGTGACACCCGCTACGGCGGCAATGACGAGCGTGAGCAGACACTAAATCAGCTGCTTGCAGAGATGGATGGTTTCGATACGTCAAAGGGACTGCTCATTTTAGCAGCGACGAACCGTCCGGAGGTGTTGGACAAGGCCCTGCTTCGTCCGGGACGCTTTGACAGACGTATCATCGTAGACAAACCGGACCAAAAGGGACGATTAGAGACGCTGCGCGTTCACTCCAAGGACGTGAAGATGGATGAGACCGTGGATTTAGAGGCGATCGCACTGGCATCGGCAGGGCTGGTCGGCTCAGATCTCGCCAATATCATAAACGAGGCAGCGATCATTGCTGTAAAGCATGGCAGAGCGTTTGTCAATCAGGCGGATCTATTCGAGGCCTTCGAGATCGTAGCGGTCGGTGGAAAAGAGAAAAAGGATCGCGCGATGAGCAATCAGGAGCGCAAGATCGTCGCTTATCACGAGGTCGGTCATGCGATGGTTGCCGCGCTTCAGAAAAATACCGAGCCGGTACAAAAGATCACGATCGTGCCCCGTACGATGGGCGCACTCGGTTATACCTTACAGACTCCGGAGGAGGAGAAGTTCCTGCAGACAAAGGACGAGCTGCTGGCAAAGATCCGTACCTATATGGCAGGTCGTGCGGCGGAGGAGCTCGTATTTGCTTCCGCCACCAGCGGTGCTTCCAATGATATTGAGATGGCGACACGCATCGCCCGTGCGATGGTGACACAGTACGGTATGTCCGAGGAATTCGGCATGATGAGCCTAGAATCTGTGGAGAATCGATACCTAGACGGCCATGCGATGCTTAATTGCGGCGAGGAAACGGCTGCCCAGATCGATAAGGTCGTTCATAAAATGATCAAGGACGCCTACGATGCAGCGATGCAGCTGTTGGTGGAAAACCGCGAGATTTTGGATCGTATCTCAGGTCATCTGTATGAGAAGGAGACCATCACCGGCAAGGAATTCATGCAGATCTTCCGCGAGATGAAGGGAATCGACGAGAACGAATCCACCGGGCAAAAAGCAGATGAAGCAGAGCCCATCGAGGAGAACAAGGAAGAAGATGAAGGAGTTTGATGTAGCACAGGAACTATCAAAGCTTCCGAATCGGCCGGGTGTATATATCATGCATGATGAGAAGGACGCGATCATCTACATCGGCAAGGCGCGGTCGCTGCGCCATCGCGTGCGGCAGTATTTTCAGGCGTCTCATCATGAGGGGATCAAAAAGGACCGCATGGTTGAACAGATAGACCACTTCGAATACATTGTGACCGATTCCGAGCTCGAGGCACTGGTGCTGGAGTGCAACCTTATAAAGGAGCACCGGCCAAAATATAATACGATGCTTACGGATGACAAGACGTATCCATATATAAAAGTGACGCTGGGGGAGCCCTTCCCCAGGGTCCTTTTTTCGCGTCAGCTAAAAAAAGACAAATCCGCCTATTTTGGCCCCTATACCTCTGCGACAGCGGTCAAGGATACGATCGAGCTGCTGCACAAGCTATATAGGATTCGTACGTGTAACCGTGTGCTGCCGCGTGATATCGGCACAGACAGGGCATGTCTAAACTATCATATTCATCGGTGCGAGGCGCCCTGCCAGGGGTATGTCACACCGGAGGAGTACCGCAGGCAGATTGACGGGGCACTGGAATTTTTAAACGGGCATTATGATCCGCTGCTTTCCATGCTTAGAAAAAATATGGAAGCAGCTGCTGAGGCACTGGATTTTGAAAAGGCAGCAGAGTACAGAGATCTGCTAGGCAGTGTCACACAGATTGCGCAAAAGCAGAAAATCACTCATGCAGATGGTGAGGATCGTGATATTATCGCCATCGCAGCTGATGAAAGAGATGCGGTCGTACAGATCTTTTTTATTCGTGAGGGGCGTATGATCGGTAGGGATCATTTTTTCCTGCATCTGGTAAACGACGAGAAGCCACACGAGCTGCTAGCCTCCTTTATCAAGCAGTTTTACGCCGGCACGCCCTACATTCCACGGGAGGTGATGCTGCCGTGCGAGATCGAGGATGGCGAGCTTATCGAGCATTGGCTGAGCGAAAAAAAGGAGCAGCGCGTCTATCTGCGCGTGCCAAAGCGCGGGGAAAAGGAAAAGCTCATTGAGCTGGCACAAAAAAATGCACAGATCGTGCTCACTCAGGATCGCGAGCGCATCAAGCGGGAGGAGGGGCGCACCATCGGTGCATGCAAGGAGCTGGCTGCGCTGCTTGATCTGCCGCCGCAGCAGATCAAACGGTTGGAAGCGTATGATATATCCAATACGAACGGCTTTGAATCGGTCGGTTCGATGGTCGTATATGAAAAGGGAAGGCCCAGTCGCAGCGATTATCGTAAGTTTCGGCTGCGCAGCGTCACAGGACCGGATGACTATGCATCCATGAGAGAGGTGCTTACCCGTCGCTTCACACACGGAAAACGTGAGCAGGAGGAGGGAAAATCGCAGGGCAGTAGCTTCATGCGCTTCCCTGATCTGATATTGATGGATGGCGGCAGAGGACAGGTCAACATCGCTCTGCAGGTGCTAGAGGAGTTAGGACTGCACATTCCGGTGTGCGGCATGGTAAAGGACGATCATCACCGCACGAGAGGACTCTATTACGAGAATGTGGAGCTGCCCATCGATAGGCATAGTGAGGCGTTTAGGCTGATCACGCGTATTCAGGATGAGGCGCACCGCTTCGCCATCGAATATCACCGCTCGCTGCGCTCCAAGGCACAGGTGCATTCGGTATTAGACGACATACCTGGTATCGGGCCTGCCAGAAGAAAAGCACTGATGAGAGCCTTTGAATCACTCGATGCGATTCGGGAGGCCACCTGCGAGGAGCTTTTAGCGGTAGACGGCATGAATACGCTGGCTGCACAGGCCCTGTATGATTTTTTCCATATACAAAGTGAGGAATGACAGAAATCACCTTGCAGATTTAAATGGGTTCACTTATCATAGAAACAGAGTAATTGTGAAGGTATAGAGCCAATACTCAACAGGATAGGGGGTATTTAGTATGACAAAAAAGGATGTATCCGTAGCCAAGCTGGCACGATTACTGGACCTGAATAATTTTACCGAAGGGGTCAATCTCAAGGAAAAGCGCGTCTGCGTCACAGAGATCAACCGCCCCGCGCTGCAGCTGCATGGCTACTTTGAACACTTTGCCGAAGGCCGTGTGCAGATCATAGGTATGGTAGAGTTTGCCTATCTGCAGCAGATGGAGAGGGAACGAAAAAAGGAAGCCTACGATAAATTCATGAGCTTTAACATCCCTTGTGTAGTTTTTTGCAGAGGCTTTCAGCCGGATGATGATATTCTTGACGCGGCGACGAGACACGGAGTGGCGATTCTTGGCACGGAGCGTGCCACCTCTGCACTCACGGCAGAGCTCATCCGTACGTTAAATGAGGAGCTGGCTCCCTGCATCACGATTCACGGAGTGCTAGTAGACGTATATGGCGAGGGACTGCTCATCATGGGAGAGAGCGGCATCGGAAAGAGCGAGGCAGCCCTAGAGCTGATCAGGCGCGGCCACCGACTCGTGACCGATGATGCAGTAGAGATCAAGCGCATCGATGATCGGACACTGATCGGTACGTCCCCGGCGATCACCAGACACTTTATCGAGCTGCGAGGCATCGGTATCATCGATGTAAAATCACTATATGGTGTAGAGTGTGTCAAGGACAAGCAGCAGATAGATCTCGTGATCAAGCTCGAGGACTGGCACAAGGACAAGGAATACGACCGCCTCGGCATGGAGCAGGAATATATCGAATTTTTAGGAAATAAAGTCGTCTGCCATTCCCTGCCGATTCGTCCCGGACGAAACTTAGCCGTGATCTGCGAGACCGCTGCGGTCAACCACAGACAAAAGAAGATGGGCTATAATGCCGCACAGGAGCTGTATCGACGCGTACAGGCGAATATCGCAAAGGGCGGCAATACAGATGACGATGAGTAAAGGAGAATAAAAAAATGGAACGAAAAAATGCATGGGACAGCTATCCCGGAGACAAAAAGCAGGAGGTTTTTGATTTTGCAGAGAAATACCGCGTATTTTTATCTGAGAATAAAACCGAGCGCGAATGCGTAAGGACGATGCTAGAGCGTGCCAGGGCAGCAGGCTTTCGTGATTTAGAGGAGATCATAGCAGCAGGCAAACAGCTGCAGCCGGGAGACCGCGTATATGCCCAGCATATGGGAAAAACGCTCGCGCTTTTTGTGGTCGGAACTGATCCGTTAGAGAACGGACTGAATATCCTGGGTGCACATGTGGACTCACCGCGCTTAGACCTAAAGCAAAATCCGATGTATGAGGATACGGACATGGTGCTGCTCGACACTCATTATTATGGTGGTGTCAAAAAATACCAGTGGGTGACACTGCCCTTAGCACTCCATGGTGTCGTAGCAAAAAAGGACGGTACGGTAGTAGAGATCAACATCGGAGAGGATCCGTCAGATCCGGTATTTGGTGTCAGTGATCTGCTCATTCACCTCGCTGCAGACCAGCTCGAGAAAAAGGGCAATAAGGTCGTAGAGGGCGAGAATTTAGACGTACTCATCGGCAATCTTCCGGCAGAAAAGGCTGAGGCTGATGAGGATAAAAAGAAAAAAGAGGAAAAGGAGCGCGTAAAGGCAAGACTACTAGAGATATTAAGCAGTCAGTACGGCATCGAGGAGGAGGATTTTCTCTCCGCAGAGATCGAGGTCGTGCCGGCAGGCCCTGCCAGGGATTACGGGCTTGACCGCAGCATGATCATGGGCTATGGCCATGATGACCGTGTATGCGCCTATCCGTCCTTTGAAGCGATATTGCAGATCGACAGACCGAAGCGTACGAGCGTATGTCTGCTCGTAGACAAGGAAGAGATCGGCAGTGTCGGAGCGACCGGCATGCATTCGAGATTTTTTGAAAATACCTTAGCAGAGCTAATCGGCTGCTGCACTAGCTTCTCGGAGCTTTCACTGCGCCGAGCACTGCAGCATTCAAAGATGCTCTCTTCTGATGTAAGCGCGGCCTTTGATCCGAACTACCCGTCAGTATCGGAGAAAAAGAACGCAGCCTATTTTGGCAGAGGCATCGTATTCAATAAATACACCGGCTCTCGCGGTAAATCCGGCTCAAATGACGCGAATGCCGAATATATGGCACAGCTGCGTCAGATATTCGATGCAAACGATGTAGCCTTCCAGACCTCGGAGCTTGGAAAGGTCGATCAGGGTGGCGGCGGAACCATCGCCTATATCATGGCAAACTATGGCATGGAGGTCATCGACAGCGGTGTAGCCGTGCTGAATATGCATGCGCCCTGGGAGATCATCAGCAAGGTCGATCTATATGAGGCTTATAAGGGCTATATCGCCTTTTTGAGGGAAGCATAATGTTTGTTTGTGAGGCATTTGAACAGGAGCTTTCAAATATTTTAGATGAAGGGCAGATAAAACGTGAGGAGCCCTTATCACGCCATACCACCTTTCGTATCGGTGGACCGGCAGAGTATTTTCTGACACCCTCACTGCAGCAGCTGCCGCAGATAGTGGCTTTATGCAGCCGCCATCAAATCCCGCTCACTGTTATAGGAAACGGCAGCAATCTGCTCGTATCGGATGCGGGACTTCGCGGCGTAGTGGTGGAGATCGGACACGCGGCAGCAGGTATCCGGCGAATTGGCGATCATGAGCTGGAGCTATCGGCAGGCACTCTTTTATCTGAGGCGGCGAATGCGGCAGCAGGCTATGGCCTATCCGGTATGGAATTTGCAGCAGGGATTCCCGGCTCTGTAGGCGGAGCGGTAGTGATGAATGCAGGCGCCTATGGTGGCGAGATGAAGGATATTTTAACGAGTGTGCGAGTGCTGACTACGGATGGACGACTGCTTACACTTTCTGCAGACGAGTTAGGGCTTAGCTACAGGCACAGCCGTATGATGGATGAGGGCGAGCTGGTGCTGCAGGCAGCTGTTCGTCTAAGCCCGGATGCAGAGGATGCGATTCGAAAGCGTATGGCAGAGCTTCGCAAACGCCGCTTGGAAAAGCAGCCACTAGAATATCCGAGTGCAGGCAGCACCTTTAAGCGTCCGGAGGGCTATTTTGCCGGAAAGCTCATAGAGGAAGCAGGCCTACGGGGCTTTTCTATCGGGGATGCCCAGGTCTCAGAGAAGCACTGTGGCTTTGTGATCAATCGAGGGGCTGCGACGGCTGCGGATATTCTAGAGCTCATGCAGCAGGTACAGCTGCGAGTATATGAGAATAGCGGCATCAGACTCGAACCGGAGGTACGGCTGTTAGGGTTTTAAAATTAAAAAAGGAGGCAATACATGCGCTGTGTGATCGTAACCGGCATGTCCGGTTCAGGAAAAAGCACCGCTTTAAAAATGATCGAGGACATGGGCTATTACTGTGTCGGTAATCTCCCGATTTCACTCGTGGAGAGCTTCGCCGAGCTATCGGAAAACGATCCGGAGCTTGATAAGGTCGCGATAAACGTCGATATCCGAAGCGGCCAGAACATCGGCGATCTCACGGCAGTTCTAGACCGCCTGCAGGAGCGTGGCAAGATCTTTGAGATGCTTTTTTTGGAGGCGGAGGATGCCGTCATCGTCAAACGCTACAAGGAGACACGCCGCACGCATCCGCTAGCTAAGGGTGGCAGAGTCGAACAGGCCATCGCAAAGGAGAGGGAGCGGCTGCTTCCGATCAAGCGCAGAGCCGACTATATCCTCGATACGAGTCAGCTTCTGACAAAGGAGCTGCATGCGGAGCTTAAAAAAATATTTGTCGAAAACCAGACCTATAAAAATCTCTATATTACTGTTCTTTCCTTTGGCTTTAAATATGGGATACCTACCGATGCAGATCTCGTATTTGACGTACGTTTCCTGCCAAATCCCTATTATGTGGAGGCCTTGCGTCCATTGACAGGACTCGATAGGTCTATTCAGGAATATGTCAGAGAGGGAGGTCAGTACGATGCCTTCATGCAGCGGCTCGAGGACATGATAAGCTTCCTCATACCAAACTACGTCGCAGAAGGCAAAAACCAGCTCGTCATCGCGATCGGATGCACCGGCGGCAAGCACCGCTCAGTCACCGTAGCACAGGGGCTGTATGACTTACTTTGTGCGCAGGAGGACTACGGATTGCGCGTGGAACACAGAGATATAGAAAAGGATGCCCATCGGGGCAAGTAGGAGAGACGATGTCATTTTCAAGTGAGGTAAAATCAGAGCTTCTCGTCCTGCGTGACCACAAAAAACACTGTCAGCTGGCAGAATTTGTGGCGCTAGAGACCTTTGCGCCGGATCATCTGCAGCGAAAGGAGCGAAGAGACGCCCTTTGCGAGAGATTATATGGTTCGCTGACTCCACAGGAGCAAAAGCAAAGGGCCGCAGAGGAACTGTCAAACCGTCAGCTGCTTGAGAGAGACTGCTGCAAGAGGGCCTTTTTGCGGGGTGCTTATTTAGCCTCCGGCTCCATCAGTGATCCGAATAAATCCTACCATTTTGAGATCGTCTGCCAGACGGATGCACAGGCCGGGCTTTTGCGGGAGCTTTTCACCTTCTTTGGATTAGATATAAAAACCGTAACTCGAAAAAAATACCGTGTCGTCTATCTAAAGGAGGGCGACCAGATAGTAGATGCGCTGGGACTCATGGGTGCACATGTAGCACTGATGAAGCTCGAAAATGTGCGGATCTTAAAGGAAATGCGCGGATCTGTAAACCGCGTTGTAAACTGTGAGACTGCCAATATAAATAAAGTAGTTGGCGCTGCCTGCAGACAGGTTGAGGATATCAGGTATATCGAGGATAGGCTGGGACTTGATGAGCTCTCTAAGCAGCTGAGGGAGATCGCGCTGCTTCGACTCGAATATCCGGACAGCTCCCTCGCGGAGCTAGGAGAGCTGTGCGATCCGCCGGTCGGCAAATCCGGTGTCAATCACAGACTGCGAAAGCTCTCACAACTCGCAGAAAAGCTAGGGAGGTAAAGAGCCTATGAATAATCCAAAACTATTGTTTATCTACAATCCCCATTCCGGTGTCGGAAAGGTAAAGACACAGCTTTCGGATATTTTAGAGGTGATGATAAAAAAAGGCTACGAGGTCAGTGTCCACCCGACGCAATCGGCAGGTGATGCCATGACAGTAGCAGCCGAAAATGCCGCGAAGTATGATCTGCTCGTCTGCTGCGGAGGAGACGGAACGCTCGATGAGACAGTATCAGGACTGATGAAAAGCGGAGCAGACGTGCCGCTTGGCTATATCCCGGCCGGCAGCACAAATGATTTTGCCGCATCACTAGGACTTCCAAAGGTGATGGTACAGGCGGCCAAGGTAGCAGTCAAGGGATGCGATTTTCCCTGTGATGTGGGACTTTTTGGAGACAGACACTTCATATATGTAGCGGCCTTCGGACTCTTTACCGAGGTGTCCTATCAGACGAGCCAGGAGCTTAAAAATCGGATAGGACATGCCGCTTATATTTTAGAGGGTGTCAAAAGCATCGGAAATCATCCGAGCTATCGCATGCGCATCGAATACGAAGGCGGACGAATCGAAGACGAATTTATCTACGGTATGATCACAAATTCTCTCTCTGTCGGAGGCTTTAAGGGAATGACAGGAGACAATGTGGAGCTAAACGATGGGCTGTTTGAGGTCATGCTCGTGCGAAAGCCTGCCACCTTGGCAGATCGAAACGAGATCATCGCCGCCCTCACAAGGATCCATCCGGACTCCGACATGCTACTGACCTTCAAGACAAAGGAGCTTCATATATCCAGCTATCAGCCCGTTCCTTGGACACTAGACGGCGAATTTGGCGGAGATCAGACGCAGGTGCTGATCAAAAATCTTAACCGCGCTCTCTCCATCCGTGTGCCGAACGGAGGGCAATAGACAGTTACAATCTTTACAATTTCATATGTTCGTGTTATATTTATAAAAGTTTTTTACACGTAGATCAAAATAGAAAACGGAGGAATTCACATGTTAGTATCTGCAAAAGAGATGTTAGAAAAAGCAAAAGCAGGACATTATGCAGTTGGCCAGTTCAATATCAATAACCTTGAGTGGACCAAGGCAGTTCTCTTGACAGCACAGGAGTTAAATTCTCCCGTGATCCTCGGTGTATCTGAGGGTGCAGGCAAGTACATGACAGGCTTCAAGACTGTCGCAGCCATGGTAAAGGCGATGGACGAGGAGTTAGGCATTACAGTACCGGTTGCACTGCACTTAGACCACGGCACCTACGAAGGCTGCTACAAGTGCATCAAGGCAGGCTTCACCTCTATCATGTTTGACGGTTCTCACTATCCCATCGAGGAGAACATCGCAAAGACCACCGAGCTCGTAAACGTGGCTCATGCTATGGGCATGTCCATCGAGGCTGAGGTAGGCTCTATCGGTGGCGAAGAGGACGGTGTCATCGGCATGGGCGAGTGCGCAGATCCTGCAGAGTGCAAGGCAGTCGCAGATCTCGGCGTAGATATGCTCGCAGCCGGCATCGGCAACATCCATGGCAAATATCCGGAGAACTGGGCAGGACTTAGCTTTGAGACACTCGATGCTATCCAGCAGAAGACCGGCATCATGCCTCTCGTACTGCACGGCGGTACCGGCATCCCGGCTGACATGATCAAAAAAGCCATCGACCTGGGCGTATCCAAGATCAACGTAAATACCGAGTGCCAGCTGTCCTTTGCAGATGCTACACGTAAATATATCGAGGCAGGCAAGGATCTCGAGGGCAAGGGCTTTGATCCGAGAAAGCTCTTAGCACCTGGTACCGAAGCCATCAAAGCCACCGTCAAGGAAAAGATGGAGCTCTTCGGATCTGTCGGCAAGGCTTAATAAAATTAGGAATTGCAAAAAACTAAAATTGACTATTGCTTTTTGATAAAGATAGGAGTATTTTAGTTGGCAAAGAAGCGAACGAGGGTGTTCCGGATAGGGGCATTTCCGTTCGCTTTCTGGTTTGTAAAATAACGAAAGGAAAAGCGACACCACCGCCTGTTATGGCACAGGAGTTGCAGGGAAAACGTATGAGTGAGACAGAAAAATTCAGCGTATCAGAGATCTTTGGCGAAAATGTATTTAACGATGCAGTCATGCAGGAACGCCTTCCGAAAAAGACCTACAAGAGACTTCGTGAGGTCATTGAGGGTGGTCAGGAACTAGATCTGGCTACGGCTGATGTCGTGGCACACGAGATGAAGGAATGGGCGATCGAGCAAGGCGCGACTCATTATACGCACTGGTTCCAGCCGTTGACCGGAGTGACCGCCGAGAAGCATGACTCCTTCATCACAGCTCCGATGGAAAACGGCAAGGTGCTCATGAGCTTTTCCGGAAAAGAGCTGATAAAGGGCGAGCCGGATGCTTCCTCCTTCCCGTCAGGTGGGCTGCGTGCGACCTTTGAGGCGAGAGGCTATACCGCATGGGATTGTACCTCTCCGGCTTTCGTTCGTCACGATGCAGCCGGTGCGACGCTGTGCATCCCGACAGCCTTTTGCTCCTATACAGGAGAGGCGCTCGACCAGAAGACGCCGCTGCTTCGTTCCATGGAGGCGATCGATGTACAGTCCATTCGTCTACTTCGGCTGTTTGGCAATACGACCTCTAAAAAGGTCACACCCTCTGTTGGTGCAGAGCAGGAATATTTTATCGTTGATCGCGAAAATTATCTAAAGAGAAAGGATCTCATCTTCACAGGCCGTACCCTATTTGGCGCGATGCCACCTAAGGGGCAGGAGATGGACGATCATTACTTCGGTGCGATTCGCGAGCGGATCGCAGCCTATATGAAGGATGTAAATAAAGAGCTGTGGAAGCTGGGCGTTTCAGCCAAAACCCAGCATAACGAGGTGGCTCCGGCACAGCATGAGCTCGCACCGATCTATGCCGAGTGCAACGTGGCGACAGATCATAACCAGCTCGTGATGGAGACGCTGCGCAAGGTCGCAGGACGTCATGGTCTGCAGTGCCTGCTGCATGAAAAGCCCTTCGCAGGGGTAAACGGCTCCGGCAAGCACAACAACTGGTCCATCACCACAGACGATGGCATCAATCTATTAGATCCGGGCTCTACGCCGCATGAAAATATCCAGTTTTTGCTCGTGCTGACCTGTGTCCTAAAGGCTGTCGATGAGCATGCGGATCTGCTGCGTGCTTCCGCTGCAGATGTAGGAAACGATCATCGTCTCGGAGCAAACGAGGCACCGCCTGCGATTTTATCAGTATTCGTCGGTGAGCAGCTCGGTGATGTGCTTACCCAGCTCATCTCTACTGGAAATGCGACACACAGCCTAAAGGGCGAGATACTAGAGACAGGTGTCAAGACACTGCCCGATTTCATGCGTGATGCGACAGACCGTAACCGTACCTCACCCTTCGCCTTCACCGGCAATAAATTCGAGTTTCGTATGGTTGGCTCACAGGCCTCTATCGCACAGCCGAACGTCGTGCTCAATACCATCGTGGCAGAGGCCTTTTCTGAGGCCTGTGATGTATTGGAACAGGCAGAGAATTTCGACGAGGCAGTGCATGATCTGATCAAAAAATATGCCACAGAGCATCAGCGCATCGTATTCAACGGCAACGGCTACTCCGATGAATGGGTAAAAGAGGCCAAAAAGCGAGGCCTACCAAACATCAAGTCCATGGTGGATGCTATTCCTGCCTATGCGACTGACAAGGCAGTTGCATTGTTCGAGAAATTTGGCGTATTTACAAAGGTTGAGCTGGAATCCCGCGTTGAGATCGAGTATGAGACCTATGCAAAGACGATCAACATCGAGGCGAAGTCTATGATCGATATCGCAGGCAAGCAGATTCTGCCTGCAGTGATCAAGTATGCGAGCAAGCTGGCAGATTCCGTGAATGCCGTGACGGCAGCAGGAGCAGATGCTTCTGTTCAAAGAAGTCTGCTGGGCGAGGTATCCGCAGAGCTGACCCTTCTCAAGGCAGCCTATGACAGGCTAATTAAGGTGACAGAAGAAGGCGCCGCCATGAAAGAGGGCAGGGAGCAGGCAGTTTACTATCGTGATGAGGTCAAGGCAGCGATGGATGAGCTGAGAACACCTGTTGATAAGCTGGAGATGATCGTGGATAAGGAGCTGTGGCCTATGCCGTCCTATGGCGATCTGATCTTTGAGGTATAAAAATAAAAATAAAAGAAGTGCTACCGCTAACGCGGTAGCACTTCTTTTTTAAAAACACAACACCTGTCCGTTTAAGACGGCGTATTCTACCAGATCACCTGGAGTGAGTATCGCCTGGCCGCTCGTCCCCTGTGTGATGGCATCCATCAGAGAGGAGAGGGACTCGATCGGTACTACCGTGTGGATACACACATCATCTGCGTAGGCGGTGTCTGTGATAGGGATATCTGCCTCGGCGAGCAGATACTGAAGCTTTCCCAGATGCGTATAATCCGCCTGAATAGTAAGCCTGCGTCCGGGCGTGCGGGTGAGGATCACCGAATTTTTAAGTCCAGCGGAAACCGCAGCCTGGTAGGCACGCACCAGTCCGCCGGTGCCAAGCAAGGTACCGCCGAAATACCGCGTCACTACGACAGCTGCGTTATGGATATCCTCCCGCAGCAGTACGTCAAGCATCGGTCGGCCGGCAGTCCCGGACGGCTCTCCGTCATCACTGCAGCGTGTGAGCTCGTGGGCATTTCCGATCGTAAAGGCGGTGCAGTTGTGTCTCGCATCCCAATATTCCTTCTTTTTTTTATTAAAAAAGGCGATGGCCTCTTCCTCGCTTTTTACCGGTTCGATAGCAGCGATAAAGCGCGATTTTTTCTCTTCAATTTCCCCGACACCGCCCTGATAGACGGTTTTGTAGCCTTTGTTTTCCATAGCCTCGAGTATAGCATCTTTGCCGCAAGTTTACAAGCATCGTGAAAAATGCTATACTACAATGGATTACGGTTATTTGAGACCTAACGAGTAAATGTGCGTCGAGAGTGATCAAAGGAGGACGCCTATGAACTATGGAAAAAACGGGATCAAAAAGCAGGAAAAGCAGATTTCAGCAAAATCTCCCAAGGTTTTACGAAAGTTCAAAGTATTCGGCTACAAGTTGCTGCTCGTGGCAGCCTTCGCCATCGTGGTTGGCGTAGGCTTTACGGGCTTTGGCATCTACAAGGGCATCATCGATTCCTCGCCGAACATCGAGGCGATGGACGTCACGCCTACCGGCTATTTATCTACTGTGTTAGACACCGAGGGCAATACAACCGCGACACTTGTCGCCTCCGGCTCAAACCGTGTCTACGTCACGATCGATGAGATACCAGAGGAGCTGCAGCATGCCTTCGTGGCCATCGAGGACGAACGCTTTTACGAGCATAACGGCATCGACATCAAGGGTATCATCCGTGCCGGAGTAAAGGGCATCCTATCCGGCGGACATTTTTCACAGGGTGCATCCACGATCACGCAGCAGCTGCTCAAAAATAACGTCTTTACGACCTGGACGACAGACCGCGGCTTTGCAAAGGTCGTGCGCAAGCTCCAGGAGCAGTATCTCGCCGTCGAGCTGGAAAAAAAGGTCGACAACAAGGACTGGATATTAGAGAATTACTTAAATACTGTAAATCTCGGACAAAACTGTCTGGGCGTACAGGCGGCGGCGATGCGTTATTTCAACAAGGACGTATCCGAGCTGACATTATCTGAGTGCGCCGTGATCGCAGGCATCACCAAAAACCCTGCCGGATTAAACCCCATCAGCCATCCAAAGGATAATCGTACGCGTCGTGCGGAAGTGCTCGATAAGATGGAGGAGCAGGGCTATATCACAGCAGAGGAGAAGGCAGAGGCACTTTCGGATAAGGTATACAAGCGCATCAAAAAGGTCAATATAAAAAAGACAGAGGAGAGCAGTCAGATCAATTCCTATTTTGTAGACGAGCTGACTAATCAGGTATTAGAGGATCTGCAGACGATCAAGGGCTACACAAAGGCAGAGGCATATCGCGCACTCTACAACAGCGGTCTGACGATATATTCCACGCAGGATCCACAGATTCAGGCGATCTGTGACGAAGAGGTGAACAATCTAGAAAACTATCCGACGCAGCCAAAGGTATCCTTTAGCTATCGACTGACGATTCAGAGGGCGGACGGATCGCTGGATAATTACGATGAACAGACGATGCTCGCCTATTACCAGGCAGCAAACTCCGGCTATACGATCAATTTCGAGAGTGAGGAGGCTGCCGCGGCAGCCATCGAGGCCTATAAAACAGAGCTGATGAAGGAGGGAGATACAATCCCTGAGGGCGGAGAATACGTCAGCTACACGCTGCAGCCGCAGACAGCACTCACCATCATTGACCAAAGCAGTGGTGAAGTAAAAGCCATCGTCGGCGGCAGAGGAGATAAGACGGCGAATCGTACGATGAACCGAGCTACGGATGCGACCCGTCAGCCCGGCTCGACCTTTAAGGTGCTAGCAGCCTATGCTCCGGCGCTCGATGCAGGCGGCATGACGCTCGCCTCGGTAGAGGACGATGCGCCCTATAGCTATGCAAACGGCACCTCGCTGCGCAATTATGACAACCGCTATCGCGGCTTTACGAGCTTTCGTACTGCCATCACCTATTCCATAAACGTCGTGACAGTCAAATGTCTGACAGATATCGGTGTGGACAACGGCTATTCCTATCTGCAGGATTTTGGCTTTACGACACTGCAGGATAGCGACCGAGTGCAGTCACTCGCACTCGGAGGTGTGACAAACGGCGTGACGAATCTGGAGCTGACGGCAGCCTATGCAGCTATCGCAAATGGCGGTACCTACACAAAGCCGCGCTTTTACACCAAAATTCTCGATCACGAGGGCAATGTCCTGATAGATAATACACCACAGACAAAGAGCGTGCTAAAGGAGACGACAGCCTGGCTTTTGACCGATGCCATGAAGGATGTCATCACCACCGGAACCGGTAAGATATGCAACTTCGAGGGTATGACATTGGCAGGCAAGAGTGGTACGACGACAAAGAATCGTGATGCGCTCTTTGCAGGCTATTCGCCCTACTACAGCTGTGTGGTATGGGGCGGCTATGATGACAATACACCACAGGCCAGCGGTCAGACGAGCTATCCAAAGCTCATCTGGAAGGCCGTGATGCAGCGCATCCATGAGGGACTAGAGGAAAAGGATTTTGAGCAGCCGGCGGGCATAGTGACGGCGCAGGTATGTAAAAAGTCCGGAAAGCTCGCGGTAGATGGACTTTGCGACTGCGATCCGAGAGGCTCACAGGTTACGACTGAGTATTTTGCGGCAGGCACACAGCCTACAGAAGCCTGTGATACACATGTAGCAGTGACGATCTGTACGGCCTCCGGCGAACTTGCGGGAGAATATTGCCCGGAGGATCAAAAGAAGACGACTGCCTACATCACGGGCGGCTCTGCCGGAACAGAGGATTCTGCTTATCTTTTGCCTGCAAACCGCAGCCAGGCGACCTGTAGTGAGCATACCAATCCGGATATCAAGCCGGTAAATATCAAGGGAGATACCGGACGAGAGCAGGAGCAGGAAACGGAAGAGACGCAGGAGACTGACGATTCTGCCGAGGAAACACCGCCCGATTCCCACGATGGACTAGAGGATTCAGAGCAGGTGCTCATCGAGCCGGGCGATATATCAGAATAAAGTATAAAAAAAGGGGGTTCATGGCAGAGCCCCTCTTTTTTTACAATAAAGTCGTTACATTTTCACAAGAAGTCGTAAGATTTGTCAAAAAGCTTTGTGTATAATACGAATGGAATAAACAGGGGAAATTACGATAAAATAAATAGAAGTGTGCGATTTTTCGCGCAATGAAAGCAGATAAATTATCGTTGATACATCGGAAAGCAGGGAATAGATGAACATATTGATGGTAGGCGGACCCGGAAACTTCACAAACAGCCTTCTCGTGAAATGCCACAAGGAAGGACATCGCGTATCGGTGCTGACCGGCGACCGCTATACGGAAAAAAAGGATTACAGCAAATATTTTGAATTATATCGTTTTCCATATGACGCTCAATGCGTGAGTGAGGTCATAAACAGCGTAAAGCCGGATGTCACGATCTTTATGGGAGCCTTTGACAGCCGCTTCGACTGGAAAAATTCCGAGGCTGCATCAGTACATTACCAGACCTCTTTGGCAAACGTCATGCTAAACTACGCGATGCAGGGAAGAGGCCGCTTCATCTATCTATCGTCGGATGAGGTGTTTGGTGAATACAGCGAAGCAGACCTGATCACAGAGGATACGCCTACATGCCCGAAAGGGATCAAGGGTCTGGCCATCGCCAATGGCGAGGAGTATTGCGAGAACTATCGCAAGAATATGAAGGCAGACGTCGTGACGCTGCGCCTAGATCATCTCTATGGTGTGCCGCGTAAGGCCTCTGATGTATATGGCGTGCCGGAGAAGATGTGTCTGGATGGTCTGGAGAACAAATCCATTCATTACACACAGGATAACGAGGTATCTCTTTTATTTGAAAATGACGCTGTTGAGGCGATCTATCGCGTGATCGACGCGGATAAGCACGAGCATTCCATTTATCATATTTCAGAATCCAAGCCCATCACACAGGAGGCACTAGCAGAGCTCATTCGCGATGATATGGGCTTTGATGTGACGGTAGAGTCAGATTCACGTAAAAAGACGCACTCTATCGTGCTCTCAGGGGAGCGCTTCGAGAACGAATACGGCAGACTGTTCTTCAAAAACAAAGAAGACATCATAAAGAAGATCGTAGATCGCATGAAAAAAAAGCCCTACGTCTTTTTGAATGATGAGGATGTATCCGCTCCCATAACGGAAAAGGTAAAGGATTCTGCCGGCTGGCTCATCAAAACGCTGATCCCCTTTCTGGAGAATCTGGTTGTATTTATCATCGCCTTTATGCTCTATAACCGTGCAGTAGGCAGCAAATATTTTGACAGACTGGATATCTATCTGTTGTATGTGCTGGTGTTTGCGATCGTATTCGGTCAGCAGCAGGCGACCGTTTCGGCGTTTTTATCCGTTTTGGGCTATTGCTTCAGGCAGACCTATGATCGCTCCGGCTTTGATCTATTGCTCGATGCAAATACCTATGTCTGGGTGGCAGAGCTATTTATCGTCGGACTATCTGTCGGCTATCTAAAGGATCAGATTCAGAGAAAAAAATTCGAATTAGAGGAAGACAACCACGCGCTGCGCGTGCAGCTAAATGATATCGCAGACATCAATGCGACGAATGTCAGAGTAAAGGATATACTAGAAACCCAGATCGTAAACCAGTCGGATTCCGTCGGAAAGATATACGGCATCACCTCATCCTTAGATCAGTACTCGGCTGAGGAGGTACTCTTCTATGCGGCAGAGACGGTAGGAGAGCTGATGAAGAGTAAGGATGTGGCGATCTATCTCGTGAGCAATTCCGATTATGCGAGACTGTTTTCTGCCACCTCAAAAAAAGCCAGAAGCCTGGGTAACTCCATCCAGTATCCGAAGCTTGGCGAGGTATATGAAGCGATATCCGAAAACAAGGTCTACGTAAACAAACGCATGGACGAGAGATATCCGCTCATGGCGAGAGGCATTTTTGAAAACGACGAGCTGGAGATTCTAGTCTTTGTCTGGGGCTTATCCTGGGAGAATATGACGCTCTCGCAGGCAAACCAGCTCATCATCGTATCAGCCCTCATCCAGAACGCCGTGCTGCGTGCGGACCGTTATATGGAAGCCATCGAGCAGACGCGCTACGTAGAGGGAACGAGAATGTTAGAAACCGAGGCCTTCCATCGCCTCACCGAGGCCTTCCTAAAGGCAGAGACGCGCGGACTCACGGAATGTACTCTGCTTGAGGTCGCTTCTGAGGAGAAGCCTAAAAATGAGCTCCTGCCGATCGTTAGCAAGGGGCTTCGTACCAGTGATTATTATGGAGAGCTATCTGATGGAAAGCTCTATATCCTGCTGTCAAATACGAATCACGCCGATGCAAAATATGTGATGGATCGTTTCCTCTCACAGGATGTATCTACGAAGATAGTCGAGGGTGTGAGCCTATGAATGTGAGAGAAAAGGTATTTCTGACATTTTTAGTAGTGAATGTTATCCTAAGCCTCGGTTATCTCCTGCTAGGCATGCTCCGTGAAAAGGTACAAAAAAAGAGAGTGATATTGCTCTTTTTCGTCTGCCTATTTTTCCCTGGAGCAGGACTTTTGTTCATCCTGTTTTCATATCTGTCGTATCGCTTTATCTTTATACGGGATGTGGATCTATCTGATGTCATCTTTAGCAAGGATAGGAAAATGGAGCGCATCCGGGCAAACGAGGAACGCGACCGCAATGTCGTTCCGCTCGAGGAAGCTATCGAGGTAGCAGATACAGAGGAGCTTCGTAATCTCGTCATGAATGTGGCACAGGGTGACTATGAGGAGTCCTTGGCGACGATTTCACTCGCACTAAACTGTGAGGATACCGAGACAGCGCACTACGCCGCCTCCGTGCTGCAGGATGCACTGAACAATTTCCGCTTAAATGTCACACAAAAATACAACGAGATCCGGCAAAAACCGGAGCAGATCACGCAGCTGGCACCGGAGCTGTTGAATTATATGAACAAGGTGCTGCAGCAGCATGTGTTCGGCGATGTAGAGCAAAAATCCTTTGTGGATAATATGGAGGAAGTGGCAGAGCTTCTCTACGAGCAGGCACCGGAGGAATTGACGGGCGATATCACAGAGGCTGTGACGCTTCGTCTGCTCGAAAGCGAGGAATTTGAGACCTGCGAGAAGTGGTGTATGCGTGGAAAGCAGCTGTTCCCGGATTCGCTGTTCTCCTACACCTGTGCACTAAAATACTATTTCAACAGTGGTCAAAGGGACAGATTTTTTGAAGAATTAAGCGCACTAAAGAGCTCTGCCGTGATAATCGACAGAGAAACACTAGAGCTGATTCGTACATTCCAGTAACACAAAAACAGGGGGACGGCATATGTCAATGAACATGATCACATTTTTTCAATTGATAGGATTGCTCGTTTCGTATCTGATTTTGACTGTATTTTTGCCGGAATTTGTGCTGGGCAAGACACTCGCTTTGCAGAATCGCTACGAAAAATTCCTCTACTATGCCGTAATAGGAAATTTCTATGTGATCAATCTCGTCTATGTGCTGGAGCTGTTACACATCTCCTATCCGGTTACCTTGATTTTGTTTACACTACTGCCGGCCTTTGCGATAAAGATCCGATTGGAGCACATCCCTTTTTTTGAGCTGGTAAAAATGGGCTGGGAGACCTTTCGAAAGCTGGTGACCGGTGAGCTTGGCCTAAAGACCTATCTGGCGGATGGAAAACCGGCGCGTAGGGAACGCAGAAAAAAGCTTCGCGAGCATCTCTTTCGCGTTTATATCAAGGGTCTGCCGGAGTTCATACCGGTGGCACTCTTTATCGGCCTTCTGGTGTATCAGTATGGCTACAACCTCTTTGAAAGCTATGGCTACAAGGCTAGTGATCTGGTCGTGCACAACTACTGGATCAATGCGCTCGATGAAAACGACATCTTCGTAAGCGGCGTCTATCCATACGGCTTCCACAACATGCTCTACTACATTCATTCGGTGTTTGGCTTCGATACATATGTGCTGCTGCGCATCGAATCCTTCGTACAGGTGCTGTGGATCTTTATCGTGCTGCTGTGCTTTCTAAAGCTGTTATGCAAGAGCAAATATGTGCCGTTTCTCGCGGCCTTTTTATCAGTGGGTGTGAATTTCTTTCGCACCAGCACCTATACACGCTACTATGCGACGCTTCCGCAGGAATACGGCATGATCTTCATCCTGCCTGCCATCTATTGCGGCTTTCTCTATTTTAAGACGCAAAAGCAGGTGCTAGCAGGCGATGAGACAGATGATAGATGCAAAATCTATCTCATAGGCTTTGCCATGAGCTTTTCACTCACACTGACAGTGCATTTTTACGGCACGATGATTGCAGGCTTTTTTAGTGTGGCGATGGCAGTCGGCTTTTTGCTCCAGCTCGTTAAAAAGCCTTATTTTAGACGCGTCATGCTCACCTGCCTGATCAGTGTCGTAGTCGCGATCCTCCCGATGGGGATCGCCTTCGCTACCGGCACACCACTGCAGGGCTCTCTTGACTGGGGAATGTCTGTCATCACTGGCAAGAGCTTTGGCTCAGTCAGTGTAGAAAATGAGCAGGTCTACTACGAGAATGAATACGTGGATGTAGAGGATAGCGCAGCTGAGCAGGATGCAGAAGAGATACTAGAGGAAGAGGTCACAGAGACTGTGACACCCTCCATAAAGGAGCGTTTAAAAGGCGCACTTTCCTATATGGAGTCTTCCCTGGACGAATTTGTGTTCAACGAGGATTTTGCCTGGCTTTCAAAGCTGCTTTTAGTGCTGATCCCGGCACTTGCCCTGCTTGGACTGCTGCTGCTTGTTCTGCCAAGGGCAGAGCGCTTTTACGGGTCAGTCATGATCTCTACGGCAGTTTACATGGGGCTTATGGTGCTGTTATTAAATGCCGGTAATTTTGGCCTGCCATCTCTCATGGATCAGGCGAGAGGAAGCATATATTTTGCCTACAGCGTACCGATTTTGTTTGCTTTCTTTGTGGATGGCATCCTTTACCTGCCGTCGCTTTTTATCCTAAAGCAGTATTTTTATCAGCCGCTGTCGCTGGCAGCTCTTGCGGCAGGAGTATTCTTCACCGGTGTGTTTGGCTGGGATCGTACGCCCTATCCGATGGGCTCTATGTGTATGAATGAGTCGATGATCTGTCTGACGAATATCATCAGAGAGGAGCAGGATGATACCTGGACGATCATATCGGCAAACGATGAAGGACGTATGGTCTACGGGCATGGCTATCACTATGAGACCTATGTTTTCCTGCGGGAGATGCAGGGCCTTCCGGAGGTGGCCACGATGCGTATACCCACACAGACCGTCTATTTCTTTGTAGAGAAGCGGCCGGTGGACTACGGTGTCGGATACGATGGCAGCGGACAGCTCATATCCGATGAGGGAGCGTCCTCATTTTTCCCGCGTTCATCGGGACTGGGCGTCTATCAGGGCATGTATCGCTGGATTATCATGTCTAAAATGTATGCCTGGGCAGAGACGTTTAAGGCACTTTATCCGAATGAGATGAAGGTATTCTACGAGACAGAGAATTTTATCTGTTATCGTTGCGAGCAAAATCCGTACCGCCTGTTTAATTTTTCGATTGATTATGGCTACAATACCGCCGGCTACAGTAAAAGTTAGGAGTGAGAACGATCCATGATTTCACGCAGATATTTTGCGACAATTTTTATCCTGATGGCAGTCATCTTTTTTCTATTTCAGTTCAGTGAGGTGGCAAAGGATGCGTCCAACGATTACGAGATCAATAAATACGAGGAGCTGACCGTTCCAAAAAACATGGCATATACGCCTGCGAACGGAACCGTGGCAGATACCTATGAGGATGACAGCTACATTCTCTTTTTGGGGGATACGACCTCGGATACCGGCTGCATCGTGCGTGAATGGGCACTGTATGCCAAGCGGGATTTGATGGAATGTGAGAATATCGCAGACTTTTCGGCAGAAAAAAACGGCAAGCCGGAATTTCTCATCGTAGATTCCGCCTGTGTGGATTTTGATACAGATCTGCAGACACTAGAGGAGTTAGCTGAGTCTGGTGTTAGCATGGTATTTGCCAATCTGCCGGAGGTAGAGATGATAGAACAAAACGAGGAGCTGGCACACTTTTTTGGTATCTCCTCGGTGCGTGAAAGCTCGATAAAGGTAGATGGCATCAAGCTATTTTCCGGCTTTCTGCTCGGCGGTGAGGTGAGCTATGAGCCGAAAAAAAAGAGCGAGGAAAAGAGACAGGATCTGGAGCTGACCATGCCCTGGTACACCCTAACCGGTGGTGTCAAGACCTATATGGTCGGCATGCTCGATGATTATTTTGACAAGGATTATGCGTATACAAACGATATGCTGCCGGCAGTCATCTGGCGCTGCAGCAAGGGAGAGGGGCAGGTATTCTGCATAAACGGCGATTATATGTCGGATACGACAGGCATCGGTATACTAAGCGCCTGCATATATGAGCTCAGCTCCTATCAGCTCTACCCGGTTGTCAATGCACAAAACACTCTGGTGGTGAATTTCCCGATTTTAGCGGATGAGAATACAGCCAAGCTGCAGCAGATCTATTCCCGCTCCGCCCATGCCTTCCAAAATGAGATCGCCTGGCCGACCCTGATCGCCTTTTGTGAGAGAAATGATCTGAAATATACCTGCCTAGTTTCACCAAAATATAATTATGAGGATAGTGCGAAGCCATCCCTGGATCTGTATCCGGACCTGTTAAAGCAGCTCAACGAAAAAGAGTCGGAGATCGGTGCCAGTCTGCAATACGAGGAGGGTACGACCTCTCTGGTAGAAAAAGCTGCCTTGGATCAGGATTATTATGATGAGCAGGCACTCAAATACACCTATACCTCGGCATTTTTATCCCTGTCGGATGTAGGGCAGCTGTCTGCCATCCTAGATGAGCCATATCTTAAAAATGTGCGAACCTTTGCCTGCAGCGAGGATGTGAGAGTTCCGATACTCTCCTATCTGACAGACGATATCACCCTCCAGAGCCTGACGAGCAACACAAAGGATTTCTCTTATTCGCGCGATCTCATGCTAAAGAGCGTAGAGACAGCGCTCGGCTATGATAACGCCGAGTTAAATATCAGCGATGTGATCTGGCCGCAACAGGAGTCTGATCACTGGGAGTATATCTACGATGATATGTCCTCCTCCTTGAGCACCTACTGGACGCCGTTTAAGGTCTTTGATCAAACGACGCTCACCGAGAGCGATGCAAGAGTTCGTACCTTTTTAAATCTATCCTGCACCTCGAAGAGAGTGGATGATACCATCACCCTGCAGATAGAGGGCAGAGGAGAGGATACGGCATACTTTGTTTTGCGCACGCACGGCGATGTGATCGATAGCATCGAGGGTGCGACCTATGAAGAGATAGAGGACTACGCCTATCTGATCGCTGCGAGCGAGGATCAGGTGAGACTTCAGCTAAAGGAAGAAGACGCGTTAAGGACGTTTGACAGGTAAAGAGTATGAAGATATGTTTAGTAGCGGAAGGGTGTTATCCGTATGTGGTAGGTGGTGTGTCCGGATGGATCCACAGCCTCATCAAATCCTTCCCAAATGAAACCTTTATTATATTAGCGATCATCACAGATAGAGATGGCAGCGGCAAATTCGAATACGAGCTGCCAGAAAACGTAGAAGCAGTCTACGAAGCGTATCTCGATGATTACGACTGGGGAAAAAAGAAAAAAACCGGCAAGCGAACACATTTTACCAGAGGCCAGTACCGAGCACTACGCAGCCTGGTCAAAAACAAGCGTGTGGACTGGGATGGCATCTTCGATCTGTTCCACAACAAACGCTTCTCGGTGGATGATCTTTTGATGGGTGCGGATTTTCTGCGGATCGTAGAGGAATATTATGATGAGAACTTCCCGCAGATCGTCTTTTCCGATTTTTTGTGGACGATGCGCTCCATCTATCTGCCGCTGTTTCTCATGCTAAAGACCGACCTGCCAAAAGCGGATCTCTACCACTGCGTAGCGACCGGCTATGCAGGCATATTAGGAGCCATGGCGAGCCATATCTACGGATCAAAGCTGTTGATCTCGGAGCATGGCATCTATACGAGAGAGCGTCAGGAGGAGATTTTAAAGGCGAACTGGGTCAAGGGCATCTATAAAAACATCTGGATCGACCAGTTTAAAAAGATGAGCAAGGTCGCCTACGACAAGGCAGATATCGTAACCTGTCTGTATGAGCATGCAAAGGAGCTGCAGATCGAGTGCGAATGCCCGAAAAATAAGATACGCATCACGCCAAACGGCATCGATGTCAAAAATTTTGAGAATCTCCCCGGAAAACAGCCGGAGGATATGGCTTTTTTCAATATCGGAGCAGTGCTTCGCATCACGCCCATCAAGGACGTAAAGACGATGATTCAGGCCTTCGCCTTTGCCAAGGGAAAGCAGCCGAACCTAAAGCTGTGGATCATGGGACCGACCAACGAGGACGAGGGATATGCAGCAGAATGCTTCGAGCTGGTGGAGGCGTTAGGCGTAAAGGATATCATATTTACCGGACGGATCAATGTCAGGGACTATCTCGGCAGGATGGATTGCACGATATTAACGAGTATCTCCGAGGGACAGCCGCTGACGATCTTAGAGGGCTATGCGGCGCATCTGCCGGTGATCGCAACCGACGTGGGCAACTGCAGAGAGCTCATCTACGGCGGAGCGGGAGATACCTTTGGTACGGCAGGTATTCTCACCCATATTATGAACGTTTCTGAGATAGCGGAGGCGATGATCGAGCTGGCGCGAAACGAGGAAGCGACAAAGCGCATGGGAGAGGCAGGCTATGAGCGCGTGACGAACCTATTTCGCGTGGATCAGATGAAGGAAACCTATCGACAGATATATGATGATATTCAAAAGGAGAAATAAGTGGCTGGAATCGGAGTTAGACTAAATAAAATATTCAGCAAGAGAAGCCTGACAGCGAATATCGCCGGCTTTATCTATTCCATGGTCGTGACGATCGCACCGATGCTCATCGTCATCGCGGTTGTCGTGCTCATGCAGATCGTTCTAGGGTTTTCAAAGCTCGATTACACCTCGCGGGAGCTATATTCCTGTACGGTTTTATACATTTTTATCTTTGCCTTTTTATTCACGAGTCCTTACGGGGCGGTACTGTCAAAATATATGTCCGATCTCGTCTACGAGGATCGCTATGATGATATCACACCCTGCTTTTATACCGTTTTATTGATGAACGTGGTCATATCGGCGATCCCCGGTATCATCTTTTGCTACCATGAATGGAGCGTGGGCGGAGTGGACATCTGGTATGTATTCGCCGGCTTCGTAGGCTACATAAGCCTGTCGATCACCTTCTATATCCAGAATTATCTGTCCATTTGTAAGGATTATAATAAAATCTCGCGTTTTTATATCTATGGAATGCTAGTGACCTTTCTGCTCTCGCTCGTGCTGTACTTTTTATGCGGGCTCGACTGCGGACGGGCGATGCTCTATTCCCTCGATGTAGGCATGATGCTCATCGCCATCCTCGAATACGCACAGTTTCGGCGGTATTTCAAGGGAAATTCCGGAAATTATCTGGGCGTGTTCTCGTATTTTAAGAAATACTTCCCGCTGGTCATCACAAACTTTTGTTATACCCTCGGCTTGTATGTGCACAACTTTGTCTTTTGGACGACTGATCTGCACATGGTCGTGGTCAAAAGCTTTGTCTGTGTCCAGCCCTATGATATGGCCAGCTGTCTGGCGATGTTTACCAATATCAGCTCCAGCGTGATCTTCATCGCCCGCGTGGAGATGAATTTCCATGAAAAATACAAGGTATATTCGGAATCCGTCATCGGCGGCAGACGAATCGACATCCAGACAGCCAAAAAAAGAATGTTCAAATGTCTCATCGATGAGATCATGAACCTGACACGTATCCAGTTTATCGTCAGCACAGTCGTCTTTTTCGCCTGTGAGATACTGCTTCCGCGCTTTGGCTTTGGCGGACAGACCATGAAGATCTACCCGTGCCTGTCTGCAGGCTACTACATCATGTTTCTCATGTATGCCCTGATGCTGTTTTTGTACTACTACAACGATCTGTCCGGAGCACGCAACCTGGCCTTCATCTTTTTACTCGGAACATTTACCGGAGCACTTCTTGCCACCCATCTGACCATAGTCTGGTACGGAGTGGGACTCGTATTTGGTGCACTCATGGCCTTTATCGCCGGATATTTTCGCCTGCGGCATATCGAAAAAACCTTGGATGTGCATATCTTCTGCAACGGAAATATCGTAAAGCGGGGGCATGGCAAAAAGCCCTCCAACAAAGTCTATGAGAGGGGAATTTAGGCATGGATGCAGCTGCTATATTAAAAATCATCATTATCGTAACCGGAATTTTTTTGCTGATCATCGCGATCTCCAGCCTTGCAAAGCGAGTGATGCATGAGTCGTTTTGTCTGGCGTGGGGCGTAGTCAGCGTAGCGATCATCGTGGCGGGAATCGTCCTAAATCCGACACAGTGGTCCTCCTACGTCAGTAAGGCCGGTTTGTTTTTGATTTTGCTCATCTTCTTTACGATGGTGTATGCAGCGTATTTCGCGAGTGTGAAGATCTCTGAGCTCACCAGAAAAAACCAGGAACTGGCTATACAGGTATCTCTGTTAAACGAGCAAACTGAACGGCTGACAGCGCGTATTGATGAGCTGTCTGCTGTGGATAAAACCGAGTGATAGGAGCAGAGCTGTGGATAAAAAGAGGATTTTATTTGTCATCAATACACTAGGCAGAGCCGGGGCGGAGCGGGCACTTCTCGATCTGCTGCGCGCTCTTCCTGCTGAATGGGAGATAGACCTCTACGTACTGCTGGGACAAGGCGAGCTAATAGGTGAGCTTCCTGAGAGAGTGCAGCTGTTAAACAGACAGTTTGATCCGACTCCGATCCATGGCAGGGAAGGGGAAAAGCACCTGCGAGGGTATGTGCTGCGGGCCTTATTTTATCGCGCTGCACTGCTTCGCACATTTCCCTATATTCTGAAAAATGGCTGGCAGATGCTTAAAAGGAAAAGTCTGAAAAAGGATAAGCTCTTATGGCGCACGCTGGCTGTATCCGGCATGAAGCCAGATCAGGAATACGATCTGGCCGTCTCCTATATCGAGGGCGGTGCGGCCTATTATGTGAGCGAGCGCATACGGGCAAAGAAAAAGGCTGCCTTTATCCATGTAGACATCAGAGAGGCCGGCTATACGAGAGAGCTCGACGGCGACTGCTACGCGCACTTTGATCGTATCTTTGCAGTATCAGAGGAAGTGCGAAGGACCTTTTGCGACGTTTATCCTGAATATGCGGATAAAACCGAGGTTTTCCGTAATATATTGGATCTGCAGGGAATCGAAGAAAAATCGCTGGCAGGAGAGGGCTTTTTAGATGGCTTTACCGGAAAAAGAATACTATCCGTCGGCAGATTAAATCGCCAAAAAGCCTTTGAGGTATCCATCGAGGCGATGGAGCTGCTAAAGAGAAAAACTAATCTTTCTGTGCGCTGGTATGTCTTAGGCGAAGGCGACGAACGAGCTATGCTAGAGCACGAGATTGAAAAACGCGGTTTGACAGAGGATTTTATACTGCTTGGCAACGTATCAAATCCATATCCCTACATGAGGCAGTGCGATATCTATGCACATTGCTCCCGCTTCGAGGGAAAGAGCATCGCCATCGGAGAGGCGAGAACACTAGGAAAGCCCATCGTAGTGACAGATACGCCGGGAAACAGAGAGCAGCTCATTCATATGACCTCCGGTCTGCTCGTAGATTTTTCTGCGGAGGCGATCGCAGAGGCATTGCAAACTCTGCTTGAGGATGAAAAGCTATCCGCACGGCTCGGACGAGAGGCAAAGAGCAGTATGCTGTTGGAATATGCAGATAATGATATCCCAAAGTTAGAGGAGCTTGTATGAACAGACAAAAAGAAGTGCTAATCATCATTCCTGCCTATAATGAAGAAAAACAGATCGGAAAGCTATTAGAGGCGCTAAATGCTCCGGAGATCGCAGCCGTCTGTGATGTGCTGGTCATGGATGATGCCTCAAGGGATGCCACCAGAGCCATCGCACGAGCACATGGTGCAAAAGTGGTCACCCATGTGTTTAATTTAGGCTATGGCTCAGGCCTTCAGGTAGGCTATAAATACGCCGAGCGCAGGGGCTATCGCTACGTCATTCAGATGGATTCGGACGGACAGCATGATGTATCTAATGTGCTGCGGCTCTACGAAGCGCTAAAGACACCACAGGAGGATGGCGTCACGCCGGACATCGTCATAGGCTCTAGGTTCGTAGAGGGGGCGATCTCCTTTCCTGTACCTATCACCAAAAAAATCGCCTTTGTCTTATTCCGCGCCCTGATCAAATTCGGCACCGGAAGGCGTGTGATGGATCCCACCAGCGGCCTGCAGGGACTGAGCAGGCGCACCTTTGTATACTATGCCGGCTTTTCTCATTTTGACGATAAATATCCCGATGCCAATATGCTCATGCAGATGCTGATGCTAGGCTACAGTGTAAGGGAGATTCCGGCAGTCATGTATGCACGCACAGACGGAGAGAGCATGCATTCCGGCATACTAAAGCCGATGCTATATATGTTTCGCATGATGTTTTCCATCATAGCGGTCTGGATACGGATCAAGCTGTTCAAGGTAGACAAAGGAGCCCTCGATGCATTTACCAATGAAGAAAAAGGTCAGATTTAAAAGCGCAAGATTAAAGGAGATATCGGATTATCTTCAAAACCCGGAGCGCGGCTTTTATCAGCTGCATACCTTTTCACTCGGAAGCGGTGTCTCCATGACAGATAAGGAATATACGCTCAATTCCACCGATACGATAGCACTCGTGCTCATAAGCATCGCCTCCTATAAGGACAGAGAGCTAGACGAGCTAGCCTTTACGGATCTGCGGCGGATTTTAGATTTTTTCAGGGAATATCGTCTCGATGTCGTGCTGCGCATCGCCTATGATATCGAGGGAAACTGTGCGGAAAATGAGCCGATGGAGGAGAGCCTCGTGATGGACCATATGGACTCTCTCGCACCTGTGATTCGCGAATATGCAGATATTATCTTTATCTATCAGGGACTTTTGATCGGCAACTGGGGTGAGATGCATGCCTCAAAATTCCTTAGTCCGGCGAGACTTCGCAAGCTATCCGAGACCTTTTTATCCAGTCTGGGCTCACTGATGTATCTGGCGGTTCGCCGTCCGTCCTATGTTAGGGTGCTTTTCCCGGAAGGAAGAGATCTGACACAGCGACAGGTAGGCATCTTTGATGATGCTATATTAGCTTCTCCGACGCATCTTGGCACCTTTGGAACTGCCGCAAAGACATCTGTTCGCAGAGAACAGGCCTGGCTGCCAGATGAGGAGCGCAGCTACATGGCAGGCATAAACGATCATGCGCCCTACGGCGGAGAGGCGCTATGGAGTGATGAAAAGGATAGCCTAGAAAAGGTTCGCACCTCCCTAAAGGGTGTGGCGGATTATTTTTCAAGGCTGCATCTGACCTATCTAAACCGTGTCTACGACAACCGCTTCATAGACAGACTAAAGGAGCAGACCTGGAAGGGCAGGGATGTATTTTTTGGAATGAACGGCTATGACTACATAGAGCGTCATTTGGGGTATCGACCGGTGCTGCGTGAAGTGAGCTGTAGTGTGCTGGAGAATGATCAGGATACATTAAAATGGGAGCTTACCATCGAAAATGTCGGCTTTGCACGGGCATTTTTTGAGACGGCTGCCTGGATGCACGGAATAGATGAGACAGGACGCGACTGCAGCATAGACATCAGCCACGCACTAGTGCTGACACAGGTGGGAGCCGGAGAAAAGAGAAGCTTTCGCTTCGTGACATGCAGGCTCGTAGGCGATATCTATTTAGAGATGGCTATGAAGTGCAACGGACATTCCATCACCTTTGCAAATGAAAACCAAAAGCAGGAAAAAAAGCAGGGCTTATATATAGGAACGATCCATGGCTAAGGAAAAATCGAGAACAGAATATTCGGCAACCAATGTGACAGTCGCCATGGTCGGCAGGGTGGCTGCTCTTTTGATGGGCTTTTTTAACCGGGTTGTGTTCACGCATACGCTGAGCGCAGACTATGTCGGAGTAAATGGCCTCTTTACGGATATTTTGAATGTGCTCAGCTTCTCCGAGCTGGGCATCTCCACGGCGATCTCCTTTGCACTCTATGCGCCCATCGCGGCAGGAGACACAGAGCAGCAAAAATCACTGATGGCGCTCTTTCGCAAATTTTATCAGCTGGTGGCATGTGTGATATTTGCTCTGGGGCTTCTCGTGATTCCATTTATGGATGTGATAATCAAGGATAACTACGAGGTCGAGCATCTCACGGCGATCTATCTGCTGTATCTGATCAATACGTGTGCCTCCTATCTGCTGATTTATAAAAAGACGCTGATAGACGCTCACCAGCTGGGATATCTATCCACACTGCTGCAGACCGGCTCCTGGATTATCCAAAGCGTCCTGCAGATGCTGGTGCTGTTTTTGACAGGAAGCTTTTATCTGTACCTGCTTGTATGGCTCCTATCCACTATCCTAAGCAGCCTGCTGATTTCAGGACGTGCCGATAAGCTCTATCCTTTTTTGCGGGAAAAGGCGCAGCCGCTGCCGCGAAAACAGCGGCAGGATATTTTTAAGAATATCCGCGCCATGATGCTCCATAAGATCGGAAATGTGCTCATCAACAATACCGACAATATCCTGCTTTCGAGTCTGGTAGGCATAGTGGCGGCAGGCAGGTATTCTAATTACTGGCTCATCATAGGCTCCATCGACCAGCTGACCGGGCAGATCTTCACAGGTATCGCCGCCAGTGTAGGCAATCTGGGAACCGAGAAGAATCGGGCGAGAATGAAGCGTATTTTTGAGGCGAGCTTCTTTTTAGGTCAATGGGTGTTTGGCTTTTGTGCCATCACGCTCTACGAGCTGCTAAATCCCTTTGTCGCGCTCTCCTTTGGCGAGAATTATGTATTCCCGATGAGTGTCACGCTGCTGCTGTGCATCAATTTTTATGTCCGTGGCATGCGTCAGGCGACGCTGGTATTTCGGGATTCCTGTGGAATCTTCACCTATGATAAGTACAAGGCGATACCGGAGGCGCTGATCAATCTAGTCGTATCTATCGTTCTTGGCATGCGCCTTGGCGCGCTCGGCATATTTATCGGAACGCTTGTGAGCACGGTTACGACCTCGCTGTGGATCGAGCCGCTCGTATTTTATAAATATGAGCTACATAGTAAAGTGCGTTTTTATTTTCTGCGCTATTGCATCTATGCGCTCATGACATCAGGCCTGTGGGTGCTTGTGGATGCGCTATGCGGACAGCTGCGTTCATCCGGCATGGCAGGGATCTTGCTGCGACTTTTGGTATGCATTCTGGTGATCAATTCGGCATATCTGCTCCTCTATTCACGGACACCGGAATTTATGCTGCTGAAAAGAAAGGCCTGTGAGCTGTTACATAGGAAAAAATCGGCCGATGCAGAGATTTCCTCCAGACAGCTCCTCTTTCTTTCCATGCTGCGATTGTCGATCCTATCAAAAAAGAGTACAGAAGTCCTCGACAATCTAGGGGATAAGGAGCTGCTATCCGATAGCATCTCCTGTTCGCTGACAGCGGTGGTAGCAGATGCTTTTGAACAGCCTGAAGGCGCCTGGGAGAATCTCACGAAAACGACCGAGAAAAACAACGCACGCCTGACCAGACTAAGCTACAAAATACAGGACATACTGCGGGAGGAGGGAATCTGCTGCCTGCGTTACAAGGGGCCGGAGCTATCTGCCTACTATCCGAAGCCGTCGCATCGCTGCTTTAGCGATGTGGATCTGCTGCTTAGGCGGGAGGATATGGAGGCGGCGGTGGAGCTTTTATGTGGACTGGGCTTTGAGAAAAAAGAAAAGCAATACTGGGCACATCACATCGTCCTCTCCATCCAAGGCATCAAGGTGGAGCTGCATACCGATTTTACGGCGCCCTTTGCAAATGAAGAGCTAAATCGGATGGCAGAGAGGCTGTTAGCAGAGGAGCTGGAGCGGGCAAAACGAACAGGTGAGTATCAGCTCTCGGAATATGCCACGCTAACGAGCATGTATCTGCATATGCTCGAGCATTTCCTGACTGCCGGCATGGGTGTCAAATTTCTGGTGGATTTTACGCTTGTATGTAATCACGGCGTATCGGAGGATGCCTGGGAGCGTTTTCTCTCCTTTGTGCGTGCGTCAAAGACAGCAGGCTTTGCGGATATCGTCGTACGCACCTGCGAAAAGTATCTGGGCCTTGAGTCTGAGAGGGGCGCAGCCTTACATACCGGCGCAAAAACGGAGCCGGAGCCCTTTTTGCAGGATGTTTTATTATCAGAGAGCTTCGGCGTCTCAGATCACGCCAGAATATCTGCCGTGACAGACACCTCTATACGGGGGTATTTTCTGGAATTTCATCATCAGATGAAGATCAATTACAGGCGGTATGCAGGGATTTATCTGCTCTGGCCCCTGCTGTGGATGCTGACGCTACTGAATTTCCTGAGGAATAATAAAACGATTCGGGGAACCTCGGCGAGGCGGATACTGCAGGTGGCAGGAGATAGAGGGCGGATGATTCGCACTCTGCACCTCTGGAAAAGTTGACGGATGCAAAAAAAGATGGTATGTTAAAGAGGACTAAACGCTTATAAAGATAATAAATAGGGGGTGCGATATGGCAGATATACTTTTTCCCGATGGTTCTGTGAATACCGGAACAGATAACACAGGTTTCGGTACGGATACGACTACTGAGACGACGGGAGATACTTCTACAATCGGAAATGACGGACAGGATCCTGCAGATTTCTCTGATACGTCAGATGCTTCTAATACATCAGATCCTTCTGCCACAGCAGATGATGTGCAGCAGGTTGCAGATGATGTAACTGATGATACGATGAATACGATGGATACGACAAATGTCAGAGGCGGACTGGGGGCTGGCCATGGCTCCGCTCATGGCTCCGGTCATGATTCGGATGCACCGAGCGGAGATGAGCATGAGGATAATCTGGAGAGTGTTTTTGCACAAAGTGGCTCTGGTGGCGACGCTGGCTGGAACGTAGAGGTCAAATGGGAAGGACACAATTCCGGTTCCCATTCCGAGGTACAGATTATAGCCCGTGAAACAGGAGGAAGTGCAGGAGAGAATATTCACATTCACCTTACATTTAACGGAAAGGGCAATATCGTTTCCACGGATCAGGGCGTGAATAATTGCACGAGCTGGACTAGAAACGGTAATGAGATCGACATCTATCGGAGCGGACATTATAATAAGGGCGAGAGCTTCAGTTTTATGATCCCGGATATCCGTTTTACCGAATCTCAGTATGAGGGTGGCATCGGCTCGTATTATCCGTCAGGGACGAATATGCATCAGGCGGCACCTGAGTTTACTGCTACCATAACCTGTGGCTAAAATGTCAGCAAAACTACGCGGCTATTTTACCGCCATTAAAAATGGCAGATTAACAGAACTTAAAAAAGAAATCGCATGGATCTACGGCTATGGCAGACGACACGTGTTTGCCATAGCCTTATATACGTTGCTTGGCATGTCCTCGACTCTCGTCGGCCTGTTTTCTAGTCTGGTATCCCGCGACCTGGTCGATATCATCACAGGACATCAGACAGGCGAGCTGTTAAAGACCTTTGCCACCATAATCGGGGCACAGCTAATAGGTGTCGTCATCAGCCAGAGCTCTCTCTACGTTTCCACAAGGATCAACCTGGCGGTGGACAATTCCCTCAAGGCGGATGTCTACGACGAGATCATGACGACAGACTGGGAATCGCTGACACGCTTTCATTCTGGCGAGCTGCAGGCGAGATGGAGCGGCGATGTATCGATCATCTCTCAGGGACTGCTCAATTTCATCCCAAATCTCATCATCTATACCTTTAAATTCGGCTCGGCGCTGTTTATGGTGTGCAAATATGACCCCTCCTTTGCGGTCATTGCCATTGTCTCAGTTCCCATCGCACTTTTCACCCAAAAAACAAATATGCGGCGCATGAGGCGTGTAAATATGGGCAGCATGGCGACGAGTGCACGTATGAGCGCCTTTACGACGGAGTCCTTTTCCAATACACAGAACCTAAAGGCACTCAATATGCTGCCGCTCTATTCGAAGCGTCTGCGCTCTCTCCAGCAGGAGAATACAGCTATTCGGATGCGTTACCAGAAGGTATCGACCATCAATTCTGTGATGGTGACACTCACGACGCTGCTTGTCACCTATTCCACCTATGGCTGGGGTATCTACAAGGTGTGGAGCGGACAGATCTCCTACGGTACGATGACCATGTTTTTAGCACTATCCACGACCTTATCCGGCAGCAGCCAGAGCCTGCTCTCTCTCGCACCAAATGCCATCAGCCTCATAAATGCTACGCATCGGGTGATGCGTATGCTATCTCTCCCGAAGGAGGATTATTCGCTAGCTCCCGAGGTAGAGGACTTTTATGAAAAGAATAGACAAAGCGGCATCGGAGTTAGCATCAGGGATCTCTCGTATCGTTACAGAACCGGTACCGAGGTATTTGAGCATGTCAGCTTTGATGCGAGACCGCACGAGGTGGTGGCACTCATCGGCCCCTCCGGCGAGGGAAAGACGACGATGCTTCGTGTGCTCCTAGCCCTCATCCGCGGACAGGGCGGACGGGGCTATCTGTGTGCCGAGGGCGCCATGCCGGGAGATACTACCGGTACATTAGAGCTGACCGCGGCAGGCAGGAGACTCTTTGCCTATGTGCCGCAGGGCAATACGATGTTTTCCGGTACGATCAAGGAAAATATGTTAAATGTCAAGGAGGATGCCACAGACGAGGAGATAGTCGAGGCGTTAAAATGTGCCTGCGCCTGGGAGTTTGTCGAGAAGCTGCCGGAGGGCATATACACCCAGATTCAGGAGCGTGGCGGCGGCTTTTCCGAGGGTCAGGCACAGCGCCTCTCCATCGCCCGCGCGCTTCTTCGAAAATCGCCGATTTTACTGTTAGACGAGGCGACCTCTGCTCTCGACATGGACACCGAGCGGCGCTTGCTGCAAAATATCGGAAATGACAAGACACCCCGTACATGCATCGTGACGACGCATCGACCGGCGGTGATGGACATCTGTGACAAGGTTTATACGATTAAGGATAAAAAGGTGATATTACAATGACAGCGCCGTTGATCAGTATTTTGATTCCCTTCAAAAATTCAGAGGATACACTAGAGCGTGCCATCGCATCATGCCAGAGTCAGTCCTACGAGAATCTGGAGCTTCTCCTGTGTGATGGTGGCTCGACCGATGGCTCTACAGCGCTCATAAATAGGCTGCAGCAAAAGGATAAGCGACTTCGACTCATTAAAAATGAGGGAGACGGCGTAGCTGCAGGACGAATGACGCTTTTAGCAGAGGCGCGTGGCGAATATGTGACCTTTTTAGACAGCGATGATGCACTGACTGAGGATGCTATAGATAAACTTTGGAGTGCGGCGCACTCGACCGGCGCAGCGTTGGTTAGCGCCGGCTACTATCTGTGCACGAATGGAGAGATATCAGAGGAGAAGCCACTGCTTACGCCTGCCTTTATCTCACAGGAGCAGGCGGCGATCCATGCCTATCAGCTCCATGAGGCGAAAAACCGAAGCTTTTTATGGGCGAGACTATACCGCAGAGATATATTTGAGGGAGTCGTATTCCCACACGGCTGCTACGAGGACATCTATGTCACGCCACAGCTACTAGAACGGGCGGACACCTTCGTATCGATCGAGGAGCCGCTCTATTATTATATCCTGCGGGATGCCTCCATCACCTTTTCTATGAAGCTGGAAAATCATATGGATGGCATCCGGGCGAGAGATTACTGCGACAGCTTTTATGAGAAGCATTATCCTGCGCTTGCTCCTGCTTCAGCTGACCTCTCCCTAGAGTTTGGCTTCTATCTGCTCGGCAAGATCACCCACGTCGGAAAGCGTCAGCACACAGACGAATGGAACGAAGCCGTGCGCTTCATCCGAAGCAAACGCACCCGGGCAGAAAAAAAGGGCCTCCTGCTACAGGTCGCTCTCCTGCTTTTTACCATCAGCCCGTCCTTGGCAGGTATTCTATTTGATACGTATTCAAGGCTAAAAAATCGTGTCTAGCTCAGGCCCCATCTAATGCTTGACATATTTTCGGGGGGGGGCGTACAATAATACTACTTATAAAAAGGGAGGTTTTTAAGCATGAAACGAAACGAACTATTGGCAAAATCCCTATCGCTGGGGCTCGCCGTTGCGACCGCAGCCTCATCCATGAGCGTACCTGGTGGCCTGCTCGCCCCGGAGACAGTATATGCGGGGGAAGGACAGTCTGAGAGCGAAGGTAGACAGGAACAGACCGAATCCTTTATAAAGCAGATGACCAATGAAGTATATGGCGCCGTTTATAAAAAGCAAGGTAATCAAGAAGGTGGACTTGAAGGCGCACCGAGCATAGATGCCTTCGGTGGTTTTACATTTAATATACAAGACAATAACACTATTACATTCGGCAAAAACGACCATGCAGACTACATATCTGGCTTTACCGGATTTTCTGGTAATGAGACAATGCAGAGCGGTCACTACGTTCCGTGGCAGTTCGAGGTAGACTCTACAAAAGAGGAAAATGCAGTTTATTATCTGCAGACCAGTGATGGAACTATTGACTACAACAAAAAGAAATACAAGAAACTGACCAGTAGCTGTCTGGATACGGTAGGTGAGGGTGACAATGCAAAGACCTATTTCACCTGCATCACTCGTATAGATAATGTTGATGGAACTAGAGATCTCATCATCGATTGGGATGGC